>JAWXAM010000019.1:0-86857 GCA_034439495.1 Terricaulis sp. | reverse complement strand
CGTTAGGAAGCGGCCCCCGCCCCGGGGCCGCTTTTTCCGGGCCCGGCGCGGCTCACCGGGATCGCTCCGAACTCAGTTTAGCACCTGCGGGAAACCTATCTTCGCGGAAGCGTTCTCTTCCATCGCACGGCCACGCAGGTGGAGATTGCCTTATCCAGTCCAGCATTGATTACGCCAGGGGCCTGGGGCGCGCCTTTGTTGGCGCGGCGCTATTTGCACTGCCCTTATTCATGACGATGGAAATGTGGCAGCTCGGCTTTGTCGCCGAGCGCGTGCGCGTTGCGGCCTTACTCGTCGCATCGCTGCCGCTTTTGACTGGTCTTTCGCACGTTGCCGGTTTCGAACGAACCTTTGGCCTCGTCGATGATGTTTTGGACGCCTTCGCCGCCTTTGCGGTGGCGGTGTTGGCGGCTACTGTAATTCTCGGTCTTATCGGCGTGCTTGCGCCGGGCCAGCCCATTGCAGAAATCGTCGCCAAGATCGCTGTCGTGAGTTTTCCTGCTGCGATCGGTGCGCTGCTTGCCGACAAACAACTGGGCGGTAAAGAGCAACCCGCAAGCGACGACCAGCGCGCCTATGGCGGGCGGCTCTTTCTCATGACCATCGGGGCGCTATTTGTGGCGTTGAACGTCGCACCGACTGAAGAAATTATCCTGATCGGGTTTCAGATCAGCCCTTGGCAAGCGCTGGCGCTTTCAATCGCTTCGCTTGGCGTCCTGCACGCGCTCCTGTTCTGGATCGATTTTCCGGGCGTTGAACGGCGTCGGGGCGCGCGCGGGGCGTGGTCAATTCTCTTGCGCGATTCGCTCCCGGGCTATGGGCTTTGCGTGCTGGCGAGCCTTGCGCTGCTTTGGGTGTTCGGGCGCACTGACGGCGTCGCGCTGTCTGAGCTTGCGGAATTTGCCGTGGTGCTCGCTTTCCCCGCGAGTTTAGGCGCGGGTCTGGCGCCGGTTGTTGTGGGCCCAAAGCGTGCGTGATCGCAAACGCTCAGCCGGAGCCACACCGTGGCTGGAATGGGCCGTCGGCGCCCTGGGCGCCGTTCTATTCATTTCCCTTCTCGGCGTACTCTTGGCCAACGCGTTGCGTGGTCCCGGCCCCGCGCCTTCGATAGCCGCCCGCGTTGAGCACATCGAAACGGCAGAGACCGGCCATGTCGTGCAGTTTGTCGCCGTCAACGGCGGCGGACGAACGGCCGCTGAGGTGCGTTTCAAAGCCGACCTCGTCACCCGGACAGGCGTGCGCGAGACGCGCGAAGTGATCTTTGATTATCTGCCTCCGCATTCTGAACGTCGCGGCGGTTTCATCTTTCAAAACGATCCGCGCGGCGGCGCACTGAGCATTGAAGCCGACGGCTATGTCGATCCCTGAAGCGCGAGACGAGGCGCATAGCTGACGAGCGGCGATCCTACGCAGATATGTGCACTGGTCGGGCGCCACGGCCGCTTGGTCTCGCACATGGCGCGTGTTGAATATTTCGTGCGGCGCGAGTTGCCGGATTTTGTCACGCTGGTTGAACCGACATTACGCGTTAAATCCCGCCGCGTCGTGTGGCAACGCGATGGCGTCGCCGGACTGGAATTCGTGCGCGATTAATTCCTGGCTTTGCATTCAGAGAGCGTCAACGACGCTCACGATGTCGCGCAAAATCTGGGAACGTCGCCGCTACTGACGCTCGATCCGGCAGAATATAGAATACTCCGCCCGCCTCGAACGTCGGACGAATGATGTGATCGTAAAAGTCCGGCGCGACATTGATGCAGCCATGAGTGACGCGGTTGTCGTCTGGCGACGGCGACGCCAGCCGCTCGGCGCGGCGTTCGGCCGGCGCGCCCGTGCTGATCGGATGGATCGAGACCGCAGAATCATAATCGACCCAAAGCACCCGCCCTGCATCGATTGACGGACCAAAACCGCCGACGAAGCGCCCGGCAGGCGTGGTGCGGTCGCGGCCCGGAATTTCTCGCAGCGCAAGGCCGGCGATGCCGGGGGCGGTATGGTCGCCGGGTGCTGAACCGAACAGACCTGGCGCTGCGCCGCGCAAACGCCCGTCAGCGCCGAACACCAAAATCTGCGCCGCGCCCTTGTCGATGATCGCGAACGGATAACCCTGGTTGTCGCCCGCAGCGATCACCCAACCTGCAAGCCCAACCGCCTGCTCGGAGACGTCTTGATGAGGTGGAAGTTGATCAGCGGCGGCAGCGGAGACTGGCTGGGCGCTGGCGTCCACGGCATCGGCGAGTGCGAAGCTCGCGAACGCCAGCACAAGCGAACTTAAGAGCGCCTTGCCGGTTAGGGGCGTCCACTTATTCATGAAGCAATCCTGAGCCAAGGCGTCGTTAGAACGGCGCGCGTCTTAACCGCGGGGCCTGCGCGCCGGTTGGGTTTCGAGTTGCTGGATGCGCCCCTCCATCGCGTCGAGGCGCTGATTGGCGTTGGTGGCCGACTGATTGGCGGCCTGCGAATTCTGCGCGGCGCTCCGTACCTGGGCGTCGATGGAATCAAGACGTGAATTGATCTGGCTGATGTCGTCGCGCGTGGCGCAAGCGCCGAGGCTCAAAGCTGCGACAAGGGCGACGCCGAGGCTGCGGGCCGTCGTCAAGTGTTTGGTCGTAGGCATTCTAATCCCTCACTGTTCCCAACAAAGATACAGAACCCGCGCGCGCCGTTCTGGCGCTCGTGTCCCAACGGCCTAACCCCGGTAGTCTGTTATGGTTCCGCAAGGTGGAGGCCGTCAGAACACATGCGCGAAAGTTCCAATTCTGCGGACGCTGCGTACGGGCGTCGCCCGCGCGTGGCGCGCAGGCCGTGCGCGCGATGCGTGTCTCGGCGTGATTTCAGTGACCGCCGGCAGCGCGGCGGCGGCTAATTGCGATCGTTCTCAGCTTCGCCCGCGCGAAGCGCTTCAAGCTGTTCTTCTAACAATTTTTGAAGTGTGACTTGCGCCGCAGCGTCCACAAAGGTCGCAAGTTGGAGGCGCATGCGTACGATGTTCGCACGCGCGACAAAAGCATTCATGGGAGACATGGGAAAGCCCCCCTACATGGGGCGAACTGACAAGCAGTGAAGCATCACGCTGCGCCCATTGGCGCCGCGAGTCTAACGAAGACTTCGCACCGACAGCACAAGGCGCTCACTTGATGTAGCCGCCTGTGTACTGCGCCGCTTCTTCGTCGGAGAGGATTGCGAGCGCGTCTGTGGGCAGGATGCGGGCTTGGATCGCTTCGATTTCACTTGCAGGCGCGGTCAGCCATTCTTGGCGCTCAGCCTCAGTGGAAAGGACGAGCGGCATCGCTTTGGCATGAACGGGACGGACGAGATCGTTGGCTTCAGTGGTGAGGAAACTGAACAATTGATGCGTGCCGATGTTGGGCGCGGTCTTGGTGCCGACGTCGCCGTAATATTCGCTTGCGATGCCGGCAAAGCAGAGCATGGCGCGGTCCGGCGGGGCAAACCAGCGGATCTGCTTTTTTCCTTTTGGGGAAGCGTCTTCGTATTCGCTGAAGGCGGTGAATGGGACGAGGCAACGATGTTGGGGGCCGAGGAGCGGGCGCCAATGCGGGCTCTTGATGTTGCGGATATTGGTGATCGGCGTGGCGCCAAATTTCGGCGGGCCCGGCAGGCCCCAACGCATCTTTGTCCATTGAAGCTCGTCTTTGGAATTGAGCTTCAGGATCGGCGCCAAGCTTTTGGGAAAGACCTCGAGGACGGCGTTGCCGAGAAAGGGATTGATGCGGGTCTCGCTCCATTCGTCAAAGCCATAATAGTCTTTTTCGATGCCGGCTTTTCTGATGTCGGAGGCGTAGCGATTGCACATGAGAGGAGAGCTTAGAGGTTTGGGCGCCGCCGCGCTATGCGCGGGTCGGGCTCTCGCGCTTCGCGCCGAGCCGCGGGAGCCGCGTCTCGGCCCTTCGGGCTTCGATCCCTGGCGCGATCTTCGCGGGCTGTCGCACTTCGATGTGCAAGTCTCCACCAAAACCGCCGAGCCAAAAGCGCGCCCGCATGGCGCAGAAGTTAGAGCTCAAAAGAAGTCACGATCACCTGCCCGTTGCGCTGGGCGATAAAGGCTTTGGCGCGCTCGAGCGCTGCGGCCTGCTCTTGCTTCGATGCTGCAAGGAAACGCGGCAGCGCTGTGCGCGCGATGATATAGGCGCCGTGACGCGCGCATTCGAAAGCGATCCCACCGGAAGCGGTCGCTCTACCGTCCTGGAGCTGTCCACCGCACAGCATGCACACGCCTAAAGTGTAGCACGTGCAGGCGCGAACTTAAACTGCTGTCGAAAGCTTTACGGGCGCTCAAAAACCCAAATTCAGCGTCAGGTTCTGACGCCAATCTTCCCCGCTGCGCGCATCGATGAGCGCACGCGCGACCTCCATTTCCAGCGATACGCGGTCCCAGACTTCGACCCTGACGCCGCCGCCCCAGGACGCGAGATCGTCTTCGCGGGCCGCGCCCAGATAGCCGTTGAACATGCGGGCGCCGTCAATGAATAGATAGGGCTGCGGTCGTCCGAATATTTGCATGTCCGGCGCACCGACATAGCGCGCCTCAATCGCGCCAGCGACGCCGGAATCGCCGCGGGCGCTGCCTTGCAGATAGCCGCGCCCGAAGAGGCGCCCGCCGACCGACATTTCTTCCGAGCGCGGTAGTGGACCATCGGCGAGCTGCGCCGCCCATCGCATGATGAAGGTCACATCATCGCCGAACCTCTGACGATGCGAAAGCGACAGGTTCAGGCGCGCGTACTGATCGTCCGCGTCAGCCCGCGAGCGTAAATTTGCAGCCGGCGAATGGGCTCGGCCCAGAAGCATTTGGGTGTAATAGGTCGTGGCGCCACCGCCGCGCCGCCAGCGTCCCGTAACGCCGAGTGCAAGACTAACGAGGGTCTCGTCGGTCGTCATAAAAGCGGGCGTCCGTTCTTCGACCGAGAGAGCCGCCGCTTCGACGAATAAGTTGTGCTCAGACTCCCTCGATGCACGCATCGGGGTCTGATATCGCGCCGACGCCGAGCGGAAGTCACGCACTTCGTCATCGTCGTCGATAAAGCGTCCCGCCCCCGCTTCGACGCGCACGAAGGCGCCCTCGGCGCCGACCGGCGTCGCGTAGCTGACTTCGAAGGCGCGCATGCGCTCGGGCTCAGTCGGGGCGGTGACGACGCGCACTTGGCTCTCGTCTCCGGGGCGCAGCCAATTATAAGCTTCGCCGTTGGCTATGATGCGCCAGCCGCCATAATCGTCCGATCCACGATTGTCCGCGCGCAGGTAGCCGCCGCTTTGCGCCTGCCCCAGTTCAAGCACCAGAATGTGCGCACTTGGATCGTCGACATCGGGCTGAAGTTCAGCCCGCTCGACCCGAAGCCCCGGCGTTTGCCGCAGCAAAGTCAGCTTTCGATCAAGCGCGGCCAAATTGATCGGACGCCGACCGACGACGTCTGACAAGAGCTCAGCTGCACGCGGCGGCACAGGGCCGTCAAAGCGGACCTCGGCGATATAGCCCTCATAGACGACCACGCGCGCAACGCCGTCGCTTAATGCAGCTGGCGGGACAACGGCGCGCGATAGAAAATAACCGTCCTCGCGATAGCGGGCGGTGATCTCTTCGGCCAAGGCTTGCAGGGCGGCTAAGTCAGCCGCACGTCCAAGCCGGTCGGCGTAGAGCGAGGCGAGTTGCTCGGCATTGTAAACCGTGGCGCCTTCCACGAACACGGCGACCAATGGCGATGCTTCGCTGCGCAGATCCAGCGCCTGCGCGCGACCATCATCGTCGAGCGTGCCACGAAGATCGTCGCCTGCACTCTGGCCGTGCGCAAACGCTGGCGCGAGCGCTGCGCCGATCGCGACCAAAGATGCCGTCCAGCCGCGCCTCACGCTTGGCCCTCCCGCGAGGGTTTCTAAGTGATGATGATTAATGATCGCCAAAGTTGCGGTTAAGCACACGCCTTCACGAAGTCTTACCGGCGCCTGATGCAGAATGTGAACTTGCCTATCTTCGCCAAGGCTTGGTGCTCACATGCGCTTTTTTCTGTTCGCTTTAGCTTTTGTTAGCGTCGGCATTGGCGCTGCATCCGCTCAAGAGTGGCGCGCGCTTGAAGTTGCGGGCGTGGTTCGTGTCATGGAACCTGGACAAACGGCGCGTGCGGTCAACGCGCGCGACGTGTTGCCGGCGGGGGCGATCGTCACCACCGGACGCGACAGCCGCGCGGTGTTTAGCAACGGCGCCGCGCGCGCCAGCTTGAGCGCCAACAGCCGGCTGACGCTGGCTTCGTCTGAAAACGGACTGACGCGCTTTGTCCAAGATGTGGGCACGGCGCTCTTTCAGGTCGATCGCAGACGTGACCCGCATTTTGAAGTGCGCACCTCGCTTTTGGCGGCGGTGGTCAAGGGCACGACCTTTACTGTGACGGTCGAACCTGACCAGCACCGTGTTTTTGTCGCCGAGGGCACGGTGGAGGTCTCACCTGCCGAGGGCGGCGAGGCTGAACTTGTTTCCAACGGCGCCATGGCCGAGGTCGCTCGTGCGCACCCAGGACGCGTTGAGCGGCCGCAAATGCCTGCGCAACAAGGCGCCGTTATAGCCCCTGCGCTCAATTATGCGGCGCTGACCGGCGGGATCATCCGCAACGGTGACGCGGCGCCCTTGCAGGACGCCGAAGGCGAGCCCGGCCATTTCGATGCGAGCGCCGACACGAGCCAGCCCAGCGAGCAAGCGACGCTTGCCACCGATCACAGCGGTGACGCCGACACGTCGGGCGACGCCGATGTCATCGACAGCGATGGTCAAGGCGACGCCGGCGGCGACACGGACGAAGACGTCGACCAGGTCGATGCTGACACCGGCGACGCAGGCGACACGGAGCCCAGCGACCCCGTTGGCGATGACACCGATGTGGTCAGCGAGGGCGACGACGGCGCCGCGACCGACGATGACGGCAATAATGGTCATGGCAACGATGACGACGGCGACGATGACAGCAATCCCGGCCGCGGCGGCGGCGGCGGCCGCTTTGGCGGCGACGACGACGACAACAACCACACGCGTGACGGCTTTGGCTAAGCCGTGACACACGCGAGGGGGCAGACGCGTCCAAAGGGCGCTTGGCGCGGCGGACGTGCGCGCCTGGCGCATGGCGTCTTATTGGCGGCCTTTCTGGTGCTGCTCGCCGTAAGCGGCGTAACGCGCGCTTTAGATGAGCGGCTCAGAGACCTCCGATTTAGTGCGCTCGAGCGCCCCGCGAGCAGCAGCCTCGTCATCGTTGAAATCGATGCGGCGAGTCTGCGGGCGATCGACACTTGGCCCTGGCCGCGCGCCCGCTACGCTGAACTCATCGAAAATCTACGGGCCGCCGGCGCCGAAGTCATCGCCTTTGACGTCGACTTCAGTTCCCCGTCGACCAGCGCGGACGATGATCGACTGAGCGCTGCAATTCGTGCAGCGCCTGGCGATGTCATCTTGCCGGCGCTGATGCAGCAACGGCGCAATGACGATCCGAATCTCTATGAGAGCGCGCCCAGCGCCGCCTTGGGCGCTGATGCGGTCATTGCCAATGTAAATCTCCTTCCGGAAACCAATGGCCGGGTGCGGCGCGGCCTCTATGAAGTCGCTTCCGAAAGCGGCGCCCGCGCCTCGATGGCCGCAGCCTTAGCGGGCGCCGAACCCAACGCCAGTTTTCATATCGATTTCGGGATTGACCCATCTAGTTTCGAACGCCTGTCGTTCGTCGACGTGCTCACGGGCAATTTCAATCCGGCATTGGTGCGCGGAAAGCGTGTGCTGGTCGGGGCGACGGCGCTTGAACTCGGCGACGAATTGGCGGTGCCGGTGCATGGCATATTGCCAGGCGTCATCGTGCACGCTCTCAGCTACGAGAGCATGGTGCAAGGACGCGCGATCGGCGCCCTTGCGCCCGCGTTTGGGCTTTTGCTTGCGCTTGCAATCTTGGTGGCGCGGCTCCGGCGCCCGCGCACGCCCCTCTCGTATCGCAATTTCATTCCGAGCTTGACGATCGCCGCCGGCGCTTTGGCGCTGAGCTGGGCGACCCACCTTGTTTTTCCTTTGAGCCTCGATCTTGGGATCGTTCTCGCTGGCGAAGCTATTTGGATCTTTTATCTGCTGCTCAGCGAGATGCAGCGGCGCGCAGACGCCCTGATCGAACAACGCGAAGCTCTGCTGCGCCACCAAGCACATCACGATCCTGACACCGAGCTGCCCAACCGACGTGCTTTGGCCGTCAGCGTTGAGGAGCTGATCGCGGCGCACCCCGATCGCCGCATCTGCATCATCGTCGCCGGCATTGATCGTCTGCAAGGCATCCGCACCGCCATCGGGCATCAAGGGGCGAACGCTGTTATCACATCGATCGCCGCGCGCATTGCACGCCGGGTTGAAGACTGCAAACCGGCGCGCCTGGACAGCTCGCTTATCGGATTTGCCCGCGTTTGCGGCGACAATGAAGATATTGAGGCGTGGGCGCACGCCATGCTCAGAACCATCGGCGACACAGCGGCGATCGACGGGGCCAATGTCGACGTCTCCCTAAAGCTTGGGGTCGCGACCCGCGACCAAGGGCAGTCGGCCGGCGCACTCATTGATGAAGCCTGCGCGGCCCTTCATGCCGGGCGGCGCGGACGCGCGAGCGTGACGCTTTTTGCGCCCAGTCACAGCGAAGAGCCGCAACAGCGTCTGTCGCTGATGACGGATTTGCTTTCAGCCATGGACAACGGCGAACTGAGCCTCGTCTACCAGCCAAAGCAGCGACTTGCCGACGGCGCCATGTGCGGCGCCGAGGCGCTCGTGCGCTGGCGGCACAGCGAGCGCGGTCAAGTCAGCCCCGACCTCTTTGTCGCGGCGGCCGAAGAAACCGGTCACATCCGTCAACTCACCAAATGGGTGCTTGCAAGAGTTGTCGCCGACAGCGTCGCTTTTTCCAGAGCCGGCGTTGAGATCCCTCTCTCCTTCAATCTTTCAGCGGCGCTGCTGTGCATCGACGCAGCAATCGATGAGGTGCTGGCGGTCGCCGCGCGCAGCGCCTTGCCGCTCATTGCAGAGATTACCGAGACCAGCCGGATCGAGGATTCGGATCATGCCGCGCGGTCGCTGGCGCGGCTGCGAAGCGCCGGCGTCTTGCTCTCCATCGATGATTACGGGATGGGGCTTTCCTCACTCTCCTACCTTCGCCTCATCGAGGCCGATGAGCTCAAGCTAGACAAGAGCTTTGTCAGCGTCATCATGTCGAGTGACCGTGATCGTGTGCTGACCAAATCGACCATTGATCTGGCGCACGCACTCGGGATGAAGATCGCGGCCGAAGGCGTGGAAGAAGAGCATGTCCGCGAGATGCTGCACCTCATGGGTTGCGACACCATCCAAGGCTATCTCTATGGCAAGCCGATGAGCGCCGCGGCGCTGGTTCGCAAATACGATCGTGAGCACCAAAGCAAAGCCAATATTGTGCGCTCCGCTTAAAGTTGGCCGGGGCGCGCTGCTCACACCGGCAATAAAGTTGGCCTGAGGAACAGAGGCCCGGCGGCCACTAGCGCAGGGCAAATACCACGGTGATCGCAGCGTCAGTATCGAGTTGACCCGGATTGATCGGCGCCACCGGCGCCGCCGCCGATTGTTCGAGCACCGCTGCAAAGGCGCCGTCGCGGCGCATGTCAGGCGGCGCAAAGGCGCTGCCGGGTTCAACAATCGAACGGATTGCAACCACTTCTAGACCCGCAGCTTCGGCGTAGACATTGGCGCGCCGGCGCGCGGTTTCCAACGCTTGCGCCCGCGCCGCTTCGCGCACGTGCTCCTCGTCCTCGAATGTAAAGGTAATGCCATGCAGCTCGTTTGCGCCCTGCGCCACCGCCGCGTCGATGAGCCCGCTCATGCGATTGAGATCACGCAGCCGCAGCGAGACGGTGTTACGGCTTATATAGCCGCTGATCCTCGGGGCCTGGCCGCGGACGTAAACGTATTGCGGCTCCAAAGAAAAGCCGACGGTCTGAATATCAGCGTCCTCGGCGCCTGCTTCTCTGGCCGCGTCCAGGACGGTCTGCATGCGATTGGTCTGCGCCTGTTGGGCGGCGACAGCGGTGGCGCCGCGAGCAACCACGCCAAGCGTGACGATGGCGAGATCGGGCGTGCTGCGGGTGCTCGCGCTTGCGTGCACGGCGAGTAGCGTCTCCTCAGCGCCGCACCCCATAAGTGCGATCGCGGTGAAGAGCGGCGCCAGTGTGCGTGCGCCGCGCGCTATGATGTGGAACATGAAATCTGCCCTTGTGCCAAGCGAGGAAAAGCCTGCACTTCAGCGGCGCCTGGGCACAAGCGGGCGCCTCACATGGCTGGATCACAATTCAGGCGCCATTGATGAGAGCACGCCCTCATCGCCTAGAGCCGCGCATGACGAGCAGCAGGCGTTGCGGGCGAGATCCCTGAACACGGCCTAGATGAACCAGCTCCATCCACGTGCGCCGACAGCGCACGTCGCCGGCGAAAGCGGCGTCGCCACCACCGCCCAGGTGGGACCGAGTGCAAAGCCGCCGCCGGGATCTTCGTCGATCTTCCACGACGGGCGCGGGTCGGCGATCAGGTTCGCGCACGCAGCGCGGGCGCCGCAGCGCGTGCAGCGCAGATCACGGGCGATGTCGCGTATAAAGGCGCGCTCGCCCCAGAGCCGGAGCGCCGTGTCCAATCTGATGCGGGCGCCATGACTGCAGCTTGTGCAGGATACGAAGAGGCCGAGCGTCGTGGTCCAGCCCAAGCGGACGCCGCGCTCCTTGTCATTGTGCCAGGCCATGCATCAGCTTCAGGCCAGCGCCGCCTCGAACGGCGCCCACGATGCGATCTCATCGGCGGGTTGGCATTCGCCGTCGCGGGTGATGATCACCCAGCCCTCTTCCTCGCGCATGGCGATGAGCTGACGCACCGAATTGGGTTCGCGCGCAAACACTGGCTTTGAAAGCGGCGCGTTTTCGATGTCGAGGCGCCAAGCGGTCCGATGCGGGCGCAAGAGATGCGCGTGATCGAGTGCGATCTGCACCTCGTCATCGCAGCCGAGGGTTTGATCGGCATCGTCCCTTTCAACGCGGAAGTCTTCACTCATGGCCGGCTCAATTGTTTCGCTCGGCCAATAATGTTCTCTTTTTGTTCTTTGGTGTCAAGGCGGCGTGCTAGGGCCAGATCCGGTTCAGTGTGGATGAAAGGCGCAAGCTCGCTTTGGCGACTTGGCTCTGCACGACTGGAATCGCCGCATCGGCATAGGCGCGATCTATGAGCACGGACGCCTGCGGGGCTTGTCCGCACACCAATGGCTCTGGCCAGCGCGCGTAAATGAAGTCGCGAGCGATGGCGTTCGATTGCAGCGCCCACGCGAGCGGGTCGCCTTCGGACCAGCGTTGGCGATTGGCGCGCATAAGCTCTCCAATCTGCGTGCGCCAAGCTGGGGCCGCGCGCGCGTATGCAAAGAGCGCGTCATCCCAAGCGGCGTGGAGATTTAGGCTTCGGTCGGCGCCGCTTGCGGTGAAGCGCACGCGCACATCATTGCCGCCGCGATCAGCGTTGTCAGCGGCGTGCAGCGGCTGATGGATGTCGCCGATCATGTGAACGAGACGGGCGAGCGCACGCAGGCGATCGCGATCGCTAGCCCTTCGGTCTTGCAGACGTCGGATTGCGCGCTCGATCGCCACCGTCGCGCAATTGCCATTGGCGCACCAGCTCTCGCGCGGCGGAACGGCGCCGCACACCATTATGTTGTCGTAGTGCCAAGACGATTGATTGCGAAAAGATGGAATGCGGCGCACGCAATCGGACCAGACGCTGGCGTCGCCAATGGAATTGATCGCGCACCCCTCTACCGGATCGGCGGCGTCGGTTGCGATCAAACGCTCGACCTCGGCGCGGGCGTGCGGCGTAAGCTGGCTATAAGCAAGCTCTGCGATAAACCGATGCCCCTCCTCGCTCCAGGCATAGGCGGCGGTCGGCGCCAGTGTCAGCGCAAATGTCAGCGCCGCGAGCAGAAGCGAAACGAGCGCGGCGAGCCGGCGCGTCACGCCGCACGCTCTGCTTCGGTTTCGAGCGCCGCGCGGAAGCGTTCAATGTCCTCCGCCGATAGCCACACAGCCGGCGCGCCGAACCCGCCTGGGCGAAACAGAAAAACCCGCCCCGTATGCGTCGCAATATCGCCAAGCGCCGCGCGCAACGTGCGCATTGCATCGCGCGCCCCGTCCGGGCCCATCCACCAATCCGGGGTGTCGGCGATTTCCAGGGCTTCAGCTTCGGTCATGACCTCGACTCAGATTTTGTTTCGCTATGATGCTCCGGCTCAGATGTTTACCTGTTCGTTGACGAAGGCGACGCCGATCTTGTTGCGGCGGCGCACTGATGCGGAAAAAGCCGATGAATCGCGACGAAGCCCTGCGCCTCCTCGAAGCTGATCGTGACGTTCGTCTGCTCCGGCGCGTGCCTGGGGTCGCGTCTTGGCCGCTTGCCCCCACCAGCGACAATCTCCGGCGCGCTATCTTCGTCGATACCGAGACGACCGGGCTTGATGCGGACGACGACGAAGTCATCGAACTTGCCATGCTGCCGTTCGATTATGACCGCGACAGCGGCGCCATTGTCGCCGTCCATGTCGATGCGGCGCTCTCCGCTTTGCGCCAACCCTCGAAACCTATTCCGCCGGAGAGCGCCGCCATTCACGGCATTCGCGATGAGGATGTTGCGGGCAAGACCATCGATCCGGCGCGCATCACCGCCCTGCTCGACGAGGCGCAGCTCGTTATCGCCCACAATGCCGCCTTCGATCGGCCGATGGTGGAAAAACTCTGGCCGGTGTTTGAGACCAAACACTGGGCCTGCTCGCTCGCCGACATCGATTGGCGCGGTGAGGGCTTAGGCGCCTCGAAATTGGATTATCTTTTGATGCGTCAGGGCTGGTTCTTCGACGATCACCGCGCGCTTGCCGATGCGCTGGCGGCGACGTTTCTTTTGACCTTGCCGCTGCCGCGCTCGGGAAAGCCTGCGCTTGCGGGCCTGCTTGAATGCGCGCGCCGGCCGCTGTGCGCCGTGCGCGCGATCGACACCGCCTTCGAACAGCGCGCAGCTTTAAAGGCGCGCGGCTATCGCTGGGATGCGGGCGATGGAGCGCGAGCCAAAGCCTGGTGGACATTGACCGACAATCCGCAGGCCGAGATCGATTGGTTGAATGCGGATATCTATGCGGCGCCGCGCGACATTCCGGTGATCAATGTGCCAGCGACACGCCGCTATTCGGCACGGCTTTGGCCGGCAGACTGAGCGCGAGGTGCGGGTCAGGCGCACAGTGTCAAAGACCAATGCCATCTCGCCCCGCGCGCGTCCAAGGGCGCTTTGGCCCTTGACCCGCGCGATGCGAGACGGCGCGTCGAACGCGTCGGGACGCGGGGGCGTCCCTTTCTCTTCAACCACGCCTCCGGCGGGTCGAACACGAGGGCTGAGCTTCAGGACGCAGATTGCCCGCGCCATTGGGCGTAGATCGGCAAAAGCTCTGGCGGCAGACTGGCTTCGAAAGCGGCATCGAGCGGAAATTGCGGCATCGCCTCGCCGATGGCGTCGAGCAGGGCCTCACCTTGCTTAATGTCTTTGGGGCGTTTCAAAGCATTGCGCTTGGGCTGGCGGCCCAGCCACATTTTCTGCAAGGCGAAGTAACGCGGGTCTGGCGCGACGATCCGCGCCGGCGTGCCATCGCGGCAGATGACGACGCGGTCGACAGTTCGACCGAGCAACAGCCATTCTTGCTCTAACAATGGCACCGGGCGCGGTTGATCGGCGCGGAACATCGTCCCGGCGCGCGATGGCGCGACCAGGATCTCAACGTCATAGGCTTTGGAATTGCGCGCCTGAAAGGTGCGCTCAAGATTGATTGTGTAGGTGTCGTCGACGGCTTTCAGCATATCCCAGAGTATGCGCTCATTTGGCGTTGGCGTGCGCGCAGACCAGGCAAGATCAAAATCGTCGGTCTCATCGGGCGCTCCGCGGATAAAACCGCCGGCCTCGACCGCGTAAGCCGCCATTGCGTTCGTGCCCACGACCAGGAGATGACTGCCGAGAAGCGCGCGGCGATCGGCTTCGCGCAGGATCGGGCCTGCGGCGCTCGCGAGCATCGGCAAACGCAGCGCCCGCGCCAGGCGGCCGCTTTCATCCAAGGCGGCGCGGGCCCCGTCGCGGCGGCTCTTGGCTTCCATCTTTTGAGCACGATAATTCGTCAGTTGCGCTTCGAGTTCAGCCGACCAGGGTCCAAGGCTCTTGCCGAGTCCGCTGCGATCTCTGATCTCATAAAGATAAGCGCGCCCACCCACTTCCTTGCGACGCAGGTCATAAGGCAGCGCCGCCAGCGCCCGCTCGGCGGCGATCCAGACTTCGTAACGCTGCCCAAGATTGACCAGCGTCCGAGCCTGCTCATCGGTGAAAGCTAGGACCCGCACGGGCGCATTATCCCACATTTTCTGTTTTTGCGAAAATGTGGGATAATTCGATTAAAATCAGTTTCTTGGACCGCCCTTTCGAATGACGCGTAGAAAAAGAGCGGACCCTCAAAGAGGGCCCGCTCGAAGGCATTGGGTATGGTGGGGTGTCTCAAGGGAGACGACGTCAATATCGCGTTAATCCTTTAATCCTTCGTTAGCGAAACGAGGCCCGGCTCGGCGATTGCGCTGTCCTGGCGACGCGGCGCGCTGGACGCGGGCTCGCTCGCACCGCACTCAATTGGCGCATGCCCCATTCGTGGAGCTTGCGCTTTGGGTAGCGCGGATAGCGGCCATGGTGGATGCAAGGCGGGCCGTCATCGCGGGTTGAATAGATCTTCGCCAAGGTCTTTGGGGTGCGCCGGACGCCGATACTGGCGAGATAGGCCGACGCTTCGCGGCGATCGAGAAGCCCATCGGTGAAATCTGCCGGCAGTGCGTCTTCGGGATGCTCTGACACTTTGGCCTCCTCACTCTCGATAGGGTCGCAAGACGATGTCGCGCGTCACCAGCACACGCACCGGCGCGCCGGCGCGCACGCGCAAGGTCGGGCGAACCGCAAGCTCGCGGTCGACGATGCGCCCGCCCGTCGCCGCCGCTTGCTGGGCGGCAGCGTCGCCAACGCTCTGCGTCAACGTCTCAGCCTCGTTGTCTTCAGCTTCATTGGCGACGACGCTAATGATGGCGGAAAGCGCAATCGCAGCCGCGAGGCGATCAAAATGATTGTCGACGCGGTCGCGCAGGCCAGATGCGCCGGATGCGTCGGTTGCTTGCATGCCTTCAAGATTGATCGACCAACCATTCGGCAAGATGAGACGCTGCCATACCAGCAGCAGCCGGCGGTCGCCGTAATTGGTTGCGTTATCGTACGCGCCAATGAGGCGCGCGCCTTGCGGGATAAGAAGATGCCGGCCGGTCACGGAATCGAAGACCGGCGCCGTCACCTGCGCAATGACGCGGCCCGGGAGATCGGAATTGAGCTCGGTCTGCAAGGCCGCTGGAATGACCGCGCCCGCCAGTAATTCGAACCGCGAGCGCGGCGGCGAAAGCCGCGACGGCAAGCGATCTGAATCGGTTGCGGTTGCGCCAGGCTCAACGTCTGTGAGTGTGAAAAGAATGGGCGCGCCGCGCGCGACTGCCTCAGCATCGGGCGCGCTCGGCGGCTCACGTGCGGGCGGCGGTGCTGGCGCGGCGTTCCATAGTTCGCCTTCTGGCGGCTCAAGGTCTGCGGCGTTCGGCTCTGCGTCGACTCCAATCGCGCCCAGATCCTCGGCGCCATAAGATTGCGGCGCCAGGCGAATGGAGTCCGGCGGACCTGCCAGAGCTGCGCTCTGTGCATCCGCCACGCGGCGCCGGTCGGGGCGCTCGCTCAAGCCATAGAGCACTGCAAAAGCGATGATGGCCGCCATGGTGAGCGCGCCGCCTAGCAGCACTTTGCGCGACAGCCGTCGCGGTGATGGCGGCTTGGCGCGGATCGAGATGTCGGGCGGCGCGTTTGCCGGCGGCGGAACGACCTGCGGGCTCACCGGCGCCCTCCAATTCGGCGCGGCCGCGCGCGCAGCGGTGCATCCTCCCGCTCAATGCGCACGATAATTGGCGCGCGCACGCCAAGGCGAAGCTCGGCTCGATCAATGAGGCGATCGATCATCAGCCGCCGCCCATCGACGCGGGTGTTGGCGAGTTCAGCGCCTTCTGGCGTGATGACGAAGACGGGCGGCATGTCGGTCGCTTCCACGTCTGGCGGAAACTCGATCCAGGTGCGCCGCCCATCATCGAAGACGCGCGCCGGCAGCCAACGCGGCACGGCCCCGCGCACTGTGCGAATGCGATACTCGAAATTGTGGGGCGCGCTTTCTGGTGACGCAGCGCGGAGATCGCGACTTGGATAGGTCCACGCGATCTCAGCCGAATAGCGCGCCTCGCTGACCGCGCGCGCCTCAACCAGATAGGTGCGCCGGTCGGTGGCGATCACGATATTGGTGGCGAGGCCAACGCTCTGCGGCTTCACCAAGACGATCGTGCGCGGGTCTTGCTGCGCTTCGGCTTCAACTTCGGTCACCATCCAACGCGCGGTGTCCCCGGCCGCGATGCCAGTGATGATCTCGCCAGGCTCTAAAAGAATGACCGAGATGTGCGTTGGGCTCGCATAGAGTTCATAAAGCGCTCCAGGCGCGTAGGGATAGATTTGCCGCGCTGCCGAGAACGCCTCAGGCGACGGCCGCTGGCGCGCCGCGTCATTGGCGCTGGAGACGATCTCGATCGGCGTTGGGCAACGGACACGACGCGATGGCGTGCAGGCGTCTTCCGTCTGCGCACGCACAAGTGGAGGCGAGAAGACGAGCGCTAAGGCGCACAATGACACGACACTTCTCATCGCTCGCGGCTCCACGAGAAATCCTCGATCAAAAGCCCGAGCGGATTGGCGGCGATGTCATCGGCGTTGCGCGGCGGCCGGACTGTCACCGTGAAGACGCCGCTATAGATTTGCGGCTCGGACGAGCCGACCGAATTGGTTGCGCGCTCGATCCAGCTGACTTCCCAGGATCGATCCGAGCGAGCGATCACCGAGCGCACGTGGACGGTGCGGCCGACGCGGCCGAGCGAGAGAAACGGATCGTCCGCCCGCGCCATCTCGTTCAATTGCGCCGCCGCCTGCGGGGTCAGGAATTTATAGGCGTTCGCTGTCGCCTTGACGCCTGAGCGCACTCTTTCTTCGCTAGCGAGATAAGACTCCGCCGCGTGCAGCACCTCTGGATGCACTTGCGGCGCTCCCGTGACGGGGCAGCGGCGGTGCAGCAGCTGGCGCATCTCTTCGGCGCACGTATCGAGATCGCGCAATTTTTCGCGCACCACTGAAAGCGTCTTGCGCTCATCCGGCTCGCTATACAGCACATGCAAAATCAGCCCGGTTAGAATTTGCTTGGCGCTGCGATCCCAGAAGTCGGCTTGCCGCCCATCGCCGGCCGGATCGACGATGATCTCAACCACATTTTGAACGTCGCGGACTTCGTTCTCGCCTTTGCGCACTTCCAAAAGCGGGTTGAAGCGCGCACTTGCGGCACTGGTCGGCGCAAAGCGCACGACCGATCCAAGCCTCTCGCGAAAGCCGGCGACGCCGACAAAACCGTGACGGCCATCGCCATCAGCCAATTCACCTTTGACGTCGAGCACCAGCGCCGAGCGCGGCCATGACAGAAGCGTCGGCACGACGTGCCCGCGCCCTTTGCCGGAGCGCGAAGCGCCGACCAATAAGAGATGCCCCGGCCCATCATAGGCAATAATCTCGCCTTCGAATTTGCCGAGCGTCGCCCCGCAAGATGCGAAGAGCTGCGCGGCGCGGGCATCCGCGAAACGGGCCCAGCCGTTTTGACCATGCCGGCGCAACGTCGGCGCCCCCGCACCGCTGACAGCGACGCCGATGATGACGACGCCCGCAGCGCTCGCCAAAGCGGCGAACTCGGCAACCGCGAAAGGCTTGGGATAGACATCACGCCAGCGCGTCGACCACACGAGAATGGAGAACGGCCAATAGATCGGTATGCCCGCAAGCCGTAGCGCGGGAGCACCGAGTGCATTTTGATGTTGAAACAATGCAGCGACGGTTTGCGTCGCGGCGCTAAGACTAGCGAGCGCCGCAATCACTGAGAGCGATAAAGCTGTCGCCAGACGCATAGGACTCTCGTTTCATACGAGGCCAGTTCGGCGCCTTGCCGCCTGACTTCGAGGACGATGGTGGCTTCAGCTTTGGCGTTGGTCGATCAGCACGAACGTGCCTATTTATCCGCTCTTGCGGGCCGCGAGAAGCCGATCCACGGCGCGCCGCGCGCTCGCGTATCAATCCAGACCCTGGACCCTGCCCAAGCATGCAAGGCTTGATGGCTCTGCCCACACGCTGATCAGGATCGATGAGGGCCTCGCTGCAGTTTTTCATCGCCTTCATCGATGCAGCTCGAACGAAGCTCGCGCGGGGTCTCGGAACCTGTTTCGCGCAAAAGCTGTTCTGCAGAAACTGTTTTGCTCGGGCGCAAACTTCATGAGGCGTATCTCCATGAGACCGATCACCATTGTGCTGACCGAAGGCTATTCAGATTGGGAGATCGCCCCGTTGGCCGGCGCAGGGCGCGCCTTCTACGGCGCGGACATTCGCTTTGCGTCTCCGAAAGGCGGCGCGCTTACATCAGCGGCTGGCTTGGTTGTGGCCGACACGGCGCGATTTGAAGCGCCGTCAGAAGGCGTGGTGGTCGTTTGCGGCGGTCCCGTGTTCGAATCCAACGCTGCGCCAGACCTATCCGCATCGTTGCGCCAAGCCAAAGCAGCAGGGTGCGTCATCGCGGGAATATGCGGCGGCACGATCGCGCTAGCGCGGGCCGGGCTGCTCGACAACGTCGATCATACTTCGAACGCGTCGGGCTATTTGGAACAGCATGCCGCAGCCTACGCCGGAGCGCCGAACTACGTCGATCAACCGAAAGCACTGCGAGCCGATGATATCGTCACTGCGCCCGCCCCTGCTCCGGCGAGCTTTGCAGCATTGGTGCTGGCGGCGGCGGGCCTCGATACAAGGAAGGCTGACGCGTTGAGAGTGATGCTGGCGGCCGAACACGCGACCTAGCTAAAGCGAACCAAGCCAATGCAAAAACGATTGGCGACACCGCGGCGCTCCACTTCTGAGAGGCCCGATCTCAGTCATGGGAACCACGCTGGCAAAGTCACGTTCGCTTGCTCATGGAAGGCGGCGGCCACGACCAAGAATTGAGACACCAAAGCGGGCCCATCGCCGCGGTGCTGGGCCTGCTTGCGCTCGTGCGCAGGATCATCGCGGGATCGGTGTCAGCCATCCTCGTACTTGCCCTCGTCGCTCTAATGGGCGCCTCCGAGACCATCGTTGCGCTGATCGCTGATCGAAGTGTTTGGTCGATCCTTTTTCTGTTGATGCTGGCCATTCTTCTGGCCGACCTCATCGCCAAATTCATCAGCATTGTGAGCACGACTTTTCCGGACCTTATTCCGAAATTCGATGACCAACAGCGCAAGCGCGCGTCAATCTTACGGCGCTTGCGTCCAGGCCAAACGATCGCCTTACTCTCGGGAGCGTATCTTGCGCGCGTTGTCTTGTTTTTGGCGGTGTTTGCGCTCCTTGGGCTCACCTATGGCGCCGTTCCAAACACAGTTCAGCAGACCCTCTTTGGCACTCTTTCGGCTGGCCAGGCCATTGAAGCGTTCGTGCGCGAGGGGATAGCCGGGTCACTCGGCTATTTTCTCTTCTTTCTTGGGCCGAACAACTTAGCCCCCATTACCGGTATGATCGCGCCTGAACCGCTCGCAACCTCGACCATGGATGGCGATCTCTTTCTCGTCGCGATCCGCCTCTATGGGCTGGCACTCGTATTATCGGCGCTGCAGACGCTGGTCGCACCAATCATTTACATTCGCGCCCGCATGCGTGCGCGCCGGGTAGATGAAACCGAAGCAGTCGCGCGGGGAAATTAGCAAACGCATCACCTAACACGGCGGCGGACCCCTCCATAGCGAGCAGAGTATTTTTAATCTCCACACGGCAGCGGCGTTCCGCATCGGTTCGCACAGCACGCGCTCGGCCGCCAAACTCGTTCGGCGACGTCACGGCGCCAGCATCGGCGGATGCCGTAAGCTGCTGCGCTTGATCAAAAGCTCAGCGCTTCGTCTTTGCCGCGTTCATGTTATCCACCAAATTGGGATAGGCGCGGCCCGCTCTTTTCGCGTTCTTTTTGGCGGTCGCCTTTTGGCTTGCGCTTAGCGGCTTGGAGGGTCCTGTCGCCTTTTTGCCGTTGCGGCGCTCCCACGGTTTTTTCTTCGCCGCCATGCGGTCACCTAAATTGCCATCTTGCTGGAATTCAACCGCTTGCGCGCTCGCGCGTTCCGGCGCTACCGCGATTAGTCAGCTGACGGTAACATCTGCGGTCCTGTGCAAGACCGCAGCGGCGCTTGTCGGCGAGCGCCTGCGATGCCTATCTCGCTTAAGATGAGCGAGAAGTTTCAAGGGTCAAAGGTCGCGGTCGTGCATGAGGGGCGCGTCCTCGTCCCTCTGCGCGATGACTTTACCCATATCCCCTTCCCCGCGCACTGGGACTTTGCCGGCGGCGGCCGCGAGAGCGATGAGACGCCAGAGCATTGCGCGCTGCGCGAATTACACGAAGAGTTCGGGCTTCGGCTTGCAAGCGAGCGCATCGTATGGCGAAAGCTTTACGCCGATACAGAGGAAGACGGGGCCGTCAGCTATTTCATAGTGGCGCTCGCCGACGCGCGCGACCTTGACTTGCGTTTGGGCGATGAAGGTCAATGTTGGGACTGGATGCCAGTCGAGACTTTTTTTGTCGCATCCAAAGGCGGCGCCGCACTTGCAGGCGAGGTTGAGCGACTTCCCACGCGATCAGCCGAGATAGGCTTTGGAGCGGCTAGCATCACTAGCGCCGGCAAAATCTCAGCACGGCGGAGCGAGCGCCTCTTTCACCGACGTCTTGCCGCGCAAAGTGTCCGTTACCGCACAGACTATTTGCGCGCAACCGCGCCAGATCGGAGGCGGAGATGATGCCATGCCTCGGGAAATACAAGAATCAATAGGCGCCTACATTGTGCGCTTGGCGGAACGTTTAGCCGCGACCGGTGAGTTCGCCACCTGCCACGCGGTGGAGGTTGCGCTGCGTCGCCGCGGCTTCCTGGAAGCTTTCGAAATGCTGCAACGCGCGGGCCAGCGCCGAGCAATCGGCGCGCTATGTGCGCAAGCGAGAGCGACAGGCGACGGCGGAGTGCGTGAACGCTCTGATACGCGAGCGCCTACGCCGAATTAGTCACACCGCGAACGCCCTCCAGATCAACTTTTCGGGGGCGCCAAAGCCGCCCGCACCTTCTGCGCAAGATCGCGTCTGGAATACGGCTTATTGAGCAGGACAATACCATCATCAACCCGCCCGTCATGGACAACAGAATTTTGTGTATAGCCCGATGTGTAAAGCACACGCAGGTCAGGCTTCAAGATCATAGCCTCATCGGCGAGCATTCTGCCGGTCATCCCGCCCGGCATTACGACGTCTGTAAATAGAAGATCAAAATCGCGCTCACGCGTCAAAATCTGAAGTGCGGCGGGACCATTGCTAGCCACGCTGACGCGATAGCCTAACGCTGTAAGCACGCTTTCAGCATGCGCACGCACCAGATCGTCGTCTTCGACCAGAAGTATTTTCTCCGTGCCGCCCAGATCGGCCAAGGCCGCTTCGTGTTTCTCGATGCTTGTCGGCGCGCTGTCGGAGCGCGGCAGATAGAGCTTCACCACTGTGCCAAGGCCGACTTCCGAATAGACCTTCACGTGCCCGCGCGACTGTTTCACAAAGCCGTAGACCATCGACAAACCAAGACCGGTGCCCTTGCCGATCTCTTTGGTGGTGAAGAACGGATCGAACACCCGCGCCAAATGCTCGGGCGGGATGCCAACGCCGGAGTCGGAGACCGCCACCATTACATATTCGCCGGCGGCGACTTCTGCATTTTGGCCAGCATAATCTCCGTCCAGCTCCACATTCCCCGTCTCGATCACAAGCCGCCCGCCGTCCGGCATGGCGTCGCGGGCGTTGATGCAAAGATTGAGAACGGCGGCCTCCAATTGCGATGGATCAATAACGGCCGGCCAAAGCTCTATGCCTGCAGCAAAATGGATCTCGATATCTTCGGGTAGGAGGCGCTTGAGGAGCGGCGCCATGCCGGACAATAGGTCGTTAGCGTCAACGCTCTTGGGCTCTAACGCTTGGCGGCGGGAAAACGCCAGCAAGCGGTGTGTGAGTTCAGCGCCGCGCTCGGCGACGGTTAGCGTAATCTGGGCGAGGTGGCGCAGATCAGGTCGATCTGCTAAACGCTCAACCAACGCTTCTGAATTGCCGAGCACCACGGTGAGCAAATTATTGAAGTCGTGGGCGACGCCGCCGGTCAGTTGCCCGATGGCTTCAAGACGCTGCGATTGCTTCAACTGCTCTTCGAGAGACAAGCGGTCGGTGACGTCGGACACGATGCAAAACACCGATTGCGGCGCGCCGTTGATGTCGCGAATCAGAGTCCAATTGGCTTGTACTTTGACGCGCTGACCATCTTTGCGCGTTTGTTCTACGATCCCATTCCATTCGCCCAACTCGAACACACGCCTATTGGCTTCATGAAAGGCGCGCGCGTCTTCGTAGAGCAGCTCATGCTTGATGCGGCCAAGCGCCTCCTCGCGCGTCCAACCGAAAATGCGCTCTGCGCCCTTATTCCAAAATTGAATGTGATGGCTCAAGTCGCGAACGATCATGCCTTCATGGGCTTTATCGAGCAGCGCGGCTTGCTGTTGAAGCGTGGTCTCCGCGTCCCGCAACTTGGCGTTCGAAAGGCGCAAATCCTCTTCAATCTGCAAGCGCTCGGTGATGTCGATGCCAGTCGCCTCAGCTTCCAGCCAGCGCCCTGCTTCATCGAACTTCAGCGCGTAGGCTTTCCAGAGGATCCAGCGCGGACCGGCGCTGGTTTGAAGGCGGCATTCAAGATTTGCTTCGCGCCTATCCTGAGAGAGGCGCCCGAACGCCGCCTCGATCGCCGGGCGATCTTGGGCATCGATGAAATCCCAGAACCGCTTTGCTTCCAGATCGCCGAGCGTCGCCTTATAAGCGTCATTGCCGTAAATGATCGACCCGTCGGCGCGGAAATGACAGATCATCAAGCGGCCTCGTAAGCTTACCCCCCACGGGCGGCATAGCGTAACCGAACGGTTTGAACGCGCCCAGACACAATCGTCCCCGAGGCAACCATTGCACTAGGTCCCAGACTTAGACATCGCGTGAGTTTTTCGAGACTGGCGGAGCGCTGTCACCCATCTGCGCCGACATAACGTTGATACTCTTCCAGAAAGCGCTGCTTGAGCGTTGCTTGATCACGATACTGACGCTTGATTTCTAGAAACCAGTGCCCCTCCTCTTCGTACATGTGATGCAGCAGGGCGCCTTCGATGTGTTTCAGTTTGTCAACCCAATCCTCGGAGGCCGGATCAAGACGTTCGAGCTCCGCCATTTGCATTTTCGTCGCCGTTTGCTCGGTATACGCCATGTTAGCATGAGATTTTTCGTGCGCCTTCGCGAGCGCGGGGTAGAGAACAATCTCTTCCGCCAGGGCGTGTCCGTTCAAAACGACGGCCAAGCGCTTCATCAGCAAAGTTCGCTGGTCAGGCGCCGCCGACAGAGCCGCCTTAAGCGCTGTGCGGATGGCGTCATGATGATCAAGCGCAATAGCCAGCCAGTCGTCACCATTGGACTCCGAGCGCGCCTTTTGAGTTGCTTCAACACGATCCTGATTACTCTCGGGCGGAGTTACTGCGGCTATTGCTCTGTCAACGATCGACATGGCTTTCTCCGAATTTCGTGTCCTCAGGGTTCAACCTGATATTTACGATATTGTCGCTCGCGCCGCCTTCGACACATCTGCGAGCTGTCGAACAACGTGAATGCGAGTGACGCGTTCCAGCACCATTTGGGCAACATGCACTCGACCGTTCCTCACGCTTTCGACCGGCGAGCGCTTTCGAGAGGGCGGTTGTTCCAACCGATTGGCGCCGCTCGACGATGGGCTCCGAGGCCGACAACGCGCGGACGCCTTGATGGAACTCCGTCCTAGCGCGACCTTAGTTGGCTCAGCCCCGAAGGATTGCGCGGCGTCGTCTATGCTTCCCCGCCACGACATTGCTTTGCAACGCTCAATGGCCGGCCACTTACCAGTTCAACGTGGGCTTTCGGTGCTCTCCAGGGGCGCATCGCCCTCGGTCGCCTACCCGTCTTGGTCACTCGTGTTTGATTCAGCGATCACCTGCGCCGCGCCAATGGGCTGCTTTCGCCTCGGGGCCGGCATCCGTGTATGGGGACGAGGATTGGGCGCTGCGCCAGCGGCGCGCAACTGGCGCGCGATCACGCGTCCCGTCAGCTGCTCATTCACCAGCTCATACCCGTCGCGCCGGAGCTGAGCGCGTATTTGGCTCATAGTGGCGCCCATTCGAGCAAGCTCGAACGCGCGTTCGATAAGGGTCGGCCTGGGCATGCTGTCAGTCCGCCTGATTATGCTAACCGGCGCCGAGAACAGTTGCTGATGGCAAGCGTCATCATACCGAGCATTCGGGAATCTCCTCGTCGATTCCCCGCCGCCGCCGAATTTTGCGAGCTCATCGCTTGCTCGCAATATAGAATGATAGTCTGCCTATCATAATTCTGCGCGCGCACGCTTTGCGTACACAAAAGCCGACGCTCAAGCTAACACATGATAGGAAAACGTCGAAAGTACAGCCGCTTAGGAACTGCGCGTTCGACGCGCCGTTAACTCCGCCAAGAAACGGCGGATTTTTATAATGACGATCGAGATTTTTGCCCACCGCGCGGTGAGGCCGCAAACCCGAGCCACAGGTTTCGCTGAACAGCAACAGATGCTTGCGCGCTTCAATCGGAGGCGCCTAGCGGCCGGCTTCGGCGAGGCGCCTTTCACCTGGGCGACTGAGCAGCGGATGCGCACAGCAGAACTTGACTTCGTCAGCCAGTGCCGGCGCGACATTGCACCCCTCTTGGAGGATGTGCCGTCGGACACGGTCGCCTTCTCCGCTTGGTTTGACGCCCTTACCCAATCGGGGCCCGGCCAAGGCGATCCACTGTTTCCTTGGCTCGCCGAACACGCGAGCTTTGAGCAGATGCGCTGGTTTCTTCATCAGGAAGTGGCCGGCGAAGCAGGCTTTGAGGACCTTCTCGCCCTAACTCAGCTCAAAATGCCAATTCGCCCCAAGCTCGAAATGGCCCGCAATTACTGGGACGAGATGGGACGCGGTCAGGCCAAAGGCATGCACGGGCCGATGCTTGAGCGTCTGGCCGATCATTTTGTACTTGATCCGGATATCGACAACGTCCTGCCGGAGGCTTTGGCGCTCGGCAACCTCATGACCGCGCTCGCCCATAATCGCGCCTTTGCCTTTCACTCAGTTGGCGCGCTCGGCGTGATCGAGATGACGGCGCCGGATCGGGCCGCCGCGGTCACTGAAGGACTGAAGCGCCTGGGGATTTCTGGCAAAGTCCGCCAATACTTTGCACTGCACGCGGTACTCGATCGGCGCCATTCCGAAGATTGGCATCGCGAAGTTATCGCGCCGTTGATAGCCGAAGACTCGAGACGCGCGCGCTGCATCGCCGAGGGCGCGCTGTTGCGCTTAGCGCGCGGCAAGGCGTGCTTTGACGCCTATCGCGCCCATTTTGGTCTCTCCGAAAAAACTTGAGCTAAGCGATGTCCACCGAACAGAAGACGCCAAATGCGATGCGCGAGCCGCTCTCGGTCCTCGAAGTGCGGATCTTGCGTGGACCGCATCTTTACAGCGCAACGCCGATGGTGCGCATCCAACTGGATTTAGGTTGCTTTGAAAGCCAGCCGACCTCGAGTCTTCCAGGCTTTACCGAAAAGCTCTTGAGTGCGGCGCCGGGTCTAGCGCGGCACGGTTGCTCTCAACGCAAGCCGGGGGGCTTTGTTGAACGCTTGCAAGACGGCACTTGGCTTGGCCACGTTATCGAGCACGTCGCACTTGAGTTGCAAACCGAGGTCGGCATGTCGGTGACGCGCGGCAAGACCAGGAGCGTGCGCGGTCGCACTGGCGTCTACAACGTTATGTTCGCCTATCGCGACGAGGAGCTCGCCCGCGCAGCTGGCCGCTTGGCGATTGAATTGGTGCTAAGCTTGATCGATGGCGCGCCGCGAGCGCTGGGCCTTGATCGGATTGCCCCGCGGCTGACGCAGGTAGCTGGAATGGCGCCGGCACGCGCCGCGTTTAAACGGCTCGCTGACACAAGGCGTCTCGGACCTTCCACGCAAGCCATCGTGGACGCAGCTGAGCGGCGCGGCATACCGGTGACACGGCTGGATGATCGCAGCTTCATTCGTTTGGGATGGGGCAGCGCCCAGCGCCGGCTTCGCGCGTCTATCTCGAGCGCCACCAGCCACATTGCAGTTGAAACGGCCGGTGACAAAGATCTGACCAAGCAGCTCTTGTTGAACGCATCTCTACCGGCGCCCCGCGGCGGCGTTGTTCGCACGCCAGACGAGGCGCTCCGCCTTGCGCGGACGATTGGCTTTCCCGTCGTGGTAAAACCGCTGGACGCCAATCATGGCCGCGGAGTCAGCACCAATGTGCGCGCTCGGGGCATGACGGAGGCGTTTGCGCGTGCGAAAGCGCACGCGCGTCGTGTCATCGTTGAACAGCAGTTTGAAGGCCGCGATTATCGCGCCCTTGTGATTGGCGGCAAGCTCGTCGCTGTCGCCGACCGCGTGCCGGCCTTTGTCCAAGGCGATGGCGTACACACCATCGCCGAGCTCGTGGACCTTAAGAATCAGGACCCACGCCGCGCCGCCGGCCACGCCAACGTGTTGACCAACATCGAACTAGATGATGGGACGCAGGCAGTGCTCGCAAGGACGGGGCTCCACCTTAATGCCGTGCCCGCGCCGGGCCAACGCGTCCCCCTAAAGCAAACCGCAAACCTCTCGACCGGCGGTGAAGCCATCGACCGCACTGACGAAATCCACGCCGAGAACAAGGCCGTCGTTGAACGCGCCGCGTCGATCATTGGCCTAGATATCGCGGGTATCGACCTCGTCTGCCCTGACATCACCCGCTCTATGCGCGAGACAGGCGGCGGCGTCATCGAAGTCAATGCAGCGCCAGGCTTGCGCATGCACCTGGCCCCCAGTTCTGGTCGCGCGCGCGCGGTGGGCGAAGCGATCGTTGACGCGCTTGTGCCGCGCGGCCAAGCCCGCATTCCAGTATTGGCCGTCACCGGCACCAACGGCAAATCGACGACTGCACGTATGGTGGCGCACATTTTGAGGCAGACGGGCGTCCGTGTGGGGTTAAGTTCAACCAGCGGCGCCTACATTGACGACCAATGCATATGGGCGGGCGACGCCAGCGGTCCCAAGACAGCACGCATGCTGCTGTCGGATCCAACCGTGGACGTTGCGGTTCTGGAAACCGCGCGCGGCGGCATTGTCCGTGAGGGCCTGGGCTTTGACCGCTGCGATGTGGGCGCGGTATTGAACATCAGCGCTGACCATTTAGGTGTCGGCGGCGTCGAGACGCTCAAGGATTTGGCGGCCGTTAAATCCGTCGTCGTGGAAGCCGTGCGCCGCCGCGGCGTCAGCGTGCTCAATTTCGACGACGCGCATACCCGCGCCATGGCCCGCCACGCCGGCGGACGCATCGCCTACTTCTCCATGCGCCCCGGCGCTATGGCCGATCCTATTTTAAGTCAGCATATCGAGGCCGGCGCCATGGCGGCGCTGTTGGAAACGGAACCAAGCGGCGAGGTCATCGCACTTTATGAACACGGCGAACGCTATCGGATTATGTCTGCAGCCGCACTTCCATGCGCGTTCCGCGGTGCGGCGCGCTTCAACCTTGCCAACGCGTTGGCGGCGGCGGCGATTTGCAAAGGCGCGGGTGTTGAGCTTGAGGCAATTCAGAGGGGTCTCAAGAGCTTCAATTCTTCGTTCGAGCAAAACCCTGGACGCATGAACGTCTTTGACACGCATGGCGTGCGCGTCATTCTGGACTATGCGCATAATCCAGGCGCTCTGGCGGCGCTCGGCGAGTTTGTCGCCGCATCAAGCGATCAATATGAGCGCGTCCTCGCGACCGTCAGCACGCCAGGCGACCGCCGTGACGAAGATATCCGCGCCATGGGTGAAATTGCCGGACGCACCTTTGACTTTGTGGTGTTTCGCGAACGGCCAGACGCAAGAGGACGCGCCGAAGGCGATGTCATGCGTCTTTTAACCGAAGGGGCGCGCCGGGCGGGCATGTGCGAGAGCGATTTTTTGTGCATCGCCGGCGAAGCCGAAGCGACGGCGGCGTGTCTGTCGCGCGCCCGCGCGCGTGACCTTGTCGTACTTATGCCGACTGACGTCGACGCCGCCTGGGCTCAAATCAAGGCGTTTAAACCGAACTCTTCAGTCACGCCACGAGACCGAGCGGCGGTCGTGTCAGGCCAACCGATGACCTCTGAACTGTGAACTGGCGCATTATCTTGCATGGCGGCGCCCGTTCGATTGCGCCCGGTGACGCCGAGGCTAACCGGCAGGGCGCGCTGCAGGCCCTCGCGTGCGGCGTCTCCATTCTGGACGCCGGCGGGCGCGCGCTTGACGCTGCCGAGGCTGTGGTGCGCGCTCTTGAAGACAATCCTGTCTTCAATGCCGGCCGCGGATCAGTGCGCAACCGCGACGGCGAGATTGAATTGGCCGCGGCGATCATGGATGGCGCCACGCTCGACGTCGGCGCAGTCGCGGTCCTACGCAACGTACGCAATCCCGTATCGGTCGCGCGGCGTCTGCTCGGCGAGGAAACGGTCCTACTGGCCGGCCCCGGTGCGCAAAGTTTGGCGCGAGAGATTGGCGCTGAGCCGGCGCTTTGCGATCCGCGCGCGCCCGCCTCGCCTTGCGATACCGTCGGATGCGTTGCTCTCGACGCGGCCGGACATTCTGCTGCGGCGATTTCCACCGGCGGGCTTCATGGCGTGCGCGCCGGGCGTGTCGGCGATGCGCCGCTCCCCGGCTGCGGCTTTTACGCCGATGACCAAACGGGGGCGGTCTGTTTTTCCGGCGACGGCGAGCGCATCATGCGCACAACACTCGCCGCGCGCGCTGTGGCGGCGCTCGAGAGCGGCGCCGCGGCGCAAAGCGCAGCCGAAGCCGCAATCGGCGCCCTCGCCCGTGTCGGCGGCGAAGCAGGCGCCATTGTCATTGATCGAGCCGGCCGATTTGGCTGCGCCCACAATAGCAGCCATTTCACCGTGGCGTTACAAAGCGCAAATGATCCGCCGCGCGTGGCGCTACAGCGGTCGGATTTGAAAGATGTCTAGAGTCGATGCGCGGCCCGGCACATTGATCGTAATCGGCGGTCATGAGGATAAGGATGGCGACAAGCACATCCTGCAGGCAATTGTGGACGCCCTTCCGCCAGGGCGACTGGTGGTTGCGACGATCGCCAGCTATGAGCCGGAAGGCTATTTCGACACGTACAAGCAGGCTTTCAGCGGACTCGGCCTCACCGATTTAGTCGAAGTTTATGTCGAGGAACGACGCGAGGCGTCGGAGCCTGACAAGCTGTCGGCGTTCGACGGCGCAACGGGCGTCTTCTTTTCAGGCGGCGATCAATTGCGCATCTCTAGCCAAATGGGCGACACGCCGCTCGAAGCGCGCGTGCGCAAGATTTTTGCGGCGGGCGGGGTCGTCGCCGGCACATCAGCGGGGGCGTCCGCCTTGGGCGAGACCATGTTGGTGCGCGGCGCCAGCGCTGAAAGCCATCGCATCGGTGATCTTCACCTCGCGCCGGGCCTCGGACTCATCCCCGACGTCATCATCGATCAGCACTTTGCCGAACGCGGCCGCATCGGTCGCTTACTCGGTGCAGTGGCGCTCAATCCCCGCATCTTGGGGATCGGTATCGACGAAGACACTGCGATTGTCGTGAAAGGCCGGAGCTTTGATGTGATCGGGGCGGGCGCCGTCTACGTGCTGGAAGCGACTGACGCCACCCATTCCAACATCGCTGAAGCGCAACCCGAGAGCGCACTCTCCATCTTCGATGTACGCCTTCATGTCTTGAGCGCAGGCGATGGTTTCGATCTTGGAGCGCGGACGCCCATTGGTCGGCGCCCACTTAAGGGGGCTGCCTGAACCCAATCGGGCGCCTTGGCGTTTTCACCTTATGAAAGACGTGCGGTCCGATTCTGCCTCCGATGTTTCTGTCAGCCCCGCCCGCCGTTGGCCGCTGTGGCTCTGGCTGGTGCGACACGGTCAGAGCGCGGGCAATGTCGCCCATGAGCGGGCGTATGAAGCTGCAGCCGACCGCATCTTCATCGAAGCGGAACGCGATGTTGACGTGCCGCTCAGCGATCGCGGGTGGGAACAAGCACGGGCTGCGGGCGCCTACTTTTCGGCGCTCGACATCGCCGAGCGACCCAATGTCGTGTTGACGTCACCTTATCTCCGCGCGCGCGTCACCGCGGACGCCATTGTCCAGGCGGGCGGCGTCACTCCGGGCGAGATTTGTAACCGCACCGACGAGCGCTTGCGCGAGCGCGAATTTGGCATTCTAGATCGCCTGACCGGCCAAGGTATTCGCAATCTACACCCCGAGCAGGCTGCGTTTCGAGCCGCGCTGGGAAAATTCTATCATCGCCCGCCAGGAGGCGAAAGTTGGTGCGATGTGATCCTCAGGCTGCGCAGCGCCCTCGATACAATCAGCCTCCACCACGCAGGCGAACGCGTACTCATCGTTGCGCACGAAGTCGTCGTGCTATGCTTGCGCTATTTGCTGGAAGACCTGAGCGAGGCCGAGCTCTTGGCGATTGATGCGGCTGGCGATGTCGCCAATTGCGCTGTCACCGCTTACGTCTTCGATGAAAGACTGGGCAAACTGCGCCTTGAGCGCTTTAACGACATTGCGCATCTTGAACGTATCGACGCGCCGGTCACCACCGCCCCCGATGCGCCCGTGGCGCCGCGATGAGAAAGATCATCGCCTTAGACACCGCCCTGTTGGCGCGAACGCCGCTCCCTCCCCTTGCTGCAGATGGCGACAAGAATGAACGCGGCCAAGTCCTCGCCCTAGCTGGCGGCCGCGCCGTGCCTGGCGCTGCCCTCCTAGTGGGGCGCGCTGCGCTTCGCGCTGGCGCCGGAAAGGTGCAGCTCGGCGCCACCAGCGACACGGCCATTCCACTCGGGCTCGCTATGCCCGAGGCGCGGATTCATTCAGTACCTGCAACGCGCGCTGGCGAGATGGCGCGCACTGTATCGGAGGACGTGCGAAAGGCGGCGACGACAAGCGACGCTGTCGTGTTGGGCCCTGGCATGATCGACGAAGAGGAAGCCGGCGCTCTTGCGCTTGATTTGCTCGGCGCCAAACCGCGCGCCGTCGTCCTTGATGCCGGCGCGTTAACGGGCCTGCGGGCGCACCGACCAGCCTTCGCAATCGGCGAGCACGTGGTGATAACCCCGCATGCAGGTGAATTGGCCAAGCTCACCGAATGGGATGCGCAAACGATCAAAATAGCGCCAGCTCTGCATGCCGCGAAGGCTGCGCAAGCGTTCGGCGCCGTGGTCATCCTGAAAGGCGCAGTGACGCACATCGCAGCTTGCAAGGGTCCAATTTTCCGCCTGCAGAACGCTTGCGCTGGGCTTGGGACGTCTGGGTCGGGAGATGTTTTGGCCGGCCTTATCGGTGGCTTCATGGCCCGCGGCGCAGACCCCCTCACTGCCGCGTCTTGGGCCGTGAGCGTCCACGCGCGCGCGGGCCGAATACTCGCTGAGCGCATCGGTGAAGCCGGCTTCCTTGCACGGGAGATCGCCGATGCGATACCTGAGGCCTTAAATGATCTTCAACACCACGTGCTGGCGCTGAGCCTATAGTTTTTTCAAGCGCGCCGGTACGCGGGTGCTGCCGCGCGCAACATGCAACACTGTGCCAGTCGCATCGCCCAACCGCCAACGGCGCGGCGCCATCACATTATCATATTGGCGCTGCGTGTAGGAGCCAGCGTTCAATCGCTTTGAGTACATGCGCCTGTTCAGAAGCACTGAGCGGCGAGCCGGCGGCGATGCCGTGCCATTTGGCCAAACATGAACGGCAGCACGTCGCAGTGGCGTGCTGGGCGATGAAGACCGGGTGGCCGCGCATCGGCGTCTGCCTACCATCATTGCTGGGCCTGGCGGGCGCCAAACGCTGGGCGATGAAATCAGCGCCATGGCTTAAAACGACGTCTAGGCCGCGCTCTTGGATGTAGGTCTGCTCTTTTGTGGTCAGTTTGAAGCGCTGGCGAAAAGCCGAGCGCTCGAGCGCTTGAAAGATTTCCTCCAGGTCACGCCATTTTCCGGTGTTCGTCACGATCAAAGCGCTTTCAATATCCGCCGAGCTGCTTGCGAGAAGCGCTTCGGCGCGGCGCGGTCGCCCGTCAGCGCCACCACCAGCTCGCCGCAGGTCGCTGGCAATGGATCAGCACAATTCCACACCGCAAGCGCTGCCGATTTGAGCTGCGCCCTCTCGCCGGAGTCGCTGACATAGGCGGTGAGACTCGCGACGAAGCCGTCCAACGCTTGGGGCGGACAAGCAGGCCTTACCCTCTGGCGATGCAGCGAAGTCTGCGCGCGGTGCATAGTCTCCAACGAGCGCTAAGGGGGCGCGTTCCGTAACGCGCGCTCGAGACTAACGCAGGATAGTTTCGCCGCCGCTGAGGGGCATCCACGTTCCCCTGCCTCTCGCGATCTTGGAACATTCGCAGCCGATCACCATTCTTGGCTGATGGGTGATGTAGTGCCATTGCGTCCAATCGAAACGCGCCCGGCAGGGCGCTTCGTTCTCGTATTTCTAGGCGACTCGCTCACAGAGGGCTATGGGCTTGCGCGCGATGATGCGTTGCCGGCGCAAGTGCAGCGCCGCTTCGATGCGCGTGGCATGAGCATAGAAGTGCGCAACGCCGGCGTTTCCGGCGAGACCGCGGCTCAGGGCGTGCGCCGCTTTGACACCGCAACCAAGAATGCAGATGGGGTCGTCATCCAATTTGGCGGCAACGATATGATGCAGGGGCGCAGTCCCGCCGCCATTGAGGCAAATCTCAAAGACTTAGTGGCGCAGGCGCGCGCACGGCGACTTTGGGTTGGTCTGGTCGGGATGAAGGCGCCGCCCATAGCCGGCCCCGCTTATCGCGCCGCCTTCGATCGGATCTTCCACGATTTGGCCGAAACACACGCAGCGCCGCTCTATCCCTTCTATTTTGACGGCCTCATCGATGCCCGCACCGGCGCCATGCGCCAGGATGTCTTCATCGACCGGGTGCACCCCAACGCGAAAGGCGTTGCAGTGGTGGCCGAAGGCATCACAGCCTGGCTGGAGCGGAGCTTGCCGGTGTCGGCGCTGCAGCGGAACGTTTGAGGCCGCGACCACTGGCGTACAAGCAGGCACGAGCAAATCTCTGCTTGGGTCGCCCGTGCGTGGAGCCGCTCAGCGCTTGGCCTTGCAGGAACTCGTACAGCAGCTCGATTGCGCACGCTTTGAGATCTGGCTGGATGACCAGTGTCTAGCGACGTTGGCCGACCCTAAGCGAGGTCAGGGCAAAACGGCGTGCGTAGATGCAGATAAAGCGGGTCAAAATCGGCGACTGCGCGCAAGCGCGTCCAGTCTTCGACTGAGAAATAACGCCCGCGCGTAGCTATGAGCCCGTCTCGTCTTAGGTCTTGCAAAGTGCGATTCACATGAACCGCAGACAGGCCGAGCGCATCGGCGATGTCGTGCTGGGTGATCGGCAAATGAAAGCTCTTCGCAGGCGCGAGGCCGAGCAGCTTCATGCGCACGAACATTTCGCAAAACAAGTGTGCGGTGCGCTCGTACGCAGAGCGACGCCCAACCCCCGCCAACCATTCGCGGAAAATTGAGGCGTCCACCAAGGTCGCCTTCCACAACGCGCGCTGCACGCCAGGGGATTGGCGGACCAGCGCATCGATAGCCTCGTGAGCGATGAAGGCGACCCGGCTGGCGACAAGAGCGCCAAGCGAATGATCCATGAGCTTGAGGCGAAGGCTCTGGAGATCGGGAATCTCACCCGGGAAATGGAAGGATAGAATCTGACGCTGTCCGCGCGACAACGTTTTGTAGCGGCAAACGAAACCATCAATAAGCAGACAACTCTCAACCGGGTCCTCGCCCTGACGCACGATATCTTGGCCCGCCTCTATGTGTGCGAGCCGGAGCGGCAAACCCCGCAGGCCAAGGCGTTCATCAGGCCCAAGATCGTCGATAAGACTGAGCGCACGCACCAGGCTTTCAACGTCACCTTTCCACGTGTTGCATAAGGTCATGGCGAGCATCACTATCCACGTAGGGTCCTCGCAGGAATAACATACGTTAGACTGAGCTGTTCCCGTTGCGCCTATTGTCAGGTCGCCGCGCCTTGTGTTGCTGCGCGCTCTAAGGTGCGGAACAGATTGGACGGGGTGGGTTTGTCGTGGAGCAAAGGCGCCACGCGATGCACGTCGAATTCCAGCCGGTTCAACTCGTTTGCAACAGCGATGCTGATGGCCGCTTGGTCTTTTGCGATGGCCAGTTCGCGGGCGTACTATCTCAGCTGTCAGATCAATATGCCGAGTTCGCGGGGCGGTGGTTCCTCGAATTTGGACTGGGTCCACTTGCATTTCAGGAAGCCGACTTCGCGGACCTAGTGGACGCGGCGCAGTGGATCGAAAGGCGGCTCGCGACTTAACGCGCCCGGTGGCGCATGTCTTGAGACGTAGCGCGGTCGGAACTGGAGAGGTTGCGCCCGCGTCTTTCCTCGCAAGGAGGATACATCCATGAAAACTTATCTGTCATTGGTTTGCGCACTCGCGCTCGCTGGCGTTTCAGCGTGCGGGCCCAGCGATACTATCGTCGACACAGAAGACGGGCAGTACGGATCCTCGAGTGGGCCCAACCCCAACCTATCGGACCTGCAAACCGATGGGCCGGAGGGCGGTTCGACCGGCCCAGCTGATCCGGCGAGCCCGGCGGAAAACACCTATCCTAGTCAGATGGGCGACAGCCCCCGCTCGACCGGCGCCGAGGGCGGACGCAGCTCCGCTCAAACTGGCGCTAGCGATGAGTGATACTGGGGTCCGGCGCGTTGTGCGTCGCACGCCTTGCGGCCGCAAGGCTGCTTGCGCGAGCGGCAACCGGCGCCGGCCTTGCGTCTAAGCGCTCTTGGCCGCAGGCGTCGCCAGCACGGTGGCGATCAGGCGCTGAAATTCCTCAGGCTCATAGGGCTTGCGCAGCACCGGAAACTGATTGCCGATATCGGCAGCGCCGCTAAATCCCGTTGTCAGCACGATAGGCAAATCGGGATAGCGCCGCGCGATGACTTGCGCCAGTTCAAGCCCATTCATGTCACCTGGCATGATGATGTCGGAAAATACGAGATCGAACTGGCGGCCCTCGCTGAGCACGCTGAGCGCGGCCGCGGCGCTCGCCACGCGCAAGGGCGCGCAGCCTAGGTCGGCCGCCATCGCCATCACGACCTGAGCTACGCTATCGTCGTCTTCGACCACCAAGAGCTTTGCGCCGCCGAGCGCCAATTGCGCGCTTTCTGCGGGCGCGGCGGTAGGCGCCTCGGGCAATTCCAGCGAGCGCGGCAAGCAAAGCAGGATCGTGGTGCCGACGTCGATTGTGCTTTCGATACTGACCGTGCCGCCCGATTGGGTGACGATGCCGTAGACCTGGGCCAAACCTAAGCCGGTCCCCTGACCTGCAGCCTTCGTCGTAAAATAGGGTTCAAACACACGTTTGCGCGTCTCTTCGCTCATGCCGTGACCGGTGTCGCGGATGCGAATGGCGACGTGCTCGCCGCTTTCGCCGGTCATATTCTCGGCGCTGATGGTGAGCACGCCGCCTTTGGGCATGGCGTCGCGCGCATTGACCGCCAGATTGATGATCGCCAGTTCAAGCTGGGTTGGATCGCTCTTCACCGGCCAAAGATCGCTCGGCGCCTGGATATCGACCAGAATGTCCGCCCGCAGCGAGCGCTCCAGTAATTCGCGCATGCCTGCAAGCCGGGCGCCGATATCCACCACTTCGGGCTTCAACGCTTGGCGCCGGGCGAAGGCCAGCAATTGACGGGTGAGGCCGGCGCCGCGCTCCACCGCCTGACGCATGGCTTCAGTTGTAATGGCCTGCCGCGCCGGATCCGGATTGCGCTCCATCAGCCGCAGGCCGCTCAGCACAACGGTGAGCAGATTGTTAAAATCATGCGCGACCCCGCCGACCAATTGGCCTATCGCCTCCATCTTCCGGCTTTGGAGCAATTCTTCTTCGGCCCGTTCGCGCTGATGAATTTCCTGCTGCAATTGCGCGGCGCGCTCTTCGAGTTCTTCGTTCGCCTGCTTCAAAGCGGCCTGTGCAATGCCGAAGACGATGAACACGAGCGAGGCCAGGACCAGCAGCACTGCAAAGCCCGCATAGCGGGCAAAGCGCTGCACCGCAGTCAGCGCATCGATGCGCAAATAGACCTGGCCGAGGCGCTCTCCGTTCGCCACAACCGGCATGACCGAAATTTTTGCCCCACTTGCAGCTGAGTTCGCGGCCGGCGCCTGTATCGGCGCAGGCTCCGCGCCAGCGCGACTATAGTGCGCAATGCGGCCCCCGCCGACATCATACACCGCGGCGGCGGCGACAGCAGGGTTGGCGCTTAAAGCTTCAAGGTAACGCTGGGCGCTCTCATCATCCAAAAAAGCGAGTGCAGGCGCCACGCTCGCCGAGACGATCTGCGCTTGCACGCCGGCTTCGCGCTCTTGCTGTTGATCATAAGCCGCTTCGCTAAACAGTACGATGACAAGGCCCAGCAGCAGCAATAACACGGTGGCTATCACAGCGGCGAATCCGCCGAAGCCGCGGCGAAGGAGCTTGCGCCAATTCATGAGGCGGAGCGCCTGCGCACGGACAAAGCAAGGTTTAAAAGTCTGGGATCAATAGTGAGGCCGCCCTCTTCCGCCAACGCGTCGTCGATATAAAAGCGCACGCGCGCATCGACGATTGTAAAATGGATGACGCCGCGCTCGGACCCGCCGCTGGTTATCGACAAGATCGCGCGGCGGCGCGCTGCTCGTAACGCCGCCGCTGTGCGATCTCCAACCACGTAGAGCACGTGGCACGCGTCAATATCATCGGCATCGCCAATACGGCGCACTTCAAAATGCCGCGCGCCGACGCGCTGTGCCATGGTCGCGCGCTCTAAGGTCCGCGCTAGCGGATCGGCCCCGATAACACATAGTTGAACCGGTAGGCCCGCGTCCGGAAACGATGCCGGGGGCCAGCCTATGTAGGAAACGAACCTATAGATGAATGTCGCTTTGACTTCCTCTTGCGCGGTTTGCGCCGACGCGGGCGAGCCCAATGCGACGATCGCGCTCATCGCCAGCAAGATCGAAGCGAGACGCATCGATCATGATCTCCAGCGGGCGCTGATAAAGAGGCTTCTCTCTATTTCGATCGGCGGCAAAGACGGATTGATGAACTCGCTGCGCCCATCTCCATCGAGCAAATTGTAGCCGGCGATCGAGAGTTCGAAATGGTCCGTTATGCGCAGACCAATCCGCGCGTCGACGGCAACGTAGGCGTCCACCTGCGGACTGGGGAGTTCAGACACGTAACGGCCGGAGAGGTCGAGTTGGATGCGATCGCCGATATCCATGAGCGAACGCAAGCTGAGCTGAAGATTTGGATCATTGCCCGCGAAGTCGACGCCGAACACGTCGGCGCTGCCGGGATCGATCTGTAGGTCCTTGTCCTGCCAATTGAGGCCCGCATTGAGCCGCCACCAATCGGCGATGGCGTAAGAGCCCCAGGCTTCGACGCCATAAGTCTCGCCGCTCATGCCGTTTCTGACTTCAAGCGGAAACACGCCAAGCGACGTCGCTTCGAGGGTGCGAAGGTCATCATAGACATTGAAATAAGTGGAGAGCGAAAACCACAGCCGCTCATTGGCTTGCGCCCTATAGCCCAATTCGTAGGCCAGAAGGTCTTCCGATCCGAACGTCGGGCCGCCGTTTAACACGCCGGTATTTTGCAGTTCGGTATCGAAACGCGACGGCGTGCGCACCGCGCGCGAGACCGCCGCCCACACTAGCGAACCTGCATCGGGCCGCCAAGCGAGGCGAAGGCTCGGCATGTACTCAAGCCCAGTATAATCGTTCTCTTCAAGCTTTACGCCAGCGATGAGATCGACATCATCGGTGATTGCGACCGTGTCTTGGATATAGGCGCTCAACGTATCAAGCCGACGCGCAGCAGGATTGAGAAAGACCGTGCCCGGCCCCGGCGTGAACGCATCTTCGGTCGTGCGCGCGCCCGCGCCAATGATCAAATTGTGCCGCTCGCCCAGAGAAAATTGGTATTGCGTGTCGACAGCGGCGGCGTCGACCTCGGCGCTAATGCCGCTCGATACGCGCCGTTCTGAGCGATCGGCGTAGGCTTGCACGGACAATTCGGCGCCGCTGGAAAATCGCCGCGTCCAGCGGCCCAAAATGTTGCCGCCGCTGATCTCGGTGTTGCGCAACGCACCAACGAGCTGATCTTGATCGCCGTGGTAGAGATCGCCTTGCAGGGTGAAGGCGTCGCGGGCCCCGCCCCAGTCGCTGCGAAATCCCAATTGATAATTGCGCCACTCGGTCGGCTCGTCGACACTGCGCCGCAACCCCAATCCGTAGACGCGATAGGCGCCATTGTCGCCAAAGCGGCCGCCATAGCGCGCGCCGAGCGCGCGTGAGGTCTCGCTCGCCCCACCGCTCACCAACAGGCCTTGGGTTTCGTGCGCCTCGCGCGAGACGATATTGATAACGCCGTTGACGGCGTTCGAGCCCCAGAGCACCCCGCCTGGACCGCTCACCACTTCGATCCGATCAAGATCTTCCATGATGGCGTTCTGCTCGTCCCAGAACACGCCTGAATAAAGCGGCGTGTAGACGATGCGCCCGTCGACCATGACCAGCAATTTGTTGGCGGTGCCGCTGGAATGATTGAAGCCGCGCGCCGTTATGGCGTAATTGGCGCTGTCGAGGCGCGCGACTTGCAGATTGGGCGCTTGGCGCAACGCTGCCGGGATACTGCGGTTGCCGGCTCGCTCGATGTCGTCGGCGGTGATGACAAAGATTGCGGCCGGGGCCTCGCCCACAGACTGAGCGCTGCCAGAAACCGAGGTGACCTGCACGTCGCCGAGTTGCTCAAGCGAAAGATCTTCAAGCTCAGAGTCGCTCGACCGTCCCGGCGCGGTGAGCACCGACTCCTCAGCGAACGCCGACGCGGGCATCAGCGCAAGGCCTGCGGCCAAGCAAACCTCGGTGAGCAGGCGAGTTCGCGCGCGCTTCATATCGGACCCCCGCAGAACCGTACGTAACGCCGTGGCGGCTCAAGGGTTCCATCAGCTGGCCGCTTTCGCGCCCTTCGGCTTTATCGGTTTGCGCCGAGTGTCGAGCGCTTGCACGACAGCGAAAAGAAAGCGGCCCCTGGGATTGGGCCGCTTTCTGAGGTGAACGCCTAGGTAGAGAATACATGGACGTTCGCGCGGCAAACGCAGAAGAGCGCGCCGCGTTCCAAGAATTCCAAATTAAGTCGAGCAATCCACCAGCAACGACAGAGCGCCAATCATCCAAGCGATTCCAATGATCGCCAATATCGGACCAAGGCCGTTTGGGTTTGATTTGCGCGGCATCAATACGCTAACGCCCAGTAGCGCGGAATATTCCATTACCATATATCACCAGCCCGTTAGTTCCAGGGGTGGAACCCGTGTCCGAGCCATTTCGGATCATTATCCTGCAAGAAGGGACCGGCTTCGCGGCCGCCTGCCTGGAAGATCTGGATTTCCTCCTCTTTTGCCCGACGTTGGAAGGCGTCAAAGCGAGTTTGGCTTCGGCTCTCGAGGGTCATTTCGGACGGCCGGTGGCGTATTGGATTGTCAGTGAGCCAAGCGACTGGGCGCCGCGGCAGCACTGAAGCCGCGCGGGCCGCGTCTGCGTCGACGACAGCAGCCGGCTTGGGGATCCCAGGCTTTAGCGGCCGCACTCATGTGATTGCGCATCGAACCGCGCGCATGTCGCGCGCGCCCCGCTCCTACGGGCTTCGATCGCTGACGCAGGAAGCCAAGCAGCCCCGGCCGGCGCGCCCAACGGAGTTGTTCGCCAGAGGTGCGGTACGAAGTGTCCAAATCGGAACATGGCGGCGCTCAAGCTGTTGGGTTTGAGCAACACACCACCGTCCGGTAACTCGGTATCGAGGGAAACCTCATGCACCCTGAGCAAATGATGCGCGCCCATCCGACGGCTGGCGCAAGCATCAACGATCCTCTCGTTGACTGCATCGCGGCGTGCTTCGATTGCGCGCTGATGTGCACATCCTGCGCTGACGCTTGTTTGGCGGAGGCTGAGGTGGCGCATTTACGAGAATGCATCCGCCTCAATCTCGACTGCGCCGACATCTGCAGTGCGGCTGGACACATTGCGGTCCGCCGCACCGGCGACAACGCAGCGACATTGATCGCCGGCTTGGCTGCCTGCGAAGTCGCGTGCGCCCTCTGCGCGGCGGAATGTGAGCGGCATGCGGCGATGATGGAGCATTGCCGCATTTGCGCACAAGCATGCCGTTGCTGTGAAAAAGCTTGTCAGCTTGCGGCCGCTTCAGCTCGCCACTGACCCGATCCTTGTGCGCGCCGCAGGTTTGCGCGAGCGGGTCCCGCCTGCCCCCGTTGGACCGCATTCGGCGCGAGCCCGGCCTTTGATCATCCGAGACAATTGCGCGTCTGTGCGCGCCCGTCCGGCCCATTGGAACATTATTTTTGTGCGTCCGTTCTTGCGGATATCGCCACATTCGGAAGAGGACCAGATGAACGGCTGGTTTGAGTGGATAATCTACACTGCGAGCATGGTGTTAGCGGGCATTGGACTGCTGGCGTTCTTCTTCAATCCATTGCTGGCGCTGTTGATCGGAGCTGCAATCGGCCTCGCAAGCTGGATGTCGGCAGCGCCAAGGCCCGACCGGTGAGAGCGACACGGGCCAGACAGGCCTGAACTCGCGATCCATCGGTTAGCCTTTTTTGTAGAGCTTGCGGCGACAGCCCGATCCGCAGAACGGTGACGCTCGCGTCAGGCTCGCTCATACTCTTGCGAGATCAGTACCGACCACAGGGCGGACTGTTGAATCCGTCACTAGGCGCGCTACCATTGTCTCGGGAGCAGAATGCAAGGCGTTGGTCATGCCGCAAAAGCTAAAGCCAATCGAAGAAGTGATCGCCAACGCTTCGCGATCGACGCGCGGCAAGTCTAGCGCCGACGAACGCGAGCGGATTGAACCCAAGGCGCGCCGCTGCCGCCCCCGAGTGAGAAACGCTAGAGCGATTGATGCTCAGCTCACCGTAACGCCGCTGCCGCTGTGGCAGCCGCTAAAGTCCGGCAGGTGCGTTGACGCGCTGCAAAACCCGCACCGCCATGCGCCGCTTCGCGCCGATGTTTACGGCACGCCAGGCTGATCTAGCGCAACCGCATTGATCGTGATCCAGTTCAACGCGGCGCTGGGTCGCTATCTATGAATGTGGGCATAGCTTGTGCGCCGCGCTTTAGGCTGCCGACCGCCACACAAATAATGATCGGCATGAAAGCGGTGAGCGCGCCGAAGCCGAGCGCGGCGGCGATCGCCGGCTGCTGGAAACACAGCGCCCGCACGTGTGGTTCGCGGATCAGCGTGATGCCGATGAGCAGCATCAGTGTCGCGAGGCCCGCCACGGCGTGCTCCGCGATTTCCGCCAATACCTCTTTCGAAGGCGAGCGCCGCTCGGGTGCGCAGTGCATACTGCCGCAACGCCCGCTCGCTGGCGACGTTCCAATCGCCATTGCAAGGTCGAGGCTCTCGTCCGCCGTTGCATGACCGCTTGACCCACTTGGTCGATACATCTGCGACGTATGCTTCCGCGCATGACGCATCCTGCGCAGCAGAAGAGGATTGCCGCGACGCCGTGATCGGAGGAACTCACCTCATCCGTCCACGTTTTCTCCAAAGCCAAAAACGGAGGTTAGGATACGATGGACACTCAAACTGCAACCGCGCTGCTCCCCGCTTTTCTTATTGTTACGCCGCTGCTTTTGGCGATCATCGACCTCGTCAGGACGGGGAAATCCAGGACAGCAATGACCAGCTATTCGACCACTACGAACACAGGCGTATCTCGGCCGGCGTAACCAGCGCCGAACCGTCCGCGTCAACGTTGTCGAGGTGAGCCAGCCCTGCGGCAGCGTCCCTGGAGCAAGCGCGCCGGGCTGTGCGCTTGCTTCGTTGGGTGCGCCAGCGGCGTAGGTCAGCGGCAGCTCGGGCAGAGTTTTCACAGCAAGAACTAAAGAAGGCGAAGAGTCCGGCTCTCCAGGCCCGCGGCTATGGGCGAAAACCAAAAAGCGGCCCCGGGGGAGGCCGCTTCCATTGTCGGTAAGCGCTTTAGGGTTGGGGGCTATAAAGGCGCTCGTTCAATCAACTGACCGTAGCGAAAACAGTTCCGGCGAAGCGCATAAGATTGTGCTGGCGCTGTGCGATGACGCACCGAACCGACGACGCGTTGCAGGCATGGTGCGCCTGGGCGAGCGTACATGAGCACATTCAATGCCGGATAGCAGAAGAGAGAAACACAGCACCCTTAAGGGGCTGCTGGCGCTTGGCTTAGGCGCGGCGTGTATATTGACATTGCTGGACTGGGTTTGGGCCTATGGCTAAGGCGTGATGCGCGCGTCGCCGCCTAAAGGCCGCGGCGCTCTTGTGCTGCACATAAAGCCCGCGCGCGGCGCGCGTCTCATCGCTTCGGGTTTCGCTGACGCGGCAAAGCATCGGAGGCCGAGCCGTCATAGGCACGGCTTCCCGGCTCCAGGTTTTTGTCGCGCGCCTTGCAGCAGCGGCAATGAAAGGTGGGCGCCGTTTAACAGAGATTGGGGCTCGAGCTGGTAGCGGATGTCGGTCGCACGGCCGGGTCGTCCAATAGCGTGGGTCGGCCCTCGGGGCCAAAAGCCAGTCTCGGGCGTTGTGCCATATTGGAAACGACAAGGCGTCGGATGCATCACATTGAGCGCGGCGCGGGCCGCAAGCTTTTGCTGGTCCACGGCCTGGGCGGGAGCTGGCGATCGTGGACGCCAATACTTGATACGCTTGGCGCCCAGCGAACCGTGATCGCAATCGATTTGCCGGGTCACGGCGCTTCACCGACAGAAGCCGACAGCGGCGCCTTCAATGGCCTCGTCCGCAGCGTTGAGCACCACATCACCGCACATAACCTCTCTGGGATCGATATCGTCGGGAGTTCTATGGGCGCACGCATCGCGCTCGAGCTGGCGCGGCGCGGCGGCGTTGGCAATGTCGTTGCGCTTGATCCCGGCGGCTTTTGGCGTGGCTGGGAACGCGGCTTTTTCAGAACCACGATCGGGCTTTCCGGACGTTTGCTGCGCGCGATCCGTCCGGCTCTTCCCCTGCTCAGTCGCAATGCTGCATCGCGCACGGCGCTTTTGGCCCAGCTGTCCGCGCGGCCGTGGGCGCTCGCCCCCGAGCTTGTCGCAACTGAACTTACTGGCCTCAGTCTGACGCTAACATTCGATGCACTGGTTGATGATCTCGCCACTGGACCAGAGCAGCTGGGTCCGGCGGCCGCGTCTACCGGCCGCGTCGTCATCGGATGGGGCCGAAAGGATCGGCTCTGTCTGCCACGACAGGCGACGCGCGCCATAGCGGCGTTTCCTTCTGCTCAGCTGCACTGGTTTAAGAAGAGCGGTCACTTTCCCGCATGGGATATGCCCGCTGAAACCGTTGAAATGATCTTGAGCGCCACGCGTTGACGCCCAGCCTTCGCGTGCTGCCTGACCCCGATGCAAGGCCGCATTTTTTTGCGCCGCTCGTCGCAACAGTAGTGGGCGCCTAACTGCTTCCGGCGCCCATCGCCGATGATGGATCTACACCTGAGCTGTGACACGGCGTTTCTCCACGACAGCTCGTGTCGCGCCCACGGCCGACTTATCGTCGATCGCAACGCGCGAGGCCGCGTGCGCCGAGCGCCTAGTGGAAATTAACGCGCGTTGCCTGGCCCGGCGCAACATTCAGACGTTGGCGACCCTCCACCATCGCTGCGGTGCTGCCAGCGGCGACATCCCAGCAACCAGCCGATACTTGGAAGCGGTAGCTGCCGCCAGCAGGGATGGCCATGCCGCTCGGCAAGCGATTGAGGCCATAAGTGCTGGCGCTACACGCCGAGATCAACACCACATTGATCTGACCGCCGCTGGCATTGCCAATATCGATGGCGCCAATGGGCGCACCGTCGCGAATAAGCGGCCCTCCGGTGACAAGGTCACTGGCGCAGGACGCCGTCATCAATAAAGCGCCAGCGACCAGCGCCGCGCGTGCGAATTTCATCATCGCTATCCCCTAGCTTTGCGGCTCGATCATTTTAGCGAACCCGCCCTGCACACGCGCTAGGCGCGCGCGCTGTTCCCGTTGCCTTGCCGATTCCAAGTGCTGCTCAGAGATGGCTAACGCTGTGGCCTAGAACCGGCGATCCCCTTTTGGGGGGTAGCAAGGATGGGCGGCGATGCTGACAATGGCGTTGTGAGCAAGGATGGGAACACAACGCCTGCGCCTTTGATCGGCGACGCCGCCGAGGACGCCTTCGCCGATGAACTCGGCGCCGTCATCGCCGGGCGTCAGCCCAGTGCGATCTTGCCATTGCTGCCTGCATCCGCATTGACGACGGCGCTCGTCGATGGCGATGGCCTCATCGTCTGGGCCCAAGAGCGCTTCGCATTATTGCTGGATGCAGACGCCAACGATTTGAACGCCGCCATGCAAGCCGCGGGCAAACGCGACGTGGCGCTCTCCCACGCACGCGCCAAAGACGGGCGCGCCATTTGCCTGGTGCTCGCCACCCCTGAAGCCGCGGCGCGGTGGCCGCTCGTCGCGCCCGGCCAAGACTTAAAACGCGCCGCGGGCGCGCGCGTGGCCGTCATAGTCGCCCTCGCCGATCAGACCGAGGCCCTCAATAACGCCACCCGCGCCTTCGGCTTTACACCTTTGGAGAGCCGCATTTGTGTCGCTCTGGTCCAATGCGGGACGCTTCCGGACGCCGCGCGACGCTGCGACATCGCTTATGAGACCGCGCGCGAAGCCATCGAAAGCGCACGCCGCAAAGCCGGCGTTGCGCGCCAAGCTGCTCTGGTGGCGCGCCTGACGAGCATCGCCGCTCAGGTCGGCGATGACGACGCAGAAGCAACGCGCGTGCTTGTCGACACCTTTGCTCTGAGCCCCCGCGAAGCCAAGCTTGCCGTCTATCTGATGCGCACAGGCTCTCGCCAGGACGCCGCGCGCGCCGCCAACGTCAGCGCCGCCGTCGCCAAGAAAACCTTCACCCGGATTTTCGAAGCGCTCGGCGCCAAGAGCGCCTCCGACGTCAGCTCCACCGTTTTGGAAGCGATCGCCGCGGCGCTGTTGGCGGGCGCGGCCAATCTTGAGCTTCCCCCTGCTCTGCATCCGCGCGAGCCATTGCGGCTCATTCCACGCGGCGATGGCGGCATGATCGCGATTTCCGATTATGGCCCGCCCGCGGGGCGGCCGCTGCTTGTGACTCACTCAGGATCAGCGACCAGGCTTGTGCCGCGCTCTTTGGTGAAGCGCTTGCAGGCAGAGGGCTGGCGACCGATTGCGATCGACCGCCCCGGTTTTGGTCTGACCAGCCTGCGCGCAGACACCGACAATCCATGGCACGCGGCGGCCGCCGACATGAACGATGCGCTCGATGCTCTTGGTATTGCTCGCATCGATATCTTAGTGCGCGGCGGCGTTTACGCGGTCGCGGCATTGGCGCGGGCAGAGCCAGCGCGCGTCGGCTGCATCGTCGCGATGAACCCGGATGTCAGTTCAAGCGAAAGTCAAAAGCGCGCCGGCGCAATTGGTCTTCTCTGGCGCGCGGGAGAAAACAATCCGGGCGGCTATGACGCCATCGTGCGGTGGTTGGCGACACGGACGACGCCGCGCCGGCTGGTGTCGCTGCAGAAGGTGTTGTTGCGTCGTTCGCCGATTGACCTTGCCGCCTTGCAAGACCCCAGCGAGCAAGAGGACTTGCGCCGCAGCGTCGGCCATTTCGCGGCGGGACGCCTCGAAGGCGCGATCCGCGAACATTATGAACATAGCCGGGGCGCCATCTGCGCCCCGCTTGATGACGGCTCACACTGGCGGGTTTTGATGGGCGCAGAAGATCCGATGCACGATGCACAGGACATGGAAGCCTACTGGCGCGCGCGTCTGCCGGGCGCACACTTTGAGATCATTGAAGGCGGCGGCCGCTTTCTTCATCTCACACATCCAGAGCGTGTAAGCTCGGCTCTGTCGGATGCGAGCTCGCGCTAACCTGCCAAGAAAGGTTTGCTTGGTGGGTAGTGCGTTAGTGGGAGGGGCGTACTTTCCCCCAAACCATCGCGGCCGCCTCGCCCTGCTCAAAGCCAGAATGCAAGGAAACACAGCAAGAATGCGCGGCCGGCAGCTTTCTCTGCCGAGCATTTGGCGCGCGTCGAGCAAAGCTTATTCGCGCGTCGGTTCAGCGCACGCGGCGCAGCGAGACAATCGCATCACCAAGACCTGCAGCCTCCAGATCAATATCTGCGTCCACGACCGCGCAGCTGCCAGCATAATTCGCCGCCGTGCAGATTTCCCAGACACCCGCCTGAACACGCACAGCAGAGGCCAGGCCAGAAAACCGTCTTTGCGCCAGGTTGGGCGTGTCTCGCGTGACGCCAATTGTGCGGCCGCGAAAATCGGCGCGATCATAGAGAACAATCCGGGCGAAATCCGGCGGCGGCGCAAGCGCATCGAAATCATCGTCACCGTCAGCCGCACCGCCGATCGCCACATTCCAGCCTGCGCCGGAGGCCCGCACCGGGGGCAGCATTGAACCGATATCGCCCATATCCGGTGTCGTCACCGATGTGCTGGTGCTGCGCGTGCGGATCTCGGTTTGGCTGGAATTGGGATCGGTCTGTACTGTCGTTTGCGTGCGCGTATCGGTCCTGGTGCGCGTATTTGCTTGGCCGTCCGTGACGGTTGAAGTGCGCGCCTCACGCGTGACATTGGAGCTGGTCGTGGGTGGGACAGGCGCCGGCGTGCCGCCAGTTATCCTCATCTCGACCGCCCCGCACCCCTCGCGCTCGGTGATGGTCTCACCATTGGGACCAATGGAGGTGGTTGTGGTGATGACGCAGGGAGCAGCTTCTCCGTCCGCCGACTGCGCTGCGGCGGCGCCTGTGAGCCCCAGCACCAGAGCGGCTGCAAGTATGAAGTGCTTCATGTAATCCCCTGCATAAGCCGGTGAAGCCTAAGCAATCGAGCGCGTGTCTTACACTGTCGAAAAAGCTACCGAGTCGAACGCGGGCCAAGCCGAGCAAAGCGCCTAGCGCTCCATGGCGAGCAGGAGCCGCCCTTCCAGCGCCGCCGCCGCCAGGACAAAGTTTACGCCAACCCAAAGCCGCGCTTCGGCCCGGAAACCATCGCTGAGCGCAACCCGCCGACCGCGCACGGCGACGAGACCAAGATTTTCACACTCGCCCAGCAGATCAATCACGTGCGTGCGAGACACCCCATAATGCTGGGCGAAACCGCGGCGCGAAAACTCGAACTCCAAGTCCCCCGTGACCGACGCCGCAGACAACAATTCAAGCACCAACGCATGCCCCCGCGACAAGTTGGTAAGGCGCGTAATGTTCGGCGTGGCGGTGAAGGCGCTATACCCGGCGCGGTGCGCGGCCATCACTTGCGCAAGGTAGAAACGCGCCAAATGCTGACGTTGCAACAGCGCAGCATCAAGCCCCAGCACTTGAAGGCCAGCGCCAGCGAGAGCGCGCACCCACTGATCGAGCAAATCTTCCAAGCGTGCGCAGGGGGCGATCAGGCGGGCCCGAAGATCGCTCGGATCGCGGAGAATTTGCACCAGTCCCGCGCCTTGAAGGCGCGCAAGATGCGCCCGCACACGACGCCTGCTGGCGAGGGATCCGGCGCTCAAGACTTTACACAATTGCGCTTCAGTCAGGCGGTCGGGGAAAGTCGCGATGGACGCCACAATGGCGAACTGACCGACGTCGGCGAAAATCTCACTCGCACTCTCATGGCGCCCGTAAAACGCCCTCATGTCGGCGGCAAACCTCACAACCGCGTCGTCGAATGCGATTGAGCGCATCAACCTTTGGGCGTCGCTGACAAAGCTTACGCTGCTCGTTTGTGTGCTTGTGTTCAACGACCGCCTCCCTCCGGCCAAGTATGGCGGCGGACATGCAATGAACCTAGCACGATCTGTCCGTCATCAGCGCCTTGCGCGTTTCCGCGCTCGCGCTCAAACCAGCGGCTGCGGCCCCCGTCTTGGCGGAATTGGCGCGCAAGGCGATGCGGCGCCGGCGCGGCGGCCGTCTGACACGCGCCGAGGCTAGCGAAACCGTTGCGACGGCCACGCCTCTTCATCAACCGGCTTGTCCTGGGCAGCCAAAGGCGCCGTCCAGTCATCGGCATGATCGTCAGGTGACGCTTCATAGCGGCGCTCGTCATAGTGACGGCGGCGCTCACGTCGGCGTTCGCGTCGGCGTTCGCGACGTTCCTGATAACGTTGTTCTTCTTCGAGGTTGGCGAAGTCTTGCCGATCGGCGCCATCATCGATCGCCGCGTCGGCGCCCCGCCGCGCGAGCGTAGCAGCTAGGCTCTCGTCAGGTTCGCTGTCGCGGGCCGGCGGGGCGGCGCGCGCCAATGGGTCGCGAACCGGCGCGCGCGCACGACGTCTCGGCTGCGAAATCGCGGCTCGCGCAGACCGATGCGCAGCCACACGCCGTTGCGGTGGCGGGTTCACGCGCTGCGGCGCCGACACGCCTCCAAGCAAGTGCGCCATTCGCACCACCGCAGAACTCTGGCGCGTCCCCCTCGCTGACCGCGTCAGTCCTTCAAGGACGCCGGCACGCGGCCGCCATTGTCAGCGAGCTTCTTCCAGACGGCTTTGGATAGCGCGATATTCTGCTCCGCACTGCCATGCGCGCCGGCGTGCACGTTAAGTTCGCTCGCCAGCTCTTTGCGGGCGTCGAGGCCAGAATCGATATCCAAGAGCTTCAGCAGATCGACGATCGACGTTCGCCAATTGCCGCCGCCGCCCGCAGCGCTCGCCTTCTGCTCCAGCACCGCTTCCACATCGACGGGCGCCGCCGTCGTTGGCCGCGGCGTGGCTTGCGGTTGAGCGGGCCCGTTGGGGCGCTCGCGCCGTTCACGATGCTCGCGACGCTCGGCGTCATCGACGGTGATCCGATCCCAAATCGTGCTGAAGATACCCATGGCTCTATCCTTTGCGAGCCTCAACGGCTCGTTTCAAAGGAAAGGCATTCGCGCGCACGCGGTTCCGCACGATGCGTGCGAGAAAGTCTGCTTGCCGCCGGAACGCGACGGCGCAGCCGTGATTGATCGCCGAACGTCGATTAAATTCCCTCGCCCAGACGTTCTCCAAAGAAAGCGGCCCACCGACCTGGGCCGCTTTCGCTTTGCTCAGATTGGCGCCTGCTCGCGAGGCAGCGGCGGGCGATCGCCTTTTTCGAGGAACTTCAGAACCCTCGCAGACTTAGTGTCGGAGGGTCTGACGTGATTTACCCAAACACGGACAGCGCGACGAGCCGCCTGACTTGGCCGGCGATTTGGTTGGGCTTTGCGTTCAGCGGATTTTTCGACGGCATCCTGCTTCATCAGATCCTGCAATGGCATCACCTGCTGAGCGCCGTTCGCGGCGATGATCTCCGCTTTCAGATCTTGATGGACGGCTACTTCCACCTGCTCATGTACCTGGTGGCTCTATTGGGTCTTTGGTCCTTGTGGAGCGTGCGGCGTTCGTTTGAGGCGCCCGGCGCATCCCGGCGCTTTCTTGCCCATTTCCTCATTGGTTTTGGTGTGTGGCATGTCTTGGACGCAATTGCTTCGCACTGGGTCTTGGGCATTCACCGGATTAAGCAGGACGCGGCCAATCCGCTCATTTGGGATATGGGCTGGCTAATCGCCTTTGGCGCAGCGCCCCTCGTCATCGGCTGGCTGCTCCGGAAAGGGGGATCGACAAATCGCAACAAACCCGAAGCGATCGTGACTCTTATTGCGCTGACAATGCTCAGCGCAGGCTACTGGGCGAGCCGCCCGCCGTCCGGCCAGCCCTACACGACTATCGTGTTTTCTCAGAGTGTTCGCCCTGGTGATGCGTTGGGCCACGTCCTCGCAAGAAGCGAGACGCTGGCGTGGTTCGATGGCAACGGCGTCTATGTGGTCAGTGGCGTGTCGGACGCTGAGGCTCTCGAACTCTACGCAAGAGGCGCTTTGCTGGTGGCGGGGGCCGCAACACCAGCCGGGTGCTTTGGATGGTCGAGCGGCGCACCGGCCACTTGAAGGATGCTTAGTGCGCTCATGCAGTGGGGAGCGAGACCGTCGGATGAATATGCAGCGACTGGCGAGAAACGCGAATGGTCGGTCACCTCAGACTAACCTATGTTTGCGCTGACGGCGTTTTGGCTGCGTCCTGCTCGAAATCAGCGGAACGGCAGCGGCGATATCGCATTGTCCGCGCAAACCTGCAGCGGAGTTCGCTATGAAGGCGATTAATCTCATCACCCTTTTGCTCATCATCATCGGGGGCATCAACTGGGGCCTGGAAGCGTTAGGCTACAATCTCGTCGAAGCATTGTTCGGCGCCGATACTGGCGTCGCCAAGATCATTTATGGACTGGTTGGTCTCTCGGCGCTGTGGCAACTCACGCCATTCGTCAAAGCTCTGCGCACATGTGAGGTCGCGGCCGAGGCCAACGTCCGCACAGTGGTGCGTTAAATGGAACAGAGTGTCTCTTCCGGCGTCATCGCCAGCGATCCGGGTTTCGATGACCTGATTAGGCTGCGTGGGCTCGTAGGGCTGGGCCTTGGTCTTTTTGAGATTGCAACGCCCGCCACGATAATCGCCGCCGATGCGCTTGATCAAGACGCTGAACCGCTCGTGCGTGTGGCCGGTGCGCACAAAGCCATCATCGGCGCTGGACTTCTCGCGGCCGATGATGCGCGACCGTGGCTCGCTGCAGCGCTCGCTGGATCGGCGTATGACGGCTTGGCGCTGATAGCCAAGCACGCAAAGCCGGCTGCTTATGTCCGCCTCGCTGCGGTCGCCGCCATAGACCTCGCGCTGCTGGCGCGCGCGCGTCGCGCTGACGCGGCGGGCAACGTGGCAGGTTTATAAGAGCGCGGCGTCAGTCGCGGCCCGCAGCGAGCTCAACACAGATCCTTACCCGCCGCGCAACACGCGCGCCCACCGCTCTCCTGCCAGAACGCGACAAAATGTCCGCGATCGGTCAACATCCGCGGGCGTAGGCATGCTCAGCGGCGCAGATAAGCCGCCAGCTGCTTGGCAAGCTCCGTCGGCTGTGAGAGTGCGATGAGATGGCCACCCGGTAGAGCGTCAACGTTCAGAGCCAAGCGATCGCGCGCGATGCGGCGCTGAAACGCCAGCGGGAAAAGCCGGTCGCTGGCGCCGGCGATGACGTGCATGGGGATGTTAGGCCAAGCGGCGAAGTCGCAGGTTTCGGCCCAGATCGTCTCGGCTTGATCGCGCCGGTGGTGAGCGGCTTGGTTAGCGATCTCTGGCGGCAGGTCGTGGAGGAAATAACTCTCCTCTTCGAACTCTTCTGAATAGCCGCCTTGGCGCGCGGCTTCACGGCGCGCTTGTGCTGATCCAGTCGCCTCGCCCCAGGCGCCGAGGCGTTCGTGTGGAGTGGGGATCATGGCGTTGACGAAGACGAGCTTTTGAATGGATGCGCGTGCGCAGACGAGCGGCGCGACAAAGCCGGCTAAGGATTGAGCGACGAGGATGTTGTCGGGGCGATCGCCGATCGCTTTGACGACATGGTCGGCATAATCGTTGAGGCCGGCTTTGGGATCATCGGCTGGGAGATCCATCGCTATGGCTTCATGACCCAGGGCTTCTAGGAGCGGGATCAGACGATGCCAGTACCAAGCTATGCCGCCGGCGCCAGGAATAAGGATGAAGGTTGGCATGATCCATTTGGAACGGGGTTTGGGTAAAGCGGTTCCGAGTGGAGACTTGTAGCAAATAGCTTTGGGCGTCGCCCGCGCGGCAAGCGCGCGGGCGGCGCTCTTCGTGCTCCGCATCGAGCCCGCGCCTGTTGGCGCGTCTCGACCCTTCGGGCTGCGATCGCTGGCGCGGAAAGCGTCCAACGCCATGACAGCATCCGGGGGATGGAGATTTGCTCGACCTTCGCAACATCGGCCAAGACAGGTGGCGCCTCATAGCCGATGGTGACGCTCTCACTGGATCTGCTGCGGAACTTGCCCTTGGCAGCGTTTTGGAGTGCTCTTTGCGCCAAACGTGGGAGGGGGGCGAGCCCAATGCTGGGTCTGATCTGGAAGACGGCAAGCGTGCTCGGCTTGTTGGCAAGCGCCCTATCGCTCGCCTCGCTCATCATTCAGGGCTTTCAACTGGGTTTGAGCGCGCCGATCGGCGCCATGTTGGCGTATTACGAGGGATTGCTGCATGCCTTACTCGGTTGGGCAGAGCCTATCCTCCTGCGCCTCGCGGACTTTGCCAGCGCGTGGTTAGGGATCGAGATCCGTCTCTCGCCGGCATGGAAGCACGTTTTTGTTCTCGTCTGGCTTTACTTCAGCGTCGATGCACGCAGCTCTTTTCTTCAGCAGCGACCGATCACCGCCTCGGCGACGCTCGTCGTCGGCCTTGGTGTTTCGGTTGCAAGCGTAGGCGCGGTCTCGTGGGCGAACGGTTCGGACCTCGCCAGTGTTGTCTTTGCGACGGCGTTTCCGATCCTCGGATTTGTGATCCACGCCATTATTGAGTCCGTCCTGACGACAGCATTCTACCGTTTTCCGGGGCGAAGCGTGGTGCAATCACTTCGCTATTATTTGATGACTGAGGTGCTGTCTGCGCTGCTGGCCGGCGGCGTGGCGATCGCCGTTGCGCTGATGGCTTGGCGTATGGGCGCTCCGCTTGCCGCGCTCATCGCCTTGGGCGCCTTCATTCTGGTGCGCGGCGCTTATTGGCTGCTACGCGGCGTCTATATTGAAATTGCGGAGTGCTCAGAGGGAGAAAGTTGGCGCCAACGCTTCATGTGTTCGGGCGCGGGCCAATTTGGCGCGCTGATCTTTTCTGTCGTACTCGGCGCGCTCCTTTTCGTCGCGTTCAATGCCGGCCTTACAGCGTAGCTGGTCCGCCTAAGCTAGAGCTGGGCGTTATTCTCTCCGCTCCGAACACTGCCGGCGATCATCAATGCGTTGGGCGTCGCGGCCTTCGGCGGTCGCGCACATGCGTGCGCCGGCGGAGAGTGAATCGTCCCAAGAGCAGTCGTTGGCTCAGATACGTCTTCGCAGGGTGCGCGCGCACCCTATATCCGGCGGAAAATTCGCCGTGCGGACGTTGCGAACAGCACGTTAAGCGTCTTGAGGTTTGGCGTCGAATTCGCGCTGCACTCGCGCCATCCATGCGTCCCGGCTTTCGCCCGAAGTCTCAGCAAACTTGGCAATGTGGTCCTTGTGGACATCATCCGACTGCATGTGCGGCATGGCCTGTTGCATGATCTCCATGACGCTATCGCCAGAGAATGCCTGGCCGCATACGCCGCCGAGTTCGCGACAGCTGAAAGTCTTTGACATAGAGCCACCCTTTAAAGCCGCCAACGTTTAGCACAAGCGCGCCGCAATCTGCCTAGATATTGACCGGCCGCTTTGGGCGACCATCGGCCCGGTCGCCATTTTTCACACCGGCTTTCTTGCTCCACTCTTGCAGTTGATCATCCTGCGTGCGCTAAGGCCGACCATCGCCGAAGACTGTCTGAGGTGACGGGGCCCTTCTTTCCGATTACCGTGGCTCCTTCAGGGGGAGCGGGCGATGGCATACCAAGGCGAATGTTTCTGTGGCGCGGTGAAGCTCGAAGCGACGGGCGAGCCCGAAGGCATGGGCTATTGCCATTGCGGTTCGTGCCGCTCCTGGTCAGGCGGTCCGGTGAACGCTTTCACATTATGGAAGCCGGAGACCGTGCGCGTCATTGCCGGTGGCGAACACGTGGCGACCTACAGCAAGACGCCCGTGAGCGATCGCAAATATTGCTCTGAATGTGGAGGCCATCTGATGACCAATCATCCGGGCCTTGGTGTGATCGATATCTTCTCGGCAACGCTGCCTGCGCTGGCATTCAAACCCGGCCTGCATATCAACTATGCTGAGACGGTTCTGCCGATGAAGGACGGTCTGCCGAAATTCAAGGACTTCCCGGGCGCGTTCGGTGGCTCCGACGAGCAGATGCCAGAATAACGCCGTCCCCGCTCCAGAGCTCATTCGGGCCAATGGCTACTCGATTTAAGCCCAGTCGTTCGTGCTCAGTCCTGCCGACGACGCGATCTCGCCGAAACTTCCCGGTCTCTACTTCCACGAACCGAATGACAAATTTGGGCGCGCCGATTAGTCATGGCGTGATGAAGCTGGTGTTCATCTACGGGCAAGCCGGGGTCGGCAAACTTACCGTCGGGCGCGAGTTGGCGGACCTCACCGGGATGGCGCTCTTCCACAATCACCTCGTTGTTGACGCAGTGGGGGCAGTCTTTCCCTTTGGCTCAGAATCATTCATCAAACTGCGCGAGCGGTTCTGGCTCGACGTGTTCGCAGAAGCAGCGTCCACAGGTCGTTCAATGATCTTTACATTCGCACCCGAGAGCAGTGTTTGCTCCGACTTTCCCGAAAGGGTTCGTTCGCTCATCCAAGCTGCCGGCGGTGAACTCCAGTTCATCCGATTAATCGCGCCTGTCGAGGAGCAAGAGCGGCGCATTGCTGAACCCAGTCGCGCTGCATTCGGAAAGTTGCGTTCTCTGGATCTGCTTCGCGAACTCAGACCGCAATTCGATGCAGCGCTGGCTGCGATGCCTGTGGCTTTACTGACGATCGACACCGCGTCGGTCGATGCACGAGCGGCCGCAAAGGCCATCGCCAATGCGGTGGCGGCGGCCTAAAAGCGGACGCCTCGTTTCACCTCATGCATGGCCGAGACGATCATGACCGGCTTGGCGGTTCAAACTCAGCCGATCCCAATCTGACTGACCTAATCGATCCGAGCCGCCGGCTCTGCCTGTGCCCGACGCGCGAACCCCGTTTTCAAACCGAGTATTTGCGTGTGAAGTGCTCCAATGGAACTTGAGTCCCGTCCACCTCGGCGTTCTGCTGGAACCGATTTCCTCGCCGGCGGCGGTGAAATGGGCGCGCTGATGCGCGCCTTCGACTGGCCTTCCACCTCCCTTGGCCCGCCTAGCCGGTGGCCCCAGGCGCTCCGCACAGTCGTCCGCCTCATGCTTACGACCAACCATCCGATGTTTGTGTTCTGGGGCACAGAGCACCTTTGCTTTTACAACGACGCCTACAGGGCTTCGCTTGGCGCAGAAAAGCACCCAGCGATGTTGGGCGCTCGTGGCCGGGAGATGTGGAGCGAGATCTGGCACATTATCGGGCCGCAGATCGACCAAGTGCTGGCTGGTCTAGGCGCCACTTGGCATGAAGACCACCTGGTTCCGATCATCCGCAACGGCCAGCTTGAGGAAGTCTATTGGACCTACAGCTACAGTCCGATTGACCACGCCGACGGCGTCGGCGGTGTCCTTGTCCTCTGCAACGAAACCACAGAAAAGGTGCTGGGTGCGCAGCGGCGAGTTGCTGAACTAGATCGGCTGCGGGAGCTGTTTCAACAGGCGCCCAGCTTCGTGACCGTGTTGAGCGGGCCGGATCATAAATTTGAATTCGTCAACGACGCCTACCAGAGCTTGATTGGGGCACGAGACGTGACTGGCCAGCCCGTCTCGCAAGCGTTGCCTGAGGTTGTTTCGCAAGGGTTCATCACTTTGCTCGACAGCGTGTATGCAAGCGGGCGCTCGCACATTGGACGCGGCGAGCGCATTGTCCTGGAGCGCGTCACTGGTGAGCCCGAGGAGTTTTTCCTCGACTTCATCTATAAGGCCATTCGCGATGCCGGAGGCGCCGTGACGGGCGTGTTTGTCGAAGGCTACGACGTTACCGAACGACGCCGCTCGGAGGAAGCATTGCGCCAGAGCGAAGCTCGCTACCGCGATGTCGTAAACAGCCAGCGCGAGTTGATTTGTCGGTTCGAACCGGCGGGCCGCATTCTGTTTGTGAACGCCGCTTATGCGCAGAGCGTCGGCAAGTCCGTCGAAGACCTGCTTGGGACAAATCTCTGGACCTTCGTAAGCGCCGAAGACCGCCAAGGCGTTCTCGAACTGCTCAACACACTGACGCCGGAAACTCCAGAAATTGACATCGAAAATCGTTTTGAGACTGCAGATGGCCCTCGCTGGATGCTTTGGACAAACCGCGCAATTCGATTCGACCCGAGCGGAGCGCTTCTGGAGGCGCAATCCACGGGCATCGACATTACCGAGCGGCGCCGGGCTGAAGAGCACCGGGATTTGTTGGTAGATGAGTTGAACCACCGCGTGAAGAACACGCTTACCGTTGTTCAAAGCATTGCGCGGCAAACATTCAGACAGGCTGGCGATCCCAGTGCTATGGGCAGAGCCTTCGAAGGCCGGCTCGCGGCGCTAGCACGCGCACACGACACACTGACGAAGACACATTGGGGCCCTGCCCGTCTTGAGGATGTGGTCCGCGGCGCGTTGCATGCTTGCCAGAGCGACGAGCAAAGATTTTACATCGATGGCCCCTCGGTGATGCTCGATCCGAAGATGGCGCTTTCAATCGCGATGGCGATGCACGAACTGTGCACCAACGCACTCAAGTATGGCGCGCTGTCGATCGACAAAGGTCGCGTTTCGGTAGCATGGCGCGTGGAGCACTATGCCGCGGGGCGCCAATTGACCCTCGACTGGCGTGAACAGGACGGACCTGAAGTCTCTCCTCCGCAACACCGCGGCTTTGGATCGAAGATGATTGAGCGCGCGCTGAAGCATGAACTTGGGCGCGAGGTCACGCTTGAGTTCGCGCCGGACGGCGTCCGGTGCGTTATCAACGCTCTGCTCCCTTACTAAGTATGAGGATGATGCGTCGCTCGCACAAACAGGTTTGCGACACCGGGTGTGATCCTAGCGCTCTGCACGAGAATACGGCACTATCTCATCGATATCGGACGTCGCCAGCAAGCCGGTCCCTGTCGTTGCGCAATTCATTTCCCGAAAACGGCAAGATCGCCCGTTGACGCGGGCGCGAAAGCGCCGGTCGTTGGAGGGGCGACCGCTATGTCGCGAGAGTCGCAGCCGCCGCCCGCAATTCCGGTCTGCTAATCTTCCTTGGCGGCGCGCTCGAAATCTTTCCTGTTGTGCTCGTAGCGATCCGGATGTTCTTTCATCTCGCGCGTTGCAGCTTCGGTGATTGCGTCCTTGCTCTTGTCGCGGGTGGCGTAGCGCCATCCGGCATAAGCTATGCCAAGCCCGAGGACGAGCGCGCCAACGCCGTATATGAGTTCAGGTGCCATATCCGCTAACGTCGACCAACGACCCGGCGTTCCGCGCCGTCGACCAACGAGGTCCCGAAACCGCAAACGACGAAATGAAACGGTAGCCGGAACCAACACCGCGAACTTGCATTGCGCTAACACCGGCAAGTTCACGAGGGCGCGATGTTCCGTTTTGAAAAACCCGCGAGCGCGGCGCAATGGGGCGTTGCTGCACTCGCCAGTGTGCTCGCACTGATCGGTCTGACGCTCTTCTTCGGCGGCCTTTACCTCGCTGCGATCGGCGGCTCTTGGTACTATTTCATTGCTGGCGGCGGACTAATTGGCGCTGCTTTTTACTTAGCGCAGATGCGCATGCTGGGCGCCTGGATTTATATTGGCGTCTTCCTCTTCACGCTGTTTTGGTCGCTCTGGGAAGTTGGCTTGAACGGCTGGGCCCTGGTGCCGCGCCTGCTCGGACCGATCATCTTGCTCGCCGCAATCATCGCCGCTTTCCCGGCGCTCGACAGTGGGCGTAGCCGCAGGCGCGCTTTGATCGGCGCCAGCGCCTGGAGTGTGCTGGTGCTTATTGGCGGCATCGGAATTTACAGCGCCAGCCGAGCCGACCCGGCAGGCGCAATGCCGGCGTTGCTGGGCCCAATGAGCGACCCTTCCTTATCCAGTGTCGGCGCAGACTGGCCTGCTTACGGCGCCACCCACGCCGCCCGCCAGCATTCGCCGCTCACGCAGATCACGCGTGAGAATGTCGGGCAGCTTGAGCGGGCTTGGATCTATCGCACCGGCGATACCCCAGAAGAGGATTTTGGCGCCGAGACCACGCCGATCAAAATTGGCGACACGGTTTATCTATGCACGTCGCGCAACATCATCGTCGCGCTCGACGCCGCCACCGGTGAAGAGCGCTGGCGCCACGACCCGGAAGTTTCCGACGACTACATCCCCTACACCGCCGCCTGCCGCGGGGTGGCTTATCATGCGGCCACGGCGAGCCCGGCTGACGGCTGCGAGGCGCGGATTATTGAAGGCACGCTGGATGGCCGCCTGATTGCAGTCAACGCGCGCACGGGCCAGCGTTGCGCGGGCTTTGGCGACAATGGCGCCGTCGATATCACCGAAGGCATGGGCGAAGTCGAGCCAGGCATGGTGTCGATCACCTCAGCTCCGACAATCGTCCGCGGCGTGGTGGTCACCGGACACCAAGTGCTGGACGGACAGACGCTCGACGCACCCTCGGGCGTCGTGCAAGGTTATGACGCAATCACCGGCGAACTGCGCTGGGCTTGGGACATGACCCATCCAGATTGGCGCGGGGCGCCTCCTGCGGGTGAAACCTACACCCGCGGCACGCCGAACATGTGGACGACCGCCACCGGTGACGAAGCGCTTGGCCTTGTCTATCTGCCGATGGGCAATTCCGCAGTGGATTATTGGAGCGGCGACCGCACCGCCGCGGAAGACGAGTACACGGCCGCCTTGGTCGCGCTCGACGTCACCACCGGTCGTCCGCGTTGGCGCTTCAGAACCGTCAACGTCGATGTGTGGGATTATGATCTGGGCTCGCAACCGACTTTAGTCGATTTCCCGACTGCTAATGGCGCGGTGCCGGCAGTCGTACTGGCGAGCAAGCAAGGCGACATCTACATTTTTAACCGCGCCACCGGTGAACCGCTGCACGGCGTCGAGCAGCGTCCGGCGCCCCAAGGCGGCGTTGAACCGGGCCGACGGGCCGCAACGCAGCCCTTCTCCACCTATCACACGCTGCGCATGCCCGATCTGCGTGAGCGCGACATGTGGGGCATGTCGCTGATCGATCAGATGTTCTGCCGCATCAGCTTTCGGCGCGCGGAGTATCGCGGCGTTTACACTCCGCCCACCACCGACAGGCGCTGGATTCAGTATCCGGGCTATAATGGCGGCGCCGATTGGGGCGGCATCGCCATCGATCCTCAACGCGGTGTCATTATCGCCAATTACAACGACACGCCGAACTACAATCGTTTGGTGCCGCGCGCTGAAGCCGACGAAATGGGATGGGTCGCGCGCGGACAAGAAGGAGCGCGCGGAGGCGGTCCCGAAGGCGCTGGCGATCCGCAAGCTGGCGCGCCCTACGCGATCGATGTCAACGCCGGTTGGCGCAACAGCGTGACCGGGCTCTTGTGCAAGCAGCCGCCCTATGGCGGCATCCGCGCCATCGAGCTCGCCACCGGGCGCACCATCTGGGACCGCCCCTTAGGCACAGCGCGCCGCAACGGTCCGTGGGGCATTCCCTCGATGCTGCCGCTCAACATCGGCACGCCCAATAATGGCGGCTCGGTGCTGACGGCGAGCGGGCTCATCTTCATCGCCGCCGCCACCGACAATCTGATCCGCGCCATCAATATCGAAACCGGCGAAACCATCTGGCAGGATACACTGCCGGCCGGCGGTCAAGCCAATCCGATGATGTACGAAGCCAACGGCCGCCAGTATTTGGTTATCATGGCCGGCGGCCATCATTTCATGGAAACGCCGCCCGGCGACTACGTCATCGCCTACGCCTTGCCGCGTTGAGCTATGCGAGCATGGACAACACGCTTGCCCTCATCGATGTCGCGCTCAGACTAGGCGCGGCAGTCCCCGGGCGTCGCCACTGTTCCGCAGTCGCCAGAGAAGCGTGCCGGTCGCGCCGACAAAGAATATCAGACAAACCACGCTGCCCTCTGGTCCCTGCGAAGCTTTGAATTCCCCTCAACGTGACGGCGATTGTATAGGTGTCGTGGCGGTGGGGAACGTAGGCCGCACCGCTAAGGCAAGCTTCTATGCGGTGAATGTCGCCGGGGGCTTCGACAAACCAGTTTTCGTCAGGACCAGCCACTTCCAACTCGCCGCCATCTTTGCTGTTCAACCGAGCCGCCGCGCCTCACCGGCCCGCCCGTGCGCCGACGCCCGACAATGATGCGCCCGCTCGCGGCGTTGGATGCAAGCGGCTCTCGCAAGAAAATAATGGGACGATCAGGGGGCGACCGGCTGCAAAGAGCCAGCGGCGGGCCATCCGACATTGTTCACGAGTGACCGGCGCGCTCCGATCCTGCCCGTGACCCCTGCCCCCAAGAACGGCGTGCTCTCGCCGACTACGATCAATGGGCATTTTCTTCTGTCCGGGAGCGGGGGACATTCGCCACTGCAAGCCGAGAGCACAGGATGCGTCCCGTCAACGCCTCGTCGATCCGTCTTTCCTTTTTGCACTCTGTCGATCTCCCATTGCTCCGACGCCCTTGCCCGCAAATCCCTAGCCCGACAGCGCGACGCGGCCCTTTGAGCCTGGCCCGCGGTGCGGAGTGCAATCGATGAGCGAACACACAACGCGCAGGTCGCTGCTGAAGCAAGCCACGGCCCTAGGTGCGGCTCTCGCTTTCGGTCAGAGCTGTGCGCACACGCCAACCGGCCCGCGCACGGAACGGCGCGATCTCTACCCGCAAGGCGTGGCGTCCGGCGATCCCGCGCCAGAGAGCGTAATCGTGTGGACGCGCCGTGAGCCTGACGCGGGCGCAAGCGCCCACCTTCTTGTGGTCGAGGTCGCCAGCGATGCAGCCTTCACGCGCATTGTTGCACGCGGCAATATTGAAGTGAGCGCGGCTACCGACTGGACCTGCCGCTTCCTTGCCGCGGGCCTTCGGCCTGCGCGCGAATACTGGTATCGCTTCGTCGACGACGCGGGAAACATGAGCCGCGTCGGTCGCACGATTACCGCGCCCGCGGCGAGCGATGATCGGCCGGTGCGCTTTGCTTTCGTGAGCTGCCAAGACGTCACCATCGGCGCGCTCAACGCGTATCGGCGCATGATCTTCGAAGACGTGCGCCGTCCGCGGGCCGAACAGATGAGCTTCGTGCTGCACCTGGGCGACTTCATCTACGAGATCGTGAAATATCCCGAGGACGGGCGCGACGGCAGAGATCGCGGCCGGCGCTTGCGCGAGGTCTTCCGCTATCCGAACGGCAAGAAGCTTCGCAACTTCCACTTCCCCACCGATCTCGTTGATTATCGCGCAATCTATAAAGGCTATCTGACCGATCCCGATCTACAGGATGCGCGCGCACGCTGGCCGTTCGTGTGTGTTTGGGACAATCACGAATTCGCGTGGCGAGGCTTCCAAAGCCAGTCCTGGCTGTTCAATGACCCGCCGGAGCCGGCGCAAGCGCTTAAGGTCGCGGCCAGCCAGGCGTGGTATGAGTACCAGCCGGCGCGCGTGACGAAGCCCGGCGCGGGCGATGTGTTCGAGGCGCCGGTCGTGACCAACGGGCCGATCGGCGAGGTGGACGCGCGCGGTCTTGGGCAGAACCCCGATAACCTCACCGCCATCAGCGCGCTTAAGATCCAGCGCTCTTTCCGCTTCGGCAAAAACGTCGATGTGATCTTGACCGACAATCGATCGTACATGGCCAAACCCATTACTGGCGAAGGTTTGCCGGGCTTCGACTTCGGCGCCACACCTGAAATGGCCAACGATATCCTAGAAGAAGGTCGCGACTGGCCGGGCGGCGCCCCGTCCAGCATTCGCTTCGGCGATACTGAAGTCCCCAACCCGCAAATTAACGAGCCCCCGCAAGCCTATCTCGGCATCGAGCAAATGGCTTGGTTCAAGGAGCGCCTGCGTGCAGCAGAGGCGCCTTGGAAGATCTGGGGCCACTCTTTCGGCACGCTCTCGCTGCGCGTCGATCCGCAAAATCTCCCGCCGGAATTCGCCGACACGTGGCCGAGCACGGAGTACGGCTATTTGCAGCGCTCTTGGACGCTTGAGCACCGCGAAATCTTTTCCATGGTGCGCGATGAGGGCATTACCGGCCTCGCCATTTGCGTCGGTGACAAGCACTCGTTTTGGGCCGGCTATACAAGCGAGACTCTGCCGCCGCGCGCCTACGAGCCCGTCGGCGTCGAATTCGTGACAGGCTCAATCACAGCGCAGAACGCGGGCGAAGTGCAGGCGCTGACCTTGCCGCGCGATTACAGGCTGCGTCCATTCTACGTGCACGACCGGGCCGATGGCTCCACGCAATGCGCCTACAACACCATGTTGCTTCACGGCGTGCGCGCAGCGCTCGTGCTGCGCGATACCGACGACGTCGCTCAGGCGCGCGCGGCACGCAATCCGGAGAACGCTCCACACCTCACGTTTATGGACCAGGGCGGCTACGGCTATTCCACGGTGCGCGCCTCACCGGACGAACTGGAAACCGAGTTTGTCTGCATCCCGCCGCCGATGGAGCGGAGCGAAACGGAAGACGGCGGACCGCTGCGCTACCGCGTCGTCCACCGCGTGGCGCTTTGGGGGCCGCGCCAGCGCCCGGAGATGCGGCAAGAGATCGTCGAAGGCGACGTTGGGACTTCAATCTAACCCGAACCCGCGACTGGCTTTGCGAGAAATCATCGAACGGGCGCGGCCACCTCCGCCCGCTTCGGGTCAGTCTAGGTCATCGCGCCAATGTCACGACTGGCTTACTCGAGCCAATCCGGTTAGTGGCTTAGCGGCGCCAAGACTGGCTCGCTTTCGCCGAGTTCAGACGCTACAGCCAAATACGACCCCCGCGATTGCCAGTTCTCCCAGCCACGATATCTCTTTAACACTTGGCGTCTTTTCGAAAGGCCGGCCCATGCTTGAAGGTTCATGCGATTGCGGCGCGGTGCGCTACACCGTGGATGACACGCTTGACGAGGTGACAGAGTGCAATTGCGGCATCTGCCGTCGCTCAGGCGGACTGTGGGCCTACTACTCGCCTACGAAAGTGACGATGACCGGGCCCACCGACATTTATATGCGCGGCGATCGAATGCTGGAAATGCATCACTGCAAGACGTGTCGCTGCCTGATGTGGTGGGCCCCGGTGGACAAAAGCTACGACCGAATGGGTGTAAACGCGCGCATGCTTCCGCTGGGCGCCTGGGATGAGATACCGGTCAAGAAGAGCGACGGGGCAAGCTGGTGACGGGGAGGATCATAGCGCAAACAGCAATGGCGTGATCCCGCCGATTCCAGTGCTTGCCGCCCGCAGAACCGGTCATTCCGTCCCGGCTGGCGTCCTACACGAAGCTCCGGGTATGAAACTGCGAACTAACCTTGGAACTGAGGGTGAGTATGCCAAGCGCAATCGTACTTGAGCCGCTGACGGACTACCGCCGGTACCCACCGGCTGAGATGAGCGAAAAGGCGCGAGCCTTCTACGCCAACATCGCGCGTCGGCGAACTGTCCGCGATTTCGACAACGCCCAAGTCCCTCGTGAAGTGCTTGAGCAATGTCTACTGGCCGCAGGCACTGCGCCGTCTGGGGCCAACCAACAGCCATGGTTCTTCACCGTCATCACCGACGCTTCGATCAAACGGAAAATTCGCGAAGCCGCCGAGGCCGAGGAACGCGAATTCTACGCCGAACGTGCTCCACTAGAATGGCTTGAGGCATTGACGCCGCTTGGCACCGACCCAAACAAACCCTTTCTCGAAGATGCGCCTGCACTGATCGCGATCTTCGCTCAAAAATATGGCGTTCGCGCAGATGGCAGCCGGTTTAGTCATTACTACGTGCCTGAATCCGTGGGCATCGCGACGGGCTTCTTGATCGCAGCGCTGCATGAAGCCGGTCTTGCCACGCTGACACATACCCCCAGTCCCATGGGGTTTCTCAACACGATCTGCGGCCGGCCGAAGTCGGAAAAACCTGTCATCCTCCTGATCGTCGGATATCCCAAGGCAGACTGCCAAGTACCGGTCTATGGCGGCGTCAAAAAAACTCTCGCGGATATATCTTCCTGGCTGTGAGCGCCCAAGCGCTGGGCGCGGATCGCTGCCAAATCATCCCCCAATTGCGCCGCGAAATACGCATCGCAGCCGATGCAGACATTGGCAACGCTCCGCCCCTTAGGGTCGGTCACCGTTGAAGCGTCGCGATACGCTTGTCGGCTCCAGCCGGCCCTTAACCCCATCGCTTCAGGATCACCAGCATTGATCGCCTCGAAGGCGGGGTGACCCTTCAGGCTGTCAAGAATGTCGATGAGGCGCTCCTCGGCGACGCTGCCCAAAGGCGCCTTGGTCTTGAGACAGCACGGATAAACAGAGCCATCCGGTTCGAGCGCAACCTCAGAACCCGCCTGACCGTAATTCAGAAAGTTCTTTCCACCGCTCCAACGCGCGCAAAAGTTGGTTTCGTATGTCGCTTCAGAAAGGCCATTCGCCCAAGCACGGCCGCGCGGCCAAAGTTCGCCAATCCATAAATCCGGCTGCGCGCCGAAGAACAAAAAGAACGGTCCGCGATCGTCATAGGCGGGCCTAGGTCCGGGCGCTTTGAGGCGCGGATCGCGCGCGCCTCCCAGACCTACTTCCCGCGCGCCGAAGGGCGCCATCATCGCGCGCACATCCTCCATCAACGCAAACTTTTTGTCGCCCTCCAGGCCAACGTGGAAGTCGTCGATTGAAGCAATGGCGATCGTGCGCACACCGCGCGAGAGCATGCCTTCGATATGCTCGGGGGTCAGAATGTCTCCCGTCGTTTGGATCGAAATATGCGGCCCCCGATCACCCCAGCGACGGCCTATCTCTTCAAGAACCGGATAGAACAATTCCTCGCGCACGCCGTCGATCAACACCTCGCCGCCAGCGAGCACCAAGAGCGTGCGCCTGCGAGCGCCGCTGGCGTCCACAAAGCTCATATCGTCCGGCAGGTTCGCGATAATCTTACGATAGGCGCTCTGTCCCTCACCCACCACGCGCTTGAGGTCCTCGCGCACATACGGCCGAAAGCGATCATCGTAGCAGTGCTTGCATCGCCGATGGCACGCCCAGGTCAAAACCCAATAGATCGCTTCCACTACGCACCTCGAAGTTCCGGACCACCAGAATGCCGGCGGCTTGCCGGTCAAGTGCGCCCAGATGCGGCACGACTGTATCCAAAGGACACGCTGCTGCGTATCGGAAGAAATGGAGTTGGGAATATCCTCATGCTTGGCCGCAAACTGCTCGTCGCCGCGATCCTCGCGCTTGGAATAGTCGCCGCGCCCGTCGCCGCGCACGCCGCAGACACTGCCGCTTACGATCGCTTGCTCGCAAGGTACGTGGTCGCTTCGGCCGATGGGATCAATCGCGTGCGATATGCGGTCTGGTCGTCGAATGCCAATGATGTCGATGCACTCAACGCCTATGTAGCCTCGCTTGAGCGTGATCGCCCCTCGCGCATGACGCGGGACGAGCAACTCGCCCATTGGATCAACCTCTACAATGCGGTCACATTGCAAATCATCCTTGAGAACTACCCGGTACGCTCCATCCGCGACATTCGTAGCGAAACTCTCGATCCGCGCGGCCTGATCGGTCCATGGCGAACACCGCGCGTCACCATCGAAGGCCGACGTCTCACCTTGGACCAGATCGAAAACTCGATACTCCGCCCAGAATTCAACGAGCCGCGCATTCACTACGCAATAAACTGCGCGTCGCTAGGTTGCCCCAACCTTGCCGCGCGGGCCTGGCGGGCCGGGAGCATGGATGCTGATCTGACCGCGGCGGCGCGCGCCTACATCAACCACCCGCGCGGCGTGTCGATCGACGCGCAAGGGCGCATCCGCGTCTCAACAATATATCGGTGGTTCGCAGCCGACTTCGGCGGCAACGCCGGTGGCGTGTTGACCCATCTGCGCCGGTACGCCTCACCTGAACTGCAGGCGCGCCTCGCTCGCGCGACCACAATCTCGAACTACAACTACGACTGGGCCCTGAACGGATCGAATTGAAGGGCGAGCCAGGACCAGGGTGGGACGCAGCGTACGAAAATCACGAATGGCTTGATCGCTCAAAACGTGACGCTGACGTCAGCCGCCGGCGAACGGCCCAATCTCGCCGAAGCCAGTCGTTGGCCTAGCCTACGCTGGTGAACCTTCTGCAGGTCCCCGCTAGCAAAGCAGTCGATCGTATTCCGATTCCGGTACGCCGTATAAACCGCCGGCCAATGCGACCAAGCCCTTGCGGTTCAGGCTCGTGATGAGGCTGCGTTTGGCGCCAATGAGATGCTTTCTCTCAAGATCGTTCAGCGCATCGGTTACACCCGACCGACGCACACCTAGCATTTCTGCGATGACAGCATGAGTGAGGCGCAGATCATCGTCGTCTTGGCGGTCGCGCACCATGAGCAGAAAGCGCGCCAAGCGAACCTCGATGCCGGCCTTCCCATTCGCAAACGCCGTCTGCGCGATCTGCGTCATAAAAGCGAGCGCGTAACGCTGCAGGCGCTGGCGCAGAGTTTTGCTCGTCGCTAACGCAATGCGAAGACGCTGCGCCGAGATGCGGTGCGCACCGCCTGCCATGAGGACACAAGCTTCATTGGGCGATCGGTGATCGCCCAACACGACCGCAGTGGCCGACATTCCCTCACGGCCTATGAGGCCAATTCCGATTTGACTGTTGTCCCACGTGGCGACAACGGAGATGATGCCGCTGTCGGGAAAATAGACCTGCTCTATCGGCCGGTTGGCTTGTTCGATCGACTGACCGACCTCAAGCGTGACGTGCTCCAGCCCCCGCGCAAGCAACGAGCGGTCAGCTCGACTTAGCGCGAGCAGGATTTGATTTCGAAACGGCTTCACAAGGGCCAAGAGGTCAACAACTCCACCCGCCGGGCGCTCCACAATTACTCGCGGACGGGGCCGTGACCCTGGACCCCGTGCGCGCCGCCTGCAAGGATCCGCTCCAAAAGGCGCCGCCGATCAGAAAGCTGAGCGATCCGGCCGGCCCGTAAGGCAAAAATTGCTGCAGGACGTCATGGAGCGCGAACGTCGCCAGCAGACCAAGCGCGATCAAGAGCGCGACAACCAATCCCCAACCCGACCAGATCAGCATGTTCTATTCCCCAGTTGACGCATCGCGGAGCGAGACGAGAAGTGCGGTGGCCTCATCAATCCGCGCAAAAAGATCACTGGCGTCGCCGGTCACGCAGCCCGCATCCCATGCCGCGCGCTGATCTTCTCGCCCCTCTTGCGATGACCAAACCACAAAGCCGTATGGGCCATCCGTTATGACGCGATTGCAGTGAAAATCCCGCGCCTCATAGGGGCGAAAAATCTCCCGGATCCGATCGAACGTCTCTGCACTCACGTCGAATGCGACATCGCGTTGTGAATCAACATAGCGGCCAGTCCCGCCCCGCGAAATTTTCCAGGACGATGTCTGACGGCCCCAATATCTATTGTCCAAGGTGATGTGTGTCGGCTCGGGAATCGGCGCCGGCACATAACGCGCATGGCCCATCTCTTCCATCAAACGCGAGGCTTGCTCAGCATTACGCGCCAGCGGCCGCGGCTCTGGTCCATAGCAGAGGATATGAGCCTCGACGCGGCGCACTTCTCGGCCGCCTACGCGCCATATGATGTGACCGGGCGCAAGATGTTCGGACGGCGCGCTGCAGGCCAGCCCCGCCTGTCTGAGCGGCTCAAGTAAATCCGCAACGCGACGAAAATCCTCGCGGCTCGCTTCAAACTCATACGCCGGATGTGCGCCGCTGCCGCTGACAAAACGCGCGCGACCGCCGTCTTCGATGCTATAATTCATGGCCTCGGAATGGAAAACTTCCACCGACCGACGCCCACTTTCAGCAGGTGCGCTGACGCAAGCGCCTAAAGACAACGCCAGCACTAGGATCACAGAACGCATAGCTCCCCCCGATCTGTCTCTCCTGATAGCGCATCAAACAAAGATTGGGGCGTTATCATGTTACGCACCGGCGAGGATCGCGAACGTGTTCAATGCTGATCGGGATCTCGCACGCTGAGCGTCCCCTCGGGCTTGCTGCACATAAGCCTCGCATTTAGAGGAATTCGACATGTCATCCCGCTGTGCAGTCGCTTTCAGAGGAGGGGGGCTGGATCAAGAACCTGTCTGATCTTCGCAACGAAATCATGCACGTCGTTCCAGTCGGAGACATTCACGAGCACTCTTACCTCGAACTGCGCGAACTACCGCACAATGGCGGAGGCCACCTCTTCTACCTCCATTACCCCTTCACCACGCAGGACTGGGGACTGCGCCGAGACGTTGCGAGAACGATCAACTATTCCGACGACGAAGCCATCAAGCGCTCGATCGAGAGCTATGACGAATTCGCCAAGACAAGCGGCGACGCGTTGGAATATGCGTGGCGCACGCTGGCGAACCTCGCTGCACTCTCGGACCAGGTTCGCCAGGCGGCGGGACTGAAAGCGCCGATCCTCACCATTACTGAAGCCGACATTGTTCCTGGAAGCCTCCGGATCCACCGGCGTGAGTAGATTCTTTCCGGTCCGGCCTTCGCCCGCCGCCGATCTTTGCTGGCCAGGGCAGACGAGGCCTCTTCAAAGGGCGCGAGGCCGCCAGAAGCTCAACGTCATCACTTGGACGGTCGCGAGATGTAGAAGGCCATCGGGACGCTGGGCATGTGATGATCCGAGCTAGACATCAGCAAAAGTCTGTTGACGTTGTTGTGCTGAAAACCGCCCCACGGGAAGGCGCAAGTCACCTTGCCTCGCGCAATTTCGACGCTCCGCTTGGCAAGCGTCGCCTGCGCGGAGGCATGGCCCCTCCTGAACCGCGCCACGATGCCCGCTTCGACGTTTGGCTTCTCCCCTTTCTTCTCAATCCTTGAAACATAGTGGAATGCGTCTTTCATGGCGGCCGCGTAGCCGCCACACACGCCCTCCTCATCAAGGTCCAAGATGTCGTCAGTTTGCTGAGGAAACGCAAAGTCCGAGGTCGACACGGCCTGCGACAGCGGCAGCAGCACAAGACTTGGCCGCGGCGGACGCCAGCGAATGGTTCTTTGGATTTCCTCCCAGCGATGCAGGCTGTCGGTTACGATCGAACCGCCGACCAGTTGGGCGAGATACATCGCCAACTCAAAGTTTGGCGAAAGCTTGTACATGTTGAGTAGGCCACCCTCTTCGCCGCCATCGAAAGTCCCTGCTTGTAGGACAGCGAGCGGATCAGAGCGCTTCAGGTAATCCACCCCCTGCATGAATTCCTGCATGCGCTCTTCATTCATTTCAGGATCCCAACGGCGCGCCTGACCGCGCAGTGCTTCTTCCGGCAAGGCAAGCATCCCGCGCTTAGCATCCTCCTCCATGAGTTGCCGCATGCGAGGATCTTTCTTCGGATCAACCCTAATGCCTCTCATGCGCGCCTGCGCCATGTCGAACATTTGGTCGCGCAGATGGATATCGAAATTGCACGGGTCCGGCACGAGATTGACAAGACCCGCATCAACTAGCGGCATCACGGTCAACAGAAACACGACGGATTTTAGAAATTCCTGCCGGTAAGCGCGTGGATTCTCTACAGGACTAAACGCTTTGCTGACCGCCCCGGCGTGGACGAACGGATGCTCTACCAGCAACTCGCCAAAATACAGCGGCGCACCAAGGGCAAACTCCGTGATCGCGCATGGGTGGATGCAGCCCGTATAGACGGCGCGGGTCGTTCCATCCGGCTTTGGCAAAAGTTGAAGAAGATCGGTTTCAAGGGGCCAGAGCGCCGCATAGAGCGAATAGATCCGTTTGATCTGATCGTCAGTCAGCTGCGCTCGGATTTCAACCCAACTCCTTCCAGAATCGAGCCCGAGTTCTTTTGCAATCGCCTTATAAAGTAGAAGGTTGCGTTCTCGAATGCTGCGCTCCGTCCAGGACGTTCGCAATTCGACCGGACGCGCTTTGCAGCAATCACGATACCGCTTGCCAGAGCCGCATCCGCACCCATCGCTGGGGCGCAACGTGCTTTCGTCGACAGTCTTGAGTAAGAAATCCCACGGCTTCTCAGTGCGACCGAACTCATCTTGAAAATGAACGCGACCATCCTCGTAGCGAGCGTAGATCTCACCGCCAAATCCCCAGAGAGAGTCGCGCGGCGGCAATAGTGTGTGCCGTAGGTCCTTCCACGCACCAGTGACCGATGTTTCTGGATGTAGCCACGCTAACTTGCCGGCGGCGATGAACCGGCCGGCTCGTTTCTTGAGCACGTAGTTGACCTTCGACACCTCGAACGCCGTCAATTTGCGCTCGCGCACCATCGCGTCTGCCTTGACTAGCGAAGCCGCATAGTTGCGAGCGAATGTCCGTTTCTCCAGCGGCTTTGCTTCTGGGTCGCGGGCGTATTCGAGATTGGTGAGGATGAGGCAGAAGTCGCGGTTAAGCGGAAAGATGGTTTGCGAACCCTTTAGCGCGATACCCGGCTCATTCCCACCTCGGCACTTGGCGTCGTCTGGCGAAATCGCGTGATTAAAAATCGTGACTGGATGGTCGGTGATGATGAACTTCACGTCCGAGTCTTCGGCGGACACGACTTCGCGAACGCCACTGCTCCAGATGGAGCAATGCATCGTGCGGATGCCCTGCATCTCCATCATCAGCTCATTTTGGTTAAGCGCGGGATATTGCGCTTTCAACCAAGCAAGCCCCTTCGGCGTTCGGATCTTCTGCGCGTCGATGTACGTGAAGAAAGTCTCGAAGTTTTCCACCCACCCATGGACGTCGGCGCCGATAAAGGCGCGAACCGCATTGGCGCCCTTAGAATCTAATTTCCCGAATAGCCGACGCTCGATTTCGTCATTCACGGACGCGCCGAAGAACGTCGAATAAAGATCACGCTGCCTGAAGTCTCGGTCGGCCAAGTGAACCGGCTATTGTGCAGCTTGATGCTGCCGTCCTTCAGAATGGTCTTGGGCGGGTCGAGATCGAGATAGGCCAAAGTGGTCTGGCCGGGCTCGAAGAACCCCTCTTGATACCATTGAGGTACGTAGTGATTATTCCTGGTCTGCGACATTGAGCAAGAATTGGCGACGCCTGCAGCCACTCACAACCTGCGAGTGACTCAGCGGGGTTTTGTTTTCTATTTCGATTCGCTCGCCAAAGACCGCGGGCAACGAACCGAAGCTCACCACCGGGTCGCTAACGCGGTCCAGTAGATTTTGAATCTGCAGCGTTTGAGTTCTGCCCCGGCGCGTCGGCGCGCTTCGCCCGCTTATTGCCGGTGCTCAAGGGTCGCACTCACGACCTCACCCTTGCCCAGGGTGCGCTCTACCAACGTCCGCTGTCACGTCTGCGGCCCGATCTCTGACTTTTGATAATGCCCCGGAGCAGACATCAGCGCTTCAGCAGGGTCCAAGGCTCAACTCTAAGCGCGCCTGCTAGCTTCTCGATATTGTCGAGCGATATGTTTCGCTCTGCTCGCTCAACGGCGCCCACGAAGGTTCTGTGGAGCCCTGCCTCGGCGGCCAAATCCTCCTGACTCCAGCCCTTCTCATTGCGAAGCAGGCGGAGGTTCGTTGCGAGCACCTGACGGAGAGTGTTTCTGCGCGCTGCCACACACAGAAAATTTCTCGATGATGCCTTTAGATCGACAGCGTATAAGTAGCATTCGCGCTTGATGCTTTTAAGTAGCGCGCTAGAATCGACCCATGAGGGTCCGCGCTCTTTCGCTGGAATGCTCGGAACGGCTAAGCCATTCCGGCTTCCGTCCGATCGCGCAGGTGCTGGAAGATGAGCTCAGACTGGACCAAGCCGTTGCGCTGCCAGCTGGTCGCATCGCTGTTATCCGTTATGTAGAGAGCAGCACACCGGGAGATCATACCGCTCTCGCAACGATGATGACTGAGGGCGACTTCGTCTGGGCTGGCCTGGTCCATGACGAGCGAGATGGATCAGAGACGTCTGGTCTGGTCGAGACCTTCCATGTGAGCGAACTTGATCGTCTGATTGCTCGGCTTCAGGAACTCCGGGAGGCGTTCGGTGAAGCCGGCTGACCTTGGTCGCCTCTTCGCCTCTGAAGGCCCCCGCCTTTTGCGGAGACTGCGGCGCTTCCGCGGACGAGTGCCGGCCGAAGACGTCGTCCAGGCCGCCTTCACCAAGATGCTGGAGATCGATGTGTCCGAAGTCGAAGACCCGCGTGCGTACCTGACCACGCTCACTCAAAATTTGGCCATCGATGAATTGCGCAACCAATCACGCGCGGGCATCGCCTCCGTCAGCGAAGAGCGGTTTGAGCGGCTCGGCTCTGAGATGGTCCTGACACCGGAAGAGATGGTGATCGAGGGCGAGCGCTTTGCCCACGTCACCGCGGCGTTTCTACAATTGCCGCGCAAAGAGCGCCTGGCGGTCGTGTTATTCAAATTGAAGGGCCTGTCGCACGAAGAGGTCGGCGGGAGGCTTGGTATTCCGCGCCACAGCGTACCGCGCTATCTGTCGCGCGCGCTTACTAAATGTGCCGCAGCGTTGGCAGCGTTCGAAGCGGCCGAAGCGGCCGCGCCGCCATCTCGTCGCGGCGGCGGAAGTGACGTGCTCTAACGTGGCCCAACTTGAAACTTGCCCTGCAGTTTTACTCGTCGTCGTGGAGTCGCCGTCGCGGGCGATAGTGGCGGGAGAATAGGCCGCTATAATGGGCCGCTGCTGTCCGCTAAGCTCCGAGATATAGCGCGACCAAGACGCCCAACGAAATGACGACGACCGCCACGCAGAGAAGCGCGGTCAGCGCACTTGGATCATCATTGGAGGGCCCGCTATCGACAGACATGCCATCCATAACGGCGGCCGCTGCAGGAAGTTCCCGACAGCCTAAAAGAAGCGGCCCTGGGCGGTGGGCCGCTTCTCCTGGGTTTGATAGGAGCCCTGCTGGGTTGGGCGTCTGGTTAATGCGTTAGTAGGAAAGTCGTTCCTCAGATGTGTCGAATTTTTTGGGAGGCGCCCTGCGCATGGATTCAACGCGCCACCTGTTCCTCCGCGTGGGAACGATGGCCGGTCCCTATTCGCACATAACCGCGGCCGGCGCGCTGCTCTGCGAGAACCGCGCGCGGTCCGGATGGGACACTCGGGGAACGCAAGCCGCGTGCAAGCGCTTTGCGCTTTGCGCTTTGAGTTAGTCTTTGGGCCGCGACAGAGGGAGAGACTGAATTGGGGTTAGCGCGATTGGTGCGTGCGAAATGAAAGTAGACCTTCCGAGCGTTGCATTCGAATACGCGTTCGTTTGCGATGACGTGCGCCAAGACACCAATGCGAAATACATTTTCATCGGCGCCTATGTGAACAACATTCTGTTGACTGAAACGCCAGCCTTTATCCGTCTTCGCCTGGTGATGAGGTTCTATCCTAAAGTCTCGAAGTTCTCGCTGGGCCTTCGCATCTCCTTGAATGGTAAAGTGCTGAAGATTATCGATGCGACGATCATGTCGCCGCTTCTAGACCCGGAGACGCTGCCATCACCTGATCTCGATCTCGACGTTCTCGGACCCGGCACATTGAGCTTCGACGTCACCGATGAGGATATTTCCGCCGGCGCCGGCCCGGATGTGCGCTGGTCGCGCCTCTACGAGATTCCGGTGATCAATGTTGCCCCCACCGGGCCGCTCTCTTAGTCCGCAGCGCCAGTTTCCACGTCGTTGCACGGCCGCTGCCGCTGCCGCTGCTCCAACTGGCTTCCGACCAGCGCCAGCAATGCCAGGTCAGGCGCCGGCGGAACCGAACCTGCGTCTTATGCGCTTTCGCGCACATCGGAGTTACACATGACCGTACCCATGCTTCAGCGGCTTTGCGTGCTCGCCGCCGCGGGCGTCGCAATAGGCGCCTCGTTCCTACAGGCGACCGGCGCGCTGGGTCTGACGCCGGCCGAGTTCGCCAATACTGGAGACAGTACCGTCAAGGCCGCTTCCTATGCATTCGCAATCTGGGGCCTCATCTATGCGGGCTTATTGATCTACGGCATCTACCAGCTCGTGCCTGGTTGGGCCGAGGATGCAATGTTGCGCCGCTTCGGCTGGCCATCGGCGCTCTCCATGGTCGCGATCGGCGCTTGGCTCGTCGCCGCCGGCGCGGACTGGCGCTGGGCCACGGTCGGGCTCATCGCGCTCGCCGCGCTTGCGCTCATTGTGCCGCTGCTGTCGTCGTCAGCGCGCATGCGTTTTCGCGATGCGCTTTTGATTCAAACGCCGCTCGCCCTACTTGCCGGTTGGCTGACCATCGCAACGGTTTTGAACGCTGCTACCGTTCTCACCGCCGAAGGCTTCGTTGCCGACGATCTCGCCACTTGGTGGGCGATCGGCGCCCTCGCCATCGCCGCGGCGGTTGCGGTCTTTGTCTTATTGCGCAGCGACGCGCTCGCCTACCCGTTGCCTCTGATCTGGGGCCTTATTGCGGTCTTTGTCGCTGAACGTGATCATCGTCCGGAGGCGGCCTGGTTTGCCGTGGGCTGCGCTCTATTTCTGGCGGCGCTGTTGGTATGGCGCACGGCGCGGGTGTTGAAGCCGAATTCGCGGGACGCCTTGACGCCGGCCTCCACTCCGGCGCCCTAGCCTTTCTTTCGCTTGGTCTTTTGCAGAGGTTTGGCCCGTTCGAGCTTCACCGCCTTTGCCGGCTTATCTTCGCGCAGGCCGACGTAGGAGGGATGACGCAAAATTCCGTCGGTCGTCATCTCCGTGAACGCGACCTCGGCCACAAGCTTGGGCTCGATCCAATTTGCGCCGCGCACCGCAGCGCGCGGCGCAGCGACCGTCGGTGCGCTGCGCGCCAGCGGCTGCATCAGTGCGGTGAGCCGGGCGATCTCGGCCATGTCGAAGCCGGTGCCGACCTTGCCGGCATATTTGAGCTTCCCGTCGTCGTGCACAGCGACGATGAGCGAGCGAAAGCCGCGGTCTTTGTCAGACGTGGTCCAACCGGCGATAACGAATTCCTGGCGCTGCAGGCATTTGATCTTCAGCCACGATTCCGAGCGGGCCCCGACATAACGGCCGTTCGCGCGTTTTGCGATAATGCCTTCAAGACCGGTCGCGCACGCCTCGGCAAAGAGCTTGTCGCCTTCGCCGACAATGTGATCGGAATAGCGCAGCACCCCGCTCTGTCGCTTGCCGATCAGTTTGGCGAGCTTGTTCTTGCGCTCCAGCAAAGGCAGGCGCGTCAGATCTTCGCCGTCGAGCTCTAGAAGATCGAAGGCATAAAACACGACGCGGGCGCGGGCGTTTTTCCATGCGCCTTGCATCAATTGAAAGCTTGAGCGCCCCTTCTCGTCGAGCACAACCGCTTCGCCATCGATCAGCGCCGAACGCAGCTCCAAGGCGGCCGCCGCCTCGACGATCTTCGGAAACTTATCTGACCAGTCTAGCCCCGAGCGGGTGTAGGCGATCGCACTGTCGGCGCTCGCAGCCAGCAAGACGCGGTAGCCGTCGAACTTGATCTCATGCAGCCACGCCTCGCCTTCCGGCACTGCGTCGACCAGTGTCGCCAATTGCACTGCTCGAAACGCCGGCAGTTGGGTTTTGGCCGCTGCCTTGGTCTCAGTCTTTGCCGCCGTCTTGGCTGCACGCCTGCGCGCGGGCGCGCGTTGCTGAGGGGCCGGCGCGCTCCGCTTAGCGACCGCCATCTGGGGTCTTTGTCGGATCGCTGGCGTTCGGGTTCGGATCGGCGCTAGCTTTTTCGCGGTTGCGCCCTTCATAGCGCAGGGCCTCTTCAATCTCGGCGATGCTGGGCGGCGTCCCGCCAGCTTCGGCGTCGGTCTCCATCGGCGCCGCCGCAGGATCGACACCGGCGGCTTTATCGCCAGTGCGTCCTTTGTCGATGTCGCCGCGCACTTGCGCAGCATTGGGTGGTTTTTGCCTGTCGCTCATTTGTCGTGATCCTTCCGGTGAGGTGAACGTGCCGCAACTCGCTGCGGTTTCCGCGCAGTTCATCGCCGCCCGCATACAGCGCCGGCTCTGGCGGAACGCCCTCAACGCGCGCTATCTCTTCGCCCGCGGAGGGAAATTCATGTTCGACAGTTTTCGCGATCTTGCGCTCTATGCGGCAGCCGGCGCCGTGGGCGGTTTTATCTATTGGTCGATGCGCCATCACGGCCAGGTCTGGGTGGACTTGGCGCGCCAGCTTCTTCCGCGACGCTAGGGAACGGCGCCGCGTGTCCATCGTTTGCCCCAAAGCAAGGGAGCAAGCGCATGAATGAAGTCTCGATTATCGGCGCCATCATCATCGGCATCGCCGCCGGCTGGATCGCCGAACAAGTCATGGGCCGCAAGCACGGCCTTGTCACAAACCTCATCGTCGGCATTGTCGGCGCGTTCTTGGGCGCGCTCATCGCCAACCTCTTGGGCATCGCCTTCGCCGGCTTCTGGGGCAGCCTCCTGATTTCGGCCGTGGGCGCGATTTTGCTGCTGTGGATCGTCGGCATGGTCCGCCGCAAACCGATCGCCTAAGTCACCACATAAGGACGCTCCGCAAAGGGCCGCTTGCAAGGGCGGCCCTTTCTTTTTGCCAAGTTCCGCCCAGCGCTAACTTATGTTTGCGTCGGCGGATCACGGCGCTCGTTGCTTACTCGCGGCGCATCTTTCCGGAACAGCATTATGCCACTCACGTTTGGCAACGGGGCTTTTCAACGCCAGGGACTTCACATGATCCGACATCTTATGATCGCCGCTTCGGCGGTTGCTTTGACCGCCTGCGGGCAAACCACCACCACCAGCACCACCACCGACAACGAAGTACGCACACCGCAAGCGACCGCGCCCGCCGTCAACGCCATGAGCGCTGCTGACTTTGTGCAAACCGTCGCCAATTCGGACGCTTTCGAAATCCAATCCTCCCAACTTGCGAACACACGCGCCGCACGCCAAGAGGTCAAAGACTTCGCCGCCATGATGGTGCGCGATCATACCTTGACCAGCCAGCAGCTGACCGCACTTGCGCCGCAGATCGGCCTCCCGACGCCGACGCCGCAGCTCGACGCAACCAAGCAAGCCCAGATCGCTTCGCTCCGCGGTCAAAACGGCGCCGGCTTCGACGACGCTTATCTCGATGCGCAAGTCGCCGCGCACACCGAGGCGGTGCGCCTGTTCGAAGACTTCACCGCCAATGGCGAACCGGGACCGCTGCGCGACTGGGCGAACACCACGCTGCCGAAACTGCGCGAGCACCTGACGCACGTGCAAGGCCTGGAAGACGCCACCTGAGCAACAAAGCGGGCGCCAGCGTGCGCCCGCTTCCTTGCCCCGCTCAATAGCGAACTCAAGTCCGCCACCCGTCCATTTGCAACACGAGCGCCGGTTATCGACCGCACCCCCTCGCCGCCGCGTTTTGAACGGGAGGATTCGCCCCGCGTGTGGGCTTAGTGCGCTGGCAACGGCGCCTCATCGAGCGCTGCTAGCGGCACGCTCAAGCAGACGCTTTGGGTGGGCAACACGTCGCGCCAATCGGCGATCAATTTTTTGAACGAACGGCCGACCGGTCGAATGTCGCGGTTGAGATCAAAGAGGCCGACTGGGTGAATGCGATCATTTTTCTGCCGCAGCGCCGTATCCCAATCAACTTGGTCGGTCAGTGAATACCAAGTGAAACCCACTGTCGGCACCCCGTCATTGCGCACCCGAAGCACGTTGGCCCATTGCTTCCAGAGCCAGTTCACAGCTTCATCACCCCGCGGCCCTTCAATTAAATTGGTCTCAGTGTGCATGACCGGCAGACGATAGCGATCGTGATATTGGCGCGTGATCTCGCTATAGCCGAAGATCTCACCTGAAGCGCGGTGCGAGCCGTCGGCGGAAACGCGGTGCTCATTGGTCCAATAATAATCGTTGCCCAAGATACAGTGATGACGAAGCGAGTTGCGTAAGAAGAAGTGATACTCCTCCCGCGTCATGCCGTTATCCATCAAATACTCGTACATGGCCGAATCGACCCGGTGCCCATAATTGAGGTCGAGAGACAAAAATCTGCGCGCGTTTTCGATTTCCGCATGCCGTATCGCAGCCGGACATTCGGCGTGAAAATATTCCGAAGATTCGCTTTGAATAAAAATCGCATCCGGGCGCACGCGGATGATCTCACCCATCGCCAGCACGTTGGCTTTGACAATATGCTTTAACGCCGTGACGAAAGTGGCGTCGCTCTTGCCCTCTTCGTTCCACCAGCCATAGAGCCCCGAGAACTGCGCGCAGATAAACATCTCGTTGACCGGGGTGTACATTTGCACCCACGAAAAACGCCGCGCGAATGCGCCCGCATAGCGCGCGAACTGCTCGGGAAAATCCGGGTTTTGAAAGTCGCCGAGCCAATCGGGCACGCCGAAATGGCAAAGATCGACAATCGGAATGATGCGGCGGCGGCGAAGCTCTCGAAAGCTTAGATCGGCAAACGTCCAATCATATTGGCCGGGACCTAAAAGCGTTGTGTGGAGCGGCGGCCCGTACCGCAAAAACCGGATGCCGAGCTCTTCGACACAGTCAAAATCGCGATCGAAATATTTGTAGTGGCCGCACGATTCCATTTGATCGACGCGAACGCGGCCACCATCGATCTTAGGGATCGAATTTTCGATCCCGGTGGCGAACATGAACGGAGTAATCGGCGACCTCCCTTGCTCTCTTGCAAACTGGAGCGCCCGGCTTCTCGATCAAGCGCCCGACGGAGAGACTTTGCGGCACCGATTGATCGGCAACAAGGCGTCAAGTCCCGAGTTGATGTTGCGCACCCAGGCGGTCTCGCCGCTGACTGCGATGACATCGAAATGTGGGAACAAATTAGGTCCGGTTCGAACCCGATCGCCGACTTGAATGGTTTCGCCCGCGGGCTCGTGTTCAAGTTCGAACACATCAACATATGAGATCGAGTTCATGCGACGCCGCCTCCGCAAGCATGAACATAATGAGAGTCTCGTAAGAGGGAACCCGCACCGCTGCACAGACGTTGCGCTCTGCCGCGCAACGACGCTTCTCGGCAACATGTGGTAGTTCTGTGCCAGCTGACACCAGAAAATACCGCAGCGCTAAAGCCTACGGCAAAATCGACCGTGACGGGTTCATCCATCGATCATGGATGAAGAACCAGGGACTGCCGGACGACGTATTCGATGGACGTCCGGTCATCGGCATCTGCAACACCTGGTCGGAACTCGCCCCTTGTCACGGACATCTGCGCGAACTTGCAGAACACGTGAAGCGCGGAGTTTGGGAGGCCGGCGGCCTTCCGCTCGAATTTCCCGCAATGGCGCTTGGCGAAACGCAGATGCGGCCAACCGCAATGCTCTTCCGCAATCTGTTGGCGATGGAAGTTGAAGAGAGCATTCGCGCCAATCCGATCGACGGCGTTGTGCTCCTCGGCGGCTGCGACAAGACCACGCCAGGTCAATTGATGGGCGCCGCGAGCGTCGATCTGCCTACCATTGTCGTCTCTGCCGGGCCGATGCTGAACGGCACGTTCAAGGGACGCCAGATTGGCTCAGGTACTGATGTGTGGCGCTTTTCAGAAGACGTCCGCGCCGGCGCCATGAGCATGGAAGATTTTCTCGCCGCCGAGGCTGGCATGTCGCGCTCGTCTGGCACCTGCATGACAATGGGCACCGCTTCAACCATCGCGAGTTTGATCGAGGCGATGGGTCTGTGCCTGCCAGACAATGCCGCGCTCCCGGCCGTAGATGCGCGCCGTCGCACCCTCGCCCATCTGTCTGGCCGCCGCATTGTTGAATTGGTGCGCGCCGATGTGCGCCTATCGCAGATCGCCACGCGCGCCGCATTTGAGAACGCCATCCTCATGCATGCAGCGATCGGCGGCTCAACCAACGCCGTCATCCATCTCTTGGCGCTCGCCGGACGGTTAGGCGTGCCGCTGGCGCTTGAAGATTTCGACGCCATCGGACGCACGACCCCGCTGCTGGTGAATCTGATGCCGTCAGGCGCGTTCCTGATGGAAGATTTCTGCTATGCGGGCGGGGTTGGCGCGGTGTTGAAAGCGCTTGGTCCAGCTTTGCGCGCTGACGCCGTGACTGTCTGCGGGCGCACGATTGGCGACATCGCCGCCGCCGCCGCCTGCTACAATGACCAAGTGATCGGCACGCGGGACCGCCCGTTCGGGCCGTCCTCCGGCGTTTGGGTGCTGGGCGGCAATCTTTGCCCGCAAGGCGCCATCATCAAGCCAAGCGCGGCAACCCCTGCTCTCCTGCGCCACGAGGGTCGCGCCGTCGTCTTTGAAGATATCGAAGATTACAAAGCCAGGCTCGACGATCCGGATTTACCGATCGACGAACGATCGGTGATGGTGCTGAAAGGCTGTGGCCCGAAGGGCTATCCCGGCATGCCGGAGGTCGGCAACATGGCGCTGCCGGCAAAACTTCTAAATCGCGGCGTGCGCGATTTGTTGCGCATCTCCGATGCGCGCATGAGCGGCACCGCCTTTGGCGCCGTCATCCTGCATGTCGCGCCAGAGTCGGAAGCCGGCGGCCCGTTGGGCTTGGTGGAAACCGGCGATGTCATCCGCTTTGACGGTCCGGCGCGGCGGCTCGATCTCCTGGTCGAAGACCGCACGCTTGCCAGCCGACGTCAAAACTGGCGCCCAACCCAGAAGCGCCCCTCGCGCGGCTGGGCCAAACTCTATGTCGACACCGTCCAGCAGGCCGACAAGGGATGTGACTTGGACTTCCTGGCTGGCGCCAGCGGCGCCGAGGTCGAGCGAGAATCCCATTGAGCCGCCGCTACCCCGAGTTCGAGGGCCGCTGCGTCTTCATCACCGGCGCCGCCAGCGGCATTGGCGCAGCCTTCGTCGCCGCCTTCGCCGCGCAAGGGGCGCGCGTCGCTTTCCTTGACACTAACCGAGACGCCGGTGAGGCGCTGGCGCGCCAATACGGCGCGAGATTTCACGAATGTGACGTGACTGAACCGGCGGCGCTTGCCGCAACGATGGGCCGCGCCATTTCAGAGCTCGGCGCGCTAGATGTCCTCATCAACAATGTCGCCAATGATCAGCGTCACCCGGCGGATGCGCTTGATCCGCAAACTTGGCGCGCCAGCTTGGCCGTCAATCTCGATCCTGCCATGGAGGCCTCACGCGTCGCCTACGAAGTCATGCGCCCGCTGCGCAACGGCGTCATCCTCAACCTAAGTTCGATCAACGCCCACTTGGCGCCGGCCAATATGGCTGCCTACGTCGCCGCTAAGGCCGCGCTCATCGGCTTGACTAAGGCGTTGGCCCGCGAATGGGGCGCGGCCAATATCCGCGTCAACGCTATATCGCCTGGGTGGGTCGTCACTGAGCGTCAGCTTGAGCTTTGGCTGACACCCGAGGGCGAGGCTGAATGGATGCGCCAAGTGGCTTTGCAGCGTCGCATCAGCCCTGAAGATGTCGCCAAGCTTGCGCTCTTTTTGGCCTCCGATGACGCCGCGCTCATCACCGGGCAGAACTTCATCATCGATGGCGGACGAACATGAAGCCCTACCTGGCCGTCGATTGGGGCACGTCAAACCTCCGCGCGTGGCGCATTGATGCGCGGGGCAAAGTCGAGGCCAGTCTCGACCTGCCTCTCGGCGTTAGCCGTATCGCCCTGGGCTCTGCGCAACAAATATTCGAGCATGACGTGCGCCGCCCTCTCGATTGCGAACATTTGCCCGCTCTGCTGTGCGGGATGGCCGGCTCAAGCTTGGGCTGGCGTACGGCCCCTTATGTGGATTGCCCCGCTTCAATCGCAGACGTCGCCAAAAGCGTCGTCCTGGCCACGCGCGGGCCCTTCGCCATCGCCATCGCGCCAGGTTTAAAGACGGGCATGTCCAGCGCCGCTGACATCCTGCGCGGTGAGGAAACGCAGATATTCGGTTGGCTCGACGCGTGCAAACCGAGCGGACGCGCTTTGGTCTGCCTGCCCGGCACGCATAGCAAATGGGCGCTTGTCGAGGACGGACGCATTGAGCGCTTCAGAACATACATGACCGGCGAATTGTTTGCGCTCCTTTCGGAGCACTCGGTGCTGGCTAGCGGCAAGCGGGCCCCCGGTGCGGATGATGTTTTTGATGACGACGCTTTTGATGAGGGCGTTGACGCCGCCGGCGGTGGCGACGCCTTAAGCGCGCGCCTGTTTCGCGCGCGCACCCGCGTTGTCGTCGGTGCGGCCGACGCCGGCTCCACCGCGGCCTATCTATCCGGGCTTTTGATTGGCGCAGAAATCGCCGCGGCGGACCGTCATTTCGCTTTCGGCGAAAGCCAAACCCTCACTGTGATTGGCGCAGCCGCGCTCAGCGCCCATTACGTGCGCGCGCTCGCACAGCGCGGCCGCGCTGTGCGGTGGCATCAAGGCGACACGGCCTTTGTCGCCGGCGCCAACGCCCTCGTCCGGCAGGGAGCGCTCGATGCAGCTGGCTGAAGCGCTTCAAGCAATGCCCCTGATTGCGATTCTGCGCGGCGTGACGCCCGCGCAAGCGCCGGCGATCGCCGGCGTCATCATCGAGGCTGGGATCAAGCTTATCGAAGTGCCGCTCAACTCACCTGAGCCCTTGCGCTCGCTGGAGGCGCTGGTTCGCGCCTTTGGAGACGACGCCCTCTTTGGCGCCGGCACCGTCATGGACTGCGCCGACGTGACAGCGGTCGCCGACCTCGGCGGCCAATTCATTGTTGCGCCAAATTGCGACGCGGACGTTATCGCCGCCGCGCTCGCGCGTGGACTAACGCCGTTTCCAGGCGTCTTTACTGCGAGCGAAGCCTGCATTGCGGTGCGCGCCGGCGCCAAGCACCTCAAACTTTTCCCCGCCGCCTCAGCGGGCCCTCAGCATTTGGCCGCGCTGCGCACAATTTTGCCGTCCGAAATCGCGCTCTTTGCTGTCGGCGGCGTCGGTCCTCGCGATTTTACCCGCTGGCGCGCTGCAGGCGCCGCCGGCTTTGGATTAGGCGGCGAGCTTTATCGAGCCGGCCAAAGCGTGTTGGAGACTGCAGCGCGCGCCAAGGCGGCCGTAGCGGCCATTGCCGCGCCTTAGGCTTCTAAGCCTGCGCGCGCCTCGGCGAAACGCGAGAGCGCCACGTCGAGACCCGGCAATAAGCATCCGCGCTGCGACGTGAGGGCCGAGTTCGCCGGTCGCTTTGCCGGCCAGTTCAAGTCGGCGCCGCTGCGCGGTTCGACTAAGTTTGCATCGAGGCCGGAGACCTCTGCTATCCGGCAGGCGAAATCGGCCCAGCTTACGGCGCCTTGATTGACGAGATGCCATAAACCGGTTTCAGCATCGAGCAACAGATCAAGCGTGGCGTCCGCCAAAGCCGGCGTAAAGGTGGGCGATACAATGACGTCGTTGGCGCAGATGACCGGCCTGCCGGCCGCAAGTTCGCGCACGACCCAGGCGGCAAAATTGTGCGGGTCATGCGCCGAAAAGAAAGCAGCGGTTCGGATGATGAGCGCGGCGTCACAAGCCGCAAGAATCTGCGCTTCGGCGTCAGCCTTGCTCGCCCCATAAACATTAAGCGGATTGGGCGCCGCATTCTCCGCATAAGGCGTATCATCGGCGCCGTCGAACACCAGATCGGAGGAGAACGTCACAGAGGGCACGCCCGCCTCGGCGCATGCGTTCGCCAACGCCACCGCGCCTCTGGTGTTGATGGCGCGGCAGACGTCGGCCTCTCGTTCGGCGTCGTCGACCCGGACAAAGCCAGAAGCGTTGATCACCGCGGACGGCCGATAGGTTGCGAGCGCGCGGGCGATCGAACCGACATGCTCCAACTGCACTTGCTGGCGCCCCGTCAGCACATAAGTCAGAGCGCGGGCCTGACATGCGCGCGCCAAGGCGCGCCCGAGCGTTCCGGTGGCGCCGACGATCATGATCGGCGCGCGGCGCGCATAAGCGGATTTCTGCTTTGGGCTTCGCACTGCCCGGGAGCGCGTGCGGAAAGGCGGGTGCGCAAACCGGATATCGCGCCGCCACCAGCCTTGACCCGAGATCGGCGCGAGCGCCGTCTCGTCCTCGCTTAGACGCTTCAAATACGCGGCAAGCGCCGTCGGGCGCGGCGTACCGGCGGAGACGTCAAACACACCGGGCTCATAATGGCCGACGCTGCGCGTCATCAAGCTGTTCCAATCATAGGCGCCGAGCAATGACCAGGCGGTGACGGCGACGATGTCGGCGCCGTCATTGCGCAGCCTGCGCGCATGATCCCAGGCTTCAGCAAACCAGCGCACTTGCTCGTCGCGCGTACAAGCATTGTGAACTTCAGTGATCGCAATCGGCGTGTGATAGCGGGCCCAGGCCTCTTCGAGGGCGCCGGCAAGCCCTGCTGGCTGGGGCCTCACCACACGCACGGCTTCGACATCCACATAGGGCGTGCGCCCATTGCCTCGGGCGTCCCGGCCAGGATAGCGCGACACACGATGATCGAGAAAGCGATCGCTCGTCAGGTAGTGATTGACGCCGACAATGTCCGGCGGACACGGCGCATCAGCGATCGCGCGGAGACGATTTTCAAACCCAAGCCTACACAGCGACCGCCAAAACGGATGATGAGGCCCGACACGCCCGAACAGGAGATCCCAGCCCATCCAGCGGCGCAGATTGTCATGCTCGGCCTGGTCTTGCAGTCGCGCCGTCGAATAGGTGCGCCCCAGATCATCCGTCTGAATGAGCCGCGCTTTAGAATTGTGTTTGCGGATCGCCTGCATCGCAAACCGCGTCGCGTCGACTTCATTCAGCAACGCGGTCCAAAAGCTCAGTTCATCACGCCGATGCGGATGCCAGTGACCATAGAGTCCCGCAAACCGCGCCGTCGTCAGCGGCTCATTGATCGGCGTCCAGTCCTCGATCCAGGGATATCGAAGCGCCGCCGCCTCGGCGTGGCGCGCAAGACCCAAAGCAAATCCCGGCGACACCAGATCGGCGTACTGTGGACCAGCGCCATGATGGCAAAGCCCCGCTATGACGCGCAAATTGAGACGCCGCAGAAGATCAAGCCGTTGGTCGCTCCAAGTCCAATCGCAGACTTCTGGACGTTCCGGCGCGATTTTTTCCCATAAGACCGGATAGCGCAGCGCTTTCAGTCCCAGCGCAGAGAAGCGCTCAAGATCGTCAAGCCGACGATGATGCCCGGTCAGCTCGGTTTGGTCGCGGAAGCTGTCGCCGACGCGCGTTAGACTACACTCGTGGCCGCCCCACACTTCAAGCTCGCCCACCGCACATCTCCGACTCTGCACCAAGGCGAACGGCAAAAACGCTGGCACGGCCAAATGGTTGCAGCCGCCAACCTATGATAACGTCGTGCAATATCCTCTGCGCGTATTGGAACCTGTCGGCTGTTGCAGCCTTTTGCACTCGATCCCTTTATCTCACGCGCCGGACGATCCCTTTGACCCACCACCTCGACACTCGCGGGCAAGTAACGCTGCCGCTGATTTGCTTTTCGCACCTGCGCTGGAACTTCGTGTTGCAGCGCCCCCAACATTTGATGGGTGAATTCGCCAAGCACCGTGAGATCACCTTTTGGGAAGAGCCGCTGTACGAAAACTGCCGCGAGCCCAGCCTAAAACTCATACGCTGCGGCAAAACTGGCGTCATCGTCGCCATGCCGGTGCTGCCGGTCGGCCGCGGCGCCGAGCATGACCAAGCTGCGCTGACGCGCTTGCTCGAAGATTACGCCAAAGCCCAAACCCAGCCGTGGATCCGCTGGTACTACACGCCGATGATGCTGCCGATTTCGCGCAATTTGAAGTCTGCGTGCACCGTCTATGATTGCATGGACGAATTGTCGAATTTCCGCTTTGCCCCGCCTGAATTGGGACAATTGGAAGCTGAACTGTTCAAGACCGCCGACATAGTGTTTACCGGCGGCCATTCACTCTACGAAGCCAAGCGCCACCGCCACCACAACATTCACCCGTATCCATCCAGCATCGATATCGATCACTTCGCCGATCGCGCCGACCGGCGCGATCCGCCGGACCAAGCTGCTTTGCCTCGACCGCGGCTCGGCTATTACGGCGTGATTGATGAGCGGATGGATCTAGATCTGATCCGCCGGCTCGCGGAAGCCCGCCCCACTTGGTCAATCGTGATGGTTGGGCCGGTCGTGAAGATATCGCCCGACGATCTGCCGAAGGCGCCCAACATTCATTATCTGGGCCAGAAGGATTACGCAGCGCTTCCCGACTATCTCTCTGGCTGGGACGTCGCACTGATGCCGTTCGCCATCAATGATGCGACACGCTTCATCAGTCCGACCAAGACGCCGGAATATCTCGCCGCGGGCAAGCCTGTGGTGTCGACGCCGATCAAGGACGTCGAGCGCGCTTATGGTCACTTAACCTGCGTGAAAATCGCCGACGCTGGCGAGCGCTTTATCGCGGCTTGCGACGAAGCTCTTGAGCTGGCGCGCGTCTCCTATTGGCGCGCGGAGGCTAAAATGCATCTGAGCGCGCTCTCCTGGCGCAGCACCGCCGCCCTCATGGAGGAGCACATACTGAAGCATTTGCAGCGGCCCGATCCGCGTGTCGTCCCGATCAACCGCGTCAAGCGCACGCCCGCGCCG
>JAWXAM010000018.1:0-49259 GCA_034439495.1 Terricaulis sp. | reverse complement strand
CGGATTCGCAACGCAGGGCTTAGCTCCATGCCCTTTTCGCCGGTGCCGCGGGCAAGGTGTCCGTCACCTTGGGCTTTGCGGTTTCACTCCCCGCAAACATTGATGGATCTCCGCGAAACATCGCTTCGATCACTCCCGCCGACCGTATCACGCACCTTTCGAGTTTCGGACGTCTACGAAAGCTCCCGTGTGCGGACGAGGTGAGTGTAGGCACGGTTTGAACTCGGTCGGATTGGTGCGCTTCTATCCTCGTATTTTGCGGTGCAAACTCACTCGTCAACGAGAGCAAAATAGTGGTGCGCCCGGGTTCGGGGCTTTGCGAATGTTGCGGACCGAGCCGCTCTAAAGAAGTGGCCTTATGGATTGGAGCGCTGGAGATTTTAGGTTTTGGACTTATGAACGCAATCGGAGTCCCAGGAGTTGAAGCGAGTGCAGAACGCGTCCCGCATGAACTTGTAAGTCTCTTTGCTCAAAGGATCGTTCCGCACTAGGATTTGTGCACACGCCTCCGTGCGGTGTCGCGCGTCAGACGCAAAGCCATCATATTCTATCCAGGCCCAATAAAAGAGATTTGCCTTGCCATCGTGGGAATCCATCAACCATTCGACGGGCACCTCTGTTCTCGATTGAAAAGATTGCCCTGGTCCAATTGGCCGCGCGGACCCTTCTCGAATTTGCAAACCCCAATCCGGAAAATCGAGCGACGCTGGATCAAGACCAGTGGCGATGAGGCCGACATTGATCCAACAGTGAACACGGTGCGCTGGAGTTTGGCCCGAGTTTTTCCAGATCAATGTAATGCGATAATGTGTGATCTTGCTCTCGTCGTTCTTATCCCAAAGATACTCGAAGCCGAGCGAATCCAGGAACACGTAAGGTCTAAGTTCATTTTTGGAGTGGTCAGCGAACCCAACATTCGCGTCCCCAGCCGCTTTGACGGCGTCACGGGTAGATTCGAGCGTCCACCACAGCAGCAACACGCCCACACCCGTTAGGCCGAGCGTCCCGATGCTCACAAGGACAATTGCAAAGGCCCAGCGCGCCATGTCCTGCTGAGCGCGAAGGTCGTGCTCGGCATAGGGATCATGCAGGTCGGTTATTGGAATGTTCGCAGTGCAGCGGGACGTGCGCGTGCGGGAGTCCTGAACGCAAGTAGCCGCCACTTCTCGGCTAGTGCGTATTTCTTGATACTCCGAGGCTTGCTGGCGCTCGCTTCGATGACCGCTTTCATAAGCAAATAGCGCTAGAAATCCCGCGGTTGTAATCGCCGCCGCGAAAGCGGCCAATCCGAGAAGGGCAGCGCCCGAACGCCTAGTTCCATCAAACATTACAGGAAAACGTCGCTGAGAATCCACCGCGGGCGATCTTATTAGCCACGTTCTCGGCTGTCTCCTGCCCTCCGCGCTAAATTACCCGCTCCGCGAGCGTCTGGCATCGAGTAAGTGACCATGACGCCGATGCCTGAAGCCAAAGGTTAGCGCCCGAAAGCAGCGTTCAGTTTTGCGAGTTGATCTGAGACGGCGTTGACTGGATCAGCGGGGCCGCCCTCGTACATGCTTTCATCCAGACGACGAACGCGTTCGTAAATGGCGCTGCCACGGATGATAAGCGTCTTCAGCGTTTCCGGCAGCTCGTCGGCGCCGGCGAAGTTCGTGACCGGCTGCGGCTCGCGCGAGATCAGGCGATATTTTTCGCTTGCGGCTTCCGCCATCTGAATCTCGCCATCACGCACCGCGCGCTGGACGAGGAGCCATGAAGCCACCTGCATCAGCCGCGTCGTCAGGCGCATGCTTTCGCCAGCATAGGCCAAGGCCGCCGCGCGCGAGAGCCGCTTGGACGAAGCCCGGCCTGGGCCATCGAGATAGCCCGCGGTTTCTTCAACCAGGGCCATGCCTTCTTTGAAGGTGCGTTCGAACAACTCCGAACGGGCGAAATCGAGGGCCCGCTGCGGGTCGAAACCGCTCTTCATTGGGGAAGCTTGCATCGTATCGGTCATGGACCCGTGAAATCGCAAAGAGCGGGCCGCCTCATGCCCGAATAATGATCGACATGGGTTAAGACGGACGCGACCCGAACACGGAATCCGCCGCAGCGCGTTGCGCCTGCTTGGCTTTGATCGCCTGCTCACAGGCGCTAATCTCGGCCCTCAGACGTTCGATGCGAACCTCCAATTCGCCGACCGAAGCGTTTTCCAATTGCGCTTCGAGCGACAAGGGCTTCTTTGCCGGGGGAGCGAAGGGATCGTCATCGAGCATGGGGCCAACCTCCTGGAGGCACCATAACCCGGATCGATCTTAAGATTAAGGGAGCCGTGCGTGCTGAAACCACAGACGATGCAACGGGTCGCGCATGCGCCCGATAAGCCGCTGACTTTGGTGCAGGACGAAGTTCCCCGCCCTGGGGCGCACGAAGTTCTGATCCGTGTTGCGGCGGCGGGAGTGAACCGCCCGGACCTGATGCAGCGCGCTGGCCTCTATCCGCCGCCCGCAGGCGCGCCGACGACGCTTGGCCTGGAAGCGGCGGGCGAGATTGTCGAACTCGGCGCCGGCGTGACGCGCTGGCATGTGGGCGAGCAGGTGACGGCGCTGCTGGCAGGCGGCGGCTATGCCGAATACGCGACGGCGCATGAAGGCGCGGTGTTGCCGATCCCGACGGGGCTTTCGCTGATCGAAGCGGCGGCGTTGCCGGAAACGGTGATGACGGTGTGGGCGAACGTGTTCGAGAGCGGCGCATTGAAGCCGGGCGAGACGCTGCTGGTGCATGGCGGCGCGTCCGGCATTGGCACGACGGCGATCCAGATGGCCAAGGCCCACGGCGCGCGTGTGATCGTCACTGCGGGCGATGAGGCTAAATGCCAGGCTTGCGAAAAACTCGGCGCCGATCGCGCCATCAATTATCGCACCGGCGATTTTGAAACGGAGGTGCGCGATCTGGGCGGCGCCGATGTCGTGCTCGATATGGTCGGCGGATCGTATGTGCAGAAGAATCTCAATCTGCTGAACGATGGCGGCCGCTGCGTGATGATCGCGTTTTTGCAAGGGCCGCAGGCGGAAGTGAACCTGATGCGGCTGATGCTGAAGCGCCTCACGCTCACGGGCTCCACGCTGCGCTCGCGCGCTGTCGAGGAAAAGGCGCGGATCGCGCAGGAGGTGGAGCGGCAGGTGTGGCCGTGGATCGCCGCGGGCAAGCTGAAGCCGGTGATCGATTCAACCTTCGCGCTCCGCGAAGCCGAAGCCGCCCTCGCCCGCCTGCAAGGCGGCGCGCATGTCGGCAAGATTGTGCTGACGAATTAAGGCTTAGCGTTCTCGGACTCTACGTCCTCGCCCTTGTGCGCGCGCTCGGCGCCGCCGAAGACGTCTTCTTCATCGACAGGGCGATCCGGCCGGCGCGTAGCGTCAGTGGTCGGCGTCTCGCCGGGTACAACGCCGCTCTTGGCATTGTGTGAGTCTTCCTTGTTGCGCGGTTCGGACATGGGAACTCCTTTGCGGAGCAACGAGGCGAGCCCCGCGCCAGTTCCCGAACGCTTAGCGCAGCAGCCAGTAGGTGATGAAGATGAGGTTGGCGGCGAGCGCGATGGCGACGACGGTGCGGGATTTCGCCACCAGGGCGGTGATGATGGTGGCGAACCAATAGAGATTGGCGGCCATGCGGGTCCAGAACAGCGCGTCGGCGCCATTGGTGGCGTATTCCTTCGACATCGCGTCGTAGGTGACCAGCACGTTGGCAAAAAGAACGCCGCCCAGGATCGCCAAGCGGTGCTTGAAAAAGTGCTCGTCCAGAGATTTTACGCTCGAGCGGTCGCGCGGGAAGAGCTGCGTGGCGGAGAAGTAGTACGCGAGCGTCATGAACAAGGCTGCGACAAGATAGCGGAAGCTGAAATCGACCTCGCGGAAGTCGCGCCAGGCCGAGCCCCATTGCGTGGCGATGTCCATGATCATCACGCCGGTGAGGAGCGGCAGGATCAGCCCCATCGGGCGTTCGTCGCGCGCATCGAGGGCGCGCGAAAAGCCGGAGACGACTTCAACCAGCGTCAGGCCAAGCAGCAAGCCATAGAAGCTGAACAGAAACTCAAACGCGTTCATGGCGCCGTCTCAGTTTCGCCGCGCAACGACCAGCCGCCCTGCTCCCAAAGACTGAGCGCGGCCTGACTGATGTTGTAGCCGTGGTACAAAACCAGCGCGCTCAAGAGCACAATGACCACAGTCCGGCTGCGCGCGAACGCGGCGGCGAGCGTACCGAGCATGAACAGCGCGATGCCCAACCAGCGGAAGCCGCCAGTCAGCCGCTCTAGCTCGCCATTGGCCGATAGAAGCGTGATGTACGTCAGCCCCATCAGCACGTTGGCGCCCAGCACGCACAACATGATCAGCGTGCGATGCGCCCAAAAGTGATCGTCGAGATTGGGCGTCGCCTTCACATCACGCGGAAACACCAAAGTGGCGGCGACGTAAAAGACGCTCGCGACAACGAGGCCGAGGACCAGCAGCGCGAAATTGAACGGCGCATTTCGAAAGATCGCCCACGCCTGCACCCAGAAGGTGGCGATATCCACGGCGACCCAAATCGCCAGCAGCAGCGTGAGAACACCGAAGCGCACGTTGCGCCGGTCGTGCAGCACGCGCGCGAGGCCGCCGACCAGCTCGGCGACGGAAAAGCCCAGCAGAAGGCCGTAGAACGAAAAGAAAAACTCGAACGCGCTCATAGGCTCGGCGCCAAAGGCCGAAAGAAGCTCGCCAAATCGGCGAGCAGCATGGCGTGCAGCCTGAAGAGAAACTCAAATTGGCTCAAGCCGGCCGCCCCCGCGTTCGGCTGCACCTTAGGTGCGGATTCTCCCGCCCGTCACCCGCATTCCCGCCTTCCCTTTGGCCAAGTCCGAGGCTATATCGCCCGCAACTGATTTACCGCGCCCGTGGTCGTCAGCCCGTTGCTCCATCTGGCCCCGCGCCTGGCGACGCCGCCGGGCGCGTTTGCGTATCTGGAGCCCAGCAATGACCTCGAACGTCCTCATGCCGAAGGCCACCGCCGTGTGGCTGATCGAAAACACCTCGCTCGCCTTCGGCCAGATCGCCGAATTCTGCGGCCTGCACCCGCTCGAAGTTCAGGGCATCGCCAACGAAGACGTCGCCAAAGGCATTCGCGGCGTCGACCCGATCGCCGGCGGCTTCCTCTCCCGCGAAGAGATCGCCAAGGGAGAAGCCGATAACGACTACAAGCTAAAGCCGCTTGAGCAGAAGCGCATCGATCTGCCGCAAGTGAAGAAGAAGGGCGCCCGCTACACGCCTATCGCACGCCGTCAGGATCGCCCGGATGCGATCGCATGGTTCCTGAAGAACCACCCGGAAGTGCCGGATTCCAAGATCGTGAAGCTGATTGGCACGACCAAGTCGACCATCGACCAGGTGCGCAATCGCACCCACTGGAATTCGCCGCAGATCAAGCCGGTCGACCCGGTCACCATTGGCCTTTGCACGCAGATCGAACTCGATGGCGTGGTCTCTGAAGCCGCTGCAACGAAGGCTCGCTCCGACGCCCGCCGCGCCAAGGAAGAGGCCCGCACGCTGAAGTCGGCCCAAGATACGGTGCCGCCGGAAACTTACGAGCAAAACGAGGGCTGAGGGACTTGAGCCTGGGCGCCTGCGGCGCCTTGGCGGCCCGGCCCAACTTGCAACTCGTTCGCAGAGGCATTAGCGATAACCCGCGCCACAGAACGCGCGAGGGACTGCCAATGACGACCAACCATTCGGGGCTGCGCCGCGCCCTGATCGCATCCATGACTGCGCTCAGCGCCACCGCCATTGCCGGCGCCGCTGCCGCCCAGACCGTGGATGAGGACGAACTGGTCGTCACTGGTCGCTACGAGACGGACCAGCTTTCTGGCCCGGAGTATGCGCTGCCGCTCGTTGATACGCCGCAAACCGTTTCAGTCGTTCCCGATCAGTTGTTGCAGGAGCAAGGCCGCCGCACATTGCGCGACAGCCTGCGCAACATCACCGGCATTTCGCTGCAGGCCGGCGAAGGCAATCCGCCAGGCGGTGGCGACGCGCTCTCGATCCGCGGCTTCAGCGGCCGGGACGATCTCTACGTCGATGGCGCGCGCGATCCGGGGAATTATTTCCGGGATCCATTCAACGCCGACCGCATTGAAGTCACAAAAGGCCCCGCCTCCGCTTTCGCCGGGCGGGGCAACATTGGCGGCTCGGTGAATATCGTCTCGCGCACGCCGAACCTCACGTCGCGCTCACACGCAGAAGTCTCGATCGGCACGGACGAGCTTTATCGCGCGACGATGGACTGGAATCAGCCGCTCAACGACGAGAACGGCATCGCTTTCCGCCTGAATGTGATGACGCATACGGCCAACGAGCCGGGGCGTGATGTCGTCAGTAACGAGCGCTGGGGCTTTGCACCGTCGATCGCGTTCGGCCTCGACGGCGACACGACGCTGACGCTTTCGTATCTGCGCCAAGAGCAGAACGACATCCCCGATTTCGGCCTGCCGAATGCGCGCAACTTTACGCTGGCGGGCTCAGGCTTCGAAGGCGAAGTCGCGCCCGTCGATCCGAGCAATTTTTACGGCTATGCCAATGATTATCGCGATGTCGCCGTCGATATCGCCACGGCCAATCTGAGCCACGAGTTCAGCGACAATTTGGCGCTGCGTAGCGTGCTGCGTTGGGGCCACGTGCACAATGACGGCATCATGTCGGCGCCGCGCTTCGTCGGCGCGGTGACGACGCTGAACGGCGCAACGCAAGTCGTGGGCAACCGCAAACCGCGCGATCAGGTTGATGAAATTCTCACCAACCAAACCGATCTGACCTTCGCCTTCGAGACCGGCGCAATTCGCCATACCTTGGTGGCGGGCTTCGAGATCACCGCAGAATCCAGCGAAAATCGCCGCCGGCTCGACGCCAACGGCCCGAACATGAACCTGTTCAACCCGGTTCTGCAGACTGCGCCGGACATCGCCTATAACGGCACACGCGCGCGCCTCGACACCGACACGCAGTCGCTCTTTTTCTTCGACACACTGGAGATCGGCGATCATTGGCGCGTTGTGGCGGGCCTGCGCCGCGACGAAGTGGAAACGCGCGTGCGCGGCTTCGACGACCTTGGCATCGCGCCGGGCTTCGTCACCGATCTCAGCGGCGACGACGCTGAAACCACCGGCAATCTCGCGCTGATCTATAAGCCGAGCGAAAACTCCAGCATCTACGCGGCGTACGGCACAGCGTTCGAGCCTTCGGGACGCGCCGAAGTGGTGCAGCTCGCCGGGGGCAACAACGCCCCGCCCGTCACCGCTGCGAACTTCGACGTCGATCCGGAGCTGACCTCCGCTTGGGAAGCGGGCGTGAAGTGGGATGCGCGCGATGGCCGCCTCTCGCTCGCCGCTGCGATCTTCCAGATCGATAAGACCGATGCGCGCACGCCGGGCGTCAATGTCGGCGATCCGCCGGTGGTGCTGGATGGCGAGCAGCGCGTGCAGGGCTTGGAGCTCAGCGCTGTCGGCGAAATCGCGCCGGGCTGGAACGTGTTTGCCGGCTACACCTATCTCGACGGCGAAGTGACGGAGTCCAACACGGCGTTCGAAGTCGGCCAGCGTTTGGACAACATGCCAGAGCACTCGGCCAGCTTGTGGACGTCGTACGCGTTTACCGATCGCCTGCTGGCGGGCGGAGGCGTGCAATATGTCGGCGAGCGGCGGAGCAACATCGCGTCGAGCCCGACGGGCAATTTCACCATCACCGCGCCGAGCTACGCGGTCGTCGATGCGTTCGTGGAATTTGCGCTGACGGATCGCGTGGATGTTCGCTTGAACGGCTACAATCTGACCGACGAAGTTTACTTCCAATCGTTCTCCAGCGGGCAAAGCATTCCCTCGGCGGCGCGATCGGTCGTATTGTCGGTCGGCGTATCTTTCTAAACGGCGCGGGCGCCGGGAGTGCTGGCGTGATCTTGACCATCGAGAACGTGCTCGACGTGAGCGCCATCGCCCGCTTCCAGGCAGCGTTGGCGGATGCGCCGTGGGGCGATGGCCGCGTCACCGCCGGCTATCAATCGGCGCTGGCCAAGCACAATCTGCAACTGCCGGAGCAGTCTGAAGTGGCGCGCACGCTGGGCGCCGAGATCGTCGCTGCGCTTGAGCGCAATTTGCTGTTTCAATCGGCGGCGCTGCCGGCCGAGATTTTTCCGCCGCTGTTCAACAAATACGAAGGCGGCCACGCATTTGGCGCGCATGTCGATAGCGCCATCCGGCCAGGCGGCGCCGGAGGCAAACGCATCCGCACCGATCTCTCCTGCACGCTCTTTTTGAGCGCGCCGGAAACCTATGACGGCGGCGAGCTTCTGATCGAAGACGCCCTTGGCCAGCAGAGCATAAAGCTGCCGGCGGGACACATGGTGCTCTACCCCGCCACGACTTTGCATCGCGTCACGCCGGTGACGCGCGGCGCGCGTGTTGCGTCGTTCTTCTGGGTGCAAAGCATGATCCGCGAGCAATCGCAGCGCGCGATCCTGTTCGACATGGATCTGGCGATCCAGAATCTACGCAGCGAAGTTGGCGACGAACACGCGGCGCTGATCGCGCTGACGGGCGCGTATCACAATCTCATCCGGCAGTGGGCAGAGGTTTAGCGCCGCCACACTTCTCGCAGGCGCGCGTCGCGTCCGCAGCCGGCGCGGTACTGCGCGTAGCGCTCTGGATTTCGGCGCGCGTAGTCGCGGTGGTATTCTTCGGCTTCGGTGAAGCGGCCGAGATCGAGAATCGGCGTGATGACGCGGCCGTTGACGCGGCCGCCCGCTATGATTTCGCGCTTGCTGGCTTCGGCATCGGCGCGCTGTGCGGGCGTTACGAAAATTGCCGGCCGGTAGCTTGAGCCGCGGTCGCAGAACTGGCCGCCATTGTCGGTGGGGTCGGTGTAGAGCCAGTAGCGATCGACCAATTGGCGATAGCTGATCACAGCGGGATCGAAGCGCACGCGCACGGCTTCGTAATGGCCCGGATGATTTTGGTATGTCGGGTTAGCGTTGCGGCCGCCGGTATAGCCGCTCATCACTTCGACCACGCCAGGGAGCGCGCCCATGTCGTGCTCCATGCACCAAAAGCAGCCGCCAGCGAACACCGCCTCCTGCACGCCGGCTGGCGGGGGTGCGGCGGGCCGCGATTGCGCAGCCGTCTCGGGCGGCGAGCAGGCGAACAGGAACAGCAGGCTGGCGAATATGGCTCGGATCATGATGCTTATACGTGCGGCGAGGCATGGTGGTTTCAAGCAACCGCGGGCGCAGTTCAGCCGTATGAATGGGACGGGTGAAGCTCGGCCAGCCTGACAACATCATCCTGCGCGAGGACCGCTCGCTCAGCATGCGCCGGATCGAGGTCCGCTCACGGCGCGGCGATGCGCATTTGGGTCGCGTTTTGGATGACGGCCCGCGCAATTCCGGCGGCCAGCGCTTCCGCATCAACAGCTGCGCCATCCGCTTCATCCCACGCGCCGAAATGGAGGCGCAGGGCTATGGCCGGTACATTGCGCTGGTCGACGGCGAGCAATTCTTATGGATATTCAACGTGCCCGACGCTCTCCTTGCTTTGTGCGATCAGGAGCGCTGGGAGCTCGTCTGAAAGGCCACACGGGATTTTCGTTTGGTCCCTCGACTTCTCACAGCCAGGTCGCATAAACGGAGCACGGCTTTCGGGAGACCTCCATGCGATCCATGTTCATTTTTGCCGCCACCGCACTGGTACTCGCCGGATGTGGCCGCCCGTCAGAAGAAGCGGCAGCGCCAGCTCCCGTGGCGGCGCATCAATCGTTCAACGGCGACGCCACCACTGACCTCCTGTTTCGCCGGCCCGACGGCGCGGCGGCGATCTGGACGATCAACAACGGGGCGCGCGGCGAAGCCGCCATTCTCGCTGGCGCTCAAGGCTGGACGGCGCGCGGCGCCGCAGACTTCAACGGTGACGGCAAAGCAGATCTGCTCTGGCGCAATGCCGAAGGCCAGGTGGGCATATGGGCGATGGACGGCGTTACCGCTGTGAGCCGCGACGGCTTGGCAGGCGCCGGCCCCACTTGGGATATTGTTACAACGGGCGACTTCGACGGCGACGGCAAGGACGACCTCCTCTGGCGCAGTAACACCGGTCAGGTTGCAGTCTGGACCATGAATGGCTCCGCGATTGCCAGCCAAGGCGTGGTCGGCGGGGCAGGTCCTGAGTGGCGCGTCGTTGCTGTCGGTGACTTCAACGGTGACAATCGCGACGAATTGCTCTGGCGGCGCGGCGATGGGCTGCTGTCTCGGTGGGAGTTCAACGGCGTCGAAGAAATCACCGCTTCCGGCGTGCAAACCGCCCCTGACGATTGGTCGATCGCGGGCGCCGGCGACTTCAACGGCGACGGCAAAGATGACCTGCTATGGCGGCGCACGAACGGCATGACCGCGGTTTGGACAATGGACGGATCGACAGTACTCACGCGCGAGAGCAGCACGCCGGCAGACACCACTTGGCAGATCGCCAACATCGGCGACTACAATGGCGATGGCCGCGCCGACATTCTCTGGCGCAACGATCAAAATCAGGTCTCAGTCTGGATGATGAACGGCAGCACCGTGGATTCGATGTCGTCTATCGGCCAAGTTGGCGCTGACTGGACTATCGTGGCGCGCTTACAGGAATCGGCGCCGCTCCGTCGGTAGCGACACGCGGAGTTGCGCTTCCTTAGCGCCGCTCTTTGCCCTGCTCGATTAGCACTGAGAGGCGGTCCTGCACACGCAGGTTCGTCATCCAGATTTCGCCGAGCAAGCGCAGGATCAAGACCGAGACGAGGCCAAGCCCGAGCATGCCGATCGCGCTCAACACCTCGGCGAAGAAATTCGGGGTGTTGATCGAAGTCAGAACCGCCAACGCGCCGAAGATCGCGAACAGCGCAATGAAAGCCGAGACAATCTGAAATACGATCGTCAGCACAGCTGGCGACATCGCCTGCTCGAATGAAAACAATGCCCGCATGCGCGCTCCCGCGATAAGCGGAAACGCTAGCGCGCGTTCTCCACAGGCTCAATCTGACGCGCCGCCAGATTGAGTTATTCGCGTGTCAGCAGACGCCGCGAACGTGGTTAGTGAGATCTGGTTTCCTGTCGGAGGTGTTCGATTTCTTCTTTCAACTTCAGTTTCTGACGCTTCATCGCGGCGATCTTGGTCGGATCGGCGGCGGGCCTTTGGGCCTCTGTTTTGATGATGATGTCGAGATCCCGATGCCGGGCGTCGAGTTCGCGAATACGCTGCTCGATGGCCATGAAAGGCGCCTCCTTAAGCTGTGGCGAGTCCGAGCATGCGCCCGAAATTAGGTGTTGTCTCCTTACATCGTGCACAAAATTAATCATTGGTCGGCTTGCGCCGAATGGCGCCGGCGGCACGGCGAGAATCGGGCGTCTTTACAGCGCCTTTCTGGCGTGGCTTAGCTCCCTGTTTCGCGGGGCCGGCGGGGGCCTTGCGCCTTTTGGCGGAACAAAGCGCGCATGGTCGGCGACGACGAAGATTTCGACATTACCGAAACGCCCGAAAAGCGTGCGCTAAAAGTGCGCCTCGGAGAACTACGCGAGGAGCATCGCGCGCTCGACAGCGCCATCTTCGCGCTCCAAGACCAGAGCACGGGGGATGCGCTGCAATTGGCGCGACTGAAAAAGCGCAAGCTGGTTTTGAGGGACCAAATCCAATGGATCGAAGACAGGCTGACGCCGGACATCATCGCCTGAAGCGTTGGCTCGCCGGCGCCGCTTTGCTGAGCGCCCTGCCCGGCGCGGCGTTCGCGCAGGAAGCCGACACAAAGGGCGTATTCTCGCTCACAGTCGAGAACGACAGCCTCTCCTCCGGCGCTGATCGCAATTACACGTCGGGCATTCGCCTGGGATACGTCTCGCCCGCCGAGCGGGTGCCGGACTGGCTGCAAGGCGCCGGCGGCTTCACGCGCGCCTTCTCCAATTCCGAGCCGGACTTCTGGGGCTTTGCTGTCGGTCAATCGATCTTCACGCCGGAAGACATCAACGCCGTTCCTGCGCCGGCGGATCAGCATCCGTACGCGGGCTGGCTTTATATGCAGGTGTCAGTCGGCGCCGAAGAGGATCGCAACGACGGCCGCGCGCCGCGGTTTCTAGATACGTACGAACTCGAACTCGGCATCGTCGGCCCGTCCGCTCTCGGCGAAGAGGCGCAGCGCGGTATTCACCAGTGGCTCGGCGCGCCCGATCCGCAAGGCTGGGACAGCCAGCTCGAGGATGAAGTTGCCTTCGCCGTTTCGTTCGATCGCCGCTGGCGCGCCGCGCGCGTGTTCGGTGATTATTTCGGCGGACTAGAAGCAGATTTGACGCCGAGCGCCGGCGCTTCGCTCGGCACGCTGCGCACTGAAGCGCGCGTTGGCGTCGCCGCGCGCATCGGCCAACGCATCGACAGCGATTACGGCCCGCCGCGCGTGCGGCCATCGCTCTCCGGCGTCGAGCATTTCCGCGGCGGCCCGCTGTCGTGGTCACTGTTCGCGGGCGTGCAAGGCCGCGCGGTGGCGCACAACCTATTCCTGGATGGCAACACGTTCGAGGATAGCGCGTCCGTTGAGCGCAATCCGTTCGTGCTGGATATGCAGACGGGGTTTTCGCTGAGCGCCGGCAGCGTGCGCTTGGCTTACACCTATGTGTGGCGGACGGAAGAGTTCGAGACGCAGCCGACGCGGCAGGACTTTGGCGCGTTGTCTCTGAGCTTTAGGCTTTAGGCAGGCCCTCGTAATCACGCATGGATAGAGTTCAACTCGCACGCCTATTGCTCGTCGCGAGCATTCTGTACGTGATCGGATTCTATTTTGTCGGCGCCGCGCTGAAGCCCGGTTATTCGCAAGTGTCCAACTTCGTCAGCGAGTACAACGCGACCGGCACGGCTTGGGCAAGCACGCTCACCTACGCAGGCTTTTTCGCGACAACACTTCTCTTGTCGTCGTTCCTGTTCGTTGCGGCGCCGGTTGCGCAAGTTTCCGGCGTCAGCCGCTTTGGCTTCTGGCTTTTGTGGTCTGCCCCGGCTTCTTACTTTCTCGCGGTCATTGCTCCCTGCGATGCAGGCTGCCCTGTCGAGGGATCACCCAGTCAGCTTTGGCATAACGCTTTAGCCATCGTTGCGTATTTTGGCATGGGCGCCAGCATTGCATTGGTTTCCTTGGCGCCCGGATTCAGCCGTTTCAAATTTCGGCGCGCCTTCATGCTGCTGACGGGCATCGCCTTCCCGATTGTATTTATCGCTATGGTCCAGCCCGACTTGGCGCAGTGGGGCGGCTTGCTGCAGCGATCGCTCGATGCAGCGCTCGCAGCATCGCTCATTTTCGTGGCCTGGACTCTCATGACGCCAAGTCGAGGAGCCACGCGCGTTTAGGTGTCCTTGGCGGACGGCGTGCGCTTTTTCTTGGCGGGCCTGTCGCCGATGTCCGCCGGCATGGCCGAGAGCGAACTCTTTTGCTCGGCGATGCTTTGAAGTTCGCTCGCGCACGCAGCCAAGGCGGCGCTCGATTCTTCAAGCTCTGCGGCTGAGTAAAGCTTGCCGCGCTCGGCGCGCAGGTCTTTGACCTTCGCCCACACAGCTTGCGCAGCGCGCTTCAAATCCTTCTTGTCAGACATCGCATCCTCGTCGCTCGTACGCAGATCTATAGCGCGCAATACGAGCGACGTAATCACACGACTCCCCACGCGCGAGAGGGTGTCATGAAACTGTCATATAAGCCTTAGCGGTTCTGTGTGGGAACTGTCACAGACTCTCCGCACGCTCGCGGAATGCCAATCCATCGCGTGACATGCTCTGAGTGCGGTCTCTCGGCGACGCACATCCAGAGCGGAGATCGCGGCGTCACCAGCTTTCTGGAATTTTCGGCCGGCGCGCGATGCAGCCTCGGGGGCGACGCTCTTGCGCGCGGCGTGTCCCCCATAGCAGCGGTGGCGCAGTGCCCGAAGCTCAAAGACGCAATCGCGCAAGCGCTGAAAGATTTCGCCGATAGCCAAGTCGCGCAGCGCAGCTGATTAGAAGCCAGCGAACGCCTGCGTCTGTGCGCGCCGCGCATATTTGTCGGCGTACATCGCCTCATCGGCGCGCGCGATCGCGGTTTCGGGCTCTTCGACCAGAGCGATGGCGTGCACGCCGAACGAGGCGCGGATACGGTGCGCCATGCCTTCGTGCAGGATCACGGCGCTGTTGACCTTGGCATTGAGGCTTGTGGCTTTCGCGTGCGCTTCTTCAGCGCTTGCCCGGTTCAGGATGATGCCGAACTCATCGCCGCCCAACCGGCCGACGACGTCGCTCTCGCGCACGCTGTCCAGCAGCAGCATGCCGACTTGGCGCAGCACGGCGTCACCCGCCGCGTGGCCGTAGGAATCGTTCAGCGCTTTGAAGCCATCGAGATCGACGTAGAGCACGGCGGCGGAGCTTTTGTAGCGCTCGACCTCGGACATCGTCCGGTGCAGCTCGCGCAGGAAGGCGCGGCGGTTGAATACGGGTGAGAGCGAGTCCCGGTCAGCCAGGGCCTCAGCGGCAGCCAGTTTCTCAGCCAGTGCATCCCGCTCGGCGCTGAGTCGCTCCAGAGCGGCCAAGGCGGCCGCCGAAACGTCGCGCCGCTCTAAGCCCAGCCCTTGCAGGAGCTGGCTCGTTGCGGAACCGAGTTTGGCAGTGCCCAGTCGCATCTCGCGCGCCTCTCTGCCGTAAGGGATGCGCGCTGTGGGTAAAGACCGCCTTAACTGCTTCGACGCTTGCGGGCTGGACGGACGCCCCGGCTTAATTTACTGGCCCCTTTTTTAGGAGCAGCCGAAACATGGCTACCCCACCAGTCGGGCTCATCATGGGCTCGAAGTCGGACTGGGAGACGATGAAGGCCGCGGCCGAGGCGCTCGATGCGCTGGGTGTCGCTTACGAGGCCAAGGTCGTTTCCGCCCACCGCACCCCGCAACGCCTCTACGATTACGCCACCAGCGCCAAGGCGCGTGGGATCAAGGTGATCATCGCCGGCGCCGGCGGCGCGGCCCACCTCCCCGGCATGGCCGCGGCGATGACGACGCTGCCGGTGCTCGGCGTGCCGGTGAAGAGCCGCACGCTGAAGGGCCTCGATAGCCTGCTCTCGATCGTGCAGATGCCGAGCGGGGTTCCGGTCGGCACTTTGGCAATTGGCGAAGCCGGCGCGGCGAACGCCGGCTTGCTTGCTGCTTCGATCCTGGCGCTGAGCGACGAAGGCTTGGCGCAAAGGCTTGAGGCGTATCGCGCCGCCCTCACCGCGGCGATCGGCGAAGACCCGCGATGAAGCCGCTCGCGCCGGGCGACACGATCGGCATCCTCGGCGGCGGCCAGCTCGGCCGCATGCTCTCCATCGCCGCCGCTCAGCTCGGCTTCGATGTCGCCATCTTTACCGACGAGCCCGATAGCCCTGCCGCGCGCGTGTCTGCGCGCACCACCATCGGCAATTATCTCGATCACGCGGCGCTGGCTGATTTTGCGCGCCGCGTCGATGTGGTGACCACCGAGTTCGAAAACGTGCCGGCCGAAACGGCGCAAGCACTGATCGACGCGGGTGCGCGCGTTGCGCCAAACCCGCACGCGCTGGCGGTGGCGCAAGATCGGTTCGACGAGAAGAGCTATTTCGCCAGCGCCGGTATTGCGACTCCGCCCTTCCGCGCCATCGCTTCGCAAGCTGATCTCGACGCCGCGATTGCTGAGATTGGCGCACCGGCGATCCTGAAAACCCGGCGCCTGGGCTATGACGGCCGCGGGCAAATCCGCATCAAAACCGAAGCCGATGCGAACGGCGCTTATGAAAAGCTCGGCGCGCCCGGCATTCTTGAAGGCTTCTGCGCGTTCGAACGCGAAGTCTCGATCATTGCGGCGCGCGGCTGGGATGGCGCTATCGCCTTCTACGATCTCAACGAGAACGAACACGCGGGCGGCATTCTCTCGCGTACTACGTTGCCGGCGCGCGTCAGCGCCGAAGTCGAGAGCCACGCCCAAGATGCGGCGCGCCGTGTGCTCGAAGCGTTCGACTATGTCGGCGTGCTGACGATCGAGTTTTTCGTGATGGCGGATGGTTCGCTGATCGCCAACGAAATGGCGCCGCGCGTTCACAACTCGGGCCACTGGACAATCGAAGGGGCGCTCACTTCACAGTTCGGGCAACACATCCGCGCCGTCGCGGGCTGGCCGCTTGGGCCGACAACGCGTGTTGCAGCAATCGAGATGCTCAATCTCATCGGTGACGAGGCCAACGATTGGCCGGCGCTCGCCGCCGATCCTGACGCGCGCGTGCATCTCTACGGCAAGCGCAGCGCCCGCTCGGGGCGCAAGATGGGGCACGTTACGAAGCTGAGGTAGTGCAGCGATGTTAGCCAACGCATTCACGTCCATTTTTGTCGAAGAGTTTAAAGCCCGCGCTGCGCTTGACGGCGCCGCCTTCGCGCCGCTCTGGCATGCCGGCGGCCCGACATGGACGCGTGTGATGGTGCATTCCGAGAACAAGAACTCCGTTCTCGAGAAGACACTTGTTCGATGGGCAGATCAGACGCTCGGGCCAAACATGATCTCGCTCCACCGTTGGTACACCATCGATTTGATGGCGGTGTCGCCCGCCTTCGACCAAAAAATGGAGTACTGGTACACACGCCCTGTAGCTTTGGTGGAACACGAGAACCGCAAAGACATCGAAACTGAACTGTGGAAGCTGGCACATTGGCGCGCGCCGCTGAAAGTTCTCGCCTTCTACCAGTTCGGCGAAAAGTGGCTGGACGAGAAGCTCACGACCGCCCGACGCATCGTCGAAGGCGCCCAATCATCATGCCCCGAGACAGACGCCGAGTATCTCTTGCTCGTCGGATGCAACAACCGTGACGGCGTCACATGGCGCGCAGAGTCATGGCAGTGTGGCTCGACCGGATGGACGAGCTCGTCTCACGCAACAGGTGTATTGATCGGCTAGCTCGGAAACGCTTCGTCACGCGCCGTGTAGAGCCAGAGCCCGATCACGTAGATCACCGGTAGAAAGAACCAGAGCACGCCAGATATGCCGCTGACCCAACGCGGCACCACGGTGAATGCCGCGCCGGCGTCATCGCCGGGCATGACATTCCAACCGGCGCTGGAAAACACCACCGCAGCGATAGCCGCGAGGCATATCCAGAACGCGATGGCGGTCGCGACAATGGGAGAGGTCCGCTCGACGTAATCATCGGCGGGGTGATCCCCGAAGTGCGAAAGGCTTGGCCAGATCGTAAGCGGCCACGCCGCAGCACTCAGGAACCGAACGGGAGCTGCACGCATAAGCTTGCCTCCACGAATAGGTTCGTGATGGCGCTATCATACATCAAAAACGCGCGAACGCAGTGAAATTCAGATCATCTAACCCGGCGAAACGATGAGCGCCGTTACAGCGCCAGCGCTGCAACTACGCCAAACGCAACAAACGTCAGCACAACACCGGCGATGAGATGGAAGACGCAAAAGGCGGCGGCGGCGCCTTCGCCGTGCGCGTTCGCTTCGAGGGCCTCGGGGCTGCACGCTGAAAGTTTCATGGCTGAACGCCTCCTTGCAGAGAGGTTCGCGCCACGACGCCTTACAGTTACGCCAGCTCAGCGATAACGGAATCGCGCGGCGATGCCGACAGCATCCTGCATGCGCTCGCCGATCGGCTTCAGCTTGGCTTTGAACTTCTCGAACTGCATCACGTTTTCGATGCGCGCGTCTAGGAATGTCCACGTCGCTTCGTGATCGGCGCTTTGGTCGCTGAACCAGCGCGCATATGTACTGGCAAGTACACCTGAGAGCGTGGCGCGTTTGGTGTAGAAGTTTTCGTCGGTGCTGGTGTCGCCCAGCGCCTTCCAGATGTGATCGGCAGTGCGCCAAACCAGCCGCGCCGCTTCCGGCGCGCGATCAGGGCGCGCCAACGCACGCGTCATCGCCCGCGCCGCTTCTTTGTAATCGGCCTGCGCCTCAAGCCTCAGCTGCACCGCAGCCCGGACCTTGTCGCGGATGCGCATGTTCGGGAGGTCGAGATTTTCCAGCCCGGCCAGCATCGCCTCATCGGCTCGGGCGGCGAAGGCGTCGAACAGGTCGGCGACGCCCTTCGGGCAGGCCAGGGCCGCCTCCCCCTCGGAGAGGCCGGCTTCGGCCACGGTGGCGTTGAAGGCGGCGTCGGTCCAGCCCAGGCGGGCGGCGTGGGGCGGAAAAGCGTCCAGGATACGGGCGCGGAACCGGGCGGAGGGGGTCTCTGGCATAAGCGACACGCTACGCCCAATGCCCCCAATCGTCGACAAGGGCGGCATGGACAGGGGCGCGGCGTTTTGCTATTGCCCCGCCTTCAATTAAGCGGAAACGCGGGCGCGAAGCGTCTGCGGTAGTTCCGTGTTTGGGTTTTGGGTTACGGGAGAACTGGTCCTGGTACAGATTTTCGTTCGCGATAACAACGTCGATCAGGCGTTGAAGGCGCTCAAGAAGAAGATGCAGCGGGAAGGCACTTTCCGCGAAATGAAGCGTCGCAATCACTTCGAAAAGCCGTCCGAAAAGCGCGCCCGTGAGCGCGCCGAGGCCGTCCGCCGCGCCCGTAAGCTGGCCCGCAAGCGCGCCCAGCGTGAAGGCCTCTTGCCGCGTCCGCCGGTCAAGCCGCGGTAAAATCCGGCTCATTTGAGTTTTGAAAGCGCCGCCCGGCTCCCGTCGGGCGGCGTTTTTGCGTTGCAAATCTTCAGGTCCCGGGCGGACTCCTGAGGTGACGCGAGCCGTGGAGGAGCATCACGACGCCACCGACTAAGCAGGCGGGCACCACCAGCGTCCCCAAACCAAGATGGAATATCCGCCAAAAGTTCATGCCCCCACTCCACACGAGAAGCAGGCCCCCAAACACTAGCGCCAGACCGCCAATCTTACGAAGCATCGCGCTATGCATGCCTTCGACTAAACTCACGTCAAGCTAGTGCCGAACTCAAACTTGCTTCTGCCGCGGAAGGATTGTCGCTACGCCGCGACCGCCAGCTTCAGCATGAGCGCGGCGGCCGCATCGAGCTGCGCGCGTTCGGCGCGTGAAAGCTTCGCAACACGGGCCGTTAGCAACGCGAGCCGCGCTTGCCGGCCCTTCTCCATCAGCGCCCGGCCCTTCGCCGTCACCTCGATGCGCAGGCCGCGCTTGTCGGCCTTGTCGGCGCGCTTGGCGACGAGCCCTTCCGCTTCCAAGTCGCCGACGAGCTTTGACATTGTCGGGGCTGTGACTTGCTCAGCTTTCGCGAGCGCCGAAAGGCTCATCGCGCCGCCGAACACCAAAACTGAAAGCGCTGAAAGCTTGGGCGCGGAAAGTCCGGTCGTCGCATCGGCGACACGCGCGGCGCGGAGCATGCGGATCGCGGCTTTGTGCACACGCTCGGCGACATCGAGGGCGTCGTCTTTTGCCATTGCGCGAATCTGAATTGACTTAGTTAGTTAGTCAAACTAATTATATGGGGCTGAACGGAGATTGCCGCATGAACGCCCCGCCGCCGCTGCTATCAGGGATTTGCCAAATCGCGCTCGCCAGCGCTGATCCGCAAACGCTCGTCGCGTTTTATCGCGATACGCTCGGCTTGCCGGTGCTGTTCGAAGCGTCGGGCATGACGTTCTTTCAGTCCGGCGCGACACGGCTGATGATCGGCCCGGCGCAACCGGGCCAAACCGTGGGCGGCGATGCAGTGGTCTATTTTGAACCGCACGATTGGAGCGCAGCAGAAACCAAGCTCGAAGCAGCGGGCGTGGCGTTCCTGCATCCGGCGCAAGCGCTGCAGAAGGCGCCTGGGCGCGAGCTCATGCTCCGCCCGTTCCGCGATCCTGAAGGTCATTATCTCGCGCTGATGGGCTGGCGCGCTGCGGCTTAGTCTTTGGCTTTGCGTCCACGCCAGCTCGACATGCTGACCTGATCAACGACGCCGGCCTTAAACACGCGCGCGGCGAGCCAGAGCACCACAATCACCGCCAGCACCATCAAGGCGCCCTGGCCGGCGATCTCGACCCAATCGAGCCCCGCGGGCGCGCGCATCAGCATCAGGAATGGCGTGAAGAGCGGCACCCAAGACGCGGCCTGGATGATCGGCGCATTCGGATTGTCCATCGCCGGCATGACCAGCATCATCGGGATCGCCAATACGAGCGCCACCGGGCCGAGCAAGGTCTGCGCTTCCTGGATCGATTCACAGAGCGAACCGAGCGCGAGGAAAATCGCGCCGTACATCAGATAGCCAGCGATGAAGCCAATCGCGAAAGCGGTCAGCAAACGCGCGTCCAAGAACGCCGCAGCCACCTGCCCCAATACTGAATCGCCCAGTTGCGTCGCTGCGATACTGAGCAACGTCCCGCCCAGCGCGCCCCAGAACAAGAACAGAGTCGCGCTGACGCCTGCGACGCCGAGCAGCTTGCCGATCAGCAACTCCATCGGCGTCACGCTGGTGAGCAATGTATCCAGGATCTTGTTCGATTTTTCCTCGATCACGCTGGAAAGCAGCATGTTTGCGACGGAAAACACAATGCTCCACAGGATGAAAGCGAGCGCCAAGGCCGCATAGGCCGGCGCACGCTGGCGGGCCGTCACTTCTGCGTCCACCGCCGCTGCGCGCGGATCGAACTGGACAATGCGCGGATCGAAGGCGTTGAGGCGATCGGCCTCCAATGGATCGAGACCTTGGCCGGCGAGAGCCTCGCGCTGCATCGTTAGCCGCATCGCGCGCTGCGCGATTAAGGTCGGCTCGTTGTGGGAGAGATTGAGGCTCCAATATTCGATCACGGGCGCGTCGGCCTCGCGGCGGATGTTGATCGCGCCAAACAACGTGCGCCCATCGGCCAGTGTTTGCGTGCCGTCGAGATAAGGCCGCAGCGCCTCAACGCCGGCCATTGGCGGCGGTGTCAGCACATAGCGCGGCGAAGGTTGCGGGAATGCGCGCAAGGCTTGAGGGACGCGCTCGGTGACCACTGCGCGCGCAGCTGCGACAGCTGCACGGTTATCGCCGCCTTGCTCGACCGCGGCGTCAAACGCTGCAAGCGCGTCTGGTGCGATCGTGGGGGCAGTCGCGGCGAGATACGCGTTGATCTCCGCCCGGGCGCTCCGCCGCGCCAAATCTTCAAACTCGCCCGTGACGGCGGCGGCGTCAGAGGCGTTGTCGGCGATAATGGTGAGCACGCGCGGCGGCTCCGCACGCGCTAGCAGCACCGGCGCAAACATGAGGATCGCCAGGATCAAAGGCGCCGTGATCAGCGACAGCCAAAAGCCCCAGGCGCCGATATAGGCGAAGTAGTCACGGCGGGCGACGAGGAAAATCGGTGACATCGCTTACCCCGCCGCGTCCGGCATTGCTTTGTCGCCGACAAGCGAGACGAACGCCTCGTGCAGACTTGCGCGTGCGGGCTCGAATAGCGAAAGCGGTGCGCCCGCTTCGACGCACGCTTGCAGCAGCTGCCGCGAATTATGACCGTTCTCAAGCTTTACGCGCCAGCGGCGGTTGCCATGCTCGCCCAATTCTTCGCTCATGGTGAAGCCGCGCCCGGCGAGCGCCGCGTTCAAATCGTACTCGGCGCCGTCCGTCTCCAGCACAGCGACGCTGGGCGCCAGTGCGAGCGCATCACGCACCGTGCCTTCGAAGGCTTTGCTGCCGTGCGCGATCAGCAGGATCCGATCACACAAGCGCTCGGCATGTTCCATGACGTGGGTAGAGAAAAGGATCGTCCTGCCCGCGGCCGCCTGCGCGCGGATGGTGTCTTCGAGCACGCGCTGGTTTACTGGATCGAGCCCAGAGAAGGGTTCGTCGAAAATGATGAGGTCTGGCTCGTGCGCGATCGCGGCCAGCACCTGAACCTTCTGCGCCATCCCCTTCGACAGCGTCTTCACCTTCTTGCGCTTGACCTTGCCGAGCCCGTGGTCGTTCAGCAGCGCATCGGCGCGCTTGAACGCTTTGCCAGAGGGGGTGCCCTTCAGGCGCGCCAGATAGGCGATCGCAGAGCGCGCGCTCATCGAGCGGTAGAGCCCCCGCTCCTCCGGCAGATAGCCGACCCGGCGCAGCGCCTCGCGCGTCACCGGTCCGCCCAGCAACGAAATATGCCCTTCGGTCGGGCGGAGCACACCGACCAGCATGCGCAAGGTGGTGGACTTGCCAGCCCCGTTTGGGCCCAGCACGCCGTAAATCGAGCCTTGCGGCACGGTGAAACTGAGGTCTTGGACCGCGGTGCGCGCGCCGTAGCGCTTGACCAGGCCTTCTGCTTCAAGCGCGGCGTTCATAGCGAGGAGGTTTACGGGGCTTTGCCCCGAGATCAAGCGCGCGCAACTGTGTGGATGGCGGGCTTTGCGTCGCATCGGCGCCGGCGCAACATCGGGGCGGCGCTGGGCTCGCGTCCGGGGTGAAAAATCGCGCCCGAACTTGATTAAATTTCGCCCGCATTCTTGCGTGCGCGCGCCGGCGGGCGTTAGCTCTCACCGGTAATGTGGGAGAGCTAAAATGGCTGCGCCCGACCCTGAAAAACTGAACGCTTTTGTCGGCAAATTGGTGGGCGATCTTGGCGCCGCCACCAGCGCCGCTTTGGTGCTGCTCGGCGATAGGCTCGGCATCTACAAAGCCATGGCCGATGGCGTCGCCGTGACGCCGGAAACGCTTGCGGAAAAGACCGGGCTCAACGCGCGCTATCTGCGCGAATGGCTCTCGGCTCAGGCCGCAGCTGGCTATATCGACTACAGCGCCAAGAGCAAAAAGTTCAAACTCAATCCCGAACAATGCGCCGCCTTCGCTGACGAAGGCGGGCCAGGCTTCTTCGCCGGCGCATTCGAGTTGGCGCAAGCCATGTGGCTGGACGAGCCCAAGATCGCGGAAGCGTTCAAGACCGGCAAAGGCGTCGGCTGGCACGAGCATTCGCACTGCCTCTTCCGCGGCACAGAGCGCTTCTTCCGCCCGGGGTACAACGCACACCTCGTCTCGCAATGGATTCCATCACTGCGCGGCGTGAAAGAAAAGCTCGAACGCGGCGCGAAGGTGGCTGACGTTGGCTGCGGTCACGGCGCCTCCACCATTCTCATGGCGCTCGCCTATCCGAAGTCGAAATTCTACGGCTACGATTATCACGAGCCGTCAATCGAGCGCGCCAAGAAGCTCGCGAAAGAAGCCGGCGTTTCCAAGCGCGTCACGTTCGAAAAGGCCAGCGCCAAGGAATATCCCGCCCTCGGCTACGATCTCGTCGCCTTCTTCGATTGCCTGCACGATATGGGCGATCCGGTCGGCGCTGGCGCGCACGTGCGTGAGACGCTAGCCGACGACGGCGCCTGGATGATCGTGGAACCGTTTGCGCACGATGATCTGAAGGACAACTTAAACCCCGTCGGGCGCGTGTATTACGCAGCGTCGACCATGATTTGCACGCCGGCTTCGCTTAGCCAGGAGGTGGGCCTCGGGCTCGGCGCACAAGCGGGTGAAGCGCGGCTGAAAAAGGTGGTCAAGGACGCTGGATTCAGTAAATTCCGCCGCGCCGCCGAGACGCCGTTCAATTTGGTGTTCGAAGCGCGCGCCTGAACACTGAAGGGACACTTGAATGCGCGCCTTGCTTTTCGCCGCCGCTCTGTTTGCGGCCGGCGCCGCTCACGCCGAGCCTGTCACGTACACGCTCGACCCGGCACACACGCAGGTCGCGTTCTCGATCGATCGCTTCGGCTTCAACCGGGTACTCGGTCGCTTCGAGACGGTGAGCGGCGAGCTCGTGCTCGACCAAGCGAACCCGGCCAACTCATCAGTGCGCGCGACGGTGCAAATCGCCAGCGTCGATTCCGGCAACGATGCGCGCGACGAACATCTGCGCGGCCAGCGCTGGCTCAACGCCGCGGCGCACCCGACAATGGAATTTCAATCCACTTCGGTGCGACTCACAGGCGAGCGCACCGCGGAAGTCACTGGCAACCTCACGCTGCTCGGACAAACGCATCCGCTGACGCTCAACGTCACGCTCAACAATATCGGCCCTGCCCCGAACAATCAGCGCGCTACTGCGGGCTTTTCGGCCACCGGTTCGCTTAACCGCAGCACTTTTGGCTCGACAGGCGCCGCCAACATGATCGGCGACAGCGTCTCGATTCAAATCGAAGCGCTCGCACAGGTTCCGGCGAACTGATGGCGTACTGGCTGGTGAAGAGCGAGCCTGGGACATGGTCCTGGGATCAGCATGTCAAAAAGGGCGCCGATGCCTGGACGGGCGTGCGCAACCATCAGGCCAAGGCGCATCTCGTCGCCATGAAGAAGGGCGACAAGGCGTTTTTCTATCACTCGAACGACGGCAAAGAGATCGTCGGCGTCAGCGAAGTGGTGAAGGAAGCATACCCCGACGCCAGCGACGCCACAGGAAAGTTCGTGTGCGTGGATTTGAAAGCCGTCGAGCCACTGAAGACGCCAGTTACGCTCGCCGCGATCAAAGCCGAAGAAAAGCTCGCCAAGATGGTGCTGGTCAACAATTCGCGCCTCTCCGTGCAGCCTGTCACGGCTGACGAATGGAAGGCGATCCGGAAGATGGGTGGTTTGAAGTGAGCAGTCTCGATCCAAAACAATTCAGCGAAACCGCCGTTCCAGACGACACCAAGCAGATCAACGCCAGCATCATCGCCGCCATGACCGGGACGCCGGAATGGTGGGATGTCGGGGCGCAACGCGCGCGTGATGCGCGCCGCGCCGGCAAGGGCGCGTTTCCTGCGCCTGTGATGTCCGATCGCGCCCGCTGGATCGAGATCGACGGCCCAGCCGGAAAAGTAAAACTGCGCGTCGTCGCGCCGGAAAAATCGCGCGGCGCTTATCTGCACATCCACGGCGGCGGACACGTGCTTGGCGGCGCTGATCAGCAAGACCGCCTGCTTGAAATCATCGCTGACTCAACCGGCCTCACCGCGATCAGCGTCGAGTATCGCTTGGCGCCGGAAAATCCCTATCCCGCCGGGCCCGACGATTGTGAAGCCGCGGCGCTCTGGCTCAGCGACAATATCCGCGACTTCGGCGGCGATAAGCTCACCATCGGCGGCGAAAGCGCTGGCGCGCACTTGGCGGCGCTGACGATGCTGCGCCTGCGCGACCAGCACGGCCGTACGCCGTTTCACGCCGCCAATCTCGTGTTCGGCGTCTTCGATCTCGGCATGACGCCATCGGCGCGCGCCTTCGGCAACGAGGAGCGGCTAATCCTGCGCACCATCGACATCGAAAAATTCGGCGAAGCGTTCCTCCCCGGACTCAGCGCCGAAGAAAAGCGCGCGCCGTATCTCTCACCGCTCTTCGCCGATCTCGGCGGCCTCTGCCCTGCGCTTTTCACCATCGGTACGCGCGATGCATTACTCGATGACAGCCTCTTCATGCACGCGCGCTGGATCGCCGCCGGCAATGCCGGTGAACTCGACATCTACCCAGGCGCCTGCCACGGCTTCCTCGCCTTCCCGTGCACACAGACGTTTGCTTCGCTCAAAAAGCAGATGGAATTTCTGAACGCGGCGACGGCCTAGAGGCCGACGAACCGACACGCCGCCACGACGAAAAGCGCGCGTTTCGCGTTCGCCGCACGCGCCTGCGCTCTCGTCTCAATCGCATTGAATAGCACTGCGCATCGCGGCCTCATGGGCTCACCGATTTCTGGTGAGCTTCCCGCCTGATACCCCCGCTCGCCAGTCTTAGCCTTTCTCTCGCCTCCACCGAGCGAAAGGCGGAGGCCCCGGCGCCGTCTTAGATTGACGGCGCCGGTGTTTCCAAAGCACTGCGGCAGGGCTCCTCCCCAGAGCAGCTTTGCCGTCAGCGGCCTTCAAGCTCCGCCAGCAATTCCGGCATGCCGTAAACATCGGCGAGCGATGCGCGGATCACTGTCGACGCCACGGTCACGGAACGGTTCAGTTCGCCATCGTAGAAATATTCCCCGCCAAGCGAATGAATATTGCCATCGAACACAGCGCCAACGACGCGGCCTTCGCGATCGAGCAACGGGCTGCCCGAATTGCCGCCGATAACGTCATTGCTCGATGACACATTGAAGATCGCGTTCGGATCGAGCCGCGAACGCGCATCGATCCAGCGTTGGCTCAACACAAAGGGCTGTGAACCGGTAGCGCGCTCGTAGAGCCCGCGCGTGTAAGTAAACGGCGGAATCTCGCGGCCTCCCGCCTCGGTCCATCCGGTCACGCGGCCATACGAGACACGCGGACTGAAGGTTGCGTCCGGATATTGGGCCTCGCCAAAGGAGCGGAAGCGTGCGCGGGCGATGCGCTCATGTGCGCGCGCCGCCGGACCTTCAACTTCAGACACATAACGCGTGCGCACGGCGCGTGCGTCAGCATCCCAGGCCCGCACGAACTGGATCAGCGGATCGTCGGACGCCGCAACCGCCGCTTCGCCGCCTTCCCAGAGTTGCTGGCGGTAAGCCGGGTCAGCGAGCCGCGAACGCGCCAGGCGCGCCGCCAGCGCTTCCGGACTCTCATTGCCAAGCACCCGCCGCACGATGGCGTTATCGGCGGTCAGGTGCTCGCGCATTTTCGAGAGCCAGAACGCGAGTTGGATTTCCTCGAACTCGGCGATCACTGGCCGCTGCGCGCCAATACTGGACGCGACAGCCGGCATACGCGCTTCGCTATAGCGCGGCAGGCGCTGCGCATCAGGCAAGGACCGCTCGGCCGCGCCGCGCACGATGTCGCGCGCCCAGCTGAACAGCACAGAGCGCTCGCCCGCGCGTGCTTCCAGGTACTGGTACGAGTAGAACATGCCGCGATACGCCCCTTGCGCACGCTCGATTTCGCCCCATGCATCGCCGACTTCGCGTTGCGATACGCGGTTGCGGCGCACGCGCGTTTGCAGATCCGTCTCGCGTGCGGTGACACGCGCAAATCCTGCGGGATCAGCCAAAGCTTGCCGGCGGCCGGAAAGGCCCTTGAACGAGTTTTCCACACTTTGCAGCGTGCTCGACGCGATCCGCGACTGATCCGGTCCTTGCTGCGCATAAGCGATCAACCGCCCGCGCATTTCTGAGAGCGAGGCGATTTGCCATGGCAAATTGAAGTCACGCTCGAACGCCAGTTCCGCCGTCGTGCGCAGCCGCGAGGTGCGCCCTGGGTTGCCGGCGATCATCACAATCTCGTTCGCTTCGAGCGGCGTAAAGCGCATCGAAAGATGGTTCGGCGTCACGGCCGGCGCGCCGTTTTCGTAAACGCGCAGGAATGAGAAATCGACGCCGTAACGCGGGAAGTTGAAATTGTCCGGATCGCCGCCGAATTTGGCCATCTGATGCTCGGGCGCAAACACCAGACGCACGTCCGTGTAACGCGTGTAGCGATGCAACGCGTAGCGCCCACCTTGGTAGAGCGTCACGACTTCACAGCGCGTTGCGCCATTTGAGCATTCGCGCTCCAGCCGCGCGATCTCGGCGTCACGGGTGCGGGCGAACAGCTCGGGCGCAACGCCAGCCGTCGCGGTTTCGATGGCGCTGGTGACGTTCGATATGCCGGTCAGCACATCGACGTTCCAATTCGGGCAACGGCGTTCTTCCTCGCGCGTGCGCGCCATGAAGCCGTTTTCAATATAATTGGCCTCAGTCGTGGAAAGCGCGGTCACGCAGGCGATGACGCAATGGTGGTTGGTCAGCGCCAAGCCCTGTCCGCTCACGATCGACGCCGAGCAGCCAGGCACGCGCGCGGTGCCGGCCATCACGCGCTGCAGCCACGCCTGATCAGGCGCCCAGCCCATTTCGCTTTGCATACGAGCGGTCGGGAAATTGTCGAAAGTCCACATCCCCTCTTCGCTCGACGCCGGCGTTGCGACGAGTGCGAGGATGCCGAGTGCGGCTACGGCCGCGCGCAAATTCTGGCGCATGTTGCCCCCAAATCAGTTGGGAGCAAGAAAGCCCAGACGGCCCGCGCGCGGCAAGCCTCTAGCGGCGAATGGAACTCGTTAGAGCCCCAACGCCGCGCGCATTTCGGTTTTTACCTCTGGAGAAAGCTCTTCCGCTTCGTCAATGAATTCGCGGACCGACTGCGCGTCGGCGCCGGTGATGCGCACATAGGCGCGATCATCAGAGTCGCCCGGTCCGCCCTCATCGGCGTGCACCGTGATCTGCTGGCCATCGGCGCCCATCGAGAGATTGACGCGCCCGCTTTCGCCTTGGCCTTCTTCCTCGTCGCCAGAGATGCTCATGGAAAAGCCCGGCAGCCGAAGCGCCATCACTTCCGGCAACGGCTCGCCTTCGGGCGGCGCCGTTCCGGCAAGCGCTTGGGCGCGATCGTCAGCCATCAGCGCGGAGGCGCCGCCCGAGGCGCGGGCGCCTACCGTGCGGCCGTCCGGCGCAATGACGATGTAACTTTGCTCAAGCTCGCTGGCGCGGATTTCCATGGTGTAGGTATCCGCGGCCGCCTCGGTTTGGCCGCCCTCGCCGGTTGTCGTGGCGTCTCCGCACGCAGCCACGCCAAGCGCCAGAGCCGCTACAATCATCCACCGCATCGAAATCCTCCTCACCCGGGCCGCCATCATCGGCGCGCGCGCCATCGGCGGCAAGCGCACCGAACGCGGGCCTATTCAGAGGATGCAGCGCGCGCGGGGCTTGGATGCAGAGCCTAGCGGCAGTTGATGCGATCGCGCCCGTAGTTTTCGCGCTCGCACTCTTCGCGGCTTTGCTCGTCGTATGCGCCCTGGAGCGTGGAGGCGCAGCCCGCCAAGGCCATCGCCGCCACGAGGACAAGAACTAGACGGCGCATCAGGGCCTCCCGCTAAGACGGGTAGAGCCTACCGCGTCCGCTCGAACCGCACCACTTTCTGGTCCTGATCGACATAGGCGACCCGGTAGCCGGCCCGCATCCAAGCGCGGGCGTGGGTGTGGTGGTCCTGGTTATCGTTGGCCCAGAACGAGCGGTGCTTGACCGCGCTCTGCGGCAGCGACCGGCCGATGATGGATTCAATATCCTCGAAAGTGAGCATTTCCGGCCGACCGTTACGCCGGCTAAGGTGCGTATGCAGCGCTGCGTACTTGCGCATCTCTTTCGTCTCCCGCGACCTACATCTGAAGCGGATCGGGTCCGCAACGATGCTGACGGAGGTAGAGGCTGAACTGATTTGCGCGATATGCACAGTGGGGGCGCAACGAGTCTTGCAGTTGGGGCGGAGTTCGAGACATGGCTGAGACTTGGGATTTCGGCCGCGGCCTCAGCGGCTATCGCTGGCCCGCCGGTGACGCGCGCGCCAACGTTCTGCTCGCCCACGGCTTCGCTGAATACGCCGAGCGCTATGTCGCGCACTATCACCAACTGGTGCCGAAGCTGAATGCGCTGGGCTTCAACGTCTACGCGTTCGATCTGCGCGGACATGGCCGCTCGCCTGGCGCGCGCGGCGTCACCGACATGCGCGCCGCGGTCGCGGATCACATCGGCGCGCGCCGCGTGCTCGCCGCCGAGGGCAAGCCGCTCTTCCTCTTTGGCCACTCGCTCGGCGGCCTGCTTACGGCCGCCAGCGCCGCTCGGGACAAATCTAATGTAGCGGGCGTCATTCTCTCGGCCCCCGCGCTCAGCATCTCTGCGCCCGCACACTTGCGCGCCATCGCCGGCCTCGTTTCGATCTTCGCGCCCGGCGCGCGCCTCGTGCCGCCGCTCGATCCCGAGGGCTTGTCGCGCATCCCTGAAGAGGTCGCCGCCTATCGCAATGACCCGATGATCAGCGATACGCGTGTGCCTGCCAAAACCGGCGCCACCGCCATCGACATCGCCGAAGCCTCTTGGCCGCTCTATCGCAAATGGACGCTCCCCATCCTCGTCCTCCACGGCGAGCAAGATCGCGCCACCGATCCTGAAGGCAGCAAACGCTTCGCCGCGCTCGCGCCAGCGCCGGACAAGCACCTGATCCTCTACCCGCAAGGTCGGCACGAATTGCTGAACGACCTGGAGCGGGATGCGGCCCTGGCCGCAATCACGGATTGGCTGAGCGAACGCGCGCCAGCGCAATAACTCATAGGACCTGGCGCCCTGCACGCGCGCGCTGTGACCGCGGGCACATCCCTCGCCCGCCTGCATGAGAGAACGCCGACCTCAGTTTCGAGGGAGATCCGGCATGAGCCATCGGCAGGAACATCACGGCGCGTCCACCATCCGCGCCTCACGCGGCGGCGGCGGGGGCAAATGGATACTGGGCGCACTCGCCATCCTCTTCCTCGTGGGCGGCGGCTATTGGGCCTACGCCAACTACGGCGCGCCGCAGCAACAAGCAGAATCTCAGTTCGCCTACGACGACCCAATCTACGCCAATGACGATCCGCTACGCGACACATCGGACGCCAGTGATGACGGCCTCACCGCCGCCGATGCCGAATCCGAGATTTCGCCAAGCACCGCCGCGCCCCCGAGCGCAGCGTCCGCACGCCGCGCCGCACCTGCCCGGGCAACGCCAGCGCGCGCCGAGCCCGTACCGGAAGCCACGATAGGCATCACCCCGATCAACACCACGACCGATGAAGTCACACAGAGCGACGAACTCGTGATCACCGCGCCGCAGCAGCCGACATGGTCGCGCACGCCGAGCGCACGCCGGCTCTCAGCGCTCTATCCGGAACGCGCGCTCGATCGTGGCCGCGAAGGCGAAGCGCGCCTCGCTTGCGTTGTGCAGGACCGCGGCGTCCTCGATTGTGATCGTGTTTCGGAAACACCTGGCGGCTTCGGCCCCGCAGCGCTCCGCGTCGCGCGCTCGTTCCGCCACACCGACACGCTCGCTGACGGCAGCAGCGCTGTCGGCTCACCGGTGAACCTGCGCGTCGTCTTCCGCATGGAAGACGAAGAGCGCAGCCGCTTCGCTTCGCGCTGAACTGCTAGCGGCCGCGCGGCGAAAGTCGCGCGGCTGTTATCGTTCGCGTTCCCTTTTCGCTCCCTTGACGCACTGCGCGCGCAGGTTGTTACCTGAGCCCGGTACTGGGGAGGATTTCATGGCGCTCACGGACGCCCAACGGGAAGCGATCTATCGGCTGCGGTTGAAAAAACCCAATGCTGGCGGCTTATTCAAACATCTGGCCGAGATGCAACAAAATCGGCGGCAAACGTCAGTCAGCGTCGTCGAGAACGCATCAGGCCTGAACCGCGCGCTTGCGCTGGAGCTCATGCGCGAGATCGAGCAAGCTGGCGTCGCCAAAGTTCTTGGCGGCGGTGGCGGCCAGGAAAGCTACTTGGCATGGAATGACGGCGTGGATTGCCGCGAGATAGGCAAAGATACCGACGCGCCGCTCCGCTAACGCCCAAACTTCTGAAACTTGATCCGGCTTGGGATGATCTCCGTCACACCCAGCCGCCGCATCTTGTCCGCTTCATAGCTGTCAAAATCGCCTTCGAACCATTCGACGTGGCTGTCGCCTTCGAACGCCAGGATGTGCGTCGCCAAGCGGTTCAAGAACCAGCGATCGTGGCTGATGACGACGGCGCAGCCTGCGAAATCTTCGAGCGCCGCCTCCAGTGATTGCAGCGTTTCGACGTCGAGATCGTTGGTCGGTTCGTCGAGCAGCAGCACGTTGGCGCCGGTGAGCAGAGTTTTCGCCAAGTGCACGCGGTTGCGTTCACCACCTGAGAGCTGCCCCACTTTCTTCTGCTGATCGGCGCCCTTGAAGTTGAAGCTCGACACATAAGCGCGCGACGGCACTTCGCGATTGCCGACGGTCAAAATATCAAGGCCCCCGGAAACCTCCTCCCAAATGTTCTTGTTGGGATCGAGCGTGTCGCGCGACTGATCGACGAAGCCGAGCTTGACGCTCTCGCCAATCGAAATCGTGCCAGCGTCCGGCTTTTCTTGGCCGGTGATCATCTTGAACAGCGTCGACTTACCCGCGCCGTTCGGCCCGATAATGCCAACGATGCCGCCCGGCGGCAGCTTGAAGCTCAAGCCATCGATCAGGAGCTTGTCGCCAAACGCCTTCTTCAGCCCGTCGAACTCGATCACGTTCTGGCCAAGGCGCGGGCCGGGCGGGATCTGGATTTGCGCGAAGGTTTGCTTCTCGCGCTCGGCCTCCGCCGCCATTTCGTCATAGCGCGTGAGGCGCGCTTTCGACTTGGCTTGGCGCGCCTTCGGTGACTGGCGCACCCATTCAAGTTCGCGGTTGAGCGCCTTCTTGCGGCTCTCGCTCTCGGACGATTCTTGCTCGGAGCGCTTGGCCTTGATCTCAAGCCACGCCGAGTAATTGCCCTCGTGCGGATGGCCGCGGCCGCGATCGAGTTCGAGCGTCCACTTGGTCACTTGATCAAGGAAGTAGCGATCGTGGGTGACGAGGATGACGCAGCCCGGAAACGCTTCCAAGTGGTGCTGCAACCAAGCGACGCTTTCAGCGTCGAGGTGGTTCGTCGGTTCGTCGAGCAGCAGCATGTCCGGCTTCGAGAGCAGCAAGCGGCAGAGCGCGACGCGGCGGCGTTCGCCGCCTGAGAGCTTCTCGACGCCGCTCTCGTCCGGGGGGCAGCGCAGTGCATCCATCGCCATATCGATCTTGGAATCGATGTCCCACGCATCGGAAGCGTCGATCTTCTCCTGGAGCTTCGTCATCTCCTCCATGAGCTCGTCGCTGTAATCTTCGCCGAGCTGCATCGAGACTTCGTTGAAGCGCGTCACCAATTGCTTCTCGACGCACCAACTTTCGACGTTCTCGCGCACGTTCAGCGCCGGATCGAGCTGCGGCTCCTGCTCCAGATAGCCCATCTTGGTGCCGGCCATCGGGAAGGCTTCGCCGGTGAACTCCTTATCGAGGCCGGCCATGATTTTCAGCAGCGTCGACTTACCTGAGCCGTTGACGCCGACGACGCCGATCTTCGCGTCCGGGAAGAACGACAGCCAGATGTTCTCGAACACCTTCTTGCCGCCCGGATAAGTCTTCGAGAGACCTTGCATCGAGAAAATATATTGCGCTGGCTGCTGCGCCATGGGTTCGCGATCCTCTAGTGGAGAGGCGCGGGATATAGCGACGGCGCGCGTGCGCGTCTATGGGTGCTACTGCCGGTATCCGAACCGGATCATCGTAGTCTGTTGCTCATCCAAGCTGCTGAGGTCCTCGCCGTGTCGATACTCAATCCCAAATGAGAAATGCGAGTCGTCGCTTGGTAGAAAGATCAAGCTGGCGGTGATGAGGTCGGCCTCCCCGTCGTCGTCGTCTGTGAACGAACTGCGAAACGAGTACCCCGCCCCAAATTGAAGCACGCTCTCTCCTGTCAATTCCTGATCCCAGGTGAAAGATAGGTCGAGGCCCACGCGGCCGTATTGATCCACATCCGCCAAGTCTATCTTCTCACCCGGATCGGCAACGTCCGCGTAGTCGGCGACCACCGCGAAACCGCAATTGAGGGAAGATTCACTTTGCCAAACATGAAGCCAATCTAAGCATGTGTTGCGCACGAACGGTGTCCACGCCAGCCGCAGTGCGGTCATGCTGGAATCGAAATCTGAATCCGTTTCCCACTCCGCTGTGACGTTCAAGGTGTGCGCGAGCCCGCCGCCGCTCCGGAAAAAATAGAGCGGCGATGTAAGGCCGAAGGTCACATCATTGCGCTCCCCCTCGGCGGGAGCCGATTGATCTATCGACGTGCGTTGCACGCTCAGAAACGGAACCAACTCCCCTTCCATACGGCCCGCCGAGAACTGGATTTGATCCTTTAGGCCTATGAAGAGGTCTATCGATATGGTCTCGCGTTCCGCTGCGCGATCGTCCTCAATCGAAAACAAGGCGAACTCGCGCTTCTTGAAGGGGCGCGCAGCGTCCTCGGATGTTTGCCCGATGACCAAATTGGCAAGCGCACGTCGCCAAAGCGGCAGGGGTGTCGTCTGGTTGTTATCTGCCTGTGCTCGCAAGCATTCGACTTGAAGTGGCGATCCATCTGCGTTCAAAAGATTACGCACCTGCTCATCAATCTCGCGCGCGCTGGTCGGACGCGGCTGGACTCGAACAATTCTAAAATCATCGTTCGCCGGCAAAGTGGTGTCCAACACCAGAGTTCGAGTCGAGCGGTAGAGACGTGAGAGGTTCTGAAGATCAGGCGTTTGCGGGCAATTGCCTTCTGGGCACCGCCGCCTCGCGTCAATAACGGCGCTTCCCAACGGAGCAACCAACATCAACTGCGGCTCAATCTCGATCGCGAGAGCGGCCGCCAAGCGCTCAGGTTCAATCGTCCTGCTTGCCGAACACTGAGGGAGTTCAAATGCGTCAAGCAGCGCCGCCGTTGCCGAATTCGCCCATGCCAACGTCAGACACATGGCAGCGGCAAATACACCAAACCTCATCTCACGCCTCCTTAAAGGCTATCTGTTACGGCTTGCGCAAATGTCTGTGCGAGCTGCGCGCCCGTTGGGGTGGCCGGCAACTTTGCGACGATGTCGAGAACTTTCAGTTTTTCGATCTTCTTGGCGTAAGGTTCACCCAGCTCAGTCGCTAGAAATTTCTGTAGCCGTGAGGTCAGGTCATTGAGTTTCGCCGGGCTATCGACGGAAAAGTCCGTGAGCGCAGAATTGGCGTCGAACGACAACGACGGATTCGTCAAAAGCGTATCAAGTCTCGCAATGAGAATGTCGTAGACGTCGTCAAACGATGGAGATCCCTGCACCAATTTGAGATCGGGCACAGATAGCGACTTGCTAAAAGGCCTTCGAGGCGAACCGGTTAAGCCCTGCGTCGCAGCCTGCAACGCACTCGTCGCGCTACGCAGCGCGTTATTGCTCGCCGCCTGTTCGCGCGTGACGAAGTAGAACGCGATCACTGCGCTGATGAAGCCCGCAACGGCTTCGCTGCTTTCTATGCCAAGCGGCTCTTGTACGATCAGCACGCCGAGGCCGACGATAATGATCATCAAAGATACGAGGCCGCGCACGGTGCCTTCCGGCACACCGAACGGCAGCGTGGCGTAGCGGTCGCGCAGTTCAGGATGATCCTTTGCCAGTTCGCGCGTTTGGGTCTGCAAATTCCAGATCAGCGCGGCCCCAACGACCAGCATCAGCGTCACCAGAGCGCCCATGCCAGTTAGGATTTGAAGTTGTTGCGTACTGAGCGCCTGTGCAGCAGCCGCATTAGACTGGGCCCACCCCGCGCCGGCTGTCGCCCAAATACCTAGAGCGCACACGGGCGCCCTTATCGCTTGAAGAACGGTCATCTCCCGCCCCTCCCCAGCGAGAATCTGGCACAAAACAACGCAACCTCTGAGGGAGTTCTCCTGTAAAGAGATTCACCAATACAACCCTAGGGTTAGCGCCGGGCGCCGCCGTAAGAACGACGAGCGTGGCGCTCGAAGAGTATCGGGCGACATGCAATTCGCTGTCGACGTCGGCGCGCGAGGAGGGCGCGCCGCGCACGCGCCAGCGACGCCGCGCTCGAATTTGCGCTAGGCTAACTCAAGTTATTTTGCGTTTTGTTCGCAACAGGAACCAGCGAACGCGATGCGCCGTTCATGCTCCACACTTCAACAGGAGCACGACCATGGCCGCCGCCCAAACGCGTAAGAGCACGTCAAAATCCACGGCGAAAGCTGTGCCCGCCCCGGACGCGATCAAGCTTCTGAAGGATGATCACCGTCAGGTCGAAGAATGGTTCGATGATTTCGAGAACACCAACAGCGCCTCAAAGAAGCAAAAGCTCGCCAACCAGATTTGCCTCGCGCTCACCGTCCACGCGCAGATTGAAGAAGAGATCTTCTATCCGGCCTGCCGCGAGGCCGGCGTCGAAGACGACATGATGGATGAGGCCGACATCGAGCACGATGGCGCCAAGAAGCTGATCGCTGAAATCGAAGCCAGCGCGCCTGGCGACGATCATTACGACGCGCGCGTCAAAGTGCTGTCAGAGATGATCAAGCACCACGTCAAAGAAGAAGAACAGCGCGGCGGCATGTTCGCCAAGGCGAAGGAAGCCGATCTCGATCTGAAAGAACTCGGCATGGAATTGCTTCAGCGCAAAACCGAGCTGATGAAGCAGATGAAGGCGCGTCAGTAAGCGCAGGTGTCATCCTGGGACGCCACACGCGCGTCCCAGGATGACGAAGCGTTTAAGCCGGCGACCAGCTGCCGTCTGGTGCGCGGCAGAAGGTTTCGGGCGGCAGATTCTGATTGCCGTATTGCGGGTCGCTGACCGTAGCGCTCACGCGCCGGCATTCCGGCCCGTAGCCTGGCGCTGCGCTCGGCTGGCTCACGCGCAATGAGCGCGGCGCGCCTTGATCCGATTGCCAGCTATCGCTCACCGGCTGGCCGCTATTGAGCGACTGATAGTACGCATTCTCAACCCGTTGCTGTTCACGCGCGCTGAGATAACGGCAAACGCCATAGGTGCCGCCGCCGACGACGGCAGCGCCGATCGCAGCATTCTCTAGACGATTGTCCTCATCGCCGATCGCAGCGCCGGCGAGGGCGCCGATCCCGGCGCCGACGAGCGCGTTGCGCATGCATTGCGAGAGCTGCGTGCGCGCCGGCCCGCCGCCATAGCCGCCAGTCGTTTCGCACGAGGCGAGCACCATCGTGCCCGCCAGCGCGGCGCAGAGAAGCTTCAATTTCATCCGTGACACTCCGTTCATGTCGCCAAGCGTCCTCGCGCCGCAGCGATTAAAGGTGGCTCAGCAGCAAGCTTAGCAGATCAGTCGGTCTGTTCGCATACGGTTTCGGCCGCACCGGGACGGGTCCAGCGCGCCTCGCGGCCGCTGCCACGCAATTGGGCGCCGTTGTCCGCATAGCGATAGCCGGAGCCCGCCCCGCGCGCCGGCAATTGCACTGCCGTGTACCCTTCCTGGAGCACCAGCACGCTGTCCGGCTGCGGCTGGAAGGTCACCCGCAACTCGGAGCCGTCCTCGCACTGGAAGGTGGCGTTGATGGGCTCGGTCCGCGGCGTCGGGCACGGCGTCTGGCACGCGGCGAGCGCCAGGGCGGCAAGGACGATAGCTGCGCGCATAGGGATTCTCCTCTGAGCCGCCTTCTACCATGCCGAAACCGTCACGCCACGCCTTCCGAGCCGCCGATCCTGATGCTAGGGCCTGCCTCCGCTTGGTCCGGGCGCGTAGCTCAATGGTTAGAGCCGGCCGCTCATAACGGTCTGGTTGCAGGTTCGAGTCCTGCCGCGCCCACCACCCTCCGCGCTTGGCGAGGCTCTTCGCCCCACCGCCTCCATTTGCGCCTTACATCGGCGCCTGGAAGAGCTATCTATGGAGGAGTTGGAGAACGTCATGACAGGATTTTGGATTGGCATTACGGTCACCGTATTGATCGTGATCGGCGCTTCGGTGCTGATCGGCAAAGTGCTGTCAAAGCCGACGCGCCAGCCGATGAACCGCGATCAGCAGATGACGGCGCTGAAGGCCTCTGGCGCGCTTAAGCACCGCAAGTCGAACCGCAACTAATGGCCGAAGCCGCCCGCGCTGAGTTGCCTGCCGACAAAGCCGAGCGCTATGGCGCGTTGCGACAGGAGATCGCCGCGGTGATCGCCGGCGAGCCCAACCGCACCGCGCGCTACGCCACCGCCGCATCTTTGCTGGCGCAGGCGTTTCCCGAGCGCTTCTTCTGGACCGGCTTTTACGTCGTGGACGAGACCAAGCCGACCGAACTCGTCGTCGGCCCCTACCAAGGCACGCTAGGTTGCCTGCGCATTCCGTTTGGCAAAGGCGTCTGCGGCGCTGCCGCCGCGCAGCGCCAAACCATTATCGTCGCCGACGTCCACGCCTTCCCCGGCCACATCGCCTGCGACAGCCGCTCGAACTCCGAAATCGTCACGCCAGTGTTTGATAAATCCGGCGGGCTCGCCGCTGTGCTCGACGTAGACTCGACCCAGTTCGCCGCCTTCGACGCTATCGATAAAGCCGGCCTCGAAGCCATCTGCGGCGATCTGCTCACGGTGGACTAGGAGCGCGGGCCTTCAGGCCCGCTTCGCCTATCCCACGCAAAGGCGGGTCTGAAGACCCGCGGCCCGGAAGGCGCCTTGGCCACGGGCGCGCTTTCGCCCTAAGACAGCGCCATCATATCCAAGAGGGCGCACGTGTCGGACGCAAACACCGCTTTTATACTGTCGCTGATCGCGCAAAACGCGACCGAGGTCGCCGCCATCGCCAGCGCGAAATTGCGCGGCTTTGGCCGCAAGAACGACGCTGACCAAGCTGCCGTCGACGCCATGCGCCGCTCGTTCATGACCGCGCCCTTCTCCGGCAAGGTCGTCATCGGCGAGGGCGAGATCGATGAAGCGCCGATGCTTTATATCGGCGAAGAACTCGGCGCCGGCGGCGTCAAAGCCGACATCGCTGTCGATCCGCTCGAAGGCACCAAGCTCTGCGCCAACGATGCGCCGAACGCGATGACGGTGGTCGCGCTCGCCAAAGCCGGCGGCCTGCTGCACGCGCCCGATATGTATATGGACAAGCTCGCGATCGGCCCTGGCTATCCCGCCGGCCTCATCGATCTCGACGTCTCGCCGACTGAAAACGTCCAGCGCCTCGCCAAAGCCAAGGGCGTGCCAGTCAGCGAAATTCGCGCCTGCTTGCTCGATCGCGATCGCCACAAGCACATCATCGAAGACCTGCGCAAAGTCGGCGCCGGCATCCGCCTCATCCCCGATGGCGATGTCGCCGGCGTGTTCTGGACCACGGAGGCCGCACGCTCTGGTGTCGATATCTATTTCGGCTCAGGCGGCGCACCTGAAGGTGTGCTCGCAGCGGCCGCGATCCGCTGCGCTGGCGGGCAAATGCAAGCGCGATTGAAGCCTGAGAACGAGCAGGAAGCGGAGCGCGCCCGCGCTATGGGCCGCGATGTCCACGCCAAGCTCACGCTCGACGATATGGTCCCCGGCGACGTCGTCTTCGCCGCGTCAGGCGTCACACACGGCTCGATGTTCGACGGGGTGCACTTCGAAAACGGCGAAGCTCACGTCGATACGCTCGTCTGGGACAGCTTCTCCAAACGCAAAAGCCGCATCCGCTCGATCTATCCGCAGATCTAAAGCTCAGGATCATCCGCTGGGACCGGCGCTTCGGCTTCCGGCCCACCAGCGCCATCGGACGCAGCGGGTGCGGGCAATGGCGCCGCTGGCGGCTGGCGCGCAAACGCACTCAAGCCCGGCACACGCGTCGCGCCATCAAACACGTTGATCGTCGCGCCCTGGAATGCAGCGCCGACAGGTTCGGCGCGCCCGCCGAGACAATCACTCAGAAAATGCTCCAGCACCGCGAGGTACGCGAGCCTATTGGCGGGACGCACCAAGTCGCGCCCTTCATCCGGAAACACCAGATAGCTCAGCGCACCGCGGCGTGAGCGCAGCGACTGCGCAATCTGATCCGCCTCGCCGCGCAGGCCTCGCCCCTCGCGCGGACCAACAGCCAGCAGCAAGGGGCTGCGGATCTGCCCTGCATGAAAGAGCGGCGATTGCTGTCGCAAAATATCGCGCCCCGCTGCGGTGCGTGCATCGCCAAACCGCTGATAAAGCTCGCTGCGCGCACTCACCGGCGAAGTGTCGAGCAACGCAAACAGATTGCTCGGCGCATTGTAGCTTGCGCCGCAGCGATAAACCTGCGGATCAAAGGCAAGCGCGGCGAGCGTCGCGTAGCCGCCGAAGCCCGAGCCGACGAGTCCGATGCGATCGGGCTGCGCGATGGCGTTCTCGCTCGCCCAGCGCGCCGCGTCAGCCAAATCCTCGCGCATGCGTCCACCCCACACGCGATTGCCTGCATTGAGGAACGATTTTCCAAAGCCCGCTGAGCCGCGATAATTCACGCTCAGCACGGCGTAGCCGCGATTGGCGAGCCATTGGTGCATGGCGTTGAAGCCGTAACTGTCGCGCGCCCATGGCCCGTCATGCGGCAAGATCACCAGCGGCACGGGCGCTTCGGGCCGCGCATCGCCATCAGCGTCCGAGCCAATCGGCAACGTCAGGAATGAGACCAAAGCCAACCCGTCGCGCGATTCAATCTCGATCGGCGTCATCGGCTGCAGCGGGGCGTTGTCCAGCGCCGGCCGATGCCGAAACAAGGATGTGAGCCGCCGCCCGGCGCGATCGGCGCGGTCGTAGAGATACGAACGCGACGCGGTCGTTGGGCCCTCTTCGATTACGATCCAGCGCGCATTGTCAGCGCTCCGCGAGGCGACAGTGAAATCACCGGTGAGCTGGCGATCAAGAAAATCCAGGTCGGCCTGCGTTTCCGGATCGAGCCCGCGCCATTCGCGGCGCAGATACTCCGTCGCGAACGCCACCGGCATATTCGTCGCCGGATCAAGCCAGACATCGACAACGTCAGCGTTTTCATTTTCGCCCACCGGTGTCTTCAGCCCGCTCTCGGCATCGACCCGCACCAACGCGCTGTACTCTTCGCGTCCCGTGGAATCGAACATCAAGAATGAGCCGCCATCGGCGGTGAACCCCAGGACTCGCGCCACGCGCATATCCTCGAACGGGATGTTCAGCAGTGTTCGCCAGCGACCGTTCGCACCGCGCACCAGCATATCGGCGGCGCCATCCGAGGCCGGCCGCAACGCCAACCGCACGCGATTGCTGCGATCAACTACATAACTCGCGACGTTCCCCGGATTGCGCTGCAGCATCGTGCGCGCGCCGCTGACGACATCGATGCGAAACACATCCGGCCAAGCCCGGTCGCGCTCGTTCAAGCTGACAATCACTGCGCCCGGATCGTCGGCGCTCATGCCGAGAATTTCGGCCCGCGCGCCAGCCGGCGTCAGCGCCCGCGGCAGGCCCCGCGCAATATCGACAGCGAACAAGCGCGCATTCTCATCGCCCTGGTCGTCCTGCAGATAGAGCAGCGTTGAATTGTCGAGCGCCCAGACGAAGCTGTGAATGCCGCGCAGGCGATCGTCAGTGACCGGCCGCGCTTCATCCATCGCGTCGACGGAAAGCACCCAGAGGTTTTGCACCCCGTCGCGCGGCGCCAAGAACGCCACCCGGTCGCCGCGGGGCGAAAGCTGGCCGCCATGGCGAACCGGATCGCCGAAGAGATCGCCGCGGGCGATCAGCGGCGCTTCGCCCACCGGCGGCACAGGCGCGCGGGCGCCCTGCGGCCCGCACGCGGCGGCGGCTAGCGCCAGCCCAAGAGCGACAGCCCCGGCCCAATATTTCGCTGTTCTGAACCCCACACCTGGAACCCTACAGGGCCGCCACCCCCCGGCCAATCTCAATGGCTGACATGGAGTTCACCTTTACGGCAGGGGTTTGGCGGGGGCTGCGGTTAGTCCCGGGCTCAAGCAACACACCAATAGGAGCCATTGACGCCGAGTACTTTTTAGCATTACATGAGGTATCGCAACAAAAGGAAATAAATACTATGGTGAAGGTATCTTGGGATGGAATGGTGATCGAAGGCACGCCTGAGGAAGTGCGAGAGACATTAGCTTTGATGAGAATGACTTCTAGCGAACATGCAGTGGCGGGGCGCGATCAGGCCTCACAGCCTGACAACGGCGAAGAAGAGATTGAGTACGTTTCCTATGACGTCGCCAGAACCGCCTTAACTCGCATTCCGCTACACGCAATTCAGAAAAAGCTCTTCAAAGCGATATATGACGCCCATCCGCGCCGAATTCTAGCTACCGAGCTTCAGTCGATACTCGGGTACGAACGTCCGCAGTTTTCTGGTTTGATGGGCGCTCTCGGTCGACGATTCACCCACACTCAGGGCTACATAGCTGGCACCAATGTGTTTGATCAGGAATGGGATTACGAGCGGCACTGCTATGACTACTCATTACCTCCGACCGTCAAAAGGGCGCTAGAGGACCTCGGAGTTGTGGGTGCTGCAGCTAAAGGACATACTTCAGGCAAGTGACTGGGATCGCCGGACGGGGCTTTGACACCCCGCCCGGCACCCCCTATCTCACTGCCGCTTTGGCAAAACCGACTCATCCCCCCGCCGCCACCGGCGCACTCGTGCTCGCCGATGGTTCCGTGTTCCTGGGCGAAGGCCTGGGCGCTGTCGGCGCCGCCGATGGCGAGGTCTGCTTCAACACCGCGATGACGGGGTATCAGGAGATCCTGACCGACCCGAGCTACGCCGCGCAGATCGTCGCTTTCACCTTCCCGCACATCGGCAACACCGGCGCCAATAACGGCGACACCGAAACCTCATCGCCCGCCGCCGCAGCCGCCGCGCGCGGCGCGATCTTCCGCGCGCGCCCAACCGCGCCGTCGAACTGGCGCAGCGAAGAAGACCTCGATACGTGGCTGAAGAAGCGCAACGTCATCGCGCTCGCCGGCCTCGACACGCGCGCGCTGACGCGCCGCATCCGCGAGCAAGGCATGCCGAACGCCGTCATCGCCCACGCGCCGGACGGCAAGTTCGATCTCGATGCTTTGAAAAAACGCGCCGCCGCTTGGCACGGGCTCGATGGGCTCGACCTCGCCAAGGAAGTCACCACCGCGCAAAGCTACGTTGTGAGCGAGAGCCTCTGGCAATGGCCGCTCGGCACGCCAGAAGTGAAGAAGCCGAAATTCACCGTCGTCGTCATGGATTACGGCGTGAAGCGCAACATCTTGCGCGCGCTCGGCGAGATCGGCGCGCGCACCATCGTGCTCCCCGCCACCGCAACCGCTGAAGAAGCGCTCGCGCACAAGCCGGATGGCATCCTGCTTTCAAACGGCCCCGGCGATCCGGCCGCCACTGGTGTTTACGCCGCGCCTGAAATCAAGAAGCTGGTCGATAGCGGCAAGCCGGTGATGGGCGTCTGCCTCGGCCATCAAATGCTTGGCCTCGCGCTCGGCGCGAAGACATTGAAAATGCCGCAAGGCCATCACGGCGCGAACCATCCGGTGAAGGATCAATCGACCGGCAAGGTCGAGATCGTCTCGATGAATCACGGCTTCGCCATCGATACGAAAACGCTGCCCAAAGGCGTCAAAGAAACCCACGTCTCGCTGTTCGACGGCTCAAACTGCGGCATCGAACTCGAGGGTAAGCCGGTGTTCTCGGTGCAATACCACCCAGAAGCCAGCCCCGGCCCGCAAGACAGCCACTATCTGTTCGAACGCTTCGCGAAGCTGATGAAGAAGAGCGGCAAGAGCGCCGCCTGAACAATCGGGCGTTGCGCGAAATAATACGCCTGCGGTTGCCCTGGCGCGCGCGAGCCGCGCCCAGCGGATCGTTATGGTTGGCGGATTGTTAGGAAAGCCGCGCAATACCGTACACCATGTACGCCTATCTAGATCGCCTCTGGGAACGGGTCGCGCGCGAGGACGCCGTCAACACTTCGCTTCTACATAACACCCGCAAACGCCTTCTGACCTTCACGGCAGCGCTCACCATTCTGATCGCGACCATATGGGTTTCGCTCACTGCAGGCAGCGTTATCGAAGGCCGCCCGTTCATCGCTTTTCTGTGCGGGCTCACGCCATTTCTGTTTCTCCCGTATCCATATCTGGCGCTGCGATCCAATGTCAGCCTCGACCTGCTGTCACACCTCTACCTCGCCACTCTTTATATTGTCGTCACGCTCACAGCGACAGCGCTGGGCGGCATGGTCTCGACCACCTCGTTCTTTCTCATCCTGCTGCCGCTGCTAGGCACACTTCTGTTCGGCATTCGCGTAGGGCTGATATGGGCGGCGATCATAACGCTCACCTACGCCGGCCTGCACATTGCCCGCCCCGCTTTGCCGCCCTCCACGTACGAAGCGCTTGGCACAGCGCCCAACGATTGGCTGCGGATGCAGGATGTGTCCTTCTGGAATGCGGCCATGATGACGCTGCTCGCCTTAGCTGGCGCACTGTCGGTGGCGAACTTCCGTGCGATTGTCGGCAAGTCCAGCGCCCTCCTCGACGAAGCCGCGCACAAAACCAAAGACGCCCGCGACGCGCAGATTGCCGCCGAAGAATTGGCGCGCTCGAAATCGGAGTTCATGGCCAATGTCAGCCATGAATTGCGGACACCGCTGAACGCGATCATCGGCTACACCGAACTCATGATCGAAAGCGCCGAGGATCGTGGCGCCGCTGAAGACGCACAAGACAGCCGCAAGGTCTTGGAAGGGGCGCTCAAACTGCAGGGCATGATCAACGACGTGCTCAAGCTCGCCGCTATTGATGCGGGAAAGCTTTCCTTGGATGCGGAGGATTTCCAACCGGCCGAACTCGCTGCCGAAGCGTTGGAGTTCGTGCAGCCGCTGCTGCTATCGAAAGGCAGCGCCGTTCGCATTGCCGACGCGACGCAACCCGGAGCCTGGCACGCTGACGGCGACAAGATCGGCGCTTGCATACGCAATCTTTTGACCAACGCCGCGCACTGCACGGCGCGCGGGGCAATCGACCTGCGCTTGTCGCAATCCCAAGCCGAAGACGGCTGGCGCCTCATCGTCGAAGTCAAAGACGACGGACCAAGCATCGATCCAAACCGCGTTGAGCTTCTGTTCGAGCCCTTCGCACAACCGGAAATCGGCGGCACGCGCCATTATGAGGGCATGGCGCTAAACTTGGCGCTCACGCGGCGCTTGGCGCGCTTGCTCGGCGGCGAGCTCTCCATTTGCACACAAGCCGATAGCCCGCGCGGCGCGTGCTTTCGGCTTGATCTGCCCGTTCGCTTCTCGCCCAACGCGACGGACCAATCGCGGGCAGCATAAGCCCTACCGATAAACCGGCGCACCGCCGGCCAGGTCGGGGTGGCGGCCCATCACCGCGTCTTTGCACGCGGTGCAGACGAAGCCCGCTTCAGTCCCATCATGCGTGCCCCGATGCACATGCTCTTCAACGAACGGCCCGAACGCGAACCGCGACCTCAGCGCCACCAGGTCAAGCACGCACTTGAAGTACACCCACTCGCGGCAATTTTCGCTCCACGCCTGCCCGCGAGACGTCTCTTCGACGCCCGCCGCGATGAGCTCTCGCTCCAGCGCGCTCAAATGCTCGCAAACCATCACGCCTCCATCGCTGTAGCGCTAGCGGCTCGCGCGCGCCCGGTCCATAAAGCGCCATGACCAAGCCCACCCTCCTCGTTCACCCTTCGCTCGGCTTTTTCGAAACGCGCCTCGCCGGCGATTACGAGGTCGTGCATTGGCCGACGGATCGCAAAGACATCCGCGCCGCCGTCACCATCGGCCATGTCGGCGTCTCCAACGCCATGATCGACGCGCTGCCGGAGCTCAAATGCATCGTCTGCTTCGGCGTCGGCGTTGACGGCATCGATCTCGGCTACGCCAAGCAGCGCGGCGTCACCATCACGCACGGCCGCGAGATCAATCACGAGGACGTCGCCGATGTCGCCATCGGCCTCATGATCGCGCGCCACCGCCTGTTCACCGAAGGTGAAAAAGTGCTGCGCGACGGCACGTGGACGCCGCCGCTTGCCGTGCCGCCGCAACGGCGCATCCGCGGCCGCAAAGTCGGCATCGTCGGCATGGGCGCCATCGGCGCCGCCGTGGCACAGCGGGCCGAAGCGTTCGGCACCGAGATCAAATGGTTCGGCCCACGCGCCAAGCCTGACGTGCGCCATGCTTACGAGCCGGACCTGCTCCAGCTCGCCACCTGGGCCGATGTGCTTATCGTCTGCGCCCGGGGCGACAGAAGCACTGAAGGCCTCATCACCGCCGAAATCATCCACGCGCTCGGCGGCGACGGCGTGTTGATCAACATTTCGCGCGGCAACGTCATCGACGAAGGCGCGCTGATCGCGGCGCTTAAATCCGGCGCGCTCGGCGGCGCCGGGCTCGACGTCTTCGTCGAAGAACCGACGCCGACATCGCGCTGGGCCGATGTGCCGAACTGCACACTCACCCCGCACCTCGGTGGCGGCACGCGCGAAGCGCTCTACGCCGGCTCGCAAAACGTGCTGGAAAATCTGCGTCGCTTCTATGCGGGCGAAGCATTGCTGACGCCGCTCCTTTAAGACGCAGGGAACTCCTTACACGCCCGCGCGGTTCACCTTCCGAGTTGGAGAGTGAGCAATGTCGGAAAAACAGGACAGCAGATCATCGCCGTTCGGAGCGCTGCTGGCGATTTTCGTGCTCGTGGCGATCGTCGGGCTCGGCGTGTTTGCGTATTCCGGCGGCTTCTCGCCACAGCGCACGGCCGATCTCGAAATCAACGCGCCGGACATCGACCTGCCAGAGCCGGACATCGACTTGCCGGAGCCGCCGCCGGTACCGCAAATGCCGCCCCGCGCGGACGCAAACTAAAGCGCCTCAAACGAAAAGGGCGGCGGATCACTCCGCCGCCCTTCGCATATCTGCCGTTGCTCAGCGCAATTCGAACGTCACGCTCACACTGACACGCGTTTCGATCTCACCAGGCGCAACCGGCGTTGGCGGCGCCATCGCCATGTCCTGCGCAGCAGCGCGTTCGTACGCGACCGGGAACGGCGGCGAATATCCCCCGCCTTCCTGCACCGCGACGATGCGCACGACGCGCATACCCAGCGCGCTTGCATAAAGTTCAGCGCGGCGGCGTGCTTCCGCGATCGCGGCGCGGCGCGCCAGATCGAGCTGCGCGTCCGGATCGGCGTGCGAGAACGATACACCGTTGATGGTGTTGCCGCCGGCGCCGACCGCCGCATCAATGACGCGGCCAACATTGTTCACGTTGCGAATCTTCGCCGTCACCGTGTTGTTGGCTTGATAGCCGGTGATCAGCGGCGTCTGGTTTTCGCGATATTGCTGCTGCGGGAAAACCGAGACGTTCGAGGTTTGAATATCGCGCTCGGCAATGCCGGCGCGGCGCAGCGCTTGCGTCAGCGCCGTCATCCGGCGCGCGTTTTCTTGCAGCGCCGCCTGGGCCGTTTGCCCTTCAGTAGTGACACCAAGATTGATCGTCGCCATGTCCGGGCGCGCCTCTGACTTGCCCTCGGCGCTCACGCTCAGCAGCGTGCCCTGCACGCCAACCGCATTCGGCGGCGCATCCTGCGCGAGCGCGGTTTGCGGCGCCGCGAACGTCGCCATGACAGCGAAAGCCGCTGCAGCCTTGATCAATCGCATCGAAAAACTCCTTGTCCCGGCCCTTGGGATTACGGGCGCCGGCGCCCGAATTACGGCGAAGTCACGCCATCCCGCCACGCTTTCGAGAATGTGAGCGGCGCAACCAATGTTCCTGTTCGAGCGTTGATTTGGGAACACAGGAGCCATCTATGTCGCACAAAGAGCCGCACAAGGACGACACGTCCCAAACCCCACCGCCGAAGCCGAAAAAGGTCCGCGACGCCGGCCCCGACGCCATGGACAACCCGCCGGAGCGCTGGACCGAAACCGACGAAGCCAGCGACGAAAGCTTCCCCGCGAGTGATCCGCCGTCGAAGTATTGAGCCGGCATGGGCTTGCTCCCAAGCCTCGCGTCGGAGACGTTCTGGTTGACGAATTCGGCTCGACGGCGCGGCTGGAGGAATTCGATGCAGTACCGGCTGGTCTATGACGCGGCTGAAGCCGGCTATCAAGGCTGGCCGTTTGTCGTCATCGGCTTGATCTTCACCGCGATCGGCGCGGTTCTGGTTTTCGATCGGGATTCCCTTGTCGACCCACACCCAGCGCGCGGCTGTTTCGTTTGGGGATTTTTCCTGTTCTCACTTGTTTGGACAGTCGTGTCGGTGGGCTTTACCGGCGCGGATTACTTCGCGGCGCGCAACGCCTCAACGAATGGCGGGTGCACAGAGGTCGCGGGGCCCGTCACCGACTACGAGACGCGCAGAAGAAGCCGAGCCACGGTCGAATCTTTCAGCGTCGATGGCGTTTCCTTCGAATACAGAGAAAGGCTGATCACCGGCGGCTTCAATCAAACTGCGAGATCTGGCGGCCCGATCCGCCCCGGCCTTCCGGTAAAGGCGTGCTATATTCAGAGCCGAACATCAGGCAACGTGATCGTCCGCCTGGAGGTGGGCGCGCCGCGTTAAGGGCCGCTCGCGACGGAAAACCCGCTTCAATCGCAGCTCCATCCCGAATCGTTTCAGCGAATCGCTGTATAATAGGGCTTCGCTGCTCCTCAGGTTTTGATGCGGTTTTCCGACACCTTGCTCCGTCAGGTGCGCGATCGGGTTTCGATTGCGGACTATGCCGGCCGGCGCTTGTCTTGGCACAAGCAGAAGTCGCGCCCCAGTGCGGGCGACTTCTGGGCGTGCTGCCCGTTTCACCAGGAAAAGAGCCCCTCCTTCCACGTGCTGGATCAGAAGGGCCTCTTCAAATGCTTCGGCTGCGGCGAAAAGGGCGACGTCTTCACGCTGGCGATGAAGCTCGAAGGCCTCTCGTTTCCGGAAGCAGTCGAGAAATTCGCCGAGATTGCGGGCGTGGCGCTGCCGAAAGACGATTACGACAATCGCGGCGAAAACGATCATAGGAAGCGCCTCTACGCTGTCACCGCCGCCGCCGCGAAATTGTTTGCAAGCGCGCTGCGCTCCTCTGGCGGCGCCGATGCGCGCAAATATCTGCAAGGCCGCGGCTTCGGCCCCGACGAATGGGAGCGCTTCGCCATCGGCTATGCGCCCGATGAATGGACTTGGACGATCGACAAGCTGAAAGCTGAAGGCTTCACGCTCGAAGAAATCATCGGCGCCGGCGTCGCGCGCGAAGGTCAGGACGGCAAGCAAGCCATCGACACCTTCCGCGGCCGCGTCACCTTCGAAATCACCGATACAGCAGGCAAAATCATAGGTTTCGGCGGCCGCGCTTTGGCGAAGGACGCGAAAGCCAAATACATCAACTCACCCGAGACCGCGCTCTATTCCAAAGGCCGCGTGCTCTATCGCATCAAGCAAGCGCGCGAATTGCTGGCGAAAACCAAAGCGCCCGGCCTCGTCGTCGGCGAAGGCTATCTCGATGTCATCGCCTTCGAACGCGCCGGCATCGCCGCTGTCGCGCCATGCGGCACCGCGCTAACAGAAGATCAGCTGCAGCTGCTCTGGCGCTCGGGCGGCGAGCCGGTGCTCTGCCTCGATGGCGACAGCGCCGGCCAGCGCGCCGCAGAGCGCGCGCTCGATCTTGCCCTGCCGCACCTCGGCCCCGACCGCACGCTGCGCATCGCGCACGCGCCCCCCGGCCAGGATCCGGACGACATTTTCCGCGCCGGCGGCGGCGAAGCGCTCGCGGCCCTGGTGGCTGCCGCCACGCCAGCTTCCGACGCACTGTTCGAGCGCGAGAAGAACCGCCGCCCGCTCGACACGCCGGAAGCCAAGGCCGCCTTCCAGGCCGCCCTCAAAGAGGCTGTCGGCAAGATCGCCGACCGCGACACCCAGCGGCTCTACTTCACCGAACTCATGCGCCGGGCCAACGAAGCCTCGCGCCCGCCCCGCCAGCCGTGGACGCCGCGTCCGCCAGGCGCGGCCCTCGCCTGGCGGACGCGGCGTCCACGGCTG
>JAWXAM010000017.1:0-60821 GCA_034439495.1 Terricaulis sp. | reverse complement strand
CGCCGGCCATGATCAATGTCGCCGCGGCGACGGCTGCGATGAGCCTCATCTTTATCTCCCCACTCTTGTGGACGGAGAATCGCCGCTGAAGGGCGCGGTGTAAAGCTACGAAGGCGGCTCGTGCCGCTGCGTTAGCGCCGGAAACGGGCGACGAAGCCGACCAGTTCGCGCACCAGGCTGGGGTTGCGCGCCGCGATCAGGCTGGTGACCGCAGTGACCGCCAGCGTGACCAGTGGCCGGTCGCGCGCGATGTCGCCGAGTGTGAACTGCGCTTCCTCTGCGGCTTGCGCCCGGGCGAGAGCAGCTTCTGCTTCGCGCTTGCGCGCCCGGTGTTGCATCACGAGCGCAAAGATGATGAGCCCGAGGCCGGCTACCATAGCCACGCTTCCCGCCGCGCCCGCCGGGCCGATAGTCGGTTCGAGCAGCGCGTAAACGGCAAACCCGCACGCGAATACGATGAGCACAGCGGCGGCTGCGGCAGCGGCGGTGGCGACGACACGGTCCATCATGATTTGCGGCTCAACAGCAGGCCGAGCACCAGCCCAACGCCAAGCGCGGTTGCGGCTACGGTTAACGGGCGCTCATCCAGTTGGCGCTGCAAGAAGCGATTGGCTTCGTCGAGGCCGTCCTTGATCGCTTCTTCTGCGGCGGCGTAAGCCTCGCCCGCCGCGTCCGCGGCAGCCTCAGCCGCGCGTTCAGTGCTTCGCTCGTCCGACATGACAAAAATTCCCCGGGTTCGGTATTAGTCTTAGAGCAGATTGGGTCGGCTTGCCCGCGCGCAAGCCTTGGGGGCGAACCGCATGACCATTGAGCGCACGGGAGCGTTGAAAGTTCCATTCGCTGGCGGATGGCAGGTGATCGCCGCGATTGCGCTTAACCTTATTCCGCTGATCGGCGTCGCGTTCTGGGGCTGGAGCGCGTTCGCTCTCATCTTTCTCTATTGGCTCGAGAACGTGGTCATCGGTGTGCGCACTCTGATCAGTATGGCCATCTCCGGCATCGGCGCGCGCGAGATGAACCCGCTCGGCGTGCTCGTGATCTGCGCGTTCTTCACCGTGCACTATGGCATCTTTTGCTTCGGGCACGGCAGCTTCGTCGTCGGGATGTTTGGCGATCATGAGCTGGGCGGCGCTTCGCTCGATCTCGTCGCTACAGCGCGGGCGTTGTTCGAGACTCTGCCTGGCTTGCGCTACGGCCTCGCCTCCATTGTGCTCTGGCAGATCCTCATACTCATACTAGCTATTGTGCGCGGCGACCTCGCCAAGACCGATCCCTTGTCATTGATGGGCGCGCCGTACCCGCGCATTATCATCCTGCACATCACCATCATCTTCGGCGCGTTCTTACTATTGGCGCTCAATGAACCAGTCGCTGGCCTCGTGGTGATGGCGCTGGTGAAGACCGCGTTCGATGTCGCGGAGGCGCGCGGCAAGATGCCGAGCTTCAGCTTCCGGCGCTCGCCAGCAGACGGCGACCCGCCTCAATGACCCGCAGCGTCTCGGACCAAAGGCCGAGGCTCTCCACCTCATCGGGTGCAAAGAAGCGCGCCTCGCGCGCGTCATCACCGGCGATCGGCTCACCAGCTATCCAGCGCACGGCGTAGTCGACCAGCACGTAATGCGCCCAAGGCGGATCGTCTGGCGCCGCCTCGCTGCTGCGCATCAATCCGTCGACTACATCGATCAGTCCAACAATCTCACCGCTGCAGCCGGTCTCTTCCTTGAGCTCGCGCAAAGCCGCATCGGCGGCGCGTTCGCCCCATTCGATGCGCCCGCCTGGCAGTGACCAGCGATTCTCCATCGGCGGCTGCCCTCGCCGCACCAACAAGACGTGGTCGCCGTGCAGGCAGACGACGCCGACAGCAGGAATCGGTCGGCGGGGTTCGGTCACGGCGGTTTTCTCCGGGCGATTCGCTGCAGGCAGCGCGCGTGTGCAGTCTCAATCGTCGGCAGGCGCTTGTCTGCTGTGCTTCGACGCGCTCCGAAAGAGCCGCGGAGCGCTTCTGCAGCAGCAAAAGCGTCAGCCGGAGCCCGTCAAAGGCGGCACGCGCGTGTGGCGATCTAAATTTTTGGAACTATTTGGAAAAATCTGGGCGCTCGCGCGTCATGCGTGCGGCAAAAACAAAGATGCGCGACGCTCTCGCGCCGCGCATCGATTGGACATTCGTCCTTGTTCGTTTGAGCGCCCGTTCACCGAGCACTCGAAGGCGCCGTTACCGGGCTGCCTTCTTCGCACGCTTCGCCTTCTTCTTGGCAGCGGTCTTGCGCGGCGCCTTCTTGGCGGCCTTCTTGGTTGCAGTCTTGCGAGTGGCCTTCTTGGCCTTCGCCTTTTTCGCGACCTTCTTGGCCGCCTTCTTTGCTTTCTTAGCCATGCCCTGGCTCCTTTTGCTTACGGCAACGCAGCCGCAGTACGTCTTCAATATGTCATGCGCAAGCACAATCGCTAGCGAAAAGATTCAGCGCGATGAATCTGCAACAGCGACTCGCACATCACGTGACGTGTAACGCGCGTGATGCACGGATCGTTTCGCTACACTTCTGTTGTGAGCAGCGCGCGCGGATTCATCACGTTCATCGGGTCGAGTGCGCGCTTGAGCGTGCGCATGAGCGCAATCGATTCGGCATCCTTGAAGCGCACGAGGTCGGCTTTGCGCGCGACTCCGATGCCGTGCTCAGCCGAGATCGAGCCGCCGAGTGCAGTTGCGATCTCATAGACCGTTTGGGTTAGGGCGGCGCCTGGGAAGAGGGCGGCGTCCATGCCGCTCGGCTGCATCGCGGTGTAGTGGAAGTTGCCATCACCCATGTGTCCGAAGGCGACGATGCGTGCGCCGGGGCAGCGCGCTTCCATCGCCGCATTAGCGCGCGTCAAGAACTCGGGCGTCTGCGAGACTGGCACGCTGACATCGTGGTTCACTTGCGCGCCTTCGGGCTTATGGCCGGCCGATATGGCTTCGCGCACATGCCAGAAATCCCTTGCCTGGCCTGCGTTTTCCGCGATTAGCGCGTTTTGCGCTTCGCCTACTTCCAGCGCCGAGGCGAGCGCCGCTTCCACTGCATCGCGCAGGCCTTCAGCGTGCGCCGCTTCGAACTCGATCAGCACCATGAGCTGCGCCTCGGGCATCGGATCGCGGCTGCCGGGGACGTTCTTGACCACGCACTCGACTGAGAGCCGGTTCATCACTTCGAACGCCGAGACCGCCCCGGTCATCGCCTTGACGCGGTGCAACAAGGCGAGCGCTTGGCGCGCATCGGCAACCCCAAGCAGGACGGTCTCGCGGGCGCGCGGGCGTGGCACGAGCTTCAGGGTCGCGGCGGTCACGATGCCCAACGTTCCCTCGGCGCCGATGAACAGCTGCTTCAGGTCGTAGCCGGTGTTGTCCTTCCGGAGCGCCTTCAGTCCTTTGAGCACGCGACCGTCCGGCAGCACCGCTTCGATGCCGAGCACGAGCTCACGCATCATCCCGTAACGCAGCACATGCACGCCGCCTGCATTTGTGGAAATCAGTCCACCTATTGTCGCGCTGCCCTCACTCGCGAGGCTCAAAGGGAAGAGTCGATCCGAATCGGCGGCAGCTTGTTGCACGCTGGTCAGCACGCATCCGGCCTCTGCGATGAGTGAGTCGTTGTCGGCATCGATGGCGCGGATGCGGTTCATGCGCTTCAGCGAAATCAGCACTTCACCATCCGGGATCTGGCCGCCGACCAGGCCGGTGTTGCCGCCCTGAGTCGTGATCGCAGCACCCGCTTCAACGCAGATGCGCACCACGTCGGCCACTTCTTCGGTGCTTGCGGGCAGCGCCGCGACGGGCGTGCGCCCCGAAAATTTCCCACGCCACTCAGTAAGATAGGGCGAAAGCGCATCTGCCGCGGTCAAAACGCCCTTGGGGCCGAGGCGGGCAGTCAGTTTGGCGACGAGATCGGTCGTGTTCATGCGCGAGAGATAGCACAAGCCGCGATCTTGGACCGCCGGCGTCCTCGCCGGCGCAGAGGCCGGCGCGATGCACGCCCCCTTCCGCGTTTGAGCGCCTGGAAGCGCCGGCGAGGACGCCGGCGGTCCAAGTGAAGCTCAGCGCGGCGCCGCGGCGCGCGCCAGCCGATCACGAATCGCTTCGCCGAGGCCGTCGCCGGGGATCGGCGCCACTGCAATCACCGCTGCGCCGGTCGCATCGAGCGCCCGCAGCGCTGCATAAAGATTGGACGCGGCTTCGATGAGGTCGCCTGTCGCAGACAATGTCTCGCCACCGATTGGCGGCGGCGCGCCGAAGGCCAGGTACGCTTCGCCCGGCCGCGCCTCATCCGCACCAAGCCGCAGCTGCGCGCGCGGCGCGTAATGGCTCTCCATCATCCCCGGCGCCTGGATCGCGCCGCTATGCGCCGACTCAATCCGCCCCACCAGCGCCTCGATCTCCGCGCGCGAGATCGCGCCGGGCCGCAGCAACGTGACGCTTCCGTCATCCGCGACCGCGACGATCGTCGACTCGAGTCCGATCTCACACGGCCCGCCGTCGAGCACGAGATCGACGCGGCCGCCCAAATCTTCGGCCGCATGCTGCGCCGTCGTGGCGCTCACATGCCCTGAGCGATTGGCGCTCGGCGCTACGATCGGCCCTCCAAACGCCGCCAGCAGTTCGCGCGCCATCGGATGCGACGGCGCCCGCAGCGCAATCGTCGCCAGCCCAGCGCATGCCAATTCCGCCACACTGCTCTCCGCGCGACGCCGCGCTACGATCGTGAACGGGCCCGGCCAGAACGCCGCCGCCAGCTTGCGAGCGTTCTCGGGCAGCTCTGCGTGCGTTTCGGCCTCAGCCAGCCCCGGCACGTGCGCGATCAGCGGATTAAACTGCGGCCGGCCCTTGGCCTCATAGATGCGCGCCACCGCATGCGGGTTCGCCGCATCCGCGCCCAGCCCGTAAACCGTCTCCGTCGGAAACACGACGAGGCCGCCGGCGTGCAAAATCTCAGCGGCGCGGGCGATGCTCATGGCTGCCGCACGGCCTCGACGCGGATGGCGAGATCGATGTCGCGCGAGATTACGTCGTCAGCGTCGGTGTCCTTGCCGATATCGTAGTCCCGCCGATCAAGGCGCGACGTGCTCGTCATCACCGCACGATCGCCCTCGATCGTCAGCGAGAAGGGCAGTTCGTAATCGCGGGTGCGTCCGCGGATGGTCAGTTCGCCCTCGGCGACGTAGCCATCGCCGCTGCGCCGAAATTCTCGCGCGCGGAACACAGCATGCGGATGCGCCGCCGCATCGAACCATTCCGGCCCAGGCAGCGCCCGGTCGTGCATCGCCACGCCATCGGTGGCCGACGCCGTCTCGATAGTCACAACTGCGCTGGAGCCCGCGAGATCATCCGGATCGAACCTGATGTCGGCGCGCCAGCGGGTGAAGCGGCCTTCGAAGCGCGACGAGGTTTCGCCATCGTCGTAGTCAAACGCAAACCCGATCGAACTTGCCCGCGTATCGACGCGCCAGACCGGCGGCGCGCCAGGCTCTGGCGGCGCTGCAATCTCTTCCGGCGGGGCAACCGGCGCAGCGATCTCGATCTCGGACTGCGCCTGCGGTCCGCTCGCGCCGACTTGCGCCCATGTGAACAGCGCCGCCCCAATGCCAACGAGCACGAGCGCTAGGCCACCGCCCAACACCGCCAGTCGCAGAGGATTCCTCGGTGCAGGCTCATCACCGCCGCCCAACGCGCGCAAGCCCGGAACCATCTGTGTCAGCACATTATCGCGGTTGATGAAGTGGTGCTTCAGCGCCGCCGCCGCGTGCAGCGCCGCCAGCCCAATCGCGCCCCACGCCAGCAGCGAATGCGCGCTCATCGCCGCATCGGCCACGTCTTCGCGCACGTCAGCGCCCGCGTTCGGCAATCCCAAGAGGTGCGGGACGACAAACAGCCCAAACCAGCGCGTCGTCACCTCAAGCGGGCCGTCCTCCGTCCAGCCGGCCGACACATAGAGCCACCCCGTCAGCGGCAAGCCGATCATCAGCGCATAGAGCGCCCCGTGCGTGGCGCGCGCTGCAAAGCGCTCCCACGCCGGCATCCCCTCAGGCAAGGGCGGCGGCGGATTGAGCAGCCGCCACGCCAGCTGCGCCAAGCTCAACGCCAGCACCGTGAGCCCGATCGATTTGTGGAGTTGATAGGTTTGGAAGAGCGCGTCGCTGACGACGCCATCCTCCGCCTGATCACCCATCCACCAACCGAGCGGGATCATCAGCGCAATCGAAAGCGCGATCGCCCAATGCAGGACGATCGCGATCGCGGCGTAACGTTGAGCCGGCGCGGCCACTTAGTTGACCGGTTCAGCCGGTTGCGACGGCGGCGGGGTCGCGCCTGCATCCACCGGGCGGGTGAACTCAGCTTCGATGATGAGTTCAACATCGTTCGCGACGCCGTCGCTGGCGCCAGGCTCGCTCGGCTGCAGGACGTTGAGTCCGTATTGTGAACGCTGGAACGTGCCCGTTGCGGAGAAGCCGATCAGCGCGCCGGGGAAACCCATCGGATGGCTGGCGTGGCTCGCATTGTACGTAGCGTCGAGCGTGATCGGGTGGGTGACGCCGCGGATCGTGAGATCGCCGGTGACGCGCGCCGTGTTCGGCCCAGTGCGCTCAACAGCGGTCGAGCGGAAGGTCGCCGTCGGGAATTGCGCCGAGTCCAGCCACTCTGAGTTCTGCAATTCGGCGTCGAAGTCGCGGTCGCCGGAATAGGGCGTATCAAGCGTCGTCGTCGCCACCGTCGCTTCGATAGTGCTCTGCGCCGGATCGTCAGCGTTGAAGTTGAGCGTGCCTGTGACGCCATTGAGGCGCAGCGCGTAATTGGAGAGGCCGAAGTGCTTGGCGCGCACCGTCACCGTGGTGTGGTGGGGGTCGAGTGTGTAAGTGCCGCTCGGCGCGCTGACCGGGATCGCCTCCACCGGCGTTTCCGTAGGTGTCGGGGCGGGCTGCGAGCATGCGGCAAGTGTCAATGCTGCCGCCGCGGCCATCATCCAAGATTTCATTTCAGGTTTCTCCTCACTGAAGCGGCCTATGTAGCGCGCCTGCCGCTCCGCGCCATGAAGGCACATTCACGTAACCTAGAGGTGGCCGCCCGCCTATCAACATGACGTTGCGCACGCCTCGCACATTTCCCTAGTGGCGCTATGTTGTCTGCTGGAGACTGCTGCATGAGTTACGCCGCCCCAATCGCCGACATGCGCTTTGCCCTGGAGGCGTGCGCAGATCTGTGGCGGCTGCGCGAAAGATATCCCGACCTCGACGCCGATCTGCTCTCCGCCATCCTGGAAGGCGCCGGCGCGTTGGCGGCCGATACCCTCGCGCCGATCAATCGCAGCGGCGATCGGGCAGGCGTGATTCTAGGCGGCGATGTCGTCGTCGCCGCGCAGGGCTTCCGCGAAGCTTACGAGGCGTTCAAAGCCGGCGGCTGGCAGGGGCTCGCCGCTGACCCCGTTTATGGCGGGCAGGGTCTCCCGCGCGCCGTCGCGCTCGCGGTGATGGAAACGGTGCACAGCGCCAATATGAGTTTCGGCCTGCTGCCGATGCTGACGCTCACCGCCATCGAAGCCATCGAGCAGCACGGCGCGCCGGATCAAAAGAAGCTCTATCTCGAAAAGCTCATCTCCGGCGAATGGACCGGCACCATGAACCTCACGGAGCCGCAAGCCGGCTCCGATCTAGGCGCGCTGACGACGAAAGCCGTCCCGCAAGCCGATGGCTCCTACGCCATCACTGGCCAAAAGATTTTCATCACCTGGGGCGAGCACGACCTCGCGCCCAACATCATTCATCTCGTTCTTGCGCGCATCGAAGGCGCGCCTGCCGGCTCGAAGGGCATCTCGATGTTCATCGTGCCGAAATATCGTGACGAGGACGGGTCGCGGAACGCCGTCCGCTGCATCGGCGTCGAGGAGAAGATGGGCATCCACGCTTCGCCCACTTGCACGATGGCTTATGAAGGCGCGACAGGCTGGCTGATAGGCGAAGAAAATCGCGGCCTCGCCGCCATGTTCACGATGATGAACGCGGCGCGGCTCAATGTCGGCATGGAAGGTGTTGCTGTTGCGGAGGCCGCCTACCAGAAAGCGCTCGCCTACGCACGCGATCGCAAGCAAGGCGGCGCGCTGATCATCGAACACCCGGATATCCGCCGCATGCTCACGACCATGCGCGCCAAAATCCAAGCCGGGCGCGCCATCTGTTACGCCTGCGCAGTCGCCGCCGATGCCGGCGATAAAGCCCGCGAAGATTTGCTGACACCGCTCGCCAAGGCCTGGTGCACCGATCTCGGCGTCGAAGTCGCCAGCCTCGGCGTGCAGATTCATGGCGGCATGGGTTTCGTCGAAGAGGGCGGCGCCGCGCAATTCTACCGCGACGCCCGCATCGCCCCGATCTACGAAGGCACAAACGGCATCCAAGCCATCGATCTCTATGGCCGCAAACTGCTAAGCGATCGTGGCGACGCCATGCGCGCGCTGATAGCCGACACACGCGCAATCGCCAGTGCGCACCCGCGCCTCGCGGGCGCCGCCGATGCGTTGGAGCGCGCGACTGATCATATGCTCTCCGCCGCGCGCGAAGATGCGCTCACCGGCGCCAGCGCCTATCTTGCGCTCGCGGGCGACGTCGCAGGCGCGATGCTGTGGGCGGAGGGTCTCCAGCGGACACCCAACCCAAGGCAGTCCGCGCTGTTAAATTTCTATTGTGAGAGCGTGCTGACGCGGGCCGAAGCCCGCGTCGCTGAGATCAGAATTGGCGCCGCGGCGCTGTGTGTCTGATCACTTACCGCGCATCACCATGCAGACACGGTCGCCATAGGCGCCGTCGGTTTCCATCACTGAGAACCGTTGCATGATTTGGCCGAAGCGCTGGTCGCTGAGGCCCATTGTCGTCGCTTCGTCGCGGATGGCGCGCTGCACGGCCGGCATGTCGCGTACTTCTCCGCCCGGCCCGACATAGCGGTTCAGCACTGAGATCAAGCGATACTCGTCGGCCTGCAAGCGTCCGCCGTAGAAGCCCGCCATGCATGCGCACTCAAGCGGCGGGCCCTGGTTGTTCGTGATGCATGCATCGTAAATCTGCGACGACGATAGCGACAGCGTGTCAGCCGACTGCCCATGCGCCAACCCAGTAGCGCCGACAGCAATCGCCGTGACGACAGATAAGATCAAAGCCCGCATACGTTTCCTCTCCACTTCCGCCCGGCTCAGGGGCGGTGTTCCTTCGTCCACTCTTTCAGTACCGTCCGGAACGGCCGCAACGGTGATGGCAGGTAGCGCGGGCGGAGCTTTTCCGCCGTTGCGCGCTTGAATACGGCCTCATCCAGCAGGAATTCGGCGTCGATGCGTGTCGGCTTGCCCTTTTCGCGCCAGATGCGGCGAACGCGGAACGGATAATGGAGTGGCATCCACGCCTTATCTAGGCGCGGCCTAGAAATCGGCGATTCATAGCCGGCTTCGCGCAGCGTTTTGTCGAGCGGTGATTCATCGTCGCCATAGGTGGCGTAGAAACGCAGGCCTGCCTTCTGTGCGCCCTCAGCGATCCATTTTAGCGCGACGGCCGATAGCGCGACATTGGCCTCGCCGCCGCCGATATCGCCGTGCGTGCCAATGAACCAGCGCTGCTCGTAAGCGCGCCGGCCGACGCGCTTGTTATCGTCATCTAGGTTTTCCCACAACGAAGCGGGAAAGCCGATGCGTGCTTCATCAATCGCTACGGCGTGGCGCGCATTATCGACGTTGGCGCAGATGCGGTTGTTGACGAAGCTGTAGCGGTTTGGCTCTGTCCACGGCGTCATCGAGGCGACGACTTCCGCCAGTCCGCGTTGCGCGACCGTGTCGAACACGCCGAGATATTTAATTCGCGGCACTTCTGATGACGCGAGGCGCGTGCCGTCATCCCGGCGCGAGCCTTTGCCGTAATCCAGCCGGAACTTCGCGGCTTTCTCCGCGTGCTCGCGCTTTTTTTCGTCGGTCGCGTCATCGCCCGGCGCGTTATAGTAGAGGCGAAAGCCTTCGAGCGCTTTTTCGGTGTGGCGGCGGCTGACGATACCTGCCGTGTTGATGAGCCCCGCGAGCCTACGCGCCGCGAATGCGCCGCGGCTGAACCCGAAAATGTAAATCTCGTCGCCGTCTTCATAATCGAAGGCAAGACGCAGGTAGGTATCGAGAATGCCGTCCTCGAGGCCTTCGCCGAAGGCGCCGCCGCCAAAGCGGTTGATTGCGTAGGAGATGCTGCCGAAGAAGCCGCGCTGCGCGAGCGCGCCCATCGATGAGCCCACGCCATGCGTGTAGATCACCGTTTGGTGCACTTCCGTGCCGTCATCGCGCGTTTCTTTGTGCGCAACACTGCGCGCAATGATGCCGATGTTCGTCAGCCGCGGCTGATGCAGGGACTGCCAAGTCCCATCCATGCAGACGATAATGCGCTTCATGCGTTCCCCCTGGCCTCCGCGCGAAGGCCACTTTAGCCGCTTTTTCCCGTAGGGTTAAAGCCGCCAGCCCCCGCTTTTCGGCTGCTCACCCCATTTAGTCGGGGGATTTGCTCGGCTAAGCTGGGGAACGGAGAAGTTTTTATGTCGATGGACGGGCTGGAGCAGGAGGTTACGGAGCGGGTGAAGCCGCTTTTGACCTACCCACTGGGTGAGCCGCCGGTGGCCGGCGAGGCGCGTGAAATCGCTCCCGGTGTACACTGGGTGCGGATGCCGCTGCCGTTCGCGCTGCAATGGATCAATCTCTGGCTGATCGAAGATGGCGACGGCTGGACCATCGTCGACACCGGCGTCGCGCTCGAACAATCGCGCGAATATTGGCGCAAGATTTTCGACGAGACGCTGAAGGGCAAGCCCGTCACGCGCGTGATCTGCACGCACATGCATCCCGATCACATGGGCCTCGCCGGTTGGATTTGCCGCAAGTTCAACGCCACGCTCTGGATGAGCCGGCTTGAATACATCACCGGCCGCATGCTCGTCGCCGATACGGGCCGCGAAGCGCCCGAAGAGGGTGTGCGTTTCTACCGCGCCGCCGGCTGGGACGAGGACGCGCTTGACAGTTACAAAATCCGCTTCGGCGGTTTCGGCAAAGCCGTCTCTAAAATTCCAGACGCTTACCGCCGCATGAGCGATGGCGACGTCATCGAGATCGGCGGCCGCCCGTGGCGCGTCATCACCGGCAACGGCCATTGCCCCGAGCATGCCTGCCTCTGGCAAGAAGAGCAGAAACTCTTCATCTCCGGCGACCAAGTGCTGCCGCGCATCTCGTCCAACGTTTCAGTGTTTCCAACCGAACCTGACGGCGATCCGCTCGCCGATTGGATCGCGTCCTGCCAGAAGCTGCTCAACGTCATGCCGAATGATGTGCTGGTGCTGCCCTCGCACAACGAGCCGTTCATCGGCCTGCACGAACGACTCACCAATCTCATCGAAGGCCACGAGAAAGCGCTCGCGCGCGTGTTGCAGCGCTTGCAACAAGAGCCAAAGCGCGCCGTCGATCTTTTCATCGCGCTCTTTGCCCGAAAGATTGGCCCGGAGCTCTTGGGCATGGCCACGGGCGAAGCTATCGCCCATACCAATTGCCTCATCGGCCGCGGCCTTGCGCGCGCCGTCAAAGATGAACAGGGCGTGATCCGTTATGAAGCCGTCTGACGTCCCGAACCCGGAGCGCCGCTCAAACAGCGCCATGCTTTGCTTTTGCATCGGCGCTGGCCTTTGCGTGCTGGCTTATGTCCTCGGCATCGGCGCAGTGATTGGCGCGGCGTTCAGCGGCGGCGATCCCGTGCTCATCGCTGGCAGCCTGCTTTCGGCCATCGCCATTGGCACAGCGGGCCTTGTTGGTTTTATCATGATGCTCGTCGGCGGCGTCTGGATGATCATCCAGGTCATCGCCGATCAAAGCGGCGGCGCCGAAGAAAAGCGCTATCGTGACGTTGAGCGTTGATTCGGAGCGCAGCATGATCATTTCCACCACGTTCGACGTTCACGGCCGTACCGTTGCGCAGCACTTGGGGCTGGTGCGCGGCAACGTCGTGCGCTCACGCTTCATCGGCCGCGACATCGTCGCGGGCCTTCGCATGATCGTTGGCGGCGAGATCCACGAATACACCAAGCTCTTGGCTGAAAGCCGCGAGCAGGCGCTCGACCGTATGGTCCAGCACGCCCAATCGCTCGGCGCCGATGCTGTGATTGGCGTGCGCTTTGAAACCACCGACGCCGGCCAAGGCCAAGCGACTGAAGTGCTGGCTTACGGAACGGCTGTGAAGCTCGCCTGACGCGCCAGCGCCGTATGCGCGAGCCGCCAGGCCATCAGCGCGAAAATCCCCGCTGAAAGATCAAGCCCGAAGCCGAACGCGGCCAGGAAAATGACGTGGTGCGCCAGAAGGTGCGCCGCCGGCGCCGTGGCTAAATCGCCCAGACGCCAATCCGCCGCGCGCTGCAGCGCCCAATCGAATGTCGCGCCCACAGCGAGCGCGCCTGCGATCATCGGCACGAGGATCGGCACATGCGGCAGATCGAGCGGTAGGCCCGCAATCATGTGCGGCGCGTTATACGCAACCAGCGTCAAGCCATAGAACGGCGTCAGCCACGCATGCGCCAGTGACTGCCAGGACGTCTCAACCGGGCGTCCAGCAGCTTCGGCAAGCCGAGCCGCTTCACGCACGCTCCAGCGCGTGTCGCAATACATCCGCCAAACAAACAGAACGCCGATGCCGCTCGCCAGACCTAGACTGGCGCCTACGGCGATCGCGGCGAACGCCGGTCCAGCGAGTGAGGCGAAATCGATGCGAAGCGTATCAACGCGCATCAGCACGTAGGCTGCAAAGCCGGCTAGCAGGAGCAAAGCTAAAGGCGGCGCGACGAACGCCGCCAGTGCGACAGAAGCGGCCGCCAAGAGCGCCAAGCCGCTGCGGCTTACGCTCCCGCCGCTAAGGGCAGGAGCTAGGGCCGCAGACTCAGAGACTCTTCCGTTCATGACTCATGGTTTGAGCCATCGTCGTGAATTGCGCGTAAACGCAAGTATAACCAAGCGTTTACGCTAATTGACGGCAACCTTTTGTTAATTGCCCCGCGAGCGGCGTGCGCGCGGGTCGCGGCTGGAGCGCGCAACGCCATCGTTAACGCCGTCCGCTTCCTGCGCTTGCGGTTGCGCCTGTTGCTGCGCTGCTGCCGCTTGTTGCGCTGCCGCAGCTTCCTGCGCGGCTTGGCGGGCGGCGGCTTGATCGCCAGCTGCCTGTTGCCAGGCTGCGTCGTTCGGGTGCGCCAATGAATTGAACAGCGTGTCGTACGACGAAGCAGCGCCGGCGCCGCTGGCGGGCGCGCAGAACGCCATCAGGTCAAAACCCGGCCGGCTGGTCATTGCTGCGTAAACAGTCTTGCCGCCCGCGCCGTTGAATTGCGCGCGCTGCACTGGCCAGAAGCGGCTGGTGTCAACCGTTTGCGAAACGAGTTGCGCCGAATTGCCGGAGAAAAAATCGCGCACCGAATTGGCTGTGTTCGTCCAAGCACTTGCTTCGATCGGAGTCGTGGTTGTGCGCACAACGGCATCCGGAGAGGCGTTCGCTGTCACCGAATTCGGCGTGCCGAAGACGTAGCAGTCGTTGCTCGCGTTGAAGAGCAGAACCACTGTCTGCGCTGTCGGGCCTTGGCGCTCTGCGCGCCAGCCGGACGGCGTGTTGAACGTAATCCGTCCTGCGGAATCGCTGAACTGCTGAGCCGCCACCGGGGTGGCAAATGTAAATGTTGCGCCAAGAATGGCTGCAAGCGCGATCGTGCGCATGGCTGGTCCTCCACAAACTCGCCCTGTGGCGCCTGAATCACAACTTGAACATGGCGGCGTCAAGGCCCCGCGGTGGCGGCGGACCGCTGGAACCCGGGCCCAGAGGAGCTATGGTGGCGCAAAATCTGGAGAGAAATGATGAGTCTGGCCGGCAAAACCCTGTTCATTACTGGCGCAAGCCGCGGTATCGGCCTCGCCATCGGCCTCCGCGCCGCCCGCGACGGCGCCAACATTGTGATCGCCGCCAAGACGGCCGAACCCCACAAAAAGCTTCCCGGCACGATTTATACCGCCGCCGAAGAGGTCGAGAAGGCGGGCGGGCAAGCACTACCTGTGATCGTAGATGTGCGCGAACCGGACAGCGTGAAAGCCGCAGTTGACGCTGCCGTCGAGCGCTTTGGCGGCATCGATATCTGCGTGAACAACGCCTCCGCCATCCAACTCACCGGCACGCTCGCCACCGATTATCGCCGCTACGACCTCATGCATCAGGTCAACACGCGCGGCACCTTCGTCACCACGCGCACATGCCTGCCGCATCTTCTGAAAGCGGAGAATCCGCACGTGCTGATGCTGTCGCCGCCGCTCGACATGAGCCCGCGCTGGTTCGGCAATCACGTCGCCTACACGATGGCGAAGTACGGCATGAGCATGTGCGTGCTCGGCATGGCCGAAGAGTTTAAGGACGAAGGCGTCGCCTTCAACGCGCTCTGGCCGCGCACTGGCGTCGCCACCGCCGCGATCGAGTTCGCGCTCGCCGGCGAAGAGGGCATGCGCCACTGCCGCACGCCGGACATCATCTCGGACGCCGCCTACGCCATCTTCAATAAGCCGTCGCGCCAATGCACCGGCAATTTCTTCATCGATGACGTATTGCTCTACGAAGAAGGCGAGCGCGATTTCGATAAATACCGCGTCGATCCCACCAAGCCGCTGATGCCGGATTTCTTCGTACCGGAAAACACACCGCTGCCACCGGGCGTCAGCATGGGGCCAAAGGCTTGAGCTTCATTGGGGGCATACTCATCGCCGTATTGCTCGCGCTCGCGGGCCTGCATTTTTATTGGGGAGTAGGCGGGCGCTGGCCCGGGACGGACGATGAGTCCCTGCGCTTGCTCGTAGTCGGCGCCCAGCGCGGCCAGATGCCGGGATTTTTGCCGAGCGCGATGGTCGCCGGCGCACTCGCTGCCGCAGCTGCTGTCGTGTGGGCGCGCCACAGCGCCATCATGACCGGCGGCTTCGGCTGGATCGTGATTGCCGGTTATGTCGTGCTCATCTTGGTCTTCGGCCTGCGCGGCATCGCGCCTTACGTCACGCCGGTGTTTGACTACGCACGCGGCGCGCCGTTCTTCGAACTAAATCGCCTCTATTACGCGCCGCTCTGCCTATTGATCGCGGCCGGGCTCGGGATCAATGCACCGTTCTACAAATCCGGCCCGTAGCGGTTCGTCGCTCAGACCCGCATTTCCCGCGATTGTGACTGGCGGCGCGCCTGCGCGTGGCGCATCGCGTTGACCATGTTGTCTCGAACATTCGCCGTCGCGCTGGCCCTCTGTGCCATACTGCTCGCAGCACCTGCGCACGCTTACGATCGCGGCCTCGAGATGCGCACGCTCGTTCACAGCGGCATCAGCCGCTCCTATGGCGTCTACACGCCGGCCACGGTCACCGCGGATCAGCCGGCGCCGTTGATCATCGCGCTGCACGGCCGCTATTCATCCGCGCAAGCGTTACACGCCATGAGCGGCCTTGCCGCCGCCGCCGAAGCGCGCGGCGCAGTTCTGCTCTATCCCGAAACCGTCGGCGCGTTCTGGAACGAAGGCGGCCACGCCGCACTGCAACGCCGCGAGCCGGTGCAAGACGACGCCGGATTTATCGAGGCCGCCATCGCCGCGCTCAGCGCCGAGCGCGCTATCGATCCCGCGCGCATCTATGTGGTCGGCTACGATGTCGGCGGCTCGATGGCCTTTCGCATGGCTTGCGCCGCGCGCCCGTTGGCCGGCGTCGCTGTCGTTTCTGCGTTGATGTGGGATTATACGGAAGAGGGCTGCACTGCCGCGCAGCACACTTCGCTGCTTATTCTGCACGGCCGCGACGACGCCAACTTCCCGGTGCGCGGCGGAGATATCGACGGCGCGCGTACAAACTCGCGCCGCTTCAGCGCCGCGCAAACCGTCGCGTTCTGGCGCGCGCGTCTCGGTTGTGCCGATCGCCCCAGCGCCTCGGCTAGCAACGAAAGCGCGATCTACCGCCAGTGCGCCAATGCTGGCGCGCTCGCCTACATCGGCGTTGCCCGCGGCGCGCACGAATGGTTTCGCGACGGCGAAGGCTACGCCATCAACCGCCACCGCATCGACGCCGCCGCCGAAGTCGATCGCTTCTTCTTCGAGCGCGGCGCCTATCAGCTCCCAACCAACCGCGCCGATGGCCGCGCACGGTCGTGGATCACCTACGTCCCGCCGAACTACGATCCGTCGCGCCCGACGCCGCTCGTCTTTGTCCTTCACGGCCGCCCCAGTAACGCCGCCTCCATGGCTGCGATCAGTGAGATGAATGCCGTCGCGGCGCGTCACGGCTTCATCGTCGTCTACCCTGAGGGCATCGATAACGAGTGGAACACCCACTTCGATTTGATCCGCTCCAACGCCTCGCTCGGAGGCGCGCGCTCAACGCTGCCGCAGGACGACGTGGACTTTCTCAAGACGCTGACCGCCGATCTCGGCGTCGATCTCAACATCGATCGCACACGCATGTACGTCGCTGGCTTCTCCAATGGCGGCTTCATGACGATGCGCATGTCGTGTTCAGCCTCCGACACCTTTGCCGGCTTCGCGGAAGTTGGCGCCGCGCTCTATGTGGAGATGAGCGACGTCTGCCGCCGCAGCCCGCCGTCGCCGATCCTGCTCATGCACGGCACGGCGGATCCGAGCATCCCTTATGGCGGAGTCACGCTGGCGAATCCCGAAGGCGGCGAGCCGATCCGCATTACGCTGCGGGTCCTCGACACGGTCTCGTTCTTCGCGCGCCGGAACGGCTGCGGCATGGATGGGCAGAGCGCAACGTTCGCTGAATCGGGCCGCTCACCTGGCACGCACGTCATCCGCTTCGTGCCAAACCAATGCACCGGCGCGCCGCTGGAATACTTTTTGATCAATGGCGGCGGCCACACCTGGCCCGGCACGCCCGACATAATGCCGCCCGAGAATTTTGGCCCGACCAATCTCGATATCAGCGCCAGCGAAGTGATCTGGGAGTTCTTCTCGCGCCAGACGCTACCGCCGCGCCGTTAAGCCTCGCCGCGCAGCCGCGCGCTCAAAGTTGCGGCTTGGCCGTCGCGGCCGTCGAGCCAGATGCCGAAGAAGTGGCGGCGGAAGCCCGGCCACTCGATCTCGCAGCGCCGCGCGCCATTGTGATAAAACACCGCCGTGTTCGCGCCGGTGCTAACGCCCGTCACCCGGTCGCCGCGCGCGATGTCGGGGAAGCATTGCTGGAGCCGCGTGCGCAACGGCGCGAGCGATTCCGCACTGCCTGCGCCGCGCTGGCTCATCTCGGAGAGCGAGCGGTTAATCAAGGTGCTTTGCCGCGCCGAGCGCTCATAGGTCAGCGTCAGCGCAAACGGTGCGTTCCAGGAGAATGCGCCGCTACCGGTCCACAGCGCGGCCTGGAATAGCGGGATCGCTAGTAGTGTGTAGCGCGCCTCGCCGACCTGCTGCGCGCCCGGAATGGCGCTGGCGACTTCTGCGGGTCTCGCCGCGGCCGGGCTAGCGGCGGCAAACATGAGTGCGAGGGCGGCGAGGGCGGTCTTGATCATGCGCATGAGATGAGTTTTCCGGACGAATAAGGCGTCTACGCGTCAACGCTGCATCTGGATCGGTTAGTTCCCCAGGGTTGCTGCTTCTTCCGCCGTCAGCGCGATGGTCGAGATATCGAGCTTGGCCGAGCCCTCCACCAGTTCGCGCGAGTGCGAGACGTAAAGAATGGAGCGGTTCTCCGCATCCACGATCCGCCGCACGGCGACGTTCTTGAAGAACAAGCTTTGTCGTTGGTTGAACACCTCTTCGCCCGAGCGGCTATTATCGATGCCGGCCAGATTGATTGGCCCGATGCGCTGGCACGACACCGCCGAGTTCGACGGGTTCTCGAACCAATTGCCCTGCCGCATTCGGTCCAGAAAGCTCCGATCGAAATAAGCGACGTGGCAGACAATGCCCGGCAAGTCCGGGTCGGGCAGCGCCTCGATCATAATTTCGTTGCCTAGAAGGTCGTTTGAGAACTCACCTACCGAGCCCTCGCGCTCACCGCACGCCGCAAGCGCCAACGCGCACGCCGCCAAGGCGGCCAGTCCCATCGAACGCATGCGGATCTCCCTGTTGCAGCGCACTAAGTTCCCACAGCCCCCAAAGTTCCCGAAGTTTTTGACTTACCCAACGTCGCGGGCTTACCCCAGGGCGCTCGGGGGAGAGTTGCGATGAGACAAATCGGCAAACTGGCGGCGCTCGCGGCGACGGTGGTTGCAGTGCTCGCCAGCGCCGGCTCGGCCGCACAAACCCCGCCCGCGCAGGCGGCGCAGCGCCCGAACATTGTCGTCATCGTCATCGACGACGCCGGCTTCACCGATCTTTCGCCCTATGGCGGCGAGGCCAGCACGCCGCACATCGAAGCGTTGTCCGAACGCGGCGCGCAATTCACCCGCTATTACACATCGCCGCTCTGCGCTCCATCGCGCGCCATGTTGCTCACCGGCGTCGATGCGCACCGCACCGGCGTCTCCACCATTCCCGAAGTGCTGCCGCCCGAGCATCGCGGCCAGCCCGGCTACACGATGCGGCTCGAGCCCGGCGTCACCACGCTCGCCACGCGGCTGCAAGCGAGTGGCTACAACACCTACATCACCGGCAAGTGGCACCTCGGCCACGAGGAAGCCGATCTGCCGATCAGTCACGGTTTCGATCGCTCGCTCGTGCTCGACGCCTCCGGCGCCGATAATTGGGAGCCGCGCTCCTACATGCCGTACTATCGCGATGCGCCTTGGTACGAGGGCGCCGAGCGCGCCGAGATGCCGGCGAATTTCTATTCGAGTGAACTCATCGTCGATCGCATGATCGAATATATGGACGCCGACCGCGACAGCAGCGAGCCGTTCTTCGCCTATCTCGGCTTCATGGCAGTCCACATCCCGGTGCAAGCGCCGCCCGAATACACCGCGCGCTATGACGGTGTGTACGAAGCCGGCTGGGAAGCTTTGCGTGCGCAACGCTGGCGGCGCGCGCAAGAGCTTGGCGTCGTGCCCGCCGGCGCGCCGCAAGCGGGGGCGCATCCGAACCTGCGCGCTTGGGCTGATCTACCGGCGGCGGAGCGGGCGCTTTATGCGCGCAGCATGCAGGTGCATGCCGGCATGCTGGAGTCGATGGACCACCACATCGGCCGATTGATGGATTATCTGGAAACCCGCGGCCTCGCCGAAAACACCATCTTTGTCGTCGTCTCCGATAACGGCCCCGAGCCCTCCAACCCGCTGCCCGAACGCGGCTTCACGCAATGGATGTGGGCCAACGGCTACACGCGTCAGATCGAAAACCTGGGCGAGCGCCGCTCCTACGTGTTCATCGGCCCCGAATTCGCCAGCGCCACCGCCGCGCCCGGTTCGCTGTTCAAATTTTACACCACCGAAGGCGGCGTCCACGTGCCTCTGATCATGGCTGGCCCCGGTATCCAACCCGGCCGCATCGACACGCGCGCCTTCGTCACCGATATCGCGCCGACTTTGATGGAGCGTGCTGGCGTCGCTCCCGCCGCTGATGAGCGCATCCCAATCTCCGGCCGCTCGATGGCGAGCCTGCTTGCAGGGCAGAGCACGACATTGCGCGGCCCCGACGATGTCATCGGCATCGAAGTCTCCGGCAATGCCGCGCTCTATCGCGGCGATTATAAATTGGTGCGCAACCATCCGCGCTGGGGCGACGGCGAGTGGCATCTGTTCAACATCGCGCTCGATCCAGGCGAGACCAACGATCTATCCGCTGCCGAGCCCGAACTCCTAGCCTCGATGCAAGCGGCTTATGCCGCTTACGCCGCAGAGAACGGCGTCCTCGAAATGCCAGAGGGCTACGACGTCCAACGCCAAGTCGCCCGCAACGCGATGGCCAAGCAGTTGGAGCATTATTGGTGGGTGCTGGCGATCACCGTCGTCGTGCTGCTGGCGCTGCTGTGGTTGGCGGCGTTGCTGGTGCGCCGCATGTTGCGGCGTAAGCCGGCCTAATATGCACCGCCGGCGGCCCACACTAGCGCTCGGTTGCCTCGCTCCGCAGCAATTTCTCCAACGCCTCCAGCCGATCCGCATCACTCGGCTTCTTGTCCCAGCGAATGCGCGATATCCGCGGAAAGCGCATGGCGACGCCGCTCTTGTGCCGCGCCGAACGCTGCAAGCCTTCAAACGCCACTTCGAGCACTAAGCCCTTAGCTTTGGTGTGCGTCACTTCACGCACCGGCCCGAAGCGGTTCTCCGTATTGTTGCGCACGAACTTGTCGAGTTCGATCAGCTCTTCATCGGTGAAGCCAAAATACGCTTTGCCAACCGGCGTCAGCTCGCCAGCCTCGGTCCATACCCCGAACGTATAGTCCGAATAGAACGAACTACGTTTGCCCGAGCCGCGCTGCGCATACATCAGCACCGCATCGATCACCATCGGATCGCGCTTCCACTTGAACCAATAGCCCTTCGGCCGCCCCGCCAGATACGGCGCATCGCGCCGCTTGATCATCACCCCTTCAACCGCTTCAGCATCAATGCCGGCGCCGCCATCCTTCGGTTCGGCGCGTGCGAACGTGAGTTCATCCCAGCTCGCAAACTCAATCATCGGCGAAAGATCGATAGGCGCCAGCGGATGCGCTTCGACGAACGCCTCCAGTTTCGCGCGCCGTTCACTAAACGGCAGCGCCCGCAAATCCTCATCGCCCAGCGCCAGCACATCATAGACGCGGATAAAGGCCGGAAACTCCGCCATCAGCTTGGCCGTCACGCTCTTGCGGTTCAGCCGCTGCTGCAGCGTGTTGAAATCCTCGACGCCGCCGCCGCGCTTGATCAGCAATTCGCCGTCTAGCACTGCGTCAAAGTCAAACCCGGCCACCAAATCCGGAAACGCGCCGGATAAATCTTCGCCCGTCCGCGAATAAAGCCGCGCAACGCGCGCGCCGCCGGCATCCTTGCCCGCCGCCGCCTGCACGCGAATGCCGTCCCACTTCCATTCCGCGCAAAATTCCGCCGGGTCGAACGCCGCCAACTCGTCCGGCGTGATGGGATGCGACAGCATCGGCGGATAGAATCGCACATTTGTCGCAACACTCGGCGCCTCGGCCCGGCCTTCGAGCCACGCGAAGAGATGCGTGTAGGGCGGCGCGTCCGCATGCCAGACATCTTCGATCTCGTCCGCTTCCTTTCCCGCCATCTGCGCCAGCGCCATCCGCGCCAGCCGCGCCGAAACCCCAATGCGCAGCGCGCCGGTGATTAGCTTCAGCAACGCCCAGCGCCCGTTCTCGTCCAAGCGATCCAACCAATGCGCCACCGTCTCCGGCAATTGCGCCTTCGGGATCGTCTGCAAGCCCTCGACCACATCGGTGATTGTCAGCTCAGCATTCGCGCGCGCCTCGCTCGGCCACATCAGCGCGACAGTTTCAGCAAGATCACCGACGAAATCGTAGGACAACCCAAACAGCACCGGGTCCGTCCGTTCCGCCGCCAACGAGCGGATCAGTCCAGCTTTCGCGTTCTTGAACGAAAGCGCGCCCGTCATCGCCGCCAGCGCCCAGCCGCGATCCGGATCGGGCGTGGTGCGGAAATAATCTTCGAGCAGCGCAAGCTTGCTCAAACGCCGCGGCTCATACGCCAAGCGATCGAGCAGGGCGGCGAAGCGGTTCAAGCCGCGGCTCCCGCCGGCTCTTCCTCATCGCCATAGCCAACCAGATGCAGCGCCTTCGCTTTCAGTCCTTGGCTCTCGCACCAATGCCCCAGCGCATCCGCTTCGCCGTGCGTGATCCAAATCTCGCCGGCGCCGGTATCCAAAATCGTGCGCTGCAAGTCCGGCCAGTCGGCATGATCCGAAATCACCAGCGGCAGCTCCACGCCGCGCTGGCGCGCCCGCGCCCGTATCCGCATCCAGCCCGACGCAAAGCAAGTTACCGGATCGGGAAAGCGCCGCACCCACGGCGTCTGCAACGCACTCGGCGGCCCCAACACAATCGCGCCCGCATAAAAGCTCCTCGGCGCCGTCTCCACCGGCCGCACATCACCGAGCTCTACGCCATGCGCCTGATAAAGCTTCGTCAGCTCGATCAGCGCGCCATGCACATAGATCGGCTTATCCCAACCGCAGCGCCGCAGCTCCGCCATCACACGCTGCGCTTTGCCCAAAGCATAAGCGCCGACCAAATGCGCCCGATCCGGAAACATCGCCACCGACGCCAGGAGCTTCCGCATCTCGTTCTCAGCCGTCGGATGCGTGAACACCGGCAGCGCGAACGTCGCCTCGGTGATGAACACGTCGCACGGCACCACCTCGAATGGCGCGCAGGTCGGATCGGGCTCGCGCTTATAATCGCCGCTCACCACCACGCGCGTGCCGCCGCACTCCGCCAGCGCCTGCGCCGAACCCAGTACGTGCCCCGCCGAGTGCAACGAGAACGTCACGCCGCCGATCTCGAGCCGCTCGCCATAGCGAAGCGCCTGTGCCGAGCCTGCGAAGTCAGCCCCATACCGTGAGGCCATGATCGCCAGCGTCTCCGGCGTCGCGACCACGCTGCCATGCCCCCAGCGCGCGTGATCGGAATGGCCGTGTGTGATCAGCGCCCGCGGCACCGGCTTGACCGGGTCCACGTAGAGATCGGCCTTGGGGCAATAGAGACCCTCTGGGCGGGGATGTAGGATTTGAGCCGGCTGCATCGTCCTCGCACACATAAGACGCCGCGCGGGATATTCCCGCATTACGTCCGCGGAATAACGAACGCCTCTAGCCTTATCCGGTTCGCGCGCCTATGTGCGGCGCTTCCCGGGGGAAACCAAAACGCATGCAGCCGATCATATCCATCCGTGATGTGAGCAAGACCTATAAATCCGGCGTGCAAGCGCTGCAGCCGACCTCGCTTGAAATCATGTCCGGCGAGATTTTCGCGCTGCTCGGCCCCAACGGCGCCGGCAAGACGACGCTCATCAACATGACCTGCGGGATCGTGAACCTATCCAGCGGCACAATCACCGCCGACGGCCACGACATCGTCCGCGATTACAAAGAAGCGCGCAAAAAGATCGGCCTGGTGCCGCAAGAACTCCACACTGACGCGTTCGAGCGCGTCATCGATACCGTCACCTTCAGCCGCGGCCTGTTCGGCTTTGCGCCCAATCCCGGCCACATCGAAAAAGTGCTGCGCGATCTCTCGCTGTGGGAGAAGCGCAATTCGAAGATCATGGAACTCTCAGGCGGCATGAAGCGCCGCGTCATGATCGCCAAAGCGCTCAGCCACGAGCCCAAGATTCTCTTCCTCGATGAGCCCAGCGCCGGCGTCGACGTCGAACTGCGCCGTGACATGTGGGAGATGGTGCGCAATCTCCGCAAAAGCGGCGTCACTATCATTTTGACGACCCACTACATCGAAGAGGCCGAAGAGATGGCAGACCGCGTAGGCGTCATCTCCAAGGGCCAACTCATTCTGGTCGAGGAAAAGAGCGTGCTGATGCGCAAGCTCGGCAAGAAGCAGCTCATGCTCGATCTGCCTGCGCCGCTCGCGGCCGTGCCGGGCGGCCTAAATGGTTTTAACGTCGAACTCGCCAACGAAGGCCGCCAGCTGATCTACAGCTTCGACGCGCAGGCCGATTCCACCGGCATCCCGGATTTCCTGAAGCGCCTCACCGAACTCGGCGTCGACTTCAAAGACCTCCACACCGAGCAATCCTCGCTCGAAGACATCTTCGTCTCCCTGGTGCACAGCCAATGACTGTCTCTTCGCTTTCACTCGGTTCGTCATCCTGGGGCGCACGCAGTGCGAGCCCAGGATCCAGGGGCAAGCGGGGCGCTGGCCGCCACTGGATCCTGGGCTCTCGCTTCGCGAGCCCCAGGATGACGCTTGTATTTGAACCAACTGAGATCGCGAAATGAACACCTACGGCGTCCAAGCCATCTATCGTTTCGAAATGGCGCGCTGGCTGCGCACGCTTGGGCAGAGCTTGTTCTCGCCCGTGCTTTCGACCTCGCTCTATTTCATCGTCTTCGGCTCGGCGATCGGCTCGCGCATGGTGTCGATCGGCGGCGTCAGCTACGGCGAATTCATCGTGCCGGGCCTGATCATGCTCTCGATCCTGACCGAGAGCGTCTCGAACGCTTCGTTCGGCATCTACATGCCGCGCTGGGCCGGCACGATTTACGAATTGCTCTCGGCGCCGGTCTCGGCGATTGAAGCCGTGTTCGGCTATGTCGGCGCGGCTGCGACCAAGTCGATCATCATCGGCCTTGTTATTCTCGCCACCGCGCGGCTCTTCGTGCCGTACGAGGTGCAGAACTGGCCGGCGATGCTGCTTTTCCTGGTGCTGACCAGCGTCTCATTCTGCTTGTTCGGCTTCATCCTCGGCGTACTCGCCGACGGCTTCGAGAAGCTGCAGATCGTGCCGATGCTGATCCTGACGCCGCTCACGTTTCTGGGCGGCACGTTCTATTCCATCGACATGCTGCCGGAGCCCTGGCGCACTGTCACTTTGTTCAATCCGGTCGTCTATCTGATCAGCGGCTTCCGCTGGGCCTTCTTCGGTGAGCAGGCGGCGGACGTGAACATCGCCGTCAGCCTCGCTGCGATTGGCGTCTTTCTCGTCGTTTGCCTCTCCGCCGTATGGTGGATTTTCAAGACCGGCTACCGGCTGAAGAACTGACGCAGCGGAAAAGCATCGCCTTAGATGTATCGTTGACGATGCAATCCGGCGGCGCTAAGCCGTCGCCATGGCCAAGCCGCGCTTCCTGCACCTGCTGTCCCGCGCCGCGCGCGCGGCGCAGGGCGTGGCCGATGAGGGGCTGGGCGACCTTAATCTGACTTCGGCGCAGGCCGGCGCGTTGTTCACGATCCCCGCCGAGGGCGGCGCGAGCGTCAATTCTATCAGCGAAAGCTTGGGCCTCGCCCAGAGCGCAGCTTCGGTGCTGGTCCAGCGCTTGGAGCAAGCGGGTCTGATCGAACGCCAAACCGATCCGGCCGATCGCCGCGCTGTGCTGATCACACTCACCGCACGCGGCCGTAGCTTGCGCACCCGCGCCATCGAGCGCGCGCATCGCATGAACACCGCCGCCGCGCGCGGCTTCAGCAGCGACGAGCAGGCAATCATCGCCCGCTGGTTGCAGTATATCATCGATCTGAAGGAGGAACGCCCATGAGCGAAGACCACATCATCGTCACCCGCGACGGCGCCGTTCTCGAAATCCGCTTCAACCGGCCCGACAAGAAGAACGCCATCACCAACGCCATGTATGGAATCATCGCCGATGCCGTCGCTTCGGCGCAGACCGACGACGACGTCCGCGTCATCCTTTTCACCTCGAACGGCGACTTCTTCTCCGCTGGTAACGACATCAAGGACTTTGCCGCGCAATCCACCGGCGCCTTCGATGGCCCCCGCCACGTCGGCCGCTTCCTCGAAGAAGTGATCAACGCTGAAAAGCCGATCGTCGCGTCCGTGCAGGGTCACGCCGTCGGCGTAGGCACGACCATGCTGTTCCAATGCGATCTCGTTTACGTCGCCGATCACGCGCGCCTGACCGTGCCGTTCATCGATCTCGGCGTCGTCCCCGAGAACGCATCGAGCCTTACGATGGTCGATCGCCTCGGCCACACTCGCGCTTTCGCGCTCTTCGGCTTGGGCGAGCCGCTCACGGGCAAAGACGCCGCCGCTTGGGGCCTCGCCAACGCTGCGCTTCCCGCCGCGGAAGTCGAATCCCGCGCCCGCGCCGCGGCGCAAACGCTCGCAGCCAAGCCGCCGCAATCCATGCGTCACACCAAGAAATTGATGCGCGATCGCGAAGCCTTGCTCGCGCGCATGCGCGACGAGGGCGAGATCTTCGCAAAACGCCTGCAATCGCCGGAAGCGATGCAGGCGTTCAGCGCATTCTTGCAGCGTAAAGCCTAAGCGCTATTCGCGCTCGAACCGGTGGAGGCTGACAAATTGCCATTCGGCGTTCGCAGCGCCGCTATGGCCTTCGGTCATGATCTCCAGACCACCTTGGCGGCGGCGCATCACGTTGCGTGTATTGTCATCTGAGGTTGAGACAAGGCGTTGGCCGGCGAATTGCGAGTAACCAGCGCCGAAATTGCCGTCTTCGTCCCAGCGGAAAAATTGGATCGCGCCGCCGCGCCCGCGAAACAACGCAGCTTCGCCCGTCGTAGTGCCGCCGCGATACCAGGTCTGGCGCAGAACCGGCGGATGCTGGAATGCAAAGCAACCGCGCGTGCCTTGTGCGCGGCGCGGCTCGGTCTGGCGATAGCAGCGGCCGGCGAGGCCATTCAGCCAACCAAAGCTGCGGCCTTGCACAGCCGCCCCGGCGCCGGCGGAATAGGCGGCGGGCGCCGCGCCGTCGCGCGTATACGTCACAACCTGCGCATCGCCCCAGGTGCTGCCCGAACGCCGCTGGCCCGCCACTTCAAAACCGTTGTCCGTGCGTCGCCACACCGCGCGCTCGTTGCTGCCGTCGGCGCCATCGAACACGAGCTGGCCGCTTTCCAGATGCGGCGTCACGATCGTAGGCTCGCCCTGGTTGGTCCACGCGTACATCTCCAGACGCGCGCGCTCTCGGCTCCAACCCAAAACCGTGTCGCCGCGATAGTTCGCACCACGCGTGATGCTGGCGCGCAAAAAGCGGCTGAACTGCACTTGGAAGCACTGGCGATCAACGACCGCGCCTGATGCGTTGCGCCCCTGCCAGCAGGAGCCGCCCAAGTCATTCAGCCAGCCCAGACGCGCGTTCGTCTGCGCCATAGCCGGCGCCGCGCTCGCACACAGCAGAACCACGGCGACGCCCGCGCTGCGCAGAATCTTGTTCAACATGGATGTCACCCCCAAACCTTCTGTAACCGCCGTTTTAATCAAGCGGCGGCCCGCTGGCGAGAGCCGATTGCCTTACCGCGCCCTGCGCGGCGCCCTATGCGCTGCAATCCAGGCTTCCACTGCCGGCATCCGCTCAGACGCTGTCTGCGCCCGAAGCCGGATCGATGCCGTCGCTGCCGCTACGGTCTCGCCCGCGCCTTCAGGGAAATTCCGCGCGTACGCCTCCAACTCCGCCACCATCGCCGGATCGGCGCTGTTGGACGCCAGCCCCGCTGGGAACTCCAGCCGCGTCAGCGGATCAAGCATGGCCTCGATCGCCGGCCGGTTCGCAACCAGAAAATCCCACGCAAGGCGCGGGTGCGAGCCGCTCACGATCGCTATCACTTGCGTTCTGATCTGACGGGGAATCTCTTCGCCAAGCGTCATCTGCAGGGTCCGCCGCGCGAGCGCAGGATCTTCAGCGCTGGCCACCAGGCGCCAAGCGCGCCGCTGTTCAACAAAATCGCCCGCACTGCGCGCCTGTGTGAGCAGCGCCTCATAGTCTTGGGCCGTTGCATGCCGGGCATAAACACCCAGCACTGCGCTGCGGATCGAAGCTGGCTGCGCCTCACCGCTGCGCACGCGCCGCCGCGCTTCCGCGATGACATCAGCATCACCAAGTGCGCCGAGTGTTGCGATCAAGCCGGCCCGCGATTGCGCAGCGTTCGAGCCTTCGCCCGCCCGCGGCGCCCAGCCGGCGCGATCGAAATAGGGGCGAAGGACGCGGATGCCATACGCTTTCACCGCCGCTTCGCTGGTCCGGCCCTCGGCGTAGCTCGCCAGCGCCGCCATCGATCCCGCCGTATCGTCGACGATCACCGGATTTGCATCTGCGGGCAGCACATTGACCAGTTCAAGATAGTCGGTGAACGGCGCATCGCCGCTACGCCCGAACGCCCAGTAGTCGAGCAGGAGACCCAGCTGATCGGCATCATCCAGATCTTGGAAGCTCTGTGTAAGACGCGCAAAATTGGCGCGGTCATAAAGCACCCGGAAGAACCCGGATTGGCCAGCATTCACAAGATACGGCTGGCAGGTGAACGGCACCGTTTCGTTGATCGCAGTTTGCCCTGCCGAAAATACGACGCGCGCGGCTTGGCCGTCGATGCGGCGGATGCTGATGGGGATTGTCCAACGCTCGTTCGTGCGTGAAGCGTCGTCCATCGCAAAACGGCGCTGCGTCAGCGTGATCCCGGCGCCGCGTTGGCGCACGCAAGCGGGACTTGTGGCGGTCAGCACCGGAAATCCGGACTGACCTGTAAAGCTCCGCGCGATCTCCAGCACCGGTTGACCGGACGCTGCCTGGATCGCGGTCCACAAATCTTCCGTGCGCGCATTGCCGTAATGGCGCGCGTTCAGATAGTCGCGCACCCCCTGGCGGAAATCCTCTTCGCCCACATACGCCTCAAGCATGCGGATGACAGCGAGGCCTTTTTCGTAGGTGATCGTATCGAATGCGAGGTTCGCTTCATCAATGGTGTTGACTGTCTGTACAACCGGATGCGTGCCTTCGCGCGCATCGAGGCTCATCGCCGTCTGCGTCCCGCCCGCGAGCTGCGAGAGCCACGGATTCCAATCCGGATGAACCGCCTCAGTCGCCTTCGCCGCCATCCACGACGCGAAGCCTTCGTTGAGCCAAAGGTCATCCCACCACGTCATGGTGACGAGATTGCCGAACCATTGGTGCGCAATCTCATGCGCCACAGTACCGAATACGTTCTGCCGCTCAGTCTCACTCGAAGTTTCATCGACGAGCAGATACTGGTCGAAATAGAGAATGGCGCCCCAGTTCTCCATCGCGCCAAAGCCGCCGGCGCCCGGCACGCCGATCATATCGAGCTTCGGCAGCGGATAGCGAATGCCGAAATACTCGGTGAAATAGCGCAGCGATTGCGCGCCCGCCGTCAGCGCTTCTTCGGCCCGATGCGTCTGCCCGCGCCGCACGACCACGCCAAGCTCGACGCCATCGACATCGCGTGTCACCCGCTCGAAATCGCCAACCGCCAAGAACAGGAGATAGCTCGGCATCGAGGGCGTGTCTTGGAATGTCGTGCGCGTCAGCCCGCCGGACAGTCGCTGCGTCCGCGCTGCCGGCATGTTGCCGATCACCATCTGGTTCGTCGGCGCCGTCACTGTGAGCGCAAACACTGCGCGCAGGTTCGGCTGATCCCACATCGGCGCGAGCCGGCGCGCATCGCCCGGTTCGAACTGCGTCGCCAGCGCTCGCTTGGTGACGTCGCCATCCTGATACTCAACCCGGAAGAGCCCGTATGCATCGTCCTGGATCACGCCCGTATACGTCACCCGGATCGTGTGGCGGCCGGGCCGCAGCGGCCGCCGAGGCGTCAGTGTCAAAGTCTGCGCTTCTTGATCGGTGTCGAACGCGACACCGGCATTATCGATGCTCGCGCGGCTGACGTTCAGGCCAAGCGCATTCATCGTCACCGTGCTCTGCGTCTCGGTGGTCTCGATCGTGATCCGCGCTTCGCCCGCGAACGTCGCCGCTTCTGCGTTTGGCGTCACCGCGATCTCGTAGCGCAGCGGCGTCGGCCCGCCTTCGAACCATTGCCGCTCGGATGTCTGCGCCATGGCGGCAGGCGCCAGCAGCAGAACAGCGGCGAGAAGGGCGAGCGGGCGAAATTTCATAAGGATGATCCTGGTGTTCAGCGCACCTAGCCGGCCATCCCTGCGTCAGGGCAAGGCTTTTGCTGCCAGCCGCCCCGCCCGTACGGCGAAGCTCAGCCCGGCGGCCACAGCACGTCGACCCGTAGGCCGCCAAGCTCGGCCCGCGAAAGCTTGAGCTCCGCCCCGACAGCCAGCGCGATTTCGTGTGCTATCGGCAGACCAAGGCCATGCCCGTCGCCGCTCTCGTCAAGCCTCTTGCCGCGCTCCATCGCCGCCGTCGCGTGCTCGTCTGAGAGCCCCGGCCCGTCATCCTCGATAGAAAGCGCGCGTCCATCGCCGGAGATTCGCACCCGCGTCGCTGCATAGCGCGCCGCGTTCTCAAGCAGGGGCCCAGCGAGTTCGAGCAGCACATCCTCGCCGATCGGGTAGGGCGCATCTGTGACTTCATTGTCGAACACCAGCGTGCCGCCGCGCTCGGTGCGCTCCAGCACCTGCACCACTTTAGCCACCGCTATGCGCCCGTTCGCGCCGCTCTCACCGCGCGACGCAGCAGCCCGGGTTCGCGCAAGCTCACGCTCAACCGCCGCACGCGCCGCCGCAATCGCGCGCTCTAAACCTTCCGCTGCATCCGTTGCGCCGGCTTCGCGTGCGCGCCGCGTTTGCGCCGCTAGCGCCGAGAGCGGCGTCTTCAGCGAATGCGCCAAATCCGCAGCGCGGCGTTTGGCTTGGTCGAGATCGGTTTCACGCGCCGCGGCCAATTCGTTGATCGCGTTCGCGAGTGGCGCCGCTTCCGCCGGATAATCGCGCTCACTCAACCGTGCGCTGGCCTGCTGACGCAACGCACCTAACGCCACGCGCACATCTTCCAGCGGCCGCAATCCCAACTGCACCTGTATCCACGCCGCCGCTGAAAGCGTCACCCACAGCAGCAACAGAAACAAAGCGAGCTCGCGCGTAAATTCAGCGCGCGCCGCACTCACGCTGGCGCGATCCGCCGCGACGACCAGCACGAGCCGCGGGCCCTGTGCATCGAGCTGCACGGGCCGCGCCACATAGAAGATCTGCTGAGCGAAGGGGCCGGCCATCGTGCCGGCGCTCCAACCTTCGGCGTTTGGCAGCGCAGGCGCAGGCAACCGCTCGTCCCAAAGCGAACGCGAGCGCACCAAGACGTTCTCACCGCTGACCTGCCAATAAAGCCCGCTCGCCGGCGTGTTGAAGCGCGGGTCCGCCGGCGCCGGCTCGACGCCGAAGGCGCCATTCGGTTCTGCGTAGAGCCCGGAGATCACTTCGATGCCGCGTGTGGTGAGTTCGGCCTGCACGCGGCGCAGCGTGTGGCGTTCGAACAGATAACCCATCGCCACCCAGGCGATCGCGAGCGCCGCGAAGATCGCGCACGCCGCGCCGATCAGCAGCCGGACGCGCAGGGAACGCTGCATCAGTTTTCGCTCAGAATGTAGCCGAAGCCGCGGCGCGTCTCGATTAGATCGCGCCCGATCTTGCGCCGCAGCCGCGCCACCAACGCTTCCACGGCGTTGGCATCGCTGACGCCTTCAGCGCCGTGCAGGTGCTCTGCGAGTTCGCCAGCGGAAACCGTGCGTCCGGGCTGATGCGCAAGGTAGTCGAGCAACCGATACTCTAGCGGCGACACCTTATGCGGCGTGCCGTCGACAGCAACGCTCATCCGCGTCGTATCAAGTGTGAGGCGCCCAAACGTCAGCACCGAACTCGCATGCCCGCTCGCGCGCCGCACCAAAGCGCGCACCCGCGCCACTAATTCGCCGATCTCGAAAGGCTTAGCCAAATAATCGTCCGCGCCTGCATCGATGCCATCGACCTTCTCGGTCCAGGCGCTGCGCGCGGAAAGAATGAGCACCGGCATCGTCCGCCCCGACGCGCGCCAGCGCTTTAGAACGGAGAAGCCATCGAGCCGCGGCAAGCCGAGATCAAGCACAACGGCGGCGAAGTCTTCGGTATCGCCAAGGAACCAAGCCTGATCGCCATCGCTGGCGCGTTCTACCAGGCAGCCGGAGGCCGACAACGCGCGCACGACATCGTCGGCGATGTCGTCATCGTCCTCGACCAGCAGAATGCGCATTAGTCCTCGTCTTCGATTTCCAGCACCGCGCCGGTACGCGCATCGATCTCGACTTTGCGCACCCGGCCCGAACCGCTTAGCACCTCGACCTCATAGATCAGCCTGCCATCGTCTCGATCAAGCTCGATTTCGACGATTTCACCAGGCGCGGCGCGTAAAGCGATCTCCATGATCCGGGCAATCGGCAGCGCCTCGCGCGCTTCGACTGCGCGCAGCGCCTCGTCATGGTCGCCGCTACGGCCGCTGCCGCGATCGGCCGCCAAGGCGGCTGGCGCGACCGAGAGCGCAAGTGCGGCAAGGAGAGGGGCGAGCAGCTTTTTCATGACGGTAGCTTTTGCCCCACCGAAGCTGACGCGAAGCTGACAGCGCCCGCAGGCTTACTGTCAGCCGCCTCCTGCGAAGGTCAGCTTAACGCCGGATGAGTTTCGGCTTCAGCAGAGGGAAATGAACCATCATGATCACCACCGCCCGTTCTATCGCCGCCGCCATTCTCGTCGCCGCCATCGCGCTGCCGGCGCATGCGCAATCGGTCTCCGAGCGGCCGGATATGTCGCTCACCCAGATCAGCGAGCGCCTCACCGAGCGAGGTTTCCGGGTGCTCGAAATCGAACGTGACGACGGCCACTATGAAGTGAAGGCCTTTAACCGTTCCGGCCAGTGTGTTGAAGTCGATGTAAATCGCAGCGGCAGCATTCTCCCCATCGAGCGTGACGACGATTGCAACGAGAGCGACAGCCATCGCCGGGGCGGCAATCGCGCTCGCTAAGTTGATATCGGGCAGATGATTTGCGCAGCCATCAGCGCTACATCTGCCCGATGCTTCTTTTCACGCACCCCTCCATGCTCACGCACCAGCCCCCGCCGGGCCATGCTGAGCATTCTGGCCGCCTCCAAGCCGTGCTTGACGCGCTGGACGGCATGCCGCTCGATCGCCGCGAAGCGCCTTACGCAAGCCGCGAGGCGCTCGAACGTGTTCATCCCGGCCGCTACATCGAAGCGCTGGAGCCCGCGTTCGCCGAAGCCCAGTCCGCGCGCGTGCGGCTCGACCCGGATACCTTCATCTCCGCCGGTTCGCGCGAAGCCGTCTATCGCGCTGCGGGCGCGTGCGTTGCCGCCGTCGACGCTGTGATGGCAGGGGATGACGACATGGCATTCTGCGCCGTGCGCCCGCCCGGCCATCACGCCGAGCCGATTTCGCCGATGGGCTTTTGCATCTTCAACAACGTCGCCGTCGCGGCGCTGCACGCGCTCGATGCGCACAATCTCGAACGCGTCGCCGTCGTCGATTTCGACGTCCACCATGGCAACGGCACCCAAACCGTCGCCGAGCGCGAACCGCGCCTCATGTTCGCGTCGACTCACCAAGCGCCGCTCTATCCCGGTACAGGCGCCGCCGATGAAACCGGCATCGGCCAAAACGTCGTCAACGCGCCCTTACCGGCCGGCGCGGGTAGCGCCACGTGGCGGCGCGCCATGGAGACTCGCGTTCTCCCGGCGTTAGATGCCTTTGCGCCACAGCTCATTCTCGTTTCGGCCGGTTTCGACGCCCACAAAGCCGATCCTCTCGCCCAGATGGAGCTTGAGACGGAGGATTTCGCCTGGGCCGCGCGGGAACTCCGCGCGTTGGCCCTAAAGCACTGTCAGGGCAAGCTTGTCTCGACTCTGGAGGGCGGCTACGACTTGGCCGCGCTTGCGGGGTCGGCCTCGGCTTATCTGGCGGCGCTCCAGCGCGACTAAAAGACCCGCTCACGGGGAGGGGGCGTCGTTCGCGCGAAGGGTCAGAATGACGACGACCATGGCGCCCGATGAGACGCTAGATCGCCGTTCCGCCGTTCGCGTTGGCTTCATTGTCATCGCGCGGCACGGCCAGCCCCACGCTGACAGAAGCGTGCGCATCGATCAGCAAGGCTTTCGAGAATGGTGGGCGGGTTACGATCTCGCCGGCCTGCACCCGGATGAGCGTCCGCCCGAAAAGCTCGTCGATCTCGCCGGCAAGGCCGACGTGATCTACGCCTCAACGCTGCAGCGCGCGATCCACACCGCCCAGATGGTCGCCGGTGGGCGCGAAATCGTCACCGATCCAGTCTTCGTCGAAGCGCCGCTGCCGCCGCCCGCGATCTGGGGCAAACGCCGCCCCGGCGCCTGGGGCGTCTACGCCCGCGCCGCCTGGTGGTTCGGCCACACCGAAAATGGCGAGAGCCGCGCCCAGGCCGAGCTGCGCGCCGAAGCGGCGGTCGCGACTTTGACCGCCCAGGCGCTGCGCGGCCAAAACGTGCTGCTCTGCGCCCACGGTTGGTTCAACCGCATGATGCGCCCGATCCTGCGCGCCCAAGGCTGGCGCGAGGTCGAAGATGGCGGTGACCGCTACTGGAGCTACCGCCGCTACGAGAAAGTGAAGTGAGATCGGCCCGTCACGGGCTATTCCCTAGCGCCGCGATAACCCATATTTTGCGAACATGAGCACTGAAGCCCGCGATCCCGCCCAGATGTCGTTCGAGGAATCCTTGAGCGAACTGGAAAAAATCGTCGCCCACCTCGAACGGGGCGACGTTCCGCTGGCGGATTCGATTCGCATCTACAAGCGTGGCGCCGCGCTCAAAGCGCGCTGCGAAGGTCAGTTGAAGGACGCTCAACTCGAAGTCGATCAAATCGTGATGGGTCCTGAAGGCCCGCGCGCCGAGCCCGCCAAGATCGGGCAATAGGGAGAGAAACAACCGCGATGGCCGACGACCCGCAAGACAACGCGCGCCTGCCGCTCATTTCGATGGAAGACTTTTTGAAAGTCGACATTCGCCTCGGCACCATCGTCGATGTGAAGGTATTCGAAGAAGCGAAGAAAGCTGCATACCAACTCTGGATCGATTTCGGCGATCCGCTCGGCGTCAAAAAGTCCAGCGCGCAAGTCACCCAGAATTACGATCTCGGTGAATTGCTCGGCCGCCGCGTCGCCGCCGTCGTGAACTTCGAACCGAAGCAGATCGGCAAGTTCATGTCCGAGGTGCTCTGCCTCGGCTTCCCCGATCGCAACGGCAATGTCGTGCTGCTCAACATCGATCGCCCCGCAACAACGGGCGGGCGCCTCTACTGAGGGCCGAACTTCGAGCGTGACGGAGGAGATGTAGAGAGCTTTGCGCTCCGCTCCCATGCCATGGCTACGGGCTGGCGTGCGAGGGTCGCTAATCGGCCGCAACACAGGCGGCGGCCTTCCATGATGGCATGGCCGCCGCCCTTGATGCTTCGAACTAGCGCACGCGCGTCATCGCTGTTTGACGTTCCGTGCGCGTGCCGTCGTCATAGTGCAGCCAGAGCTGGTTGCCGACGACCTCGAACGCATTCCCCTCGATCGGGATAAATCCGACATAGCCCGCGGGCGTCACGCTGCCGCGTTGGCGTGTGCGCACGCTCCAGCCTTCGCCGTTGTAATTGGTCTCCCAAACCAGCGTGTCGCCTTGCCAGCTAAAGCGCCAGCGGCTGCCGCCTGTTGCATCGCTCCACTCACCGACAAGCGCTTGCCTCACATCGGCCGCGGCGGCGGTGTCCATGCGGCTCAAGGCGAACGTGCCGCTAATTTCGCCGTTGGTCATCGTCCCGCGCAGAGAATTGCCCGAGCGCGTCGCTACATAGGTCGAGCCGCGCGAGCCGTTGGCGCGCACATATTGGAACGTCAGCCGATTGCCGCTGGCGCTCCACTCACCGCCTTCGCCGTTATTATCGACGAAGGTGCCGTTGCCGTTGAACTGCCACCACGCGCCGGTCGAGTCATAGTCGGTGCCGGCCCAATCGGTGGAGCCGCCCCAGCGGCCGATGAAATCCGAAGCCGATGCGCCGCTCGCCCCGCTGCGTTGCAAAGTGAAGCTTCCGGCTTCGCCGCGCCCATTGGTGATAACGCCGGTGATGCTGTTGCCTGAAACGGTGCCGCGATATTCCGAGTTCGGCGGATCGTCGTAGCGCATCGTGAAGTAATCACCGCTGGCGCGCCACGTGCCGGTTTCGTTGTAATTATTCCGCCACGTGCCGTTGCGCGCGAGATCGAGCGTGAACGCGCCCTCTTGCTGTGCGCCATCGTGCCAGCGGAAGCTGACATCCCAACGGCCCGCAAGATCCGTCTGCGCTTGCGCGACTGCGCCCGCAAACACCAACCAAAATGCAAGTATGAGATAGCTGAAACGGCGCGCAATCATGGCGTCTCCCCCCGGTGCAACGCCGCCACTATGGCGTGGCTGCACCGGATGGGCGAGCAGAAATACGCGTCGTGGTTCGCGGCCGTGCGCCCGGCGAACCTCAGTTCACCGGCGCGTCGCCAGGCTCTTCGTTCGGTGTTTCTTCCGCCGGCGGCGTCAGCGAAGCTGGGCCATCGGTCGGCGCTGGCGTTGGCGTCGTCGGCGTTGTCGCCGGCGGCGGCTCCAGATCCGGGCTAAGCGGCGCCGCTTCCGTTGTCAGCGGCTGGCCATCAGGCCCGAGCGGCGGCGCCGAGCTTTCCTGCAGGCGCAATTGCTGGATTTGGCCCTGTGCGTATACGGCTTCGTCGCTTTGCGGGAAATCACGCAGGAACGCTTCCCAAGCTTCCACCGTGTTGGCCGCGCGCGCATCGCTCAGCGACGCCGCTTCCAGCCGATCAAGATCGGCTTCCGCGCGCTCACGATCCGCATCAGACGGATCGGCGGCCAGGAACTCACGCAGCGCCGAGACGCTGTCATTATCGATCGAAGCGTAGGCCGCAGCATTGTTGTTATTGGTCATGAACCAATAGCCGCCGCCGCCAACCACCGCGACGACGATGAAGGTGATGATCGCGATCAGCACCATATTGGCGCCGCCCTTCTTTTCGCCGTTCGCCTCAGCGGGCGCGCGGGATGGGGCAGGGCGCGGCGCTTGCGTTTGTTGCGGGCGCGGTTGAGCTTGCTGACGCGGCGCTTGTTGCTGTTGGGCGGCGCGCTGCTGTTGTTGGCCGCGTTGCTGTCCTTGTTGCGGCGGCGGCGCGGGCTGTTGCGCTTGCGGCGCCACTACGCCCGGCTGAAAGAAGCCAGAGGCCGGCTTCGGCGCCGGCGGCGGCAGCGGCGACACGCCGGCCTTCGACGTTACTTGCTGCGCCAATTCGCGCCACGCCGGGAAATCGTCTTCGCCGCGCCAGCCGGTCAGGTTCACGGCTTGCTCGTTGGAGAACGGCGCCGGCGGCTGGGCGCTTTGCATGGTGGCGTGGATGAGCTTGGTCTTGCCCTTGGCAAAGCTCGCATTTTCCGCGAGTTCTGCCTGCGTCACCGAACGCGGCGACCATAGCGCGATGGTGACATTGGCGCTCTTCAGCGCCTCACGGATATCTTCGCCCGACTTCTCCAGCACGACATCGAGCTTCGCTTGGCGGACCTTCTCGGCCAGCGCACGGGCGGGCAGGGTGTCTTCCGCGGCGTGAAGGATCACCACCGTTGGCATGCAAAATTCCTCATTCAATCAACCCCCGAGGCCCCGGGAGAGCCGCCGTTGCAGAAACGGCGTCCCCCGGCTCCCCCGCCCTAGTCGGGCTATGATGCCCCGGAACGACCCGTGTTGGAAAGACCGCGCTCCAGCGCCAAGTCATTCCCTGCTGAGGCGCATCGTCAACGGCGCTTGCACCAGCCGGGCGCTCTGCTAACCCCGGCGGCCATGTCCAAGCTCGAAATCCGCCTCAAGGAAACCGCCGACCAGATCAATGTGGCGCTCGATGCCCTGCTGCCGAAGGCGCAAGGCTCCGACGCCCGGCTGGTCGAGGCGATCCGTTACGCCTCCCTCAGCGGCGGCAAGCGCCTGCGCCCATTCTTCACGCTCGAGGCCGGCCGCATCTTCGACGCTGACGAATCCGCGCTGATGCGCGTCGCCGTCGCGATCGAGTGCGTTCACACCTATTCGCTGATCCACGACGATCTCCCGTGCATGGACGACGACGATCTGCGCCGCGGCCGCCCCACATTGCATCGCGCTTTCGATGAAGCCACCGCGTTGCTCGCAGGCGATGCGCTGCTCACCTTCGCGTTCGAAGTGCTGGGCGAGCCGGTCACGCATTCGGACCCGCAAATGCGCTGCAAGCTCATTGTTGCGCTCGCCAAGGCCGCCGGCGCTCAAGGCATGGTGGCGGGCCAAGCCGCCGACATGGCCGGCGGCGACATTGGCAGCGACCTCATCGCAGTCACGCGTATGAACCGGCTCAAAACCGGTGCGCTCATCAACTACGCCGTCGACGCTGGCGCCATGATCGGCTGCGCCTCGGAAGCTGAGAAAACTTCGCTCTCACGTTACGCCCACGATGTCGGCCTCGCCTTCCAGATGGTGGATGATTTGCTCGACGCTGAAGGCGTCGTGCGAGACACCGGCAAAGCTGTTGGCAAGGACAAGGACCGCGGCAAAGTCAATTTCGTCACCGTCCTCGGCGCCGACGCCACGCGCGACCGTATCGCGATGCTCGCCGACCAAGCCAAACAGCATCTCTCGCTCTTCGGCCCACGCGCTTATGTGCTGAACGAAGCGGTCGATTTCATCATCACGCGTCGCCACTGACACAAACGCGGAAACTTCGCGGCCGCTCGCACGTTGGGTTCCTATGGGCAGACCCGTCACCGTCACAATTCCGCATCAGCTCGGCCGCCAAGAAGCGCGCAAGCGCGTCGAAGCGAGCCTTGATCAATTCAAAGTCCAGCTCGGCGGCGCCGGGCTCGGCAACATTCAACACGCTTGGACCGATGATCAGCTCGGCTTCCGCGCCAAAGCGCTCGGCCAAAACATCACTGGCCGCATCGACGTTCGCGACAGCGATTTACAAATCGAAGTCGAACTCCCGAGCCTGCTCGCCGGCTTCGCGGAGAAAGTCGCCGCTAAGCTCAAGCAACAAGGCCCGCTGCTGATCGATAAGAAGTAGCGCTCAATCGATCAGCTGCTGAGTCAGGTACATGTACTCCAACGTCCTCCGCCGTGCAGCTTCGCGCAGATTGGCGTTGGCTGAGTGGCCGCCGTCAGTGTTCTCATAATAGAGAAATGGCACGCCTAGCTCTTCCAGGCGCGCGCCGTATTTGCGCGCATGGCCAGGATGCACGCGATCGTCCTTCGTCGACGTGTAGATGAACACGGTCGGAAAATTCTCGCCCGGCCGCAGATTCTGATACGCCGTGATCTGCTCCAGAAACGCGCGCTGCTCGGGCACATTCGGCGAGCCGTATTCTCCCACCCACGACGCGCCCGCCAGCAATTGGTCATAGCGCAGCATGTCCAAGAGCGGTGAGCCGATGATCGCGGCGTTGACCATCTCTGGATGCTGATTGAGCATCACGCCCATCAGCAGGCCGCCATTCGAGCGCCCTGAAATGCCCAAGCGCCGCGGCGACGTGATCCGCCGCTCCACCAGGTCGCGCTCGACTGCGTAGAAATCATCATAGATGCGCTGGCGATTGGTCAGCAGCCCCGCCGCGTGCCAATCGGGCCCGAACTCACCGCCGCCGCGGATATTCGCCAGCACGTAAGTGCCGCCCTGATCGAGCCAGAGCCGGCCGATATAGGCGTTGTAGCTCGGCGTCTGCGACAGCTGGAATCCGCCATACGCATAAAGCAAAGTCGGGTTCTGCCCGCTCATCGGCGTGTCGCGCCGACGCACCACGAAATAGGGCACGCGCGTTCCGTCAGCGCTGGTGGCTTCAAACTGCTCCGTCACATAGGGTGAAGCATCGAACTGCGCGGGCAAGGAGCGCACGCTCGCCGCGCGCGCGCCGTTCAGCGCATAGAGCGTCGGCGGCGTGAGGAAATCTTCGAACGTCGCGAACGCTTGGCTTTCGCTCGTGGAAGCGCCCGCCAGCGAAACCACCCCCGTCGGCGGCAGTGCGATTTGCTCACCGCGCCATTGGCCGCCGCTGAATGTGAACCGCTGCAACCGCCCACGCACATTGTCAAAACCCGCCACCAGGATCGCATCGCGCGTCGCTTCCACATCCTCGATAGATTGACGCGCATTCGGGGTGAAGACGACTTCAATCCGCGGCGCCGCCAAAGTGGCGTGCGACAAGGGCAGGGCCAGCAGCGACCCAGACGGATAAGTCTGCCCGCCGATCGTCCAAGCTTCTTCCAAAGTCACGATCAACCGATCGTTGAAAAAATCATGGATCGTGGACTTGCGTGGCAGTGTGATCCGAACCGGCCCTTCGGCGCTGATCAGCGAGTACACCGTCTCGAAAAATGTCTCGCCTTCAACAGCGATGGCGATGTGATCGCCGCTCTCATCTTCGAACGTCGAAACCGAGATGGAAACGTCGCTCGCCTCGCCGCGCATGATCTCAGTCGCGCTCGACAGCGGCGTGCCGCGCCGCCAAGCCTTCAGCACGAACGGATAACCCGACTCCGTAAGTGAACCTTCGCCCCAATTGGTGGCGACCAGAAGCGTATCGCGATCAAGCCAACCCAGATTAGACTTTGCTTCCGGCACAACAAAGCCGCCGTCCACGAAGCGCCGCGTCGTCAAATCGAACTCACGATCGGTCGAAGCATCGAGGCCGCCATTCGAGAGCGAGATCATGCAGCGCGTGCCGCTCGGATCGCAGTCCGCGCCCTGATAAACCCAGTTCGCATTTTCCGTGCGCGCCAGCGCATCGATATCGAGCACCGTCTCCCAACGCGGCCGGTTCGCGGCGTAGTCCGCGAGCCGCGTGCGCCGCCAAATGCCGCGCACATGATCCGGGTCCTGCCAGAAATTGTAGAGATAGCCGCCGCGCACTTGGCCCGTCGCCAAGCGATCGCGGCTCTGCGCCACTTCAAGCGCCGCGTTCAGCAGCCCTTGATAGCGTGCATCATTCTCCAACACCGGCAGCGAACGCGCATTTTGCTGCTCCACCCAAGCCAGCGCCCGCTCACCTTCGACTTCTTCGAGCCAAAGATAGGGATCTTCCGCTTGCGCGACGGGCGTCGTCGGCGTGGTGCTCGCACCTGGCGACGCGCAGCTCGCCAAAACCAAAGCCGCCAGGCAAGCGCTCAATCTGATCATCCGCAATTCCTCGTTTTGTGCGCCAACCCTAACGATCTGCATCGCGCCGCCAAGGCGCTTGCGACGTGCAGCGCCGGTTCCGCAACGGGACGGTCGACTGTGACCGCACGAGACGCTACCGCATAACCAAAGGGGAGAGCGGCCATGCGCGAACTTCACATCAGCAAGAGCAACATCCGCGACACCAAACTTGTGGACGTCACATCGCCGCCGCTGGCGCCCGGCGCCGCGCGCCTGAAGCTCGATCTGTTCGCGCTGACCTCCAACAACGTCACCTACGCCGCTCTGGGCGAGGGCATGCTGAGCTATTGGGATTTCTTCCCGGCGCCCGCGGGCTTCGGCAAAGTCCCAGTCTGGGGCTTCGCCACCGTCATCGAAAGCAACGCACCCGACATCGCCATCGGCGCTCGCTATTACGGCTATTACCCGCTCGCAGAGACGCTCGACGTCACCCCGCGCAAAACCGCAACCGGCTTCATCGACGCCGCCCCGCACCGCGCTGCCAAGGCCGTGCTCTACAACGTCTACACCGACGTCAGCGCCGATCCCGCCTACGACGCCGCCTTCGAGTCAGAGCAAACACTCTTCCGCCCGCTCTACGGCACCGGCTGGTGGGCCGCCGACTTCATCAAGCAAAACGCAGCCAAGAGCGTCGTCCTCTCCAGCGCCTCATCCAAGACCGCGCTCGCAACCGCGCATCAACTGCGCCAACTCGGCGGCGCCGAACTCATTGGCCTCACGTCCCCCGGCAACGAAGCCTACGTCCGCGAAAGCGGCCTCTACGATCGCGTCGTGCTCTACGATGACGCCGCCACGCTCCAAGCCGAAGCGCCAGCGACCTACGTCGATTATCTCGGCCGCCCCGAGATCAACAAAGCGATCCACACCGCACTCGGCGCCGCGCTCACGCGCAGCATCGTCATCGGCGTCACCGATTGGGCGGCGCCCCGCGGCGGCGAGGCGCTTCCAGGCCCCAAGCCCGAATTCTTCTTCGTCCCCACCTACGCCGCCGAGCGCCTCAAAGCCGATCCGCAACTCGGCGCCGCCATGGTCCGCGACCTGCGCGCCTTCTATCCCGCCTCCCACGCCTTCGTGACCACCCAGCGCATCACCGGCGCCGACGTCATCCAATCCGCCTGGGCCAAGCTCGCCGCCGGCCAAGTCCCACCTCGCGATGGCTTGGTGTGCGGGTTTTAGTGCGAAGCCTCGAGTCGCTGCAGCGCCGCGCGCCCGCTTTCGTTGTCCGGATTGAGCTCGAGCGAACGCCGATAGGCGGCAATCGCCTCGTCGCGCATGCCGTTCACACCTAGCCCTTCGCCCAAGCTATCCCAGTACCCCGCGTGATCGGGATTAAGCTCGACATTCAGCCTGAACGCCTCCAGCGCCAGCGCTTCATGTCCATTGCGCAGCAAATCGTAGCCCAGCTGGTTCAAACCGCGCGGCGTGAACGTCCATGCGGCCGTGTCGCCTCGATGCGCATCGAAGAATGCGCGTGCAGCTCCAGCGCCGTCGCGCACCAGCATCCGTCCATACGCCCGCGTCAGCGAACGCGAGCGCGAAAACTCAACCGGCGGCGCACCATTCAACGCGTTAGCGATCGATGCAAATTTCTGCGCGAAGTCGCCCATATCCGCATTGTCGAACATCGCGATCATCTGTCTGCGCTCCACATTGCGATAGAACATCGTCGCGATGCCGCGACTGTAACCCGCATGGCCCACAAGGCGCCCGAAATCGGGATGGGCGCACGTCTCCCAGCCCATGCCGTAAGAACAGGGCACGCCGTAGGCAATATAAACCTCGCTCTCGCGATACTCCGTCCCATCGTTGAGCCGCACGGGCGCGTAAGCTTCTGCTTGCGTTGCATGCGAAAGCACGCGACCCGAACGCAACGCCGCATCGAAACGACGTAGATCGTCCAGCGTTGTGAAAAGGTTTTGATCTCCCAACGTCGAGCCCATATTGAACGTCTCGTACCGCAGCCGTCGCATCAGGCGCGCATCGTTCACTTGAATGGTCCGCACATCCTGCTGTGGCTCGGCATACATCGTTGCGAAGCTCTGATTGAGCACCGAAGGCCGCGTTCGCGCGAGCGGAGGCGTCCCCAACACATAGCTGTGCCGCATTCCAGCAGGCCGGAAGATGTGATCCCGCACATAAACGCCGAACGGTTGTTGCGAAACGCGCGCCACGATCAGCGCCAGCAGCTGATAATTCGTGTTGGAATAGCGAAACGCCGCGCCCGGCTCGAACGCAAGCGGCCGGGTCCAAGCGCTCAAAGCCGGCAGCAGATCCTCAGCGCTTACAACATGCGCGGGATCGGCGGCGATGAGCGTCTCGAACAATTCCAGATCCGGCAAGCCGCTCGTGTGCGTGAGCAGGTGGCGAATAGTGATTGCGTCAAACGGGAAGCCCTCAAGATGTTGGCTCACCCGATCGTCCAGGCGCAGCAGGCCGCGATCGCGCAGTTGCAACACCGCGGTCGACGTAAACGGCTTCGCCATCGACGCGGCTTGGAAAACGTCGTCCGGCCGCAGCCGCCGGCCGGCCGCGAAGTCAGCAAACCCGTCTGCGCCGCGATAAACGACGCGCCCATCCGCGACCGCCAGCACGCCGCCATTATAGACGGGCTGCTCGTTCTGCGGCGTGAGGATCGCCGCGATCCGCGCCCGCGGGGTCTGCGCCAGCGCAGGCGCACTCCAGATCAGCAAGCTCAGAACAATGACGAGGGCGCGCATAGTGCCTCCAACGATGGAGCCGTCAGCTTCTCCCATAGCGGTCGCCGGGGATTGTACGTTATTGCCGTGCGTAGCGGGCAGGCGAGATGCCGACGACGCGCTGAAATTGCCGGTTGAGATGGCTTTGATCGACGAAGCCAACTGCCGCCGCAGTATCGGCCACGGCATGCCCATCCCGCAACAATCGCCGCGCATGCGCCAGCCGCACTTGATTGCGATAAGCCAGCGGCGTGACGCCGATCTCCTGCTTGAACATCCGCAACGTATGCACGCTGCTCATGCCCGAAATGCTGGCCAGCGCTGCTAGCCCAAAGCCTTCGGCGAAGTGTTCGTCAATGAACGCCTTCACCCGCCGTGTCCGCGCGCTTGGCCGCGCCCCGCTGCGCGCTTCAGGCGCGTTTGCCTCAATCAAAGTCTGCGCCAATGCCGCAAATGCGCTCTCTTGCTCCAGCGCATCGCTTTGCCCGGAGAGCGCCGCATGTGCGCGCGTCAGCGCCTCATGCATGTGCGGGGCTTCGGACACGGGCGCGGCGAACGTAGGCAACTTTCCGCCCAGCGGCCCGGCAAGGCTCGCCGCCGTCAGATAGAACACGCGATAGCGGAGCGCGTCTTCGCCGATCGTTGCGTTCGCATGCGGCTCGTCGGGGTGCAAAAACAGCGTCGCGCCACCGCCCGCAATGTATGTGCGTGCGCCGACCTGAAGCGTCTCGGCCCCGCCAATAACCGCACCAACCACAAACTCTGCATGCGTGTGCACCGGAAAGCGCCGCTGCCTGTAAGACACGCTCACAAGCTCGACGCCGGCCAGATGCGCCGGGCGCACGAAGCGGGCCTCGTCACGGGATAGATCGACGGTCATGCCTAACCGTACCCGAAATCGGCCCCCTCTGCGCCCACCTGCCGCACGAAATCCTCGAAAAATCCTGTGCCTGTGTGTGGTCTTAGCGGTCGCCAGGGGGGAGGATCGCGGCTAGGATTGAGCGAAATCAATGCGCCGAGGCTACATGGCTCCTGAGACCCCACTGCTCGACCAGATCAATCTGCCGAGCGATTTGCGCAAGCTGGACGAGAGCCAGTTGCAGCAAGTGTCGGAGGAACTCCGCGCCGAAACCATCAGCGCCGTCTCCGCGACCGGCGGCCACCTCGGGGCAGGGCTCGGCGTCGTCGAGCTCACCGTGGCGCTCCACTACGTCTTCAACACGCCGCGCGACAAAATCATCTGGGACGTCGGCCACCAGGCCTATCCGCACAAAATCCTCACCGGCCGCCGCGACCGCATCCGCACGCTCCGCCAAGGCCAGGGCCTTTCCGGTTTCACCAAGCGCAGCGAGAGCGAGTACGATCCGTTCGGCGCCGCGCACGCCGCCACTTCGATCAGCGCAGCCCTTGGCTTCGCCGTCGCGCGCGATCAGCGCGGCGACGATAGCCACGTCATCGCCGTCATCGGCGACGGTTCGATTTCGGCCGGCATGGCCTATGAGGCGATGAACAACGCGGCGGAAACCACCAAGCGCCTCATCGTCATCCTCAACGACAATGACATGAGCATCGCGCCCCCGGTCGGCGGCATGAGCTCGTATCTCGGCCGCCTCGCGTCCTCGAAAACCTATCGCCGCATTCGCAAGACCGCCAAATCCGTCGCCGAACATCTGCCGGCGCCGATCCACGACGTCGCCAAGAAGGCAGAAGAATACGCCCGCACCATGGTGACGGGCGGCACCTTCTTCGAAGAACTCGGCTTCCATTATCTCGGGCCGTTCGACGGACACGACGTCGACATGCTCCGCCTCATCCTTTCCAACGCCAAGGACTTCACCGATCGCCCGGTGCTGATCCATGTCGTCACCAAGAAGGGCAAGGGCTACGCGCCGGCCGAAAACGCCGCCGACAAATATCACGGCGTCACCAAGTTCAACGTCGTCACTGGCGAGCAGGCCAAAGGCGCAAGCGCCCCGAGCTACACCAAAGTCTTCGCCCAAGCGCTCGTCCGCAACGCCGAGAAGGACGACAAAATCGTCGCCATCACCGCCGCCATGCCGTCTGGCACCGGCCTTGATCTCTTCGGCGCGCAATTTCCCGATCGCACCTATGATGTCGGCATCGCCGAGCAGCACGCCGTCACCTTCGCCGCAGGCCTCGCCGCTGACGGCATGAAGCCGTTCGCCACCATCTACTCAACCTTCCTGCAACGCGGCTACGACCAGGTCGTCCACGACGTCGCCATCCAAAAACTGCCCGTGCGCTTCGCCATGGACCGCGCCGGCCTCGTCGGCGCCGATGGCTCGACGCACGCCGGCTCCTTCGATGTCGGCTACATGGGCGCGCTGCCCGGCATGGTGCTGATGGCCGCCAGCGACGGCAACGAGCTTAGCCGCATGGTCGCCACCGCCGCCGCCATCGATGATCGCCCAAGCGCGTTCCGCTATCCGCGCGGCGACGCTGCCGGCGTGATGGGCGCGGACGCTGACACCCCGCTCGAAATCGGCAAAGGCCGCATCCTGCGCGAAGGCACGTCGGTTGCGCTGCTGAACTTCGGCGCCCGCATGCAGGAAGCCCACAAGGCCGCCGACAAGCTCGCCGCCATGGGCCTTTCCACCACGCTCGCCGACGCGCGCTTTGCGAAGCCCCTCGACGAAGATCTCATCCGCCGCCTCGCGCGCGAGCACGAAGTGCTGCTGACCATCGAAGAGGGCGCCCTCGGCGGCTTCGGCGCCTTCGTGCTGCACTTCATGGCGAAGGACGGCTTGCTCGATCGCGGCGTCAAAATCCGCACGCTGACGCTGCCGGACATCTTCCAGGATCAAGACAAGCCCGAACTCCAATACGCCGAAGCCGGCCTCGACGCCGACGCCATCGCCAACGCCGCACTGCTAGCGCTCGGCCGCGGCGTGAACGAAGCGCGGGCTTAAACACCACGTTTCCCGGCCGAGCGAAGCGAGAGCCGGGACCCAGGGGCCACCATTGCACACGTTGCCCCTAGACCCCGGGTCGCTCCGCGCCCGGGGAGCGTGAAAACTTAGTTCCGAAAAAGAGGAACCACCTCGCACCGCGCGTGTTGGGCAGCATCACCCCTGGTGGAGCCACCCCAATGAACACCCGCGCACGCATCGCCGCTCTCGCTCTTCTCGCCCTCGCCGCACCGCTCGCCAGCGGTTGCGCGCTCGCCGCCGGCGCAGCCGTAGGCGCCGCCGCCGTCGACTACTTCTCGGACGACAACGACGTCTGCAACGGCCCCAACGACGAAGGCATCCTCGACAGCGATTGCCGCAACCAGAACTAAGAAAAGGGCGCCGCGAGGCGCCCTTTTTGCTAGGCGCCCTGATCTCCAGACAGGAACGACCAGAACCCGCGCCTTGCGCGCGGTTCATATGGTGCGGGCGGCAGACGCGGATGAAACGGGAAGCGCTTCAGAACTTCGTTCCGGATTTCTGCGGGTGGCCCGCGAAACTTGATGGTCTTCTCAGTCTCTTCTTGTCGCATGCCCCACGTCGGGCGACCTTCAATCAGGCTGATAAGTCTCTCAACAATAGCCTGGGTGCTGCGTGCGCAAACTGCGTGGGGCAACCCTAAGTCTGCGACTTCACTAACCAACCGCGTGCGTCTCTGCTGTTCCTTCTCATTCACGAAGAGGATCGGCAGGCCGTATCCGATCGCCGCCAACTGAACTTCCCAGCTCACCCACTGTGAACGCGTGACCGCCGGCCGGCTCGGTGCAATGAGTGCGTCCGATGTATAGATGCGTGCCGCAATCTCGCCTTGGATTTTGAGCTTAGGTAGATCGCCGCCTCGCGGGCCGGCCATTATCTGGTCGGCGGAGAGCGACATGTCTTGAACAGAAAACCCGTTGCTTTCCAACGCTCGTATGACTTCGTCGTAGAGCGCCTGGTCCTTGCCATAGCGATGGCTAACAAAAATTCTCAGCTGGCGTTCTTCGCTGCCAGGCTGCCAGTACTCGAACGCCCCTGATGTCATAACCCCACCCCGATTTATTGTACCGGTTATGGAACGACAAAAGGCGCTTGGTTCTTGGAAACGTCAAGTTGTACCGAACTTTGGTGGCCTCAAGCGGCGACGGCCAAAGCCCCAGCGCGGCGCCGCTCGCAATCACCGCGACAAGTGCAAACGATCTGGCCTAGTGCAGCATGGCCCGTACACAACCGGCGCCCGCACACGCGCGTTCCGCAGGAATCAGCGCGTGAAACCCCACCCGCCTGACAGGACTCACGAAGCATGCAATTCTCCCCGCCGCTCAATGCGACGGAGGATGTCATGGCCAAGGGTCAGATGAAGTCGAACAAGGAAAAGCGCAAACCGAAGAAGGAAAAGGCGCCGAAAGCGACCAGCTCCGCCGGCGGCATCGGCAGCGGCGGCAAGAAGTAAGCGCGGCTCTCTTGGCCCTCTCCCTCGCGGAGAGGGCGCCGGCGCATCCGGCGGGTGAGGGGCGTTCAAACGCTCCGGCGCCTGATCGGCTGAACGCCCCTCACCCCCAACCCCCTCTCCGCGAGGGAGAGGGGCCTGAGAAATACGCGGATACACCCGCACGAATCCGACCGATCCAAAACCGGCGCACACTTCGCGCCATGCAAACCCGAACCCCACCCATCACACGCCACAAGGTCGCCAGGCTTTTTGCCTGGGCGCAGCTGTGGCTGGTCGGGTTCGTCGCTGCGTGCATTGCCTGGAACGGCGCCATTCCGCGCCGCACGCTCGACCGCGTCGCCCGCAGGGCCCAAATCCTGATCGTCTGCGCCGCCGTTTCGCGCGGGCTTCCAGGGCGCCCGTCGCGCAATCGCCATGGCCACAAAAAGCATGTCACCCGCCGCATCGTGATTGGCGCGCGCCTGCGCGCCGCAACGCGCGGCAAAAGCTGGCAAGCGCGCATCTTCGCTATTCTCGCGCTCATTCGTGATGCCGAGCGCCACATCGCGCGGCTGATGCGGCGCCTGCGCCGCGGCCTCTCGCGTCTGCGCATCCTCTATCCCGCGCGCGCCGACGCGCCGCGCTTTTCGTCGGCGCTCACGCCGCTCGTCGCGGCTGACTCCTCTTAAGCCCACCGCGCATTTCGCCGTTCTTTTAACGCCCGTGGCCCCGCCACGCGGCGCCGCTGGCGCAGGCGCAAAAGAAAAGGCCCGAGCGAGGCTCGGGCCAAAGTGCAACTACGGGGGTAAAGGGAGTTAGTCGGTCGTCTCGGCTTCGACGTTCTCGTCGAACGTCTCGGCATCGGCGCGAATTTCTTCAGCGGTATTGTCCATCACGCGCTCGGCGCGGTTGCCGGCGTCGCCAAGAGCTTCCGAAGTGCCTTCGGCAAGCTGGACAGCCGTGCGATCGATCGAAGCGCCGACGCGTTCAGCCGACATGTCGTTATCGACCCAGGCATAAACCACCAGCGCCACGCCAGCGATCATCGCAACCGTTGCAAACGTGCGGCCCGATCCGCCATGGCCAGCCGCATGCGTCCCGCCGAACCGGCCGAACACGAGCGAAAGCACAACGAGGCCAAGGAAAACCCAAAACAGAATGACGGCAATGCCGCTAAACGCCGAAGCGATGCCGCCAAATCCGAAAACTGCCGCGACCAGCGCAGCGACGAAAAAGCCGATAGCCCATCCCAGCATGGGAAATTCTCCGTTGACCAAACCGATGTCGCTGAAACGTCAGTTACGGGACGGAGTTCCCAGCAATGGACCACTAAATCGGCATGCGCAGAATTTCCTGATACGCACTAATAACTTGGTCGCGGACGGCAATGACGGTTTGTAATTGCGTCTCCGCCGCCGCAATCGCGGTGACGACATCGACAATATCGGCCTGCCCACCGGCAACCGCGAGCGCCTGATTTTCCGCAATGCTCGCGCTTTGCCCCGCTTGCCGGATCGCTTCCTGCACTAAGCCGCCGAAATCGACGGAGTCGCCGCCGGAGGCGCCGCCCAAATTCGTCGCGTTCGCTGCTTGTTGATAGGCCCGCGCGGCCGAAACCGGATCGATCGCCATTTATTTATCTCCGCAGCAAATCTAACGCGCGCGTCGTCATCGTCCGCGCCGCTTCGATCATGTTCAAATTGGCTTCGTAAGCGCGCGTGGCTTCGCGCATGTCCATCATCTCAACCAGCGTGTCGACGTTCGGCAATTGCACATAGCCGTTCGGATCCGCCGCCGGGTGCGATGGATTATACTCTTCGCGAAACGCACTCATATCGAACGCCGCGCCTCTGACTTCGACACCCTGCGCGCCGGAGGCGAGGGTGGTGCTTTCCAGTAGCGGAATGCGGCGGCGGAACGGATCTTCGTTCGGATTGGCGCCGGCGGAACTTGCGTTGGCGACGTTCTCCGCCGCGATCCGCATCCGCACAGTCTGCGCGCGCATGCCGGAAGCGGCGGCCGAGATCGTTTGGTTGATGTCGGTCATCTACTTATCTCCCCGGCGCCCGCGCCGCCATGCGGACGAGCTCGAGGCCCTTCTGGTAAAGCGCGATGCCGGTTTCGAACGCCATCCGCGTCTCCGCCGCCCGCGCCATCTGATCTTCAAGCACCACCGCATTGCCATCGATGGTGGTCTCAGAATCGTCCCGCGTGATCACCGGCACATTGGCCGATCCGGCATTGCCGCTCATGTGCCCCGCATGGGTCCGCGTCATCGCTAGGCCCCTCCCGCCGGAGGCCGAAGCCAGCATCCGCTCGAAGCCCGCCGTATCGATATCGCGCGGCCGATAGCCGGGCGTCGATGCGTTGGCGATGTTTTCGGCGATCAGCTGCTGGCGCGTCGAAAGCTGATCGAGGCGCGAGCGCAGAAGGCTGAAGAAGGGTGTGTTGGCGAGATCCAAAGGTCCGACTCAGGGCTGCAAACTTTGCCTAGTCGAACAGTGCTTGGTTAAGCGCGTCTTAAAACGGGGCCGGAATATTTACGTCTCGTTTACCAAACACGTCGAGCCAGGAGACGCTCCAGAACGGAGGGGGTTCTCGTGGATTGGGTAGATTGGGCGCGTTCGCTCTTTGCGCTTTTGGCGACTTTGGCGCTGATCCTCGCCGTCGCCTGGGGCGCACGCCGGCTCGGCATGCTGCAAGCCGGGCCGAACGCGCCGAAGCGGCTGAAGGTGAGTGAATCGATCATGATCGATCCGCGCCGGCGCTTGATGATCGTGCGCTGCGATGGCCGCGAACACCTGCTGCTTTTGGGCCCCGCAGGGGATGTCGTGGTGAGCGAATTTGCGGCGGCGGCCGAGCCGGTTCAGCAGGCGGAGAGCGCATCGTGACGAAGGCGCAAAAGCCAAAGCGCAATATCGGCAAATGGACCGGCGTTATTTTGCTCTCGTCCTTCTTCGCCGCCCTCTGGACCGGCGTTGCCTTCGCGGCGCAACCGACGCTCTCGATCGATCTCGGCAGCGGCGATGGGCTGACAGCGCGCGTGCTTCAGCTCACCGCCATGATCACGGTGCTTTCGCTGGCGCCGTCGATCATCATCATGACGACAAGTTTTGTGCGCATCGTCGTCGTGCTTTCGCTGCTTCGCACCGCGATCGGTTTGCAGCAGGCGCCGCCGAACATCGTGATCGTGTCGCTTTCGCTCTTCCTCACCGCGTTCGTGATGCAGCCCGTCTGGGAAGAATCCTATCGCGCCGGCATTGGCCCGGTGATGAACGAGGAAATGCCGTTAGACGAAGCATTTCCGCGCATCGTCGAGCCGCTCAAAGTGTTCATGGCGAGCCAAACGCGCGAGGAAGATCTCGCGCTCTTCATCGACATGGCCAACCTAGATCAGCGCCCGACAAGCGCCGTTGAAACGCCAATCCGCATCCTGGCGCCGGCGTTCATGATTTCCGAGTTGAGGCGGGCGTTCGAGATCGGCTTTATGCTGTTCATACCATTCGTGATCATCGACCTTGTGGTCGCATCACTCTTGATGGCCATGGGCATGATGATGATGCCCCCGGTGACGGTGAGCTTGCCGTTTAAACTGATCTTTTTCGTGCTGGTCGACGGCTGGCGCTTGGTCGCGGGCAGCCTCATTGAAAGCTTCACCGCCGGCGGGCCGCCTGGCGGGTAGGGCGATGCGGCGTTGGCGCTTAGCGCTCGATGCCGAGATCGGCGATCAGCAGGTCTTTGAAGTTGTCGGCCTTACGGCCGAACAGGCCCCTGAAAAAGTTGGCGATAGCATTCAGCATTATTGCCCCCTGCGGCACGTTTCCTCGACGCGTTCTGCGGCTTCGGTACGGCCACGGTGTCATGCACGTCTGACTCCAACATGATCCGGATTCGGTGCTTTGGATCGCCCGGCGGGAAACTAAGTCACACTGTGACGGCAGAAGCACGGTTTCGCGCTCTGGGCGGCTTCGGGCGCCGCGTTTAAGGACCGCGCGGCGCATCGTCTCAATCGGAAACGCGGTGTTAACCATCCTTGGCGTCCCTGGGATTGGGCTCGGCAGAATTTGCCGGGCGAGGGAGGAGCCATGTCGGGCGCTGAAGTCCTCGATCTTGGTCGTGACGCCATCTGGGTGACGGTTCTGGTCTGCGCCGGGCCGATGATTGTCGGCCTTGTGGTCGGCCTGCTGGTTTCGCTGCTGCAGACCCTAACGCAAATTCAGGAGCAGACCCTCGTCTTCGTGCCGAAGATCCTGGCGATCTTCTTCGCCATCCTGCTCTTCCTGCCGATCATGGGCGGCCTCTTGGGCGGGTTCACCACCCAAATCTTCGAACGCATCGCGGCGTTCTGAGATGAACCTCACGCTCTACGGCGTCGAGATCTGGGCCACGGCGCTCCTCTTTGCGCGCATCGGCGGCGTCATCATGCTGCTTCCCGGCTTCGGCGAGCCGGCGGTGCCGCCGCGCGTGCGCCTGGCTTTTGCACTGGCGATGGCAATCGCGCTTGGACCTGCCTTGGCCGATCGAGTGCCGCCCATTTCAAACTCGGTCTTCGGAATGGCCGCGCAAGTGGCGAGCGAGGCGATCATCGGTATTTTGCTTGGCGGCGCCGCGCGCATTTTGGTTTCGGCGTTGGCGACGGCTGGCCAGATCGTCGGCCTCGAAATCGGTCTCGCCTTCGCGCAAACGGCCGACCCCACGCAAACTCAATCCGGCCAGCTGCTCGCTGTGTTCCTCGGCATCATGGGCGTGGCGCTGATTTTCGCGACCGGCCTCCATCACATGTTTCTGGCTGGCATCGCCGGCTCATACGACGTGATTTCACTTGGCGCGCCGCCGCCTGTTGGCGATGCGGCGCAGCTTGCGTTGGAAACGACTGCAGCGTCCTTCCGTGTCGGTTTTCAGATCGCGATGCCGGTGGTCGCGGCGGGTCTCATCTTTCGCGTCGGCCTTGGCGTGCTGTCGCGGATGATCCCGCAGATTCAAGTCTTCTTCGTCGCGCTGCCGCTACAAATCATGGGTGGCCTCGTCGTGTTTGCGCTCGGTATTTCCACCGGCATGCTGATCTGGCTCGATAGCATTCAAAACTACGCCATGTGGTTGAGGTAAGCCCATGGCCGAGCAAAGCGAGCAGGACGACAAAACCGAAGAGCCGACAGCCCGAAGGCTAGAGCAGGCGCGCGAGAAGGGCGATATAATCTATTCGGCCGAGGTCGGCGCTGCGCTTTCTTTGATCGCGTCCACGGCCATCGTCGCCTTCATGGCTGGGCCGATCGTCTCCCAGATCGCGCACGGCTTCATCACGTTCCTGGCCATGCCCGATCAGTTGAGCGCCGAGAGCGGCTCGCTGACGGCGATCTTTGCAGCTGTTCTGCTGAAGCTGATGGCGATCTTCGCCATGGTGGCGCTTGCGCTCGTCGCGGCCGGTATCGCGTCGCGCTACATCCAGGATCGGCCGACGTTCACCGGTGAGCGCCTCACGCCAAAGCTGAGCAAGCTTAACCCGATCGAAGGCGTGAAGCGCGTCTTTGGCAAACAGGCCTTTTCATCGTTTCTGAAGTCGCTGGCGAAACTCGTTGTCGTCGGCGCCGTGCTTGGTTGGGTGCTGTGGCCGCACGATGCGACGATCGACAATCTCTCGCTGCTCGATCCGGCGGCGCTGTTGCCGTTTATCAAGGATCGCGTCGTCACCATGATGCTTGCGCTCGCGTGCGCGGCGGCGGTGCTGGCGGCGGTGGACTACGTCTTCACGCGCCAGAGCTACATGGAACGCATGAAGATGACTCGCCGCGAGCTCAAGGAAGAGATGCGCCAGAGCGACGGCGACCCGATGGTGAAGGCGAAGCTCCGCCAGATCCGCATGGAGCGCTCAAGGCGGCGCATGCTCTCTAACGTACCAAACGCCAGCGTGATCATCACCAACCCGACCCACTACGCGGTCGCGCTAAGGTACGAGCCCGGTGAAGTGGGCGCGCCGGTCTGCCTTGCGATGGGTGTTGATGCGGTGGCGCAACGGATTCGTGAAGTCGCCAACGAACACGACATTCCGATCGTGGAAGATCCGCCGCTGGCGCGCGCTTTGTTTGCGACGGCGGAAATCGACCAGCCGATCCCGAAGGAACATTACGAAGCCGTGGCCAAGGTTATTGGCTTTGTCATGCGTTTGGCCCGTCGCCGCGGGTCGCGGCGTAAGCCGCGCGTCAATTTGTGAGCGGAGAAACCCGATGGCGGATGGATTTAGGCCTGCGCCTCACCGTGATCCGGGCGCCGAATCGGGGTCAATTGGCGCTCGAACAGGCGCGCCAATGACAGACCAAGCAGACCAGACCCCACCGCGTAGCGGCGGGCGGCTCGATCCGCTCCAGATTTTGTTCTGGGGGGCGGTCGCCGCTGGCGTTGCTGCGGCTGGCGTGGCGATCACGGCGGGCCCCACGGTTGGCCAACCTGGCGCCATCCTGCTGCTGCTGATCGCGGCTGTCGGCATGGTTCTGTTTTTCTGGATGTCGCGCGGGGCCGGCCGCAAGCTTGGGGCGTTTCCGGAGCGCGGCGCAATCGCTGCGGCCGCGATGCTTGGTGGGCGGCATGATTTCGGATTGATCGATGCGCTCGATGAAGCGGCGCTGATCACCGACATGCATCTTTCACCGCTGACGGCGAACCACGCTTACCTCGATATCGCCGAAGCTGCCGGCATTTTGGGCGAGAGCGACCGTCCGCCGATGATGAGCCGGCTGTTCGGCGCTGACCCGATGTTGTCTGCGCCGATGTTCCGGCTCGCGCGCGCCGCGCAAGCGGGACAAATTCGCCGCGAAGAATTGCCAGGCACGGCTGCCATCGCCGGCAAGCACGCGCGCTATGAAGCGTGCGTCGGCCCGATGCCGGGCGGCTATGTGTTGTGGCGTTTGCGCGAACTTGGCGTGGCCGAAGCTGCTGAAAGCGGCGGCGACACCAACCAACTCTTCCTCGACGATGCGCCGATTGGCTTCTTCGCCGCGAAGAGCGATGGCTCGATCATTTACATGAACCGCGCCTTGCGCGCGGTGCTTGGGCTTGGCGACGATCCGGCGCTGATGCGGGTGAAAGACATCGTCAAGGAAGATGCGTCGCGCCTCGTGCGCAAGGATCGCCGCGGCTTTGGCCCATCGCGCACGCGCATTACGCTGAAGGGCCTCGACGGCCAGGAGACGCAAGCAGCGGCGCTCTCGTTCTGGCCGACTGAAGATGTCGACGGCACATCGCGCACCTTGGTGTTCTTCTCCGATACCGAAGCGCCAGAAGCACCGATGCCGGTGCGGGTGCCGGGCGGCAGCGCGGACGGTGTGTTCAGCCATGCGCCGTTCGGTGTCGCGGTGCTCGATGGCGCCGATCCCGCGTCAGCGGCGGTGCTCGATTCCAACACGTCGCTGATGGACATGACGCAAGGCCGCGCCACGCCTTCGACGCCGTTCGCGGATTTGTTCGAAGCCGGCGAGGGTCCGACGCAACTCGCGCATCGATTGCGCCAATCGCTGAACGATCCGATCGAGATCATGCTGGCTACCAATCCGCCCATGGCGGCGCACGTGCATTTCGCGCGCTCGCCCGACGGGCGCGGCATTGCGTACGTGCTGAACGTTACCCAGCAGCGCGAACTCGAAACCCGGCTCGCGCAATCGGAGAAGATGCGCGAGATCGGCGAACTGGCCGCCGGCGTCGCGCACGATTTCAACAATCTGCTCACCGTGGTGATGCAGACCTGCTCGACGCTGCTGCGCCGCCATCCGGTGGGCGATGCGGATTACCCGATGCTGCGCGAGATTTCCGATCACGCGGTCACGGCGAAAGAGCTCTCCGAAATGCTCCGCGCCTATGCGCGCCAGCAGACGTTCGCGCGCGAAGTGTTCGATGTCGGCGATTTCATCGGCTCCAAGCAGGAGCTGATCCGCCGCGTCGTGGGCTCGTCGATCCCGTATGAAATCCGGCACGGCCGCGATCTGCCGTATGTGAAGGTCGACAAGACCCAGCTCGAGCGCGTGCTGGTCAATCTCGCGACGAATGCGCGCGATGCGATGACGCCGAAAGGCTCGCCGATGGCGCGCGACGGCAAGCTGACGGTGCGCACGTCGGTGGTGACGGCGGAGACTGCGCGCGGTTTCGGTCACAACCCGATCGAAGACGGCCGCTACGTGATGATCGAAGTGGAAGACACCGGCGGCGGCATCAAGCCGGAGCATGCCGCGAAAATTTTCCGCCCGTATCACTCGACCAAGGAAGCAGGCAAAGGCACGGGCCTTGGCCTCGCCACCAGCTACGGCATCATCAAGCAATCGGGCGGCTATATCTTCTTCACCTCAAAGCTCGGCGTCGGCACCACGTTCCGCATCTTCCTGCCGGAATACACCCCGACCGCCGAAGAGATCGAAGAGATCGCCGCGAAGGAACGCCTGCTGATCGCGCCGATCCCGAAGGATGTCTCCGGCCGCGGCAAGATTTTGTTCGTGGAAGATCTGGTGCCGGTGCGCCGCGCGACGGTGCGCAATTTGAAAGAGTGCGGCTACGAAGTCGAAGAAGCCGGCGATGGCCAAGAAGCGCTCGACATCATGGCTGCGAAACCCGGTGCGTTCGACATCATCATCTCCGACGTCTCAATGCCAATCATGACCGGCCCGGAGATGCTGCAAGAAGCCGATCCGGCGATGATCGGCAACGCCAAGGTGCTCTTCCTCTCCGGCTACGCGCCCGAAAGCTTCAGTCACATGCTGGAGAACTATCCGGTGCACTACATGAGCAAGCCCGTGACGATGGAGCAGCTGGTCGGGCGGGTGAAGGAGCTGCTGGCGGCGGCTTGACGAGCAAGCCGTGTATGCGCTTGCTGCATGAGTGAGCCGTATGTGCCGTTTAGTTGCCGCGATGAGTGCAGGTCTTGCGCTGCCTCTCATGAGTTGCGCGCCGCCAACGCTTCGTGATCTGCCCGCCGCCGAGCAACGTGCGTTGGGCGAGGCGGCAGTTGCGAAGGTTTGCCGCTTTGCGTTGGACGTTGAGAGCACGATCACCTTCGAACACGAATACAATCTAGCGCTAGCTCGGCAGTACCTCGATGACATCGTCCCCGAAGATTTAGCCGAGGGGCAGCTCTCGCAGTTCTTCACGCTAGAAACCATTGGCGCCTGCGCCGCCAATCTGGAATGGGGCGGCGTCAACTACGACGTCCAGCGTCTCGTCCGGCGGTTGGGAACTGATGCGGAGGTGCGCAGTCTTCTCACCAATTCGCCGTCAATGGACCGTGAGTGTCGGTTCAATGGGCAGCCCGAAAGCGAAGCGTTCGCGCCTGCCTGCCGAGAGTTGGGCTTTGTGGAGTAGCGCTTCGGCAACGCTCAGTCCTACTTCGCGTTTGAAGAGCCAACCCAGTTTCACCCATGTGCCTTATTGCGCTCCCGTGCGCGGGGCATATTTCTAGCGGCGGAAGGATGCCGCTATGAGAAAGCTGATTGTCGTTCAGGACGCGCCGCGCCCGCATTGGGTCGGGGATGGCTTTCCGGTGCGCTCGATGTTTTCGCCGCAGACGCATGGCGCGAACTTGTCGCCGTTCATCCTGCTCGACTACGCGCCGCCGACCGAGTTCGGCCCGGCGCCGAAGAAGCGCGGCGTCGGCGTCCATCCGCACCGCGGCTTCGAGACCGTGACGATCGTTTACGCGGGTGAAGTCGATCACCGCGATAGCACCGGCAATGGCGGCCACATTGGTCCCGGCGACGTGCAATGGATGACCGCCGCGTCCGGCATTCTGCATGAAGAATTTCACTCCGCCGCGTTCACGCAAAACGGCGGCGTGATGGAGATGGTGCAGCTTTGGGTGAACCTGCCGGCGAAAGATAAGATGTTGCCGCCCGGCTATCAGACTTTGCTCGATGCCGAGATTCCGCCAGTAGAGCTGGAAAACGGCGCTGGCCGTGTGCGCGTGATTGCGGGTGAATATGCCGGCGCGCATGGTCCGGCGAAGACGTTCACGCCGATCAACATTTGGGACGTGCGCTTGAACGCGGGCGGCAAGGCCTCGTTCGCGCTGCCGGAAGGCCATACGCTCGCTGCGCTCGTGCAGAGCGGGACGGTGCTGTTGAACGGCGAGAGCATCGCGCGCGATGCGCAGTTCGCCGTGTTCGCGCGCGAGGGCGGGGCGATCGAGATCGAAGCCAACACCGATGCGAAAGTGCTGATCCTAAGCGGCGCGCCGATCGAAGAACCGGTCGTCCAATACGGGCCGTTCGTGATGAACACGGAAGCGGAAATCCACCAGGCGATCGCCGATTTCAACGCCGGCAAGTTCGGCGATCTGCGGGCGTTTGCTTAGCGCGCGGTTCTGCGTGAGCGCCGTCCGGCCAGGATCACCAGCTTCTCACTCGGCGGATAGACCACGACGCCGCCGTCGGCGGCCGTAACCAGCACCATGTCTGGATCAGGCTTCTGAATTTGGCCGGCGGGGCGCGAGAGGGCGGCCGTCTTCACGCGGAACGAGGTCACCGCTTCCAGCGTCGCCGGAAGGCCGTTTGCCGGCGGTACTGGCGCTAGAGACGAAGCCATGGCCGATCCTCTCCGTTTCCCGTTCCCGCACCATTAAAGGCCCGGAACGAGATTTAGGGAATAGGTCTTGGGCTGCTGCACGGCCCGGGCCACAGCATTTTGCGGTCGTCCAGAAATTCGACATCACGGCAAATGTTCTTCTTGTGTTCTCAGAACAAACGCGGTACATCCGACTCCTGATCGCAGCGCATGTGAAGCGCCATAGTCCAGGGCATGGACTCGACATAGGGAGGCAGACGAGATGGCAAAGCTTAAACTTGTTGAGGCGGCAGTGGAAACGGACAAGCAAAAGGCTTTGACCGCGGCTCTGGGGCAGATTGATCGCGCCTTCGGTAAGGGCTCGGTGATGCGCCTCGGTGAAAAGCCGGTCGTTGAGATCGAGGCGATCTCCACTGGCTCGTTATCGCTCGATATCGCGCTCGGCATTGGCGGCCTGCCTAAGGGCCGGATCATCGAAATTTACGGCCCGGAAAGCTCGGGTAAAACGACGCTCGCTCTGCACGTGATTGCCGAAGCGCAGAAGTCTGGCGGCGTGTGTGCGTTCGTTGACGCCGAGCACGCGCTCGATCCGATCTATGCGCGCAAGCTGGGTGTCGATCTCGATGACCTTCTGGTCTCGCAGCCTGACACCGGCGAACAAGCTCTCGAAATTACCGATACATTGGTGCGCTCGGGCGCCGTCGATGTGCTGGTGATTGACTCGGTCGCGGCGCTGACGCCGCGCGCTGAAATCGAAGGCGAGATGGGCGATAGCCTGCCGGGCCTGCAAGCGCGGCTGATGAGCCAAGCGCTGCGCAAGTTGACCGCCTCGATCTCAAAGTCGAACACGCTCGTGATCTTCATCAACCAGATCCGCATGAAGATCGGTGTCATGTACGGCAACCCCGAAACCACGACTGGCGGCAACGCGCTGAAGTTCTACGCCTCGGTGCGTTTGGATATCCGCCGCACCGGCCAGATCAAGGAACGTGACGAAGTCGTCGGTTCGGAAACGCGCGTCAAAGTGGTGAAGAACAAGGTCGCGCCGCCGTTCAAGCAGGTGCAGTTCGACATCATCTACGGCGAAGGGATCTCCAAGACCGGCGAACTGATCGAACTCGGCGTCAAAGCCGGCGTCGTCGATAAGTCTGGCGCTTGGTACGCCTACGGCGGTCAGAAGATCGGCCAAGGCAAGGAAGCCGCGCGCCGGTTCTTGAAAGAGCACAAAGAGATCGCGCTCGAGATCGAGGACAAGATCCGCGGCAAGTCCGCTGTCGTCGCTGACGCGATGTATTCGCCGCCAGAAGGCGACGAAGATAAAGAATAGGCCGAAGGCTTAAGTTTAGAATTGCGCGGTTGAGCGCTTCGTCTTTCGCTGGCCGGTTCGGGGGCGTGTTGCCGACCCGACCCCATGCCCTGGTCACGTCTCTGGGCCGGCCGGCGGATTTGACGGTAGGAGTGCGCGATGGAGCCGCGTGTTTCCCTGATCACTCTTGGTGTCGCCGATCTACCGCGCGCCAAGGCTTTCTACACCCAACTCGGATTTTCGGCGTCGTCAGTAGGCGGCGCCGAAGTCGTTTTCTTGCAGGCAGGGGCAGTGGCGCTTTGCCTGTTTCCGCGCGAGAGCCTCGCGTGTGACGCGGATGTGCCGGCGGAAGGGAGCGGCTTTCGCGGTATCGCCATCGCCCACAACGTCCGCACGAAGGACGAGGTCGACGCCGTCATCGCCGAGGCGGTGGCCGCAGGCGCCCTGGTGGTGAAGCCGGCGCATGACGCTAGTTGGGGCGGGCGGTCCGGCTACTTTGCGGATCCGGACGGTCATCTTTGGGAAGTGGCCTGGAATCCGCACTTCCCGCTTTCGGTGGATGGGGCGCTGACCCTACCGCCCTGACCTGAGTGCTTCAGAGTCGCGCCGTCCTGGCGCTTGGCGTTGTGCATTGCACTACCTATACCAAGCCAACCTTCGATTTGGCTTGAGATCAGATGCCCAGCGTCAACGACATCCGTAAGCAGTTTCTCGATTTTTTCAGCGCGCGCGGACACGAGCTGCCGGGCTCGTCCTCGCTCGTGCCGCAGGACGATCCGACCCTGCTCTTCACCAATGCAGGCATGGTGCAGTTCAAGAATTACTTCACCGGCGCCGCCAAGCCCCCGTATCCGCGTGCGGCCACGAGCCAAAAGTGCGTCCGCGCCGGCGGCAAGCACAATGACCTCGACAATGTCGGTTACACGGCACGTCACCTCACGTTCTTCGAGATGCTCGGCAATTTTTCGTTTGGCGACTATTTCAAGGAAGGCGCGATCGACGCGGCTTGGACGCTGATCACCAAAGATCTCGGTCTGCCGAAGGATAAGCTGCTCGTCACCATCTACCACGACGACGATGAAGCGGCGGCGCTCTGGAAGAAGATCGCGGGCTTCGGCGATGACAAGATCATCCGCATCGCCACGGCCGATAATTTTTGGTCGATGGGCGACACGGGGCCGTGCGGCCCGTGCTCTGAAATCTTCATCGACCGCGGTGATCACATTCGCGGCGGCCCGCCGGGCTCGCCGGACGAGGACGGCGATCGCTTTCTCGAATTCTGGAACCTCGTGTTCATGCAAT
>JAWXAM010000016.1:0-4867 GCA_034439495.1 Terricaulis sp. | reverse complement strand
GGGTTTGGCCGGCCTGCAGAATGCCGCCAAGTCGGCTTCGAGCGCCGACGCGATGCAGTGGCAGATCGCCGTCGCGCAGTTTCGCGAAGCCGCCAACGACCCCGACGCCGCCGCCACATGGATTGCGCTGGGGGATTCGCATGCCGACAACTTTGCGCTGCAGTCGCTCATTCTCCGCTCGGCCGAGCAGGCGAAACAGAATCGCGAATTCTTCGCACGGACGATCGACAGGGTTCGCGCGCTCACCGGTGAAGACGGTTCATTGTGGAAATCGGCCCGCGCCCAGTTTCTGCTGACCGGCCAGCCCAATCAGCGGGACAGCGCCGAAGCAATGACGCTGCTGGCCGACCTGGTGCGCGCCTCGCCAAAGGTGCCGGAGTATCGCGTGCGATTGGCGCAGGCGATGGAGAACATGGGCAACGCCCGAGAAGCCGCCGACCAGCTTCGCACCGCCGCCGAGATTGATCCACGATCGGTCTCCGTTCAACTCGAGTTGGCGCGGTTGCTGGCCGAGCAGGGCAAGCACAGCGAAGCGCGCGCCTACCTCGATCGCGCGGCGCAAAGCCCATCCATCCAACCCGGCGAGCGTCTGCCGCTGGCGCGCATGCTGGGTGACGAAGGACGCAACTCGACTGCAACAATGCTGCTGGAGAATGCGCCGTCGCGCGATCTGCAATCCGATCTGCTGCTGGCCGATTTATATCGCCGCGCCGGCCGGCTCGATGATGCCTCGGCCCTGTACGACCGGCGATTGCAGGCGTCGCCCGCCGACGCCGACCTCATCGCCGCCGCAGCCGATCTACTCGCCGCGCGGCAGAACGTGAATGAGGCACGAACGATCCTGAAGAAGCTTGAGTTGACCGACGCCCCCGCGGCGCAGAAGTATGCGATCCTGGCGCGGTTTGAAGAGAAGTTCGGCGATCGCGCCGCGGCGAAGAAGCATTACACCGACGCCGCCGATGCATCGCCCAACGACGCGTCGGCGTGGCGGCGGCTGGCATCGTTCCACGCCCGTCAAGCCGATTACCCCGCCGCCGTCGCCGCCGCCGATTGTGGGCTGGGGATTTTGCCGGGTAGTGCTGATCTTCAGTCGCTCAAGCTACAGGCGCAGGCGATGCAGAAGGTGGAAGGCGGGTCCAACGATCTTTCGCCGCTGATCGAAGTGTTGGCAAAAGACCCGTCCCGCTCCGCTGAAACCGCGGCGCTGTCGGCGATGCAGGAAACGCTTTCAGCCACGCAGCCTTCAGCGCCGCAGTTGGCGAGGCTGCGTCAGTCGGCCGACCGTTTCCCGCGCTATCTGCCGCTGCAATCCATGCTGGCTCGAAGCTATCTGCAAACCGGCGCGAATGACGATGCTTCAAACCTCGCCGGCCGGCTGCTGGAAAATCTCCCCGGCGACGCCGAAGCCGCGGCGCTGGCGACGACCGTTTATCGCGCCACGAAGCAATGGCCGCTGATGAAACAGGCGGCACTGCAATGGAAGCGGGCGCTCGGGCCGAACCCGCGCAGCGCCGATCTGGCGCTTGCCGAAGCGTGCGTGAAGTTGAATGACCTGCCGCAAGCCATCAATGCGCTACAGCCGCATTTGGCGCAGGCGACGAAGAAGCCTGAAGAAAACACCAACCTCCTCCGCATCGCCGCCGGCGCCATGACGGCGCTGGGCCAGCCCGAGCGCGCCGAAGACCTTCTTGGCCCACTGCTGGCAGAAAGTTCATCGGCGCGCATCACGTGGCTGCAGGTCACCGGCGAATACGCCCGCGAAGCCGCGATGGCCAGCGAAGCGTTAACGCGCGTCGAGCCGGTGATCGATCCAACGAACCTCGCAGAGGTGGACGCCTACGCCCGCTCGGCTTCCATTCTCGCCACGCGATTCGCCGATCCCGCGCCGGCGCGCAACGCACTTAAACTGCTGGCGCCGTTTACGCAGGGCGTTCGTGCCGACGTGGAAGCAATGTTCCTGCTGGCATCGCTGCAGCTTCAACTCAACCAGACCGCCGCCGCCGAGGGGACATATCGGGCGATTTTGTCGCGGCAGCCGGAGCACGATCGGGCGTTGAATGATCTGGCGTACCTTTTGTTGCTCCGCAAAGGCGATTTGCAGGAAGCGCGGCAGTCGGTCGTTAAGGCGCGTCAGCTTCGCCCGGGCGAGGCGACATATCACGAAACCTACGCCCGCATCGAAGCCGAATTGGGCAACCGCGATGGCGCGCTGGCGGGGTTTGATGACGCGCTGCGCATCGAGCCAAACAACCTCGACGCCCTCATCGGCAAGGCATTCGTGCTGCGGCAGGCGGGGCAAACGCAGCAGGCGGAGCGGCTCATCGCGCGGATCGAACCGCTGCTTTCCACGGCCCCGCCGCTGTCCGAGCCGGTGCGGGTGCAACTGCAGAGTTTGCGAACGCCGAGTTCACGAAGCGATTGAGCAGGGCCACTGCCTATGACCAGAATGAGTCACAAGCGTCAGCGACCGGTGGTGGTGTTGCAGGAATCGAGTCGCTCACGCTCGCCGCTCGTCATACGCGGTGGCACCGACCGATTGAGTCAATTTCGGGCGACGCGCTTGCTGCCGCAAGGGTCGATGCATAGCATTCAATCGTAAAGATGCTTGCCGTGAGACCATTATCCGTCGCCCTGCTACCGATTTTCTTGATCGGCCCGTTTATCTGTTTATGCGCACCAATGCGCGCTGCTGCGGCGGGAGTTGGCTCGAAGGATGTCCACGGCTGTTGCTCCAAGATATCCGACGAATCAGGGCGCGCGAAAGCGCCGGCGCATGACAAGCGGGGGCAAGACCATGACCAGTGTGACCACTGTCGCGGCGTTGCGTCGGTCACGGCACAAAAGACCGCTGACACTTCGCATGCGCTGAAGCTTCAAGCCGGGTCCTGGTCACCCATCTTCCAGTCGACGCACTACCCTGTTTGGGACCGCGGTTTCGTTCGTCTTGTTCCGACGGTTGGCTTGGAACGATGGACCCCATTTTTGCCTGTGCTGCACTGCGCGCTCCTGAATTGATTTTTTAACTCTCCCGGCCCGCCGCCAGGTGACTGCTGGTGCGGAGAGTTCTCGTCATCGCGACGGGCAACGCCCCCGCCAACCGTAATACACGGTCTCTCAAGCTCGGATTTGCAACCATGCCAAGACTTTTACGCGTCATTGTCGCGCTCTATTCTGCGATGTCGTTTCCCGGCTGCGTCGCCAGCCAACCGCCGGCCTCGCCGGGGATTGATCACCCGGCCGATCCAGATGCCGTCGAAGTTCCGTCGATGCAGCCTTCCGACACACTCGCCCTTCAACCCGCTTCGCGCCCTGCGACTTCACCCACGGAAGGAGCGCATCATCATGGTCAATAAGCCGATTGGGCGAGTATTGCTGGTCGTCAGTGCGAGCGTGACCGGCTGCGCTTCGGTTCAGCCACAGGCGAGCTTTCCCGAAGTGCAGCAGACGGCGTCGGAACGGATCGGCAAGCAGGTCCGTTGGTCAAACGGATCAGACGCCGACCGCGCCATGTCCGCCGAAGTTGATGCACTGCTTTCTGAGCCGCTGACGGCGGACGCCGCCGTCCAAGTCGCTCTGCTGAACAACCGTCGGCTGCAGGCAACCTACGAGAATCTGGGTGTAGCCCAGGCTGATCTGGTGCAGGCCGGCTTGCTGAAAAATCCGTTTCTCGACGGCGACGTAAAATTCCCCGAAGGCGGCGGCGGGACGAAGATCGAACTGACCGTCGTGTTCGACTTTCTGGATGTGCTGTATATCCCAATGCGCAAGTCGCTGGCCGAAACCGCGCTGCAGGGCGCGATCCTGGACGTGACCGGCGCCGTACTCGACACCGCCGGCGAAACGCGATCGCTGTTCCTGCACTTGCAGGCGGCCGAGCAAATGCTGGAACTGCATCACACCGTGCTGCTGGCGGCCGAGGCGTCGTTCGAACTGGCGCGGCGCATCAATGAAGCGGGTAACAACACGAAGCTGGATGTAGCCAACGAACGGGCGTTCTACGAAGAAACCAAGCTCGACGTTGCCGCAGCAGAAGTTGAGGCCGCCGACCTGCGCGAGCGCCTGACGGCGATCATGGGATTGTGGGGCGCGCAGGCTCGCTACACGATTGAACCGCGCCTGCCGGAACTGCCAACAGACGCAGTATCGGCCACGAACCTTGAGAAGCACGCCATCGAACGAAGCATCGATCTTGCCATATCACGCCGCGGCGTGGCGCTCGCCGCTCAGCAGTTGGGAATTGCCAAACCACTTGGGCTTCTGTCGGAGCTTGAACTCGGTGTTGCCTTCGAGCGCGAGGCGGATGGCGCTCACGAAATCGGTCCCGCGTTCGCATTGCCGATTCCGCTGTTCAGCCAGGGCCAGCCGGCGCTGGCGGCCGCCGGAGCGCGGCTGCGGCAGGCCGAGCAACGCCATTACGCGCTGGCTGTCGAAATTCGCAGCGCGGCTCGCTCGGCGTTCACGCGGCTGACGGCGGCGCGGCAGCGCGCCGAGTATTATCGTCGAGTTGTCCTGCCGCTGCGTCGCACGATCGTTGAGGAAACCCAGAAACAATACAACGCCATGTTCATCGGCGGCTTCCAATTGCTGACGGCAAAGCAGAACGAAATCGAAGCCGGACGGGCGTACATCGAGGCGCTGCGCGACCACTGGCTGGCACGGGCGGCGTTGGAGCAGATTCTGGCCGGACGGCTCCCGCGCGCTTTGTCCGACGCCATCGGCAGCTTGGATACATCAACATCAAAAAAACAACCTGATCGAGGAAATCATTAACATGAGCAATCCATTTCTATCCCGTCGTGCGATCATGATGAACGGTGCGGCCCTGGCCGGCGGCGCGGCGCTGATTCGCGGAACGCCCGCAGCAGCC
>JAWXAM010000015.1:0-32443 GCA_034439495.1 Terricaulis sp. | reverse complement strand
GATCGGAACGTGGGGCGCGCGCAGCGCGCAGCGTTGGTTGGAGACTTCCAGCGCACCTAACAGAGACTACTCAGCGCGGATCGCGCGCCCCGCTCTCCCAATTTGCTCGGGAGGCCGACAGCTTTCGCAACCGCATCGCAAGATGCGGGCGCCTTGTCGTGCGCAGCGTTTAACCAACCGCCGCGTCGATCAGCAGAAACGCGCGCGTGGCTTCCGCGTTCATCGATGCGCGCCCGCGTGCGATCAACTCAGCAATGCGTGCGCCTTCGTTGCGCAAGAACTGCATCGCTTCCTGGTTCGCCACCGGGTCGTGCTGAAGGTGCTCGGCCAGACGCCGCGACGCATCCGGCGCAGCATCGTAAACGGCGCGGCGGCGCGCTTGGGTGCCGGAGCGCGCGCGCTGGGCGATGCGTTCCAAGCCAGAAGGAGAGAACACTTCATCGAGCCGCATTCCCGCATGCTCAATGGTTTCCACGATCGGCAAAGCCGGTGTCGCAGGCCGCGGCTCGCTGATACGGCGGCGCAAATGCGCCACCGGATCTTCCGCCTGGCGCGGCTGCGCAGCGGCCGGCGCCGGCGCGCCATGTTCATCGACGTTGGACAAAAGATCGCGCCACGTCCAATCGCCGCCCGGCTCGACCCGGTCACTCGCGCGGCGCGGCGGCGGAGCGCGTTCGCCAAAATCTGCGCCGCCGCCCGCTTGCCGGCGTTGCCGCGACGGCGGCGGGCCTTCCAGCGGATCGGGCTGATCGCGCCAAGACGCGTCATAAGATGCATCGTCACGGCTCTGCTGACGCGACCGCGTCCGCTGCGGGGCAGGCGTCTCGTCTTCAACGGCCTGGCGCGCGCCAACGGCCGCGTTGCGCGCCGCATCGGCCGCATCACGCAAACGCTCCAGCGCAATCGCCGCTTCGCGCTCGACGTTTACCGCTTCGCCGCGGATCAAATCCGCCGCGCGCTTGGCGTCATCGATGGCGCGATGCGTGGTGTCGCGCACTGCGCCGGCCGTCGAGTTCGCAGCCAACGACGCAGCTTCCGCCGATTGCCGCGCCGCGTCGGTGAGATTGGTGGCTTTAGCCAGCACATCGAGCGCCGTCGACAGCGCTTGCTCCAGACGCAGAGCCGAATCCGCGCTCGCTTGCGCGGCGTTGGAAAGTCCGTGCGTGCGATCGCTGATCAATGCCGCCGCTGCGCCAAACGAGGTGAGGCGGTGATCGAGCGCTTGATCGGCGGCGCGCACTTCCGCCTCCGCCAGCTTCGCCGCTTCCGAAATCGAGTGCGTGTGTTTGCCGATCGAATTGCCGATCGTTTGCGCTTGCGTGGTGAGCTCTTGCGAAATCCGCATCAGCTCTTCGCGCTCGCGCTCCATGCCGGTGATCATCTTGCCGGCGCCGGCCTTGGCTTGATCGGCCATGTTGTCGACCGCCTGCGCTTGCCGCGCGATCTGGCCTTCGACTTCCTGCAGCCGCGACAGTGTCTGTTCGAGCGCCTTGTCGAGCGTGTTGATCTCGCTGCGCACCGTCATCGCCAATTGGCGCGCACCGGTCTCGGCGCTGCGTTCGGGATTGAGCAGGCGGTCGGTCGCATCCGCCAAGCGCCGCGCTTCGGCGCGGGCGCGGGCGCTGTCGCGCGCAGAGAAGCCGGCGAACAGCGCCATCAAAGCCGGCAGCAGCACCGCGGCAGCCAACGCGCCCATCTCAACCGGCGCCAAGGCCTGCAATCCCGACCCGCCGATCAACGCGACCGCCGCCGCAATCGAGCCGACCACCCAAAGGGCGGCCACGCCCATCGCCAACATACCGGCAAGGCCGCCATCTTCACGGGGCGGACCAGCTTTGGGCGTCGTGTTCGTCATGGATGCGTCCCGCCAACAGAAGCGCGCTCAAGACAGCGCGTTAACCGCGTCAACGGAAACGAAAGAAGTGCGGCCATTTCAAGAGCGAAGCGCACTGAATGCGCGGAGATGGAGGAGAGTTCAGCGATCCCGCTGCGTTTGGCATTGCTCGCCGCCGCAAGCTTCGCCAGTCACGCGTTGCTCCACGGTGATGCCAACCCAAGCCAGGGCGACAACCAGAAGAAAATCACGGATCGCGACGAGAAACGTCAGCATCGCCCTCTACCTTCAATGCAGCACCGCGTATTTGCGCTGAACTGCGTCCCGCTACAAGGCGCGGACGGTGACATAAACGCGAAATTACGAAGCCATTGTTACGCCGCCACGCCGCTTGACGCCGGCGCCTCAGACGCTAAATACCGTGCGATGTTACAACATAACAGCGCGCAGGCCGGCAAAAGGGCGCACATCGCCCACGCGGCGCTGATCGGCTTTCACGCGCTGTGCTGCGGCCTGCCGGCCCTGGCGATGGCGGCGGCGGCCGTCTCGGGCCTCACCTCCGGGGCCGCCCTCATGTCCGGCGTGTTCGAGCCCCTCCACGCGCTCCTCCACACCCACGAAGTCTGGATTTTGGTGGGCTCTGCCGTGCTTGTAGTCAGCGGCGGCGTGCTCGAGGTGCTGGCCCGCCGCGGTGCGCATGCCCATGGTTTTCCTTGGCTTTTTGCGTTTTCCGTGGGCTGCTTTCTGGCCAATGTCGCGATCGTTTTGGCGCACCGGGCCGGCTAAGCGCTAGCGTTTAGGCTTCAGCAGATGCAGCGCTAAAGTCCGAAACCGGCGCACCGCTTCTGAAATATCTCTGTCTTTCCAAAGCGTTCGCCGCAGCGCAAAGCCCTCCAACGCAGCCATTAGCGCCTCCGCCGCATCGGCTGGCGCAAGGCTCGGATACGCAGCGCCAGCGCGCTGGGCCCTCTCGATCACCGCCGTCAGCCGTTCCCGCGTCGCTCGATCCCGCGCCCCAAGCGCCTTCGCCAGCACCGGATCGCCCGCCGCCTCGGCCCAAATGTCCGCAAACAGCGTCGCATCCTGTTCAAATGCCTCAAAAAACGCCCGCGCCAGCGCCGCGATACCGTCAATCAAGCCATGGTCATCGGGTAGGGCGTCGAGCGCCGTTTCCGCCTGCGCCCGCGTATCCAGCGCAATCGCCGCCACGATATCGGCCTTGGAGTCGAAATACCGATAGAACGCCCCCGGGCTGATCCGCGCTTCCGCGCAGATCTCCTCGATCGTCGTCAGCCGGAATCCCCGCTCGCGGAAACACTCCCGGGCCGCGTCCAGGATCTGGCCGCGGCGGCGTTCGGGCAAAGCGGGGTCAGCGAGCCTGGGCATCGAATCGCGCCCAGCATAGCGCCGACGGCTTATGGTTTAGCCAATCTTCACGCCCTGCTGGCAGCGTCGGCCCTCACTGATTTCCGGCGGAGACCGCGCGCTAATGCCCACTTTCTCGCCAACGGCGCTGGCCAGCGCCGCCGAGACGCGCCGGCGCGAGATGCCGGCCTCGATCGCTTTGGTGATCCTGACCGGGGGCCTGGCGGCCGCCATCATGGACGGCGTCGGCGCAGTCGGCTGGGCCGCCATCATGTCGCTGCTGCTCATTCTCGACACCGAACTTTATCGCCGCCTCGACGCCGCTGAGACCAAGCTCAAGGGCGGCGTGCTCGCCGGCCTGATCGGGTGGGCGTTCGCAAGTTCGGCCTTCTATGCCGCGCTCCCGGCCGCGCTGTGGCTCGATGGTCAAGCCGCTGGCGCTGCGGCCGCGATGGTGTTGTGGGTGTCGGGCGTTGTGCGCCACTTCAGCCCTGGTGTGTCTGGCGCGCTGCCGATCGCAATTGCAGGCGCTGCGCCGCCAGCGCTCTCGATGGTGCTAGCGCCGATCGCGATGGCGTCACTGTCGCGTCAGCCAGATTGGGATCTCGCAATTATCGCCGCGGTCGGCGGCGCCGCATTGATGGCCTATGTAACGCAAGCGCGCATCAGCGCTGCCGAAGCAGAGCGCAAACTCCGCGAACGCGCGCGCGAAGAGATAACGCAACAAACTCTCGCCAAGCTGATCTTCGAACACGATGCGCTCGCCGCCGTGTTGGTCGATCAAGGCGGCCGGGTGGTTGCGATAAGCAAGAACATGAGCGCTGGGCTGCGTGTCGACGCGACAGCCGTGGGCGCAAAACTCGAAGACCTAATCGCCTGGTCGCCGGATCGCTGGCGCGATGGTTTCGTGCGCGCGCTCCGCGGCGAGCACGTGCGTTACGAGGAAGATGAGGCTCACACGCAAGAGGGCGTGCGCTATTTTGCGTGGCAAGCGCTGCCATGGCGCGATGCGCAAGGCGAGATATGCGGTGTGCTGGCGCATGGGCGCGACATCACCTCGCTCGTGCAAGCACGAGCCGCCGCCGCTGCTAACGAGCAGCGTCTGAAAATTGCGCTCGAAGCTGGCCAGAGCGTCGTCTGGGAAGTGGATTTCAAAACGCAACGCAACACGTGGTACGGCGACGCCACACCGCTTTACGGCCACGAAATCACGTTTGAAGAATTTGTCGGGTTCACACCCATCTTGCATGCCGACGACCGTCCGGCGCTGAAGGCCTATTTCGATGCGGTGATCGCCGGCGCCGAGCATTCGCTTGAACACCGCGTCATTCGCGACAATGGCGACATCGGCTGGGTTGAGGTTTGGGCGCGCCGCGTGCTCGGTCGAACGGGCAAAGTGCGCAAGGTCGTCATTCTCTCCAAGGACATTACCGAGCGCAAACGCCAAGAGGCTGCGTTCATCACAGCTATGCACCGTGCTGAAGAAGCGCTGAAGGGCAAGCGCGCGCTGTTCGGCGACACCGTGGACGCGGTTGAAGCGATTGACGAGGCTGCGGTCAACCTCGCTGAGATGTACGAGCGGCTTGAGCGCCTGATTGCAGAAGTCGACGTACGCGACGCGATGTTGGCGGAAACGATGACGTCACTACGCGCCGCGCGCGAAGCGGCGGAGACAGCCAACGTCTCAAAATCGCAGTTCCTGGCCTCGATGAGCCACGAACTGCGTACGCCGCTGAATGCCATTATTGGATATTCCGAAATTCTCCACGAGGAAGCGTCAGCCGATGGCCGCGATACCGATGTTGCTGACATCGAACGCGTCCTCACAGCAGCGCGCCAGCTGCTGCACTTGATCAATGATATTCTCGATCTCTCCAAGATCGAGGCAGGCCGCATGGATGTGGCCGCGTCAGATTTTGATGTTGGCCAGCTCATTGCCGAAGCGGCGTCGATCGTGCGCCCGAGCGCCGAAAAGAACGCCAACACGATCAAAATCGAACTCGGCAATGACCTCGGTGAAGCGTCCACCGATGCCTTCAAGCTCAATCAGTGCCTGCTCAATCTCCTGGCGAACGCGGTGAAGTTCACCCAGTCCGGCGATATCGTCGTGCGTGCAAAGCGCGACCGCGCCGTTGGCGGTGATTGGATTGAGATTGCGGTTTCGGATTCCGGCATCGGCATGAGCGCCGATCAGATGAGCCGGCTGTTCAACGCGTTCGTGCAAGCTGACGCCAGCACTGCGCGGCGCTATGGGGGCACAGGTCTTGGCCTGGCAATTACGCGCCGCACCATGCAATTGCTCGGCGGCGATGTCAGCGCCATTAGTGAGCCGGGGCAAGGCTCGACGTTCACATTGCGCTTTCCTGCAGAGCTTCCAGCGGCGCCGGCGCAAACGCTTGCGCGTGTCGATATGGCGACAGCAGCGGGGCAGGGCGGAAAGCGCATTGTGCTGGTCATTGATGACGAGGCGAGTGCGCGCGATCTGACCGCGCGGTCGTTGACACGCCTCGGTTTCGATGTGCGCGGCGCTGCACATGGCGAAGAGGGATTGCGGCTGGCGCTCGCTTTGAAGCCGAGCTTAATCGTCGTCGATATCAATCTTCCGGACATGACCGGTTGGGATGTCATCCGCGAGCTTAAAGCTGAACATATCGATGCTCCGGTGATCGTTCACTCTGTCGATGACGACCGCCAACATGCCATTTCGCTTGGCGCGTGCGACTTACTCGTGAAGCCAGCCGATCGCGATGTGCTCGCAGCCGCGGCGTTGCGCTTTGCGCGTGCTTCTGAAACGTCCGAGCCGGCGGCGCCGGCATTGCCGATATCTAAGACTGCGTGAGGGCCCCATGCGTATTTTGATCGCCGAAGACCATCCCGATAATCGTGAGATGCTGACCCGCCGCCTCGAACGGCGCGGCTATGAGGTGCATTGCGCCGAGAATGGGGCTGAGGCCGTCGAGATGGCGAAGAGCTGCGCGCCGGATTTGATCCTTATGGACATCTCGATGCCGGTGATGTCGGGCATCGAAGCGACGAAAGTGATCCGCACGACGCCGGATGTCGCTGGGGTGAAGATCGTCGCGCTTACGGCTCACGCCATGGAAAGCGCCCGCCGCGAGTGCATGGAAGCCGGCTGCGATGATTTCGCCACCAAGCCCGTCGATTTCGCCGGCCTTGTTGCGCTGATCGAGAAGTACGCTGCTTAAACGTGGTGAACGCGCGTCAATATTATCGAATTAGCGACGAAATAAATTACTCGTTGCGCCTCCGTATTAGCGTGCCTTCAACCACCCCATCGTAAATTCGATGGCTGGTATGGTTGGATTGGGGGCCAGGGGAGATATGTCCTCGGCACAGGGCGAAGATGGCGCGTCACCGCCGACGCGCCTCGGCCGTATTCTGCTGGTCGATGACCAGGCGCAGAACCGTGACATGCTCGGCCGCCGTTTGGAGCGCCGGGGCTACGACGTCGTATTGCGCGAGAGTGCGGTGGGCGTTGAAGAGGTCATCAGCGCGGAAAACATTGAACTCGTCCTGCTCGACTGGATGATGCCAGATCGCTCTGGCTCTGATGCGCTCATCGGCATTCGCGAACGCTATGACGCAGAACACGTACCGGTGATCGTCGTCACCGCGCTGGATGACGGCGATATCGTCTCCAAGGCGCTCGAAGGCGGAGCCAACGATTACATCACCAAGCCAATCGATCTGCGGGTTCTGACCGCGCGCGTCAAAGCACAGCTCGACCGCCGCAAGGCTGTGCTCGATCTGGACGCTATTCGTGACAATCTTGAGCGCACCGTTCAAGAGCGCACGCACGAACTGGTCGCTGCGAACGAAACGCTTTCAGCGGAAATCAGTGAACGCGAAGCGGCCGAAGCCCGGGCTCAATCGCTCGCGCGCCACGATCCGCTGACTGGCCTTGCCAATCGCCGCCACTTTCTGGAAGAGCTTGAGCGACGTCTTGGTCTCGTCGGAGACGAAAGCACCGCTTTCGCTCTGATGTTCGTCGACCTTGACCGGTTCAAGCCGATCAACGATGTGCACGGCCACGCCATTGGCGACCAATTGCTGCAAGTCATCGGCACGCGCCTCAGCGCCTGCATTCGCGATGATAGCTTTGCGGCGCGTCTTGGCGGCGACGAATTTGCAATCCTGGTAGAAGATCCGGGCGGACGCGACGGCGTTGCTTCAGCGGCGCGTCGTGTGTTGCACGAACTTGCAGCGCCTATCCTGGTCAACGGCTTGAAGCTCACAGTCGGCGCCTCGATCGGCGTGGCGCTGTGCCCCGAAGATGGCCGCAACGCCGCCGATCTGCTGCAACGCGGCGACGCCGCCATGTTGCGCGCAAAAGAGGAGCGGGGCGCTTTCAAGTTCTTCGACTCCTCCATCGATGAAGAGCTAAAGTCAAAAGCTGCGCTCGAAACCGAATTGCGGTCCGCCATTCCGAACGGCGACATCATTCCGTATTTCCAGCCTGTGGTGCGCCTCGATACGGGCGAACTCGCTGGCTTCGAAGTTTTGGCGCGCTGGCCGCATCTCGTCCGCGGCATGATTTCGCCGGTGGATTTCATCCCTGTCGCCGAAGATGCGGGCTTGGTCGACGCGATGTTCTGGGCGCTGCTTGCGCAAGCCTGCCGCAAAGCGCTCGACGCACCGGGCGAGTTTGTGCTGGCGGTCAACATTTCGCCGAGCCAGATTCGCGATCAATGGTTTCCGGAAAAAGTGCTTCGCACGCTGCGCGAAACCGGCTTTCCGGCGCAACGGCTTGAGATCGAAGTGACCGAAAGCGCCATGATCGGCGACGTGGCGCGGGCCAAGCTGGCGCTGATGTCGCTCAAAAATCAAGGCGTGCAGATCGCGCTCGACGATTTCGGCACCGGTTATTCGTCGCTCTTTTTGTTGCGCGAACTGCCGATCGATAAATTGAAGATCGACCGCTCGTTCGTGGCGCGCATTCTGACGGATCGTGAAAACGCGACCATCGTTGGCGCACTGGTTGGTCTCGGCAAAGCGCTGGGGCTCAAAGTCACGGCCGAAGGCGTCGAAGACGAAGCTACGGCCGAGGCGCTGCGCGCCATGGGCTGCGAGTTCGCGCAAGGCTATCTCTACGGAGCCGCTGCGGTGCTGCCGTCCTATCTTTCGCCTTCAATGGCGTTGGCGCAGCTTCAGGCGGCGGCGCGGTAAGCAAACCAGACGTTCGGTTCGACGTAGCGGCCCACATCGCTCTCGATATCCATCGCGACCGGTACGAGCGCTCCCTGGAGTGCGTACTCGCCCGTTTGCTCGAACGGGCGGCCCGTCCACATTTCCCAGAACGCCACAGGCTCTTCGACAACCATCGAGCGTGACGCCGGCTTGAGGAGCTTGCCACCCGCGGCGGAATGGCTGCGGAGCCAAGGGTCGAACAGGCGGCCCTTTTCGTCCTTCCAGGTCATGTACTCTTCCATCGGAATAAACGGATGGCGGTGTTTCTCGGACGGGCGCACCGGGGCGATTACGCCGTCGAGGCCCTTACGCTCGGCAAGAGCGCGAAACTCTTCAATCATGCGGCGGGCGACGCCCTTGCCGCGGTGGATGTTCGGCACCGAGATCGCGAGGGCGCCCAGCGCGTTGCGGCGTTTGCCATTATTGTTGGCCGCGCTCTCGACGATCCAATCCCAGCCCTCGGGCGGCAGATTGTCGAAGTCGCAGGTGAGCGGAACGCAATTGCCCACGGCTACCGGGTAGCCGGTGGCTTCATCCACCATCACCAATTGGCAGTCGGCGTGCTCCTCGAGCAATTTCTCGTAGAACGCGAAGTGCGCGCGGGTGAAATTGAGGAAGCCGAGGGAACTCCAAGCAGCTTGTTCGATCGCCATGGCCGCTTTGCGCAGCTCAGGGCTATCGGCCCGCGTCTTCATCACGAACCGCGTCATGTTCCACCCAAGAATTGTTAACCATATTACTCGGGTCCGGAGGCGCGATTACTTGTTGCCGTCCGGGCCTGAGCGATTTCCCTAATAAAGGGTAAATCCAGAAAAGACAATCCAAAAAGCGTATTTACCTTAGTTAACAGCGAGTTCCTTGTGCGCGACCGGTGTGGAGCGCCGCTGCCGATTAGCGAAGTATTGAGGATAAATAGGCGGCCCGGACAGCGGTTACCGTAACTCTATATTCGTACTGGCTGTGTGATTATTGGCATGAAATTGTGTGTCCTCTTCATTTAACTTGGCTTAACCATGCCGGCTAGTACCTATCGCACCGATCATTACAAGAGCGATCTGCGCCGGCTAACGGGCCTTATTGCGGCTGCGCTGGCAGTGTTCAGCGGGCTCTTGCTGGTAATTGTCGCCTATGCGGGGTGGTCGGCGAACCGAACTGCCATAGTGCGCGAGCGCCAACTTGTGGAAAACGCGCTCGACCAGAGCGTGAGTCAGGTTCTCGACCAGCAAAAAGCGATTGCGTGGTGGGATGACGCCGTCGCTAACGCTCAGGCGCGGCCGCTGGCGACCGAGTGGCTTGAGACCAATATCGGCGTCTACTTCTTCGAAACTTACGGCCACGACGAAGTCATCATCGTCGATGGTAACAATCGGCCGGTCTACGCGAACGTCGGCGGCACGCTCTCGGACCCGGCCACCGCTTATGCTGCGCGCGCGGAAGTTTTGGATCAGATCGTGGCTGAGGCGCGGGGCGGGGCGGATGGCCACTTGCGCCAACGCGACCGCGCCTTCGCCGAAAGCCAAAGCAATTACAGTGCGCTGCTCGGCGCGAGCTTCGGCCGCTGGGCCGGGCACATCATGAGCGTCGATGGCGAACCGGCCGTGGTTGCCGCGATCACCATCGTGCCGAACCTCGACGCGAATTTGCTCCAAGGCGAGCCGCACCTGCTGCTGAGCGTGGTGCGCATCGATGAAGGCTTCATGGCGCAAGTCGGCAATTCGCTGCTGATCTCCGATCTTTCGCTCGCGCAAGAAGCCAATCCGTCCGGCCGCGTGCTCTCAGAAGCCTTTGTGGCCGACGATGGCGCGCCGGTCGGGTTTTTGACTTGGACACCAAAGAAGCCTGGGCAGACGCTTCTCATGTTTGTCCTGCCTATGGTTGGGCTCGGCGTGCTTGGCGTTGGGTTCCTGACTTGGCTCATGATCAGCCGCCTGAAGCGCGCATCAACTGAACTCGCGGATCGCGAGGTCGAGTCCCGCCATCAGGCGCTCCATGATGCGCTGTCGGGACTGCCGAACCGCCACCACTTCGTCCAGCATTTGCAGGAAAGCCTCGATGGGCTGGTCCAGTCGCGTAACAATAGCCGTGTTTTCGTCGCCTATATCGATGTGGACCGCTTCAAGGACGTGAACGACACGATGGGGCACGCCGCCGGCGATGCGCTCATCATGGCGGTCGCGCGCCGGCTGCAGGATCACGTGACGCACAACGACTTCCTCTCGCGATTCGGCGGCGACGAGTTCGCGGTGCTGCGCGTGTCCAACGATCCGAACGCGGCTGATGATCTGGCCGAGCGCCTGCGACGCTCTTTCGAAGAGAATTTCGATGTTTACGGCCAGCATGTGCGCATGACGGCCTCGATCGGCATCGCCCAGGCGCCCGAGCACGGTGTCTCGCCGCAAGAGCTGATGCGTCACGCCGATATCGCGCTTTATCAAGGCAAGAACCAAGGCCGCGACCGCGCCATGCTGTTCTGTGCCGAGATGGCGGCTGAGGTTGAACAGCGCCGGGAAGTCGAACTCGAGCTTCAAGCTGCGCTCGCCTCCGGCGATTTGTGCTTGCACTACCAACCGGTCGTTTCGTGCGCGCACGGCAGAGTCACGGGTCTCGAGGCGCTGCTGCGCTGGAAACACCCGACCAAGGGCGACATCTCGCCGGCCGTGTTCGTGCCGATCGCGGAAGAGGCGGGGATCATGCCGGCGCTCGGCGCTTTCGTGCTCGAACGCGCCTTCGAAGAGGCCAAGCGCTGGCCCGATCTCGACGTGGCGATCAATCTGTCGCCAGTCCAGTTCCGTCACGTCCACTTGGTCCAGCTGCTGGAAGATCTGCTGCGCAAGCACGAGATCGATCCGCGCCGCATCATCCTGGAAGTGACCGAGGGCGTGCTGATGGAATCGACGGATCGGAACCGTCAGATTCTCGACACCGTCCGCAGCATGGGCTTCAAGATCGCGCTCGACGATTTCGGAACCGGCTACTCCTCGCTGCGCTATCTCTGCGATTTCCGCTTCGACAAGATCAAGATCGACCGTGCTTTCGTCACCGGCATCCACGAGCGCAAGCGGGCCATGACGATCATCCAATCTGTGGTCACGCTTGGCCGCGGGTTGGGGATGGATATCGTCGCGGAGGGCGTCGAGACGGAGGCCGAGGCCTCGGTGATGCGCCTCGTCGGGGTGACCGAACTGCAGGGTTTCTTCTTCTCGCAAGCCGTGCCGGCCGATAAGGTCAGCGCCCTGGTCGATGGTCTTGCGGCGCCGCAACAAGAAGAGCAGCGCCCGGCTACCGTGACGGATCTGCAGGCCGTGAGACGCACCTGAGCGGCGAATTCAGCGCCTGATACGGCTCGGTAAGTGTCGCCTTTTTGACGCTCCCGGAACGTTTCCGGCGTGCGTCGCGCACTGGACAAATTTCGGCAAAGCCTGCATGCCAACCCAAAGCGCCGCCCGTTAGCGGGGGCAGTGCGGGTGAGGTATAGGGGCCTTCTTCCAGGCCTGGCCGCGGCCGGGTAGGGAGGCATGTCCTTGGCGCTTAAGCGCTGCTCCACCCGCTCGACGTGAAGGGGACGGAGCCGGCATGCGCATCAATAAAATTCAGCTCGCGGGTTTGGCGGTGGTGCTTGCGGGCGTCACGGCGACCGGCGCCAACGCTGAAGACGTCACCATCTCCACGGCGACGACCACACCGCTTGCAACGTCCGATCCTGGCGCGGGAGCGCCCGTCGCTTCCGGCGACATCACCATCGCTTCGGGCGGTTCGATCACGATCACCACCGGCCAGACCGCGATCACGGTCGACAGCAACAATGACGTCACCAATGGCGGCCAGATTTCTTCAAGCGACGCCAGCAACACTACCGGCATCCGCTTGCAGAACGGCTTCGCGGGCAACATCACGAATACAGGTTCGATCTCGCTGACCGAAACCTATCAGCTAACCGACGCGGACAGCGACGGCGACTTTGACGGTGCGTTCGCGACGGGCACGAATCGTCACGGCATCTTCCTCGCGCCGGGTACGTTCACGGGGAATATCTCAAGCAGCGGCGTCATTTTCGTTGAAGGCGAAAACTCTTCCGGCATCACTCTTGATGGCTTGCTCGTCGGCAACTTCACGACTTCGGCGTCCGTCAGCACAATAGGTGACAATTCGGACGCTATCCGCATTAACAGTGGCGTGACTGGTGATGTTCTGCTGCGCGGCGGCGGTTCAGCCCGCGGTGAGAATTCATCAGCGATCGTCGTCGATGGAGATATCGGTGGCGAGTTAGTGATCAACGGCGCATGGAGCGCATCGGGTTTTACCAACACCACACGTCCATCCAACATTTCAAACTTGGACCCGGACAACCTGCTAGTCGGCGGCCCTGCAGTCGCCATTCGCTCTAACGTCGCTGGGGTATTCTCATCGACGGTGTCGGCGTCGAAGACGACGAGGATGATGACGATGACGGCTCAACCGAATCGCAGAGCGACGCGGATGATGACGCCACAGCTTCCATTGTGTCCTATGGTTCAGCGCCGGCCCTTTTGGTTCAGGCAGATACGTCGAACATCGCCATTGGCACGACGGCCACAGGCTTTGGCCTGCACGTGCAGGGGAATCTTAGTGCCGTCGGCGTTTATGACAATTTCGACGCCGTCGCTCTGCGCATTGAGGGTCTCGGTGGAAACACAGTAACGATCGCGGACGGCATTGCGCTCGACGGGGTTCTCCTCGCAAACGCGACAAACGGCGACGCCACCGCAATGAGCATCGGCGCCGATGCCATCATTTCCGAAATTTTGAATCGCCGCACGCTGACGTCGGTCGTTGTGTCGGATAATGCGCAGGCGGCCTATGGCATCGTGATCGACGCAGGCGCCAGTGTTCCTTCGTTCAGCAACACCGGCATCATGCGCGCGCAGGTGTTTGGTGAGGCCGCTGACGCGGTGGTGATCACCGACAGTTCAAACACGCTCGCTGTTATCAACAACACGGGCACGATCTCGGCCGAAATCTACGCCACTGACTCCGATCCCAACGATGCGATTCCCCCGCCTGCAATCACGGGCGACCGGATCGCGATCGATGTCTCAGCCTCGACGATTGACGTCACGCTCAACCAGACCGCGGACGTAGTGTTCACCGACGAAGACGGCGTTGATAACGATGCACTGCAGCGTCCGACCACGCTCATCTACGGCGACGTCCTGTTTGGCAGCGGCGCCGATACGGTGAACTTGCTCGACGGCGAAATTCGCGGCGACATTTCGTTCGGCGCCGGCGCCGACGAGATGCTTGTCGATAACGGCGCGATCTATTCTGGCAGCATCACTGATAGCGACGGCGCCCTCACCATTGATGTCCAGGACGGCATCCTTAATCACACGGGCGGAACGCTGAATTTCACCAGCGCCAATTTCAGTGCGGACGCGGTGCTGGGCGTTGCGATCGCGGACCTTCCGATCGACTCCACCTACCTGCACGCAAGCGGCACAGTGACGTTCGCCGCCGGCGCGGAAATCATTCCGCTGGTGCCGGCGGGCTTGCCGGTGTCGGGCTCGCACATCTTCCTGACCGCGGATGGCGGACTTATCGGCGCTGGCAACGTGACCGGTGTGGTTGATGGGGTTGGTGCGCCGTACCTCTACAATCTCGATATCGACGTCGTGCTCGGCGATCCGAATTCACTCGAAGCGACGTACGCAATGCGGACGACGACGGAGCTTGGCCTCAACACCAACCAGTCGATCGCGTTCGATCCGATCATCGCGGCGCTGCGCCTGAACGATGACGCCGCCGCCGCCTTCGCGGCGTTGAGCACGCAGTTTGACTTCTTCGACGCTTACGCCGACCTGATGCCGAGCTACGCTGCGGCGTCGACGGAGTTGGCGGCGACGGCGATCCAGCAATCCCAAAGCGCCACCACCAACCGCATGGCGCACACGCGCCTCACTGGTCTCGATGAAGTTTCGGCGTGGGTGCAGGAAATCGCCTACGGCCTGAACCGCGAACCGTCATCGCCGAACGGCCAAGAATTCCGCGGCAACGGCTTCGGCCTCGCGGTTGGTATCGATGGCCCGCTCGATAATGGCGCGATGTTCGGTCTGTCGGCGTCGTTCCTGGCGTCGGAAGCGGAGGAGCCAGGGCGTCCGGAAGGTGAAATTTCGTCTTGGCTTGGCCAAGGCAACGCCTATCTCGGCACGGCTTTGGGGCCTGTCGATCTCGACTTCGTCGTCGGTGCCGGCTTTGGCCGTCTGCAATCGCGCCGCTTCATCCAGATTGGACCGACGTTCGCTGCGCAAACTGATGCGGAGTGGTGGTCGTACGAAGGCCACGGCGCCGCACGCGCTTCGGTGCCGATGGCGGTCACGGATTGGTTCGTTGTCACGCCGCAAGCGGCGCTGACCTACGTCTATCTCAGCGAAGAGGGCTACACCGAAGAAGGCGGCGGCGCCGCCTTCGACATGGAAGCAGATTCCAGCACATCGCAGCGCCTGTGGGCGGATGCGGGCGTTGAGTTCAGCGCGCGTTGGCAAACGCGCGGCGGCGGCTTGATCGCGCCGCGCCTCTATGTCGGTTACCGCGGCAACATGCTCGACGAAGAAGCCGAGCGCACGTTCCAGTTCGTCTCCGGCGGTGCGCCGTTCACGTTGACGGACGAGGGCGTGGGCGATGGCGGGCCGCTGGTTGGCATCGGTCTCGACGCCACCAATGGCTACTCGACGATCTCGATCGGATACGAAGGCGAGTTCGGCGACCAGATCGAACGCCACAGCCTCAACGCCGCGATCCGCTTCCGCTTCTAACCAAGAGATCGACGACCAAAATCAGCGCGGCGTACTCCGGTGCGTCGCGCTTTTTGTTGATGCGCCGGCGGCGCTAGCTAGCGTTTGCTTTCGTCAGGAATTTCGCCGAGGCGTAGCCATCCGAAGCTCGCGTGCGGAGCGCTCCGGTCCTCCTACGCCAAGGCTTCGGAGGACATCCTATCCGCACACCGCGAGCGTAGGATGGTGGGTGATACAGGATTCGAACCTGTGACCCGCTGATTAAGAGTCAGCTGCTCTACCAACTGAGCTAATCACCCGATTCCTTGCGGAAGCGACGGAGATAAGGGGATTGTGTGCGCGCGTCCAGTGCGCCAGTAGGGCGCGGGGCTTTGCGTCGGAGGGCGGCATGAACGGGTTTGCTTGGGCGCTAGCGCTTTTCGTTCTGATCCACGTTGGGCTGTCCGCCACGGGCCTGCGCGCCAAGCTGGTTGGACGGATAGGCGAGGGGCCGTATCGGGGTTTCTTTGCTTTGGCCTCGCTGGCGCTGCTGGCCTGGATGATCCAGGGCTTTGCCGCCATGCGGGACGATCCGTTCGACGCTCTGAATGAGGCTGTGTGGGCGCCGCCGCTTTGGTTGCATTGGCCCGGCCTGGTGATCTCTTTGCTCGGCGTGGCGCTGGCCATAACCGGTGTGCTTACGCCGGGGCCGACCTATGCGGGCTTCGAGACCAGCAGCCTCAAGCGGCCCGACCCGGCGCACGGAATCCTGCGCATCAGCCGGCATCCGTTTCTCTGGGGCGTGGCTCTGTGGTCGCTCGGGCACTTGCTGGTCAACGGCGAGCGCTTTGCGCTCATGCTGTTCGGCGCGCTCGGGCTTATGGTGGTGTTCGGCGCGCGTTCGATCGACCGCAAGGCGCGGGCCCGCAATGCCGAGGGTTGGGACGCGTTCGAAGACGTGACCTCCAACGTGCCATTCGCTGCAATCGCTCAGGGGCGCAACCGGCTGGCGCTCGGCGAAATTGGCTGGCGCGGGCTTGCGGGTCTGGCGGTGGCGTTCGCCATCGCCTGGGCGCATGGCTGGCTGTTCGGGTTCTCGGTGCTCTAACGCTGCTTTAACGCGGGGTGCGCATAGTCTCGCCCGCATGATCCTAGACCGTACGCACTTCGACATGATGACAGGCTCTGACCGGGCGCTGCAGATCGAGGTCCTCAGCCTTTTTCGTATGCAGGTAGAGGGCTGGACCAATGCGATCGCAGGGGCCGCCGATTGGCGCGCTGCGGTTCACACAATGAAGGGCTCGGCCCGAGGCATTGGGCTCACCGCTTTGGCTACTGCGTGCGAACACGCCGAGAGTACGCCAGATACGGAGCGCGCTGGCGCGCTCGAGCATGTTCGCGCCGCGCTCGCTGAAGCGCTGAATGCCTTGGAGCAATTCGCCGCTGAAGCCGCCTGAGATTTTGCGCTAGGCTGACGCCATGGCCGCAGAAATTTTCACGCAGCGCTTTCCCGTCGATGCCGCCGACATCGATGAACTGGGGCACGTCAACAACATCGTCTACCTGCGCTACGCGCAGGAGATTGCAATTGCGCACTGGCGTTCACGCGCGACGCCGGAGATGGTTGCAAACTATGTGTGGGTGGTGATGCGCCACGAGATCGATTATCGCGCCGCCTTGATGCTTGGCGATGAAGTCGAGGTGCGCACTCGGGTCGATGACGCGGCGCGCGGGCCGGCATGGGCGCGCTTCGTCGATATCTACAAAGGCGGTGCCGACAAGCCGTCAGCGCAGATCAAATCGAACTGGTGTTTGCTCGATGCGCATACGCGCCGGATCAAGCGGGTGCCGCCTGAGTTGGTGGCGCGGTTCGTTTAAAACTGCGGATGGTTTGGGTCGGGCGCTTGCACGCCTGTCAGCGCATCGCGGACTTCGCCTAGGCGCTCGTACGCGAGGAACGCCAGCATGAAGAGCTCACACAGAAAGCGCCAATAGACGAAGGCGACGGCGCACACCGCAGGCACGGCGAGCAATTGCATCAAGCCCGCGCCAAAATTGCCGCCGGCGAGAGAAAAGATTGCTGTCAGCAGCGCGAAAGCGCCGCCCAATACGATCCCGGCGGCGCCGACGAAATAGACGATCTTCACCAAGGTCGGGCCAAGCAGCCGATCAAAGCTCAGCAAGCTTTGCACTATCGAATTCATCGGTGGGCCTCGCGAATCGCGTCCGGAAAGCCTGACTATAGCGCGTGGCCGCCGTCGACGATGAGGGTGGCGCCAGTGAGTGGGGAGGCGTCCGAAAGCAGAATGGCGGCCAGCGGGGTGATGTCGCCGCCGGCGTAACGAACGGCGGGCGCAGCCATGGCTGTAATCAGATCGAGCGCCGCGCGTTCACTGCGGCCCTGGCGGACCAAATCGTCAAAATGCGGCGCTTGAGGCCACGTATCGCCGGGATCGAGCACCAGTGTGTTGATGCGGATATTGTCGTGCGCCGCCTCCCTGGACGCTGACGTGACCAGCCGTGGCAGCACTGCGTCCGCCCCGCTCAACAACGCGGCCGGCGCGGTGACGATCACGGCGCCGCCGTTCGAGTTCGTCTGCATCAGCCGCATCACTGCGCGCAGCGAGAGATAAGCCGTGTCGATGGCCGGCGAGGAGGGGCGGCCCCATTGCACGAGATCGGAGTCAGCCGGCGGCGGGGCTGCAGATAGATCGATAATTGCCCAGTCGAGACGCCCATACTGGCTGCCGATGAAGGCTTCCGCTTGCCCCCAGCGCGCCTCATCGGCGGCGTCGAAGGCCAGCGTGGAGACGCGTTCTGGGACAGCGCCGCGGCTTTCAAGTTCGTCGGCCACTGCCGCGAGCGCATTCCCGTCGGCGTCGGTCAGGATGAGGCCGCCTTGGGCGCGGCTTGAGAGAATGCGGGTGAACGCGGCGCCGGCGCGCGCTGAGACGCCGGTGATCAGAACGACCGGATTGAGCCTGTCCGCTATCATCGGCGCATGAGGCCACGCGTCGGCGCGGCTTTCAACATCGCCACGCCGCCCGGTCTGCGCTATATCGCCCGGGTGACCCGCTTTGCCCTGCAGTTCGGCCAGACTCAATCAGGCCTCACCTATCTCGAGCGTATGTGCGCGTATGGCGTCTGCGCGCGCGGCGAAGCCAACATCGCGATCGCGCAGATCGGCAAGAAAGCGCCGTACGAGTACGATCTGCCCGGTGGCGGCATCGAAGCTGATGAAGATGAAGCTGCTGCGCTGATGCGCGAGTTCCTGGAAGAGACAGGCCTTACCATTTGGCCGACGCGTATCATCGGCCGTGCTGGCCAGTACTGGGTCAACAAGGGTGAGCCGCGCAATTCGCTCTCCACTTTCTACGAAGTGGAGCTCTCCGCTGACGATAGCGCGCCGTCAGAGCCGGACCATGCGCTGGTGTGGATGACGCCGCAGGAAGCGCTCACAAAGATGCGCCATGAAGCGCACAGTTGGGCGATTTTGCACTGGCTGCGCGCGCGGCGCGGCGTTTAGTTCTCGTCGTCTTCGCGGCGCAGCGGGTTGAAGCTGCTCAAACGCTCGATCAGCGTAGCGTCCCGGACGTCGGGCGGCGTGTAAGGCGAAATTTCAAGAAGCTCGGGCGCGTGCCCTTCGATCGGCACAAAGCGCGGTGCGCTGAGTGGCGCAAGATCGATCTCATCGGCGGACGCCGGCTCGATCGCTCTAAGCGGGCCGCCGATGCCCGAATGTATATCATCGAGCGCGATGATGGTTTGCGGCTCCTCTTCGGCCATTTGCAACGCGACTGGCGCATCATTGATGCGAACGGCGATAGCGCCGCCGACGGCCGCTATGCTCGCAAGCCCCAGAGCCAGCGCCGCGCGCTTGGGCTGCGGCTTAGCGGGTTCAAGCGAACGGGCGATTGCGCGCAAGCGATCGTTGAGCGCATTCCAGGCGCGCGCCCCGCGGACACCGCGCCAATTGGTGAAGTCGATCGGCGGGGGCTTTCGCGCGCTGCGCGGCCAGTTCAGGGTGCGCGCGAGCTCGATCAGGCGTTCCTGTGGGATTTGCCGTGCCCATTCGAGCATGTAGTGCTGACTTGGCGCGTTGTCGGACCAGATCAGGATGACGGCGTCGGAAGAAGCTTTCGCGGCCTCGATTTCGGCTTGGGACTGCCGGCCGAAGCTCAAGCGCACCTGATGCTGTTCGGCCTCGAGCAGACGCATCAGCGTCTCCGCCAGCTTCACTGCGTCGTGTGCGCAGACGATTAGGATGCCGATCATACAAGCCGCCGAGGAAGTGAGGCCTGATCTAACACGGCGCGGAATGAACGCACGGCGCCACGCAACACTGCGTTGTGTATAACTGAGCGGCAGTGCGTGCCGTTGCAACAAAGGAACGGTGAGCCCCGGATTCTCGCGGTTGGGGCAGATACGATTGCAGGTTCCCGCATTACACGGGTGCAATCTTTGTTGAGTATCTTGGTAAACGCCGTAAGCTCGCGAGGCTCGCGCGGGGGGAACCGCGACGAGGGAAGGGGAACGAGCATGGATCCGACAATCCTCGCTTACGTCGTGCAAGCTGTTGGCGGCGCGATAGCTGGAAATATTACGGGTGCGGTGACGCGTGGCGGCGGCGGTATCGCTGGTCGCTCTATCATCGGCGCCCTGGGCGGCGTGGCGCTTGGCTTCGTGGCCTCGCCTGATGGCGCCAACGTTGGCGCTGTAGCCGATATCGCGCGCAACTGGTCCAACCTGATGCCGGACGACCCGACCATCTCGGGCCACATCTCGAACGCTATCACCGGCGGCGTCGGCGGCGGCGTACTTGGTCTGATCGGCGGCCTGCTGATCCGCCCGCGCGCCTAAAGGTCTCGATAGACGAGCGACAGGAATTGGGCGTCAGACCATTGTCTGGCGCCCTCGCTGTCGCGCGACAGGCGGGCGATCACGAGCCCCTCTGTTGGAGAGATATAAAGTCGTTGGCCGGCGCGGCCCGCGGCCATAGCCAGCGTCGGCGGCGCCGGCGAGCGGCCGCGCCACAGATCGCTGTCGAAGTCAGGGTCGTCGCGCGTGCGACCGGGGGCAGCGAGCCACACGCCAAAGCCAGCGCGGGCCTCGGCGAACGAGCCGCGCATCGCTTCGCGCACCACGTTCTCATCGATAAGTTGTTGTGCGCGCCATACGCCGTCTCGCCGTAACAGCTCGCCCGCAAGCGCCCACCCGCGAGCGGAAACTGCGGCGCCATCATCAATACGTGCAGCGCCATCCGCACCGCGCGCCCAGCCGATCGGCACGCAACCCACCGGAAGTAACGTACGGGTCGTCAGCCAGCGGGCCGGATCGGATTCGCCGCCAGAGCCTTGCAGCTTGCGGCGCGCGATTTCGGCGAACAGCACATACGGCGCTTCATCCGCGTGAAAGCTGACGCCAGGCGGATCGACGGGGTCAAGCGCTAGCGCGGCGTCCAGCGTGCGATCCCGGCTGCGTCCAAACGTGATGCCGCTAGCGCCGCTCAGCAGTGAGCGGATCGAGATTGTGCTTTTGACGGGATGGGCGCCCCAGTCGCCCAAGGTGAGCGCCACCATCTCGTCGAGCGACAGTAGGCGATCTTCAACCAACGACGCCGCGAGCAGCGGTGCAAACATGCGCGTGCCGACCCCGATCGGATAGCGCAGGTCGGCATGACCGCCGTGATACTCCTCGCGCAAGATGATCCCGTGGCGCGCCACTAGAAACGCGGCGCCGTCGCGCTGTGCGCTATAGGCGATCGCCTCGGCGAAACGCCCAGCCGGCTGCGCACGCGCCATCTGCGCCGTTGAGGCGCTGACGACGCTGCTGGCCGCAGCGACTGAAAGAAATGTCCGCCGGTTCATCCGACTCCCCGTGGCGCCTAGTGTCCTAGAAGGAAACCAAACCCACAAGCTGCGCGTACCCCCACAATGCGTTACCTCATCATTGCACTGGCGGTTTCCTTAGCGGGATGCGTCGGAAATCCGGTTTATCGCCAAAGCGGCGAACCCCACACCGTCGTAACAATCGACCAGGCCCGGTATTTGGGCCTTTGGCACGAGCAAGCGCGGCTACCGAATTCGTTTGAGCGCGACTGCGTGCACGTCACGGCTGAGTACGGCGCGCGCGACGATGGCCGGATCTCGGTCATCAATCGTTGCGTCAATGCAGAGGGCAGAAGCCGCGACGCTGTCGGCCAAGCGCGCTTTGTGGGCGCGCCCAGCGAAGGCAAGTTGGAAGTCAGCTTCTTCGGCCCGTTCTGGGGTGATTATTGGGTGCTTGAGCGCGCTGACGATTATGCCTGGAGCATTGTCGGTGAGCCGCAAGGACGTTTTCTGTGGGTGCTGACGCGTGCGGAGACCATCACCCCTGCGCAGCGGGCTCATTTCGAGAGGCGGATATCCGCGTTGGGATACAGGCCGAGTGATCTCATCTGGCGGGAATAGCCGCTACTTTCGGCCCGTCTGGCCTTCGCCTTCGCCACCGCCGATATCTTCGATCGGGATACTCAGTTCGACGGTCTGATTGCCGCGCTGCACCGTGAGATCGATGTCAGCGCCAACTCCAAGCCGATCCAGCGTGTTGGTGAGGTCAACAAGGCGGCGCACAGGCTGACCTTCCGCGCGCACGATCACATCGCCCATGATTCCGCGTTGGGGATCGGTGCTGCGAAGGCCGGCGCGCTCTGCTGGCGAGCCACGCGCGGTTTGCCAGACCAGCACGCCTTCAACGCCAAGCCGCGTCGCGATTGCCTGGTCCGCGGCCATCACGCCGATGCCAGCGATGGGCGCGCGGCCGTTTTCGATCAACTGCGGGACGACCCGGGCGACAGTGTCGACCGGCACGGCGAAGCCCAGGCCCGCATACGCGCCCGACGGTGAATAGATCGCGGTCGTCACGCCAATGACACGGCCCGCGCTATCCAGCAGCGGGCCGCCAGAATTGCCGGGATTGATTGCCGCGTCGGTCTGAATGACGTCGGCGATCTCTCGGCCTTGTTGCGTCGGCAACTGGCGCCCGAGCGCGCTGACGATGCCGGACGTGATCGTGCGGTCGAAGCCGAAGGGGTTGCCGATAGCAAATGTCGCCTGGCCGACTTGCAGATCATTCGATGTGCCAAGCGGCAGCGGCGGCGCGCCCGTCGGGCGCTCAAGCCGCAACACTGCGATATCGTATTGTGGTGCGCGGCCGATGACGGTGGCGGGCACGTCCTCGCCGCCGGGCGTGCGCACGACGATTTGCTGCGCTTGCACGACGTGATTGTTGGTGACGATGTGGCCGGCTTCATCCCAGACGAAGCCGGTGCCGGCGCCGATCTCTTCTTGGTTGAAACCGCTAACGCTGCGGCTGACCACAAGCACGACAGAGGGCGAAGCGGACTGGAAGATCGCGATTGTCGCTTGCTCGCTCTCAGCCAGGGTGCCGCGCGCTTGGATGACGCGCGGATCGGCGCCGCCGGTCTCGATCTGTTGCTCCGCCGGCCGCGAACAGGCTGCTGTCAGAACTGCCAAGGCCATAGCCGCAGGCGCAAAAGTCTTGAGCATGGTCACTCCCGTTGGGGGAAGTCTAGATGTAGGAAAGCGCCCGGCAAGTCAGGACGGGTGGTCGATTTCTTTTGCCGCAGTCGCGACCCGAACGCGCCTTGGGTCGGTGGTGGCCTTCTGGATCGAATAACGCAAAAACGAAAACAAGCTGCCGCCGGTGGCCATGCCGAGCAGGTAGACGATCGCGATCAGCACCGCGAGCGGCGCGGTCAGCTGCAGACCGGTGAACACAACCGTCACTAGCTGCAAGTTCTGAAACGCGAACGTCGCGATCAGCGCCAGAAATGCGATGATGAGGATGAGAAACACATAGCGCATGGCCCTAACCTAGGCGCGTGGGAGGGGCGCGCCAAGCCTAGCGGCTGAGCTCTCGCATCGCGCCGTCGAGGCCCTGGATGGTGAGCGGAAACATGCGGTCGCGGCCGATGATTTCGCGCACCAGTTGGATCGAGGGCGTGTGGTCCCAGTGCGCAGCGGGGGTTGGATTTAGCCAAACCACGCGCTCGTAGACATCGGCCACGCGTTGCAGCCAGACGCCGCCGGCTTCTTCGTTCCAGTGCTCGACTGAGCCGCCAGGGTAGGTGATCTCGTACGGGCTCATGGTGGCGTCGCCGACGAAGACGACGCGATAGTCGCTGGGATATTTGTGCAGCACATCCCAGGTCGCGGTCTTTTCTTCGTGACGGCGGCGATTGTCCTTCCAGACGCCTTCATAGAGGCAGTTGTGGAAGTAGAAAAACTCCAGGCTCTTGAACTCGGTGCGCGCGGCCGAGAAGAGCTCTTCGCAGAGCTTGATGTGGGAGTCCATCGAGCCGCCGATATCGAGCAGCAGCAGCACCTTCACCGCGTTGCGCCGCTCCGGCCGCAGCACGAGATCGAGATAGCCCTCGCGCGCGCTTTTCTTGATCGTGCTGTCGAGATCGAGTTCATCCGGCGCGCCGGTGCGCGCGAACTTGCGCAAGCGCCGCAGCGCGACCTTGATGTTACGCACGCCAAGTTCGACGCTGTCGTCGAGGTTTTTGTATTCGCGCTTATCCCAAACCTTTACAGCTTTGCGCTGGCCGCCTTCTCCGCCGATGCGGATGCCTTCGGGATTGAAGCCGCTATTGCCGTATGGGCTCGTGCCGCCGGTGCCGATCCATTTGTTGCCGCCTTCGTGGCGCTTCTTTTGTTCTTCGAGCCGCTCCTTCAGCGTCTCCATCAACTTGTCCCAGCCGCCGAGCGCTTCGATCTGCGCTTTCTCTTCGTCGGTCAGGAATTTTTGCGTGAGCGCTTGCAGCCATTCTTCCGGGATGGCGGTGCTTACAGCGTCGCCAGTGTTTTCCAAGCCCTTGAACACTTGGCCGAACACGCGGTCGAATTTGTCGAGGTGGCGTTCATCCTTCACCAGCGCCGCGCGCGAGAGATAGTAGAACTCCTCCACGTTGGTGGAGATCGCCTCCTTCTCCAACGCCTCGACCAGCACAAGGTATTCCTTGAGGCTAACGGGCACCCGCGCGGCGCGCAGTTCGGTGAAGAAGCGTTGGAACATGGGCTCTAAAGGTTCGGTGGCGTGACGAGTTCACTAAGCGTTGCTTGAAACATGAGCGATGCAGCGAGATCGGCTTGTCGTGCGGCATCGGCGGTCTCGGCTGGTGCGGAGTATCTTTGCTTGATGGTCCATTCGCCGACCTGCGCTATGTGGACGCTCGAGAAATACCGGATGCCATCCTTAGTAAGGAGGAAGCGCGCCGCGCGGTGCGGTGGCATGCCTTGGGTATCAACGTCATAGGCGGGCTCGACCGCGCGCGCGTCCGGGTAGACGTGGCGGATGGCCTGCGCCGAGCCGGCTAGCAATCCATCGAGAGGCGGTGGGCCGGGGTAGCGCGAGGCGTAGAGTGTCACATCGAAATTGTCGTAGTCGAAGTCGCAGGCGACATCATCGCCGCGCGGCAGACCCGGGAACAGTGCGAGGCGGCCGCCTGCGCCGTCGCGCTCGAAATCGCAGCGCAGGCCGCTGGCGGTGTGGCGCACGCTGACTTGGCCATTGTGAACGATGTCGAACACGCCGTTCGCGTCCGCTTGCTCGATCATGCCCGTGGCGATCGAGCCGGGGGCGGCGGTGAGCTCGCCTTCCGGCGGATCAGCGAAGGCCGGCGCGGCTAAGAGCGCGAACGCGAGGAGGGCGGCGCGCAGCATCAGTGCCCGTCGCCCCGTTGTTCGCGTCGCGCTAGGAACGCGAGCCGCTCGAACAGCATGACGTCGGCTTCGTTTTTTAACAGCGCGCCGTGCATGGGCGGAATAAGCTTGGACGGATCGCGGGTCTTTAGCGTTTCCGGATCGATGTCGTCCGTGAGCAGCAGCTTTAGCCAGTCGAGCAATTCGCTGGTGCTTGGCTTCTTCTTCAGCCCCGGCACCTTGCGCATATCGTAGAAGATTTTCAGCGCCTCGTTCACGAGGCGCGTTTTCACGCCCGGATAGTGGCTCTCCACGATCTGGCGCATCGTCTCGTCGTCCGGGAAGCGGATGTAGTGGAAGAAGCAGCGACGCAGGAACGCGTCCGGCAATTCCTTCTCGTTGTTCGAGGTGATCATGATGATCGGGCGCACCTTGGCTTTGATGGTGCGGTCGAGTTCGTAGACGTAGAACTCCATGCGATCGAGTTCTTGGAGAAGATCGTTCGGGAATTCGATGTCGGCTTTGTCGATCTCGTCGATCAGCAGAAGCGGGCGGACCGGGCTCTCGAACGCCTCCCAGAGTTTGCCGCGCTTGATGTAGTTGGCGATGTCGCTCGAGCGCGTGTCGCCCAGCTGCGAGTCGCGCAAGCGCATGACCGCGTCGTATTCGTAGAGCCCTTGCACCGCCTTGGTGGTCGACTTGATGTGCCATTCGATCAGTGGCGCGTCCAACGCCTTGGCCACCTCGATCGCCAGCATGGTCTTGCCGGTGCCGGGCTCGCCTTTGACCAGGAGCGGGCGCTCCAGCGTGATCGCCGCATTGACGGCGACCTTCAGGTCTTCCGTAGCGACATAGTCTTTGGTGCCCTCGAACCGCATTTGTGCTCCCAGTGTTTCGCACCAGCAATAACGTGCGCGGCGCCCTTCGCAACATCTCGTTAACCGCTGCGCTGCAAACGTTAACGCCGATGGACTCCCAGAATCGGGAGGAGGGCCGAATGCCGCTCAAATTGTCGTTGCGTCCTGGCGAGAAGTTCGTCGTCAACGGGGCCGTTGTTCAAAACGGCGACCGTCGCGCCGCCTTGGTGCTGCAAAACAAGGCTTCTGTGCTGCGTGAGAAAGACATCATGCAGCCCGACGAAGCCGATACGCCGGCCAAGCGGATCTACTTCCCGATCATGCTCATGTACCTGGACGACCAGGGCAGGGACAAAGCCTATACGGAGTTCGCGGCCCGCCTGGCCGAGTTCATGGGCGCCGTCCGCGACCCAGCCGTGCTCACAGAATGCATTGGCGTTTCCAAAGAAGTAATGGGCGGCGAATATTACCGAGCGTTGATGCGCTGCCGGAAACTCATCACCTATGAGGCCGAGCGGCTGGGGTTAACGGATGTCGATCAAAGCGTACCAGCGCGCAGCCACGCAGGCTGAAAATCCCAGAGAACTCGAGTACCGTGCCTTTGGCCAAGTAACGGCCGGGCTTGTTCGGATCAAGGACGCCGAGCTTCCCCCGGCTTCGGTGGCGGAAGTTCTCGACGCCAATCGCAGGCTTTGGAATCTGCTTTCGGCGGATTGCTCGGCCAAAGAGAACGCTTTGCCTATGGGGCTGCGCGCGCAGATCATATCACTCGCGCTGTGGGTGGCGCGCTATTCGAGCGCGGTGATGCGTGAAGGCGCTGATGTCGAACCGCTGATCGACATCAACCGTACCATGATGGAAGGTCTCGCCGCGCGCGAGACGGCTGCACCGGCGCTTTAAGCGGCGCGCTCAGCGCTTAGCTGCGTCCAGGCTACAGCGCCTGCGGCTGCATCCTCCTCCGTCCAGAGGCGTCCGTCCGCCTGCATCGGTCGCTGCGCGTGCCGCTCCGCCAGCTTCTGCCGATAGATTCCATGGTAATCCTGCTGGACGCCGATCTCGATCGCGTCGTGATCGAACCGCGTGCCGATGTCGTGATAGGCGTCGAGATTGCGCAGATTGGGGCGGATTCGCACGCCAGCGCGGTGCGACGCCGCCATATCGGCGTAGAGCGCTTCCAGGCTGCGCGTCAGCAATCCGATATCGAACAGCGTGCAGGTATCGCGGCCAGCAATGAGCCGCTCGCGATAGCTGTGCAGGCTTAGGCGATCGGCGGTGGCGAGCGCGATGGCGCGCTCGACGAAAGCTTCCGGTGTATCTGTGACCAACTCCGGCAGACCGGCCGCTCGCACGAGGCTGCCGCAGACTCGCGCCGCAAAGCAGCGGCCCGAATACGTGATCACTGGCACGCCCATCCACAACGCGTCCGAGGCTGTTGTATGCGCGCCGTACGGCACGGTGTCGAGGAAGAGATCGGCCAGCGGATAGCGGGCGAGGTGATGGGCGTTGGCGATCTTCGGAGCAAATACCAGCCGTTCCGGCGCCACGCCCAGCTTCTGCGCTTCTTCGCGCAGGCGCGTGTTGGTCTCGACGTTGTAATCGAGCAACCACAGCACGCTGTTGGGCGTGCGCGCCAGGATTTGCATCCACCGCTCGAACGAATAGCGCGTGACTTTATGCGCCGCATTGAAGCTGCAGAACACGAACGCATCGTCCGGCAGGCCCGCCTCGGCGCGTGTCATGCGCTTTTCGGCGACAATGCGCTTGCGATCATTCGGCTGATAACAGGGCAGGCGCAGCACCCGTTCAGAATAATGCACTTCGGCGTCCGCCGGGATCACCCAGTCGTCGCCGATAATGTAGTGGTGATAGGGCGAGCCCATCGTGCCTGGATAGCCGAGCCAGTTCACTTGGATCGGCGCAGGCCGGCGTGCGAAAATGCCCAGCCGTGCTTCGCGCGTGTGGCCATTGACGTCGATGAGGATATCGATCTCGTCAGCGGCGATCTGGGCGGCGGCGTCATCGTCACTCACGCCGCGGAGATTGGTCCAATGTTCGGCGTCGGATTTGATCCGCTCCGCGATCGCGTCGTCGGCGGGAATGCCGATGTAATAGACGAAAACCTCGACCGCGCCCCGGTCGTGCGTTTCGAACAATTGCGCCATCAGGTAGCCAACCGCATGCGTGCGCAGATCCGATGAGACGTAGCCGATGCGCAGGCGCCGCCCGCCGGGCGCGACTGGCGCGTCGCGGCGGTCGAAGCGTGTGTTGATGCTCGCGAGCGGCGCGATCTGTTCTGTGTATTCGTGGGCGATCGCCAATTGCAGCAGCGGGTCATCGGCGTAAGCGCAGGCCGAGAGGGGATGGAAGCGCGAAACGAAGTCGCGCCGCGAAATCTTCGCCGGTACGTCGGCGATCGGCCATTTGCATTGCGCCAGCCGCACCGCGCCGTATTGCTCCAGCACATCGCGCTGATCGGCGCGCAAGTCGAGGCATTGCAGCAAAGTGCCTTCCGCGGCCTCCTGCTGATGCGCGTCGCTCAACACGCGGCTGATCTGTTTCAGCAGCGTGATCTTGTACTCGATCGTGTCGCCGGTGATGGCGCCCATTTTCTCGACGCTGTCGCGCCATATCTCAACCGCTTCGCGCACGGCGCCGCGGCGTTCCATGGCGCTGCCGAGATTGATCGCCGCCGGCGCAAAGGTCGAGTTCACCGCCAGGGCCGCGCGCAGCAGCGATTCCGCGCCGACATCATCGCCAAGCAGCTGGCAAATCGTCGAGCAATTGAACTGCGCAATGAAGAGCAGCGGATGGCTCCCGTTCATCGCGATCCAGACTTGATAGAGTTGGCGGGCGTGCTCCGGCTGGCCGCTGGCCGACAGCTGCTGCGCGGCGGCGATCAATTCGTTGAACGAAAGCTCGCCCGTGGTCGCGCGCTGCAAGGATTGCACAAGCAGGTTCTGCTGCATCGAAACGCGACCCTGGCGAGCGGGCGCGCACCGTTCCGGCTCGCGAATGATCTCATGCGGGCGCGCGCGCGGACGCTTCCGCGATTTGGGTTGTCAGGGCCTTAACGGCGCAGTCTCAGGCGCGGCGTTTAGACCGCGCCGAGATAGGCCTCGATCTGATCGCCGTCGAGGCTGGCGATCTGCGTCGAGGTGAAGGCGTAGAGCTGCGTCGCGTTGAGCGCCTGGATGTTGGTCGTCGACAGGTGATCCAGTTGCGTGGCCGTGAAGGACGGGATCTGGGTCACGTCCAGCGCCGCCCAGCGCGTCGTCGCCAGATCGCTGATCACCGTGTTCGACCAGGCCTGGATCTGCGTTGAGGTCAGCGCCGCGATTTGCGTGTCAGTGAACTCGCCGACGTCATCCGCGCCGAGCGCCGTCATCTGCGTGGCCGAAATCGCCTTCACCTGCGTGGTGGAGAGAGCGGCGACTTGGTTTGCGTCGAGCGCGGCGAGTGCCGTTGTGGTCAGCTTGGCCACTTGCGAGGTTGTGAACGCTGCAATTTGGGTGTCCGCCAGCGCGGTCACGTTGGTGTCGGACAGCGCTGCTACCTGCGTGGTGTTCAGCGAAGCGATCTGCGTTTCGGTGAACTCGGCGACATCAGCGGCGGCCAAAGCGCCAATTTGCGTAACCGTCAGTGCCCGTGCTTGCGTCGTGCTGAGCGCCGCGACTTGATCGGAGTCCAGCGCCGCGAAGCTGGTGGTCGAGAGCGCTGCGACTTGTGTCGCGGCGAGTGCGCCGAGCTGCGTCGCGGAGAAGGCCCCAAGTTGGGTTGCGTCGAGCGCCGCGATGTTGGTAATCGACATCGCCGCGACTTGCGCGCCGGTCAGCGCTTGCACCTGAGCTTCCGAGAGAGCGCCGACATTGGTGGCCGAGAGCGCCTTGATCTGCGTCGTGTTAAGTGCGGCGATCTGCGTGGCCGCCAGTTCACCGATGTCAGTCTCGTCGAGGCCGGCGATCTGTGTCGTCGTCAGGGCGGAGACCTGGGCCGTCGTCATTGCCGCGACTTGGGTGTCGCTCAGTGCCGAGACATTGGTGGCTGAGAGCGCCTTGATCTGCGTATCGAGAAGGGCAGCGACCTGCGCATCAGAGAGGGCGCCGACTACATCAGTCGTGAGGTTCTGCACCTGGGTCGTCGCGAGGGCGGCGATTTGCGTTTCAGTGAACTCACCGATGTCGGTGCTGTTGAAGGCGTTCACTTGCGTCGCGGTGAGGGCGCGGACTTGGGTTGCGGTGAGTGCGCCTACTTGGGTTGCATCCAGGGCCGAGAGGTTGTCGGTCGAGAAGGCGCGCAATTGCGTGGCCGAGAGCGCCGCAACCTGCGCTGTGGTCATCGCCGCAACCTGTGTCGTATCGAGCGAGGCTAGCTTGGTCGAGGCGATCGACGAGATTTGCGTCGCGGTCAGCGCAGCGATCTGGGTGTCGGCGAAGGCGGCGAGGTTGGTCGCCGAAATAGTCTGTACCTGCGTCGTCGTCATCGCCGCGATCTGCGGTGCGGTGAATTCGCCGATATCCGTTTCGTCGAGGGCGTTGATCTGTGCCGTCGTCAGCGCGGCAACTTGTGTCGCCGTCAGGGCTTCCACTTGCGTCGCGTCCAGCGCGGAGACGTTCGTGGCTGAAAGCGCTGCGACCTGTGTCGCGGTCAGCGCTGCAACCTGAGTTTCTGTGAAGTCGCCGATTGTCGTTTCGGTGAGGGCGGCGACCTGCGCGGTCGTCAACGCGGCGATCTGTGTTGCCGTCAGCTCAGCCACATCAGTTTCGTTAAGCGCTGCGATCTGGGTGTTGGTGAGCGACGCTACCTGCGTCGTGGAGATCGCCCCGACCTGTGCGGCGTCGAGCGCAGAGAGATTGGTTTCGTTCAGTGCACGCACTTGGCTGGTCGAGAGGCCAGCGATCTGCGCCGTCGTCAGCGCCGCCGCCTGAGTTTCATCCAATGACGCGATCTTGGTGACCGACACCGATTGCATCTGGCCGACGGTCATGGCCGCGATCTGCGTATCGGCGAGGGCGCTGAAGCCGGTTGCCGAAAGCGCACCGACTTGCGTCGTGGTCATCGCCGCGACTTGAGTCTCGGTCATCTCGCCGACATCGCCGGCTTCAAACGCAGCGATCTGCGAGCTGGAGAACGATCGGATTTGAGTCGCGTTAAAGGCGCCCATCTGCTCGTCGGTCAGCGCTTTTGCTGCGTCGAGTGAGAGTGCCGCGATTTGCGCGCTGGTGAGCGCTGCGGTCTGTGTTGAGGCGAGGGCGGCGATGTTGGTTTCAGTCAGCGCCGCTGCTTGCTGCGTGGAAAGCGCCGCCACATGCGTTGCGGCCAGGGCTTGCAGCTGAGTTTCGTTAAGCGCCGCAAGGTTCGTGGTCGAAAGCGCCGCGACCTGCGTTGTTTTCAGCGCCGCGATTTGGTCGGCGGTGATCTCCGCGATGTTTGTCGTGGTCAGAGCGCCGATTTGGGCCGTCGCCAATTGGCCGATCTGTGTCGCGGTCAGTTCGGCGAGGTCAGCGGCGCTAAGCGCCGTGATCTGCTGCGTGGTGAGTGCGCCGACTTGCGTCGCGTTGAGCGCCGCCACTTGCGTCTCATCCAACGCCGAGACTGCGGTCGCGCTGAGGCGCTTGATTTGCGTGGCCGTCAACGCGCCGACCTGGGTGGCGGTAAACTTCGCCATATCGGTTTCGTTCAAGCCGTCGAGCTGGTTCGAGGCGAGGGAAGCGACTTGTGTCGTCGTCAGTGCGGCGACTTGGGTGTCCGCGAAGGCCTGCAGGTTGGTGAGCGAGAAGCTCTGAACCTGGGTTGTGGAAAGCGCTGCCAACTGCGTTTCGGTCAGGCCGGCAATGTTGGTGGCGTTCAGTGCTGCGATCTGTGTCTTGGCGAAGGCGCCGAGTTGGGCGGTAGTCAGCTCGCCCATGTCGGTTTCTGAGAGCGCGCCGATCTGAGTGGCCGAGAGGCGGCTGACTTGCGCCGTGCTCATTGCGCCGACTTGCGTACTGCTGAATGCCGAGAGCGCTTCAGTGCCGAAGCGGTTCATCTGCGTGGTGGAGAAGGCGGCAATCTGCGTGGCGGCGAGGTCTTCCACGTTCGTCGCCGTGAGGGCGCCGATCTGGCTTGACGTCAGCGCGCTGAGTTGCGTCACCGTGAATTCCGCGACATCGGCGGCGGTTAGCGCATCAATCTGCGTGTTGGTCAGCGCTTTGACTTGCGTGACGTTCATCGCGGCCATTTGTGTGCCGGTCAGCGCCGATAGGCTTTCAGTGGTGAGCGCACGCAATTGCGAGGCGTTCATGGCGCTGATCTGCGTCGTCGTGAGTGCGGCAAGCTGCGTTTCCGCCAGCGCCGCGACATTGGTGGCGCTGATTGCGGCGACTTGCGTGGCGGTGAGGGCGGCGACTTGCGTCTCAACCAGGGCGCCGAACGTGGTTTCGTTCAGCGTGCGCACTTGCGTCGCGTTGAGCGCCGCTACTTGGGTTGTAGCCATCTCGCCGACGTCGACGCTGGAAAGCGCTGCGATTTGGGTGTTGGTTAGCGAGTTGATCTGCGTGGCGGTCAGTGCCGCGAACTGCGTGGCTTCCAGCGCCGAGAGATTGGTCGCTGTCATCGCCTTGATCTGCGTGTCGCCAAGGGCCGCCAACTGCGTGCCGGCGAGGGCGGTCGCTTGCTCCGTTGTCATCGCGCCGAGTTGGCCGGTCGAGAGGCCGCCGATTTGGGTCACTGTCAGCGCCGCGATCTGGGTTT
>JAWXAM010000014.1:0-3067 GCA_034439495.1 Terricaulis sp. | reverse complement strand
TTCATCGCCAAACGTCAGCCCAAATGGGATGCGTGAGCGGGCGCACATAGCTACGGCACTCTGACAAATCTGGCAGCGTGTCGCCTCATTTGGCGGCGCAATGACCCCGTCGCGCCCAATAATGAGCGAAGTCCGCACCTAGTCTGCATCTACAGGTGTAATGGATGCCACTCAGAGAACGAGAACGCCGCGATCGCATACGTCGCTACGCTAGACAATTGGCCAATAAGGGCCGTTACGCGACTTGGCGAGACATCGAGACGACCCTCTTGGCCGAAGGTCACGTCGACGCGACCCTGACTCTGGCCTCACTCTTGGTTCGGATCGAGCTCAGCGCGCGCTGTGCGCTTGCCAAACCCTCACCAGAGCGCAGCGCTCACCACGCAGAGCGCTGAACCGCCGGGCGTGCGGCTAAAACCAAAAGGCCGCTGCAATCATCGCGACGGGCGGACGCCGCGGCCACGTTGCCGGCACTTTCAGTCAAAAGCCCTGCACCTGTTCAACTGCCTCCCATGCAGTCGATCCGTATTCCCACGCCGAAGGCCGTCTTGTGAGAACGGCGCGAGGGCGTCACGCCTAGTCGTATGACTAGTGATACGCCTAGCGACGAGATCATCAGCCCAGTGCGGCGGATGGAGTTTGTGACCGTCGGCGCCCGCCAGCGCTGGAGCGACGCGGCAAAGCGCGCGCTGGTGCTGGAGACGTTCGCGCCGGGCGCGTCGGTAAGTGGCGTGGCGCGGCGGCGCGGCGTCAGCCCGAGCTTGGCGTTCTCGTGGCGCAAGCGGTTGCGCGACGAGCTGGGTTTCCCCACCGGCGAAAAGCGGGTGGTCGAGCCAGCCGGTTTCCTGTCGGTTGTTGTCGCCGATCGCGGGGCCGCGCACGCCGACACGTCGTGCACAATCGAGGTGGAGTTGGCGGGAGGCGCGCGGGTGAGAATCAGCGGCGCGGCGAACACCGATCTGGTGGCGGCGATTTTGAAGGCGCTCGCGCGTCGATGATCCAGTTTCCGGCGGGCACGAAGATCTGGCTGGCGCTGGGGCGGACCGACATGCGCCGCGGATTCAACGGGCTCAGCCTGCAAATCCAGGAAACGCTGCGCGTCGATCCCAACAGCGGGCATCTCTTTGTGTTTCGCGGCAAACGCGGCGATCTGATCAAGGCGATCTGGCACGACGGGCAAGGCGGATGCCTGTTTGCCAAGCGGCTGGAGAAAGGCCGCTTCCAGTGGCCCACCGCCAGCGACGGCGGCCATCAGATCACGCCAGCGCAACTGGCGATGCTGCTGGAGGCGCTCGACTGGCGAGCGCCGCGCGAGACCTGGCGGCCGAACGCGGCGGGATAGCTGCGGCCGATTGAATCACTCCGCGCGCGGGGGCGCCACAAGGCCGGCGAAGTGTGATCTTCTCGCGTCGTGACGAGAGCCGATCTCCCCGACGACATCGAAGCGCTGAAACTTCTGGTCATCGCGCGCGAAGCCGATCTCGCCGCCGCCGAGGCCAAATCGGCGCGCGAGATGTCCGGCGCCTACGCGATGATCGAGACGCTAAAAATCGAAATCCAGAAATTGCGGCGCGACAAATTCGGCCAGACCTCCGAGCGCTCGCAACATCTCATCGATCAGATGGAACTGCACCTGGGGGACATAGAGGCGGACCGCGCCGAGGACGAACGCGCTGCCGAAAGCGATCAGTCCGCGCCCGGCGCGACGATCGTGCCGGCGCACGCGCGCCGCAATCCGGTGCGCAAGCCGTTTCCCGACCACCTGCCGCGTGAGCGGGTCGTCGTGCCGGGGCCGACAGCGTGCGCGTGCTGTGGCTCGTCCAGGCTCGCCAAACTCGGCGAGGACGTCACCGAGACGCTGGAGGCGATCCCGCGCCAACTGCGGGTGGTGCAGACTGTCCGGGAGAAATTCACCTGCCGGGACTGCGAGAAAATTTCCCAGCCACCGGCGCCTTTTCACGTGATCCCTCGCGGCCATGTCGGCGCCAGCGTGCTGGCGATGATCCTGTACGACAAATACGCCCTGCATCAGCCGCTCAATCGCCAGTCGGACGAGTTTGCCCGCGAAGGCGTCGAGCTGTCGCTGTCGACGCTGGCCGATCACGTAGGCTCGGCGGTCGCGGTGCTGCGCCCGCTCCACGCGCTGATCGAGGCGCATGTTTTCGCCGCCGAACGCCTCCACGGCGACGACACGACCGTGCCGCTGCTCGCGAAAAACAAGACAATCACCGCGCGGCTGTGGACCTATGTGCGCGATGACAAGCCGTTTGGCGGTCCGGAACCGCCGGCGGCAGTCTACTATTTTTCGCGCGACCGGCGCGGCGAACATCCACGGACGCATCTCGCGTCTTATGCCGGCATTTTCCAGGCCGACGCGTTTTCCGGCTACAACGAACTCTACAAGGCCGCGCGAAACCCGCGTCCGCTGACCGAAGCCGCGTGCTGGGCGCACGGCAGAAGAAAGTTCTTTGTCCTGGCCGATATCGCCGCCAAGGCGCGCGACCCCGGCGTCATCATCTCGCCGATCGCGCTGGAGGCGGTCAGACGCATCGACGAAATCTTCGCGATCGAGCGGGAGATCAACGGCGCCGTCGCCGACACGCGCCGCGCGGTGCGCCAGGATCGGGTGAAGCCTCTGGTCGCCGCGCTTCATCTATGGATGAAGCAACAGCGGGCTCGCATCTCAGGCAAATCCCACATCGGCAAGGCGCTCAACTACATGCTGACGCGCTGGGACGCTTTCGCCCGCTTCATCGACGACGGGCGTATCTGCATCAGCAACAATGCAGCGGAACGCTCGGTGCGCGCCGTGGCGCTGGGCAGAAAAGCCTGGCTCTTCGCGGGATCGGACCGAGGCGGCGAGCGCGCAGCGATCGTCTACTCACTCATCTACACCGCAAAGCTGAACGGCGTGGATCCGCTCACGTGGCTCGCCGACGTGCTCGCCCGCATCGGCGACCATCCGATGTCCGATCTCGCCGCGCTTCTCCCGTGGAACTGGAAGCCGCTCGCGCAAGTCATCCGCGCAAAAGCCGCCTGACCTGCGGCCCTCGGCGTACGGATACGT
>JAWXAM010000013.1:0-78428 GCA_034439495.1 Terricaulis sp. | reverse complement strand
TGCAGCGTTCACGTCGAGGGCGCCCCCTCTGGTTTCACGCCGCCGCTTCCGGGTAGCCGGACGCGTTACGGACAGCACCTTCACGCTCAATCGCATCCCCCGCGCTCGCTCGGCTCGGCTAGCCAGATGAACCTCCCGTGCGAGGGATGACGAAGTATAAGCGCGGTGTTGGGGGTGTAGGATAAGCTTTTTTTGCGACCCGTTAGTCGGGCGTTTCGGGGTTCATGATCAGAATTTCTCTGGCGCGCGCCTTCAACGCGGAGGCGCCATCATGATCAGCGGCATGTCTGACAGCTGCGCGCGCCTTGAGGTTCGTGCCGGCGACCGTGGCCAGAGTCTCAAGCGCTACGAGGCGAGCATGAAACACCGGCTCGCGATTCTCTCCGACAAGGGCGGATACCAAAGCTAGCGTCCGTTCCGCTGAGCTCGGAGCGCTGGCGATTAACCTCAATATCGATCGACGAGAGTTTGCCATCTCCGTCTGGCCGAGCAGGCGCCTTCGCGCCAAATCGAGTTGGTAAAGGTTTCGAGTTGGGCCGGCTTGCTCGATCTCGCTAATCAGCGTGTCAATTGCTGCAGAGCTGCCCGGTCTTTTCGCTGCCTCAGAGCTGAGGCGATAATGCGGGTCGTTGTCGGCACCCTGCCGCGTGCGCAACAGTTCTGCTGCGGTGCGAATTCGCTCGTCGCTATTGGTGGAGAGTTCAACCAGTCGATTCATGTCGTAGTCTGGAAAGGCCTCAAAACGCTCCTCGTTAGCTTCCCACGAGCCGTTAGCGTCTTTTCTTACTAACGCGCGCAATGCTTCTGGCTCCGTGAACGGATCAAGCCTTCGGATCGCTCGCTTTCGGTAGAATAGATCGCGCTGCTGCCCGTCGCGAGAAGCAGTAGAGATCGCCTGAAGTAGAGCGGCGAGGAAGACTAGGTCGATGAGTACACGCGTTGCGAAAACGACATGCCTTGCTAGGTCCGTTTGTGCGCTGACATCGGCGTTGCCTTCGACGTGGTAGACCTCTGCCCAATCCACGAACGGGACGGCTTTTGCGAGTTCGGTTCCGTAGAAACTGATCCAAAGCTCAATCGAGTGAATGTCTGCCCCTTGTGCGAGCGTGAATAATCCATCGCCCTCCATCAACTGTGCTTGCCGGAGCGCCAGCGGCACCAACAGAAACATCGACAAGAACGACACCAGCGCTTCATCACGAAGGTTTTGAGCGAAGCCTACTCTGATGTGAGCTTGTGACAGCGCTGGATTTAGCATCGCCAGTTCGCGGTCTTGCTCTATCCAGGCCCAGCGTCTCGAAATTGAGAAAGCAAGCACAAATCCCCAGGCAATTGGGACAAAAGCCCACGGGGCGGGCCAGTAGTACCCTAGGGCAGCGCAAGTGCCGACGAGGGAGAGCAGGATTGTGTAACGAACAATCGTATTGGTGCGAGTGGTGCCGGCAGCGGTAGCAACAGCGAAAACCAGCGCACTGTCGATTACGCTCAAGCAACTTCCAAGCCAATCAATTGGCTTGTTGAGCACAGACGCCACCGCAGTCGAAGCGCTTTCGAATCCTAGGTTGCGAATGATGCGTGGTACGAGGGGGGCAGCTGCGACTGCTACGAATGCGATCGATAGTCCGCTCACCACTCCTGTACCCCAGAGTGCGCTGATCTTTCGATTGGCGTCGTCGCTTCCTGCGGCCCACCAGACCAGCCAGCTTATCAATGCAACAACTGCGATAAGGAGCACCGCGCTCCAACCGCTGACGTGCTCATACCTTGGCTCCTCTCCGTTGCGGACAGGAAGGCGACCGTCAGCGATGGCGTGGCGCCAGCTTAGGAAGAGGGGAACGAGTACGGCGTACCCAAACGCAACGTAACCGATCGTCTGTTGGGCGGATCGTGAAAGGAACGGATCCACTCGGTCCGCAAGTATTGCCAACATCGCGGCACCAACCGCCACGACGGCACCGGTGATCGAACCCACGAAGGTCCAATCAACCCGCAAAGGACGGTGTACTCGCTCGTCGCTCGGTAGGTCGATGCCCTCTGCGCTAACCGTCATCACACGCTCCCCCGAGTTCGTTAACGAAGCTTAACGTCTGGGGACGAGGGCGCAACTGGAGCGGGTGCTGGCTACCGGTCGGCGCTAGCCTGGGCCAACGCAGCTTCCCGCGCTTCGAGGCGGGACCAGAAGCGGTCGTGGAAGAAGTAGGCGACGGTCTGGACGGCGGGTTCGATCAGGCCGACGGCCAGGGCGGCGCGCCAGTCCTGGGTGATCGCGAACGTGACCGCGATTGCAACCAGGAAGTGCATCAGGGAGTAGGAGCCGGTTTTCAGAGCTAGGCGCATGGATAGGAGCTAGGTTGTTGCGAGCTATTCGCAAGAGCTGGGCTGCAGAAAAATGGCCGTCTCTGACCCCAGCGTGCGCGGCGTGTGGCTATGCACGCGCGCAGAATTGACGCCTCGGGCAACGCACTCCATTTCAGGCCATGGACAAATCGAGCGAAGCGCCCAGCGCCCCCACCGCCTCCGCCGGCCACCACGAACGCGTTCTGATCATCGATTTCGGCTCGCAGGTTACGCAGCTGATCGCCCGGCGCGTGCGCGAGAACGGCGTCTATTGCGAAATCCACCCGTTCAACAAAGTCGACGGCGCGTTCTTGAAGGCGTTCGCGCCGAAGGCGGTGATCTTCTCGGGCGGGCCGGCCAGCGTCATGGAGGGCGCATCGCCCCGCGCGCCGGATGAAGCGTTCAAGCTCGGCGTGCCGATCCTGGCGATTTGCTACGGCCAGCAGACGATGACGGTGCAGCTTGGCGGCGTTGTCGAAGGCGGGCACGCGCGTGAGTTCGGGCGCGCCGATGTCGAGGTGAAGAAGCCATCGCCTCTGTTCGAAGGCGTGTGGGATGTGGGCGGGCGCTATCCGGTGTGGATGAGCCACGGCGACCGCGTGACGAAATTGGCGGAGGGCTTTGAAGTCATCGCCACCAGTGAGAACGCGCCGTTCGCGATCGCGGTTGATGAGAAGCGCCGCTTCTATACGACGATGTTTCACCCGGAAGTCGTGCACACGCCCGATGGCGCAAAGCTGTTGAAGAATTTCACCCATCGCATCGCCGGCATGCGCGGCGATTGGAGCATGGCGGCGTTCAAGGAAGAAGCGATCGCGCGCATCCGCGCGCAGGTCGGCAAGGGACGTGTGATTTGCGGGCTTTCGGGCGGCGTCGATTCAAGCGTGGCGGCGGTGCTGATCCATGAAGCGATCGGCGATCAGCTGACGTGCGTTTATGTCGATCACGGGCTGATGCGGAAGGGCGAGTCCGAGCAGGTCGTGAAGCTGTTCCGCGATCACTACAATATTCCGCTGATCCATGCCGAGGAGAGCGAACTTTTCTTGAATGCGCTCGAAGGCGTCAGCGATCCGGAACTGAAGCGGACGACGATCGGGAAATTATTCATCGATGTGTTCGACGCGAAGGCGGACTCGGTCGGCGGCGCTGACTTTCTGGCGCAGGGCACGCTCTATCCGGATGTGATCGAGTCTAAGTCGGCGACCGGCGGGCCGTCGGTGAAGATCAAGTCGCACCACAATGTCGGCGGCTTGCCGGAAAACATGAAGATGGCGCTGGTCGAGCCGCTGCGTGATCTCTTCAAGGATGAAGTGCGCGCGCTGGGGCGTGAGCTTGGGTTGCCGGAGACGTTCGTGGGGCGCCATCCGTTTCCGGGGCCGGGGCTCGCGATCCGCGTGCCGGGCCAGATCACGCGCGAGAAGCTCGATATTCTGCGCGAGGCGGATGCTGTGTATCTCGATGAGATCCGCAAGGCCGGTTTGTATGATAAGATTTGGCAAGCGTTCGCGGTGCTGCTGCCGGTGCAGACAGTCGGCGTCATGGGCGATCATCGCACGTACGAATATGTCTGCGCGCTGCGGGCGGTGACGAGCACTGACGGCATGACGGCGGACTTTTATCCGTACTCGATGGATTTCCTCGGCCGCGCCGCGACGCGCATTATCAATGAAGTCCGCGGCGTGAACCGGGTTGTGTACGACGTCACGTCGAAGCCGCCGGGGACGATCGAGTGGGAATGATTCAGGGCCTTTCGCTGCCTTTCGACTACAATCGAAAAAGCGGTTCAAACGCCTGAGAAATAAGAGAAAATCTCTCCGCTACATTCGGCGGCTCGCGAGGGCTGAGAACCAGTTTCTCGCTTACCCCGCCGAGGTTGCGCGAGAGTTTCCAGAGCCGTTGCAGCGGCTCATCGGCTATCAGATGCATCGACCCAATTTGGGCGGCTGGGAGGGGCAAGATCCTGTTCAATATCTTCGCGGCGCCGCAGCGTGCGGCGCGCACCGAGACGCGCTGCCGCCAGACATTGCGGCTGAGCTGAAGGCGCTCATGGCGTCCAGCGGCGACTAGAATGGCGCCCGATGCGAGCGCCGCGCAGCGCGCGTACGAAGAAATCAAAAAGGAGATTTTAGACGGCGCTTTGCCGGTGCAGAGCCGTCTCGATGTGGAAGCTTTGGCGCGCACATTGGGTTTAAGTTCAATGCCGGTCCGCCAAGCGCTGAGCCTGCTGACGTGGGAGCGTCTTGTGCGTCCTGGACGGCATTCGGCCTATGAAGTGGCGCTCTGGTCCGAGCTCGATCTGGCGCAGCTTTACGAATGGCGCGGCGCACTTTTGAGTTTGGCGCTGCCGAGCGCCGCATCTGGGCCCGAGCTCAAGCGTATCGTGCGCACGCAGCCCTATGCCGAAGCGGTGCAGGCAGTGATGGGTTTGATTGAGGCAGGCGCTAATCTCGAACTGCGCCGCGCCGCGACGAATGCTGATGAACGTCTCCTGGCGGCGCGCAGAGTGGAAGCGGAAGTCCTCGGCGACGTGCAAGGCGAGTTCGAAGCTTTGGTGGCAGCGCTCGCGGATCGCTCGCGGCGCGCGTCGACGCTGCAGCGAGCTTACGTGCGCCGACGCATCAACGCCGCGCCGGCCTTGCGCCAGCGTGTCGTTCTGAAGGCGTTGCCAAGCAATGGCGCGCCACGTTGATGGGTCAGTCTGCGCTAGCTATGCGCACTCACCGGTCGCTTAGCGCCTCTTACGAAAGACCCGCGACCAGCGCCGCGAGCGCGCCTTGGCGATTGACGCCGGTTTTTCTAAAAGCGGCGCTGAGGAGTGTCCGGGTCGTCGCTGGGGTGACGCCGCGCCGATGGGACACTTCGGCGATCGATAAACCCGAGGCAATGGCGTAGGCGACTTCACTTTCAGCTGTCGTTAAACCAAAGAGCTTCGTCAGCAGCGGCGGCGTATCGCGTCGCTGAGCGTTCAGATCGCGCAACAGCAATAAGGCTGCGACATCTGCAAACACATCTCGGCTTGGCCCAGTGTTCAGGAGCGGAACGCAAAGCAGTCCAGTATTTGCTTCGTCAGAGACGACAAAACTCGTCAGCGCTTTCTCCTCGTCCGGCTTCTGTAGTCGCCTTCGCACGCGTCCGAGGGCTGCATCCGCCGCCGGTTGGCGCCCGGCGAGCACGCCGGATTGAGTTGTGAAATAGCGTGCGAGCAGGGGAGCCGCAGCGGTTGTGTGCGCCACTAGGCGTCCGCGCTCGTCGAGCGCCAGCGCCGCGTCGCCGACAGCTTCCAGTCCCGCCATGACGCCCACATGACGCTCATGTCGCAGCGCGCACGAGATGCGCGCGGCCGCCGTCGCCGTCGCCATCAGCGCCGATAGCGTCGCCCGATCAGCGGTCGAGGCAGGGCCTTGCGCCGCCGAGCGCATGCTGGTGAAGAAGTAGCGCCGCCCGGTTTCCTCAAAGCTCCAGCCTAGAGTGAAAGGGACGTCCTCGGCGGCGGCGAAGCCTCGATAGAAGTCAGAGGTCTGACGCTCCAGTGGATCGACGATGTCGTCATCGCAGATAAGCGTCATTGGCGCAGCGGTCAGGCTGCGCGCGGCGCGCAGATCGCGCTCCCCCCAGGCCCCGCTTATATAAGTTTCCAGATGCCGCTCGTGGCCCGGCGGCGTGATCATCGCAGGGCCGTCATCGTCGATGCGCAAGAGAGCGAACGTCGTCCCGCCAAGCACGCGACCGACGGTCTCGCACGCTTGCGGCCACAAATCCGGGTTCAGCGCCGCAGCCTGCAGCGCCGCATGCGCGGCCGACATGGGATCGGGGCTGCGGACGGCGTTCATCTGTCAGTTCCGATTGAGCTTGGACCTCATCCATTTTATGTAGAAGGCCAAGCTTGGCAAAGCCAAGATTATCATGGCGCCTCCCGGCATCGTCTAAAGCTGGTGTTCAGCGATTAACCAATTTTAGATGTGACAAATATCACAGTTTCTGGTATCGGCGCTCTACAAACTCCAGGTTTTGTGGGCTGCGAGCTCCATCAGGCTGTAAAAAGCGGTCACATCCCGTCATCACCTTGTAGTTACTGCCGGCAAACTAATCCTGCAGGCAAATTTGTTTGGGAAGAAAGCGGATTATTTTGCTCTTTCTGGCTCTAATCTCCGGGTTTATTGGCGGATGGTAAGTGATCCATTAGCCGTCTTGCGCGCGCGGCGCGCAGAGATCGCGCGCGAGATCGAATTGCTGCGTGGCGAGGACGCCGATTTGGCGACCGCGGAGAATGTGCTTGGCCGGTACGCCAATTTAAGCCGTCCCGGCCAAGCGCCCGCGCCGGCGCCCCGCCGAAAAAGCGAGCGCCCCGGCAGTCAGCGAGAATTTGTCATGGACGTTTTGCTCGATTGCGATCCGCCGTGGCTCCAGACCGGCGAAATCTTGGACGCCGTCGCACGCCGATGGAACCATAAAATACCGGCGCAAAGCCTGCGCCCTTTGCTCTCCGGCATGAAGCGCGAAGGCGTCATTGCGCGGCGAGGTAGGTTGGTCGCGCTCAGCTCCCGCGCCGTCGGCAAGGGCGTCTAAGGCGAAATAGCGCCCCAAAAAGCGACCTGACTTTATTATCTAATATTAGCGGCGTAATGTTCGCCGCTAGAGCCGCTGCGGCGCCCCCGATCACCCCCCTTCCAAAGTGGGCGGCGCGAACTTCCCCCTGTGCGGCTCTTCGCCCGCGGCGGCGATGATCCGCCGCCGCGGGCGCCGCGGCCTAGACCGCGTCGCGCATGAGCGCCTCATAGAGTTCTGCGGGCGGCAAAAAATCGAGGCACGCGGCGGCGATGCGGCGCGGGTGGGTTTGGACATAGGCGTCAATGCGGGCATCGGCGCTGGTTAGCGCGCCTACGCGATAGGCAATTCTCAGGCGCTCACATCCGCCAGCGCCGTTGAGGAGGGGCGCCACCCTCCAGGCGTGCGCAAGGCATTCGGTCACGCGACACAAACTGTTTGCAATGCCGCCTTCGTCGAGCGCCGCCAGTCGAATCCACGCATGCGGCTGCACCGGCGCCAGCCGAACGGTGTTCTCCGCCCAATTGGCGCTCTGGCGCAGCAGGGCGGTGTCTTGCGCGACCAATCCATGCGCGTAATACGCGCCCGACAGCGCCTCGCTGGCGCCCGCGTGCCACAGCACCGGGCGCGCCCAGCTGTTCTGCAGCGTGTGTTCGGCTCGGGTGAGGAGCTGCGTTTGCACGCGTTGCGAGGTGCTGACGCGCGCGCGCTCAATGAGTTCGAGCGCAACCGAGGTCTGGGCGGAGGCTTCGAAGGCGATTGCGCAAAACCCGGCCAAGACGCCAAAACCGAGCACAAGAAGAAGGCGTTTCAACATCGGACCAGCTTAGCAGATAAGCGGGGCCATCCAATGTTTGACAATCATTCGCCGCGCGCCTTTGCTCTCGGGATGACATTTCAGAGGCCGAAAACAACGATGTTGGCTGAACCGCGTCGCGTCCGCGTCGCCCGATTTGATCGGATAGAAGATCTGATCGGCGTGACAAAGGCGCCGGCGCCAGCGGCGGCGCAGCCGCCAGGGGGGCGTCCAACGCCGAGCACGCTACAGCCGCTCCCCTTTGGTTTGCCGGGCGAGGTCTAGGCCAGCGCTTTATCGGCGACAGTCTCCAGTTCTGCGAGCGCCCCGCCCATGGAAATAGCAAGTTGGGGCAATGCGCTCTGCATGCTGGCGTCGGAGTTGGGCGGCAAACGCCAACCGACGCCCAATCGCTCAAGCTGCATTTCAACACCGCCGCCAGCGCGCGCAGCGCCCGCCCGTACGGCGTCGCTGAGCAGACTGGTGTTGGCGCCGCCGCCCGCCAGGAGAATGGTGATTGACGGCGCGCCCAGGGTTTGTGCGCGCGCGCGCACGGGGGCGAGGCTCGCGGCGATGATCTCGCCGAGAGCGGCCGTGAGGGCCCGATAATCCCGCTGTCCAGTGAGTTCGCGACGAGACAGACTAAGGTGCATGCCGTCTTGTTGGTGTCGACACTGGCCAGTCTCGAACAGTTGCCGCTTTAATGCCCGCGCGCCGAGCTTGAGGCTTTGAAAGAGGGCGTCCGCCGCAGCGGGGTCGCGTAAGCGTTTCTTGGAAGCGAGCGTTGCGACAACGAGCTGATCAAGTTCATCGCCGGCCAAGCCGCAGCTTTGCCGTGCAGCCATGATTTCCGACATGACAATACGATCGCCGCCGCTGTGCTCAAAACCGGCGATGTCGGTCGTTCCTGCGCCCATATCAACGAGCAGAAAGCATTGCGCGGGCGCCTCCCTGCAGGCGCCGTATGCAGCCGCTGCTGCGTGGGCCTCGAAAACGCCGGTTTCCAATTGACCGATGCCGAGTGTGGCCGCCGCGCGCGCCAGTGCATCCTTGGTCTGTGCGATTGAAACGCCCTCGCGCTGGATCAGCGCATCTCCCAATCGCTCGGATACGGCGGCCGCCTCATCAAACAATCTGCCGATGGCGCGATCAGCGTCTTCGCGTTGGCGCCAGATCGGCGTGGTGTAGCGGCGCGGCGCCAGCGCAGCGTCGTCCGGCAAGCGCGCGTCGGCGGCGATCGCATGGCGTGTCAACCGATCAAGGTAGGCAAGGTAGAGCGTCAGCGCTTCGCGGTGACTAAGCGAGCCTGTCGGGTCGATTGAGCGCTTAACCTGGAGCGAGAGCGCAGCATCGAGATCGCGCGCCGCCAGGACGGTCTTGAACGAAATGATCGCCTCGCGGCCGCTACGGGTCTGTGTCGCCGCGGCCCTGAATGCAGGCGGGCCGATCAGCAAGCGTCCGCCGTCCACGAACATGACGGAGGGGGCAAGCCAGGGCGTATCCGCCTCGGCCGCAGCCCCAAGCTGTAAGGGGCGGGTCGAGCGCCACGGCGGGCCGTCTGCGAGAAAGATGCTGGCCTTTGAATAGGAGGTGCCGAAATCCAAACAGATCCTGGCGCCCGCTTCGCTCGTTGCCACGTGGCCTCTCCTTGGCGGGTGCGTCCTGCGTCGCGGTCGGCAATCTAATCTAAACTTCTGCAGCGCGACATAATATTAGCCAAGCGCGCGCGCTTCCTGGCGCTAACGCAGCGGGGGATAAGCCAAAGGAGTTAGGGTTTGAGCGCTCGCTTGGGGATTTCGCCGGTGCGGCTTGGTTATCTGGCTCTAGGCGCGTTCGCTGTCGCCACGCTTGGCGTCTTTGCGTTCAGCGACACGTTGCGTCTTCCGGTGCTGCCTGACGGCTATGACAAGGAGCTGCATGTGGCGGCGTTCTGGGCCTGCGGGTTTATTCTCATGCTGGGCGCCTGCCGCTCAGCCATGGTCATTACAGTGCTCATGCTGAGCGGCGTCGCGATCGGTGTCGAATGGGCTCAGCCGATCTTGACCGCAACCCGTGAGGCGAGTTCTGCAGATGCTGCTGCAAGCATTTTGGGCGTTTTGCTCGGCGCTGGCGGCGCCTTGGCGGTGAATAATACGGTCAGATCGGCGCCAACCAAAGCGAGAGCACGATAAGGCCCGACCACAAAACGAGACTGGCGGCGAAGGCTGCGCACAAGATTGCGGCCTTCGGCAAGACCATGACCGGCGCCTCTGCGGATGAGAGCAGCGCTTGCTTCATATGACCAGCATGCGCCGAGTCGCTTGATAGAGCATGAACCTAAGCGCCCGAAGTATTAGCAAGCATTTACGCTGTTTGCGCTAACGGCAATTAGTTATGTTCGTTACGTAAAGCCTAAAGCCATACGCGCTAATATTAGCCTCACAAAATAATCGCGTGGGGTTAACAGTGCGTATATTGCTGGTTTGCTTATTGGCGGGTGCGTGCGCCAGTCCGATGGCGCCGACAGGCGCAGCGCGTTTGCTCGCCGGCGCCCAGGTCGCCGCGCCGGACGGTGCGCGCGCCTATTGCGCCCGCTACCCCGATCAATGCGTGTCAGCGTTCAGTGACGAGCTGCGTGGGCGCGTTGAAGCCACGGGCGCTGCGAGCTTTCAGCGCGCGACATTGCAGAGCCGCGAGGCGCAGCAGGCGAGTGTGTTTGAAGCGATGGTGTTGACGCGGGTCAGCACGATCGATGCGAGCGCGCTTGAAGGGCGCGCCGAGATGCCGTTGACGCCAGCGCGTTTGGCGCAATTGCGCGCCGTCAATCGAGACATTAATCGCGCCATTCGACCGCTGACCGACCGCGCCGGGCATGGCGTGGAAGAGGTGTGGAGCATGCCGCTCAGCACTGGCGGGCCAGGCGCGCGCGGCGATTGCGAAGATTATGCGCTGGAGAAGCGGGCCCGGCTGATCGCTCTGGGCTGGTCGGCGGACATGCTGTCGCTCGCCGTCGCACACGCGCCGAATGTCGGCCTGCACGCGGTGTTGATCGCGCAGACCAGCGAAGGTGATTATGTGCTCGATAATTTGTACCGGGAGCCGCAGCCGCTGGCGCGATTGCCTTATCTTTGGATTTCGCGTCAACGCGGGGCGAGCCTTTCGGACTGGGCGGTTGCGCACCAGGCGCAGTTTACAACGCGCGCGCCGCTGAGTTTTGAGCAAATGATGAATGCACGCTTGGCGCAGTCTCCTGCGGCGACCGCTTCGGCCGCGACTGAAACTGCTGCGCCGCCGACTACGCAGAGCGCGCCGGTCACGCCCGCCGCGCCAAAGCCTGATGCGCGCACGCAAGAGCACGCGGCGCCGGCGCGCGTCGGTCTCGTCCGGTTTGAGGACGACAATGCATTATGCACGCGTCGGCGCGGCGCCGGCGCCTAGTAGGAAGGCAAAGAGCGCCGTCAGCGCAGGAACCTGCAGGCCAAAGTCGACGCTGCCGTGAACAAAGACGAGGGTTGTCATGGCGAGGACGCCAGCCGCCCATTCGGCCCCGCTTCTTCGGCCAATGACGCGCAGCCCAGCGCGGATCAACGGCGTCGCCAGCATCAATGCAAACAGCGCCAAGCCGATGAGCCCGGTCTCTTCAAGCGCCTGAATGAAAATGTTGTGCGCCGAGCCTGTGCCGTGAAGCGCGCGCCAATTTTCGGGGGTTTGCGCTAATATGTTGAGCTCGTGATAGGTGTTGAGGCCGTGCCCTAAGAGCGGTCGCTCGGCGAAAGCTGCAAAGTGCGCATCGGCAAGCTGAGCGCGGACCTCGGCGTCGGTCCCTGAAAGCGCAAAGCGCCGCAACACTTCTTCACCGCCACGCGCAAAGATCAAGACAAAGGCGACAGCCAGCGCCAGCAGCGGCGCGGCGGCAATGCCGCGACTTGCCTTTGTGTCTTTCAGTGCGGCAAACGCCATCAGTGCGCTAAAGACCAAAAGCGCAACGAGTGTCGCGACCAAGCCGCCGCGCGAGGCGGTCAGGAGAAGGCCCGCAAACAGCAAAATCGCCGTCGCCAGTGAAAGCGGTGCGGCATAGGCAAAGCGCGCCCAATGCAATTTCGGCGGCGCCTTGATTGGCGCGGCGAGCCGACCGCGGCCGGCGCGCACCAGCATGATCATGGTCAAAACCAATAACAGGCCAAACGTGGTGGCGGCGGCGTTGGCCGAGCTCGCCGATGGATCAAGCCGCCCGCCTGGGCGCGCCTGCGCGCTAAAGAAGAAGGCAAGCGCAATCACGCAATAGAGCAAGGCGAGCGCGACCGCCCAGCGCCCGAGTTGATCGCGCGACTTTGAATCCGGCGCCGCCAGGGCGCCCAGGAGAAAGGCTACGCAAGGTGCGATGAACGCAGCCAAGCCCTCAAGAGAGCGATAAGGTGAAAGCGATAACTGGCCTGCATCAAGCCCCAGTGCGCTCCAGAACGGATGCGCCGGCAGAACGCCCCACGCGCCGCTGACGCTTGTCGCCAGCGCCCAAGCGATAAAACCGAGCGCCGCAATGCAGCTCAGCCAATAGGCCCCGATCACGCGATCGATCCGACCGGGCGCGAGCGCGGCGACGCCGATCAGGCATGCCAGCAGCGCCAACGCCAAGAGCGCTGCGCCGCTGGCGCTGTTGGCGCCGCCGGTGAGGAGGGCGGTGAAGATGAGCGCCAGTACGACGAACGCCCCGGCATTGAGTCTGCCCAAAAGTCGAAAGAGCGCGATCATGGCTTCTCCTGGAGGGTGAGCTTACGCGCGCCTTTGCGGCGGCGTCGAGCGCAAGCCTTTCAATCAAATCTGGCGCGTTGCGCGTCGGCGCGTCGGCCTGCACACTGGGGGCATGTGGCAGATGGGCAAGCGGCGCGATGACTGGCGTTTTCCGGACGGTCGTATCGGATATGCGGTGGGCGATGTTCACGGCCGCGCCGATCTTTTGGCGCGCATGTTCGAACGGCTGGAGAATGATGCGCGCGTAAGCGGCGCAAAGCCGGTCGTGGTTTTCCTCGGCGACTATATCGACCGTGGGCCCGATAGCGCTGAAGTGATAGAGCTTTTGCTTCTGGGGCGGCCGGAGGGCTTTGAGCGTCGCTTCTTGAAGGGCAACCATGAAGCCGCGATGCTGGCGTTCATGGCCGATCCGGTCGCGCATCGTGCTTGGCTCTCGCATGGCGGGCTTGAGACCTTGGCGTCCTACAAGTGCGCCGTGATGCCGACGATCGGGGCCGGCGCTGACGAGTTAGTCGCTGCGCGCGACGCCTTCGTCCAAGTATTGCCAGCGCTGCACCGGGCGTTTCTTGCGCGGCTCGAACGCTTCGTCTCAATAGGCGACTATCTCTTCGTCCACGCCGGCGTCGATCCCAGCAAGGACCTCGCTGGTCAGAGCGATGCGGATCTGTTTTGGATCCGACGGCGTTTCCTCAACGATCAAAAGCGCCTCGATCAGTGCGTCGTGCACGGCCACACCCCAACCGACCAGCCCTATAGTGACAAACGTCGTGTCGGCGTAGACACGGGCGCTTATTATTCTGGTCGCCTAAGCGCTGTTCGGCTCGAGGCGGATCGGGTTGATTTCCTTGAAGCCTAAGCGCTGGCATGGCTAAGCTTAGTGACGCCAGCTTAGATAAGCGGGCGCATGTCTTGGCTGGGGGATCGCGTATGGGCTGGTTGGATTGGCTTTGCCGGGGGTTGGCGGCGCTTGTACTTTCGCTCTGTGTGGCTGCCTGCGGCGGTCCCGGCGTCGCCCGCGCTGACCTGGCAGCGCCGCTGCCGCAGGTTCAGGTGGAGGATTATCGGCTCGGGCCTGGCGACCGGCTGCGCATCAGCGTCTTCGGCGAGCCAGAGCTGACCGGCGAATTCGTGGTCGGCACCAATGGCATGGTCTCGTACCCTTTGATTGGCGATCACCCGGTGCAGGGCAAGACGCTTGGCGAACTGACCGAATCCTTGCGCGGCTCGCTGCGTCGATACGTGTTGCAGCCCAATATCAGCGTCGAGGTGATGAATTACCGGCCCTTCTTCATCTTGGGTGAGGTGGAGAACCCTGGCACTTACCCCTATTCGGCGGGGCTTAACGTCATGAACGCGGTCGCCACGGCGGGCGGCTTCAGCTATCGGGCCGACACGCGCCGGGTGTACATCAAGCACGCAGATGAACTGGCGGAGCGCGAGTACGGCCTTACCAGCACAACGCCTGTCTTGCCGGGCGACACGGTGCGTATCCAGGAACGTCGCTTCTAGACGCTCACGGTCTCGGGTTTCGGTGACCAAAGGTGTGTTGCCCCTGCCGCAGGGCCTGTCTTAGGCGATATTAGCTAAACTTAGGCTCGACTTTTCCCCGAGGGCCGCTAACCCTTCACCATGCCCGTGTTGGAATGAAGGGGGCCCTTTATGTTGTTTCGCAAGCTCGCCGTGGCGCTCGCCACCTTGACCGTTGGACTGATGGCTGCGCCTCAAGCGCTGGCTTCGATCCCCAGCGAAGACGCCTCACCGGGCGCTGCGCTCGCGGGTTCTATCCTCGACGAAATGGCGCAGGCGCCGATTGGCGACAAGGAAGCGGTTTTGTCGGCGATCACGCGCGCCACGCGCGGCGCGGATTTGCGCGTCATCGTTGAATCCTTGCGTTTGCTCCGCCGCGGCGAGCAATTGGACGCGATGGTTGGCGGCGATGCCACCGGCTTGGCGCAAGCGCGCGCCACACTCGCACGTCCGGAAGTGCAAGAAGCTCTGGCTGAGGCGTCAGAGATCGCCCAGCTCGCGCTTCAATCTTATGGCGCCACCGGCAGCGTGCCCGCGGGCGGTGCGCCTGGACAAGCCTTCGGCTCTGGCGGCGTTGGCGCGCCAGGCGGCGGCGGCGGCAGCGGTTACACCAACTAATCCCGGTCGACAGTATTGAAAAAGGCGGCGGACCGTAGCGCGGTCCGCCGAGCGTGGGGGAATGAAGAAGAAGATCGAACTCTCGTTCGCGGTTTTGGCCGCGACATTGGGATGGGGGATTGTGGACCCGCAGCCGGCTATGGCGCAGGACGGCGACAACTTCTCTCGCGATCGCAATGTGAGCGTGCGAGGGCGGGCCCGGCCGGAATATGATTCCGTCGGCATCCGCGTTGGCAGCTTCATGGCCAACCCGGAGCTCACTGTCGCCGGCGAGTACAACGACAATGTTTTTGCGACAAATGTCGATCCCGAAGAGGACTTCATCACCCACGTGACGCCCAGCCTCAACGTGGAGTCGCAATGGAGCAATCATGCACTGAACTTCCGGCTAGAAGCGCCGTCGCGCTTTTATTCTGAGTTCGACGACAACGACACCACCGACATTATCGGCGGCCTCGACGCGCGGCTCGATGTCTACCGGGACTTCTATCTGTTCGGCGGCGCCGAATATGGGAGCATGACCGAGCCGCTCTCGAGTTCGCCAACGGCTTTGCCGCTGCGCGAACCGATCGAATACGCCCGCTCCAGCGGCAATCTCGGCTTCGTGAAGGCGTTCAATCGCCTGCGGGTTTCGGGTGAGGCGCGCTACGCTCAGTTCGACTTCGAAGACGGCTTTCTTTTCAACAATGCACCGGTTGATCAGGACGACCGCGATCGCAGCGTGCTCGAATTGGGCCTGCGCGCCGATTATGCGATCAGCCCGATGACGGCGCTCTTCATTGCTGTCGGCGCCAATCAGCGCGACTACGATCTTGATCCGCCGGACGTCGTCGTGAACCGCGATTCTGAAGGTCACGAAGTTCTGGTCGGGGCCGATTTTGACCTCAGCCGCTTGGTGCGCGGACAGATCGGCGTTGGGTATCTCAGCCAAAGTTATGACGATCCGAGCGTCGGTGAAACCAACGGGCTTGCAGTGCGCAGCCAAGTCGAATGGTTCCCAGATGACTTGGTGACGGTGACGTTTGCCGCCTCGCGGGAAGTCGCCGACGCTGGCGCATTCGGGGCGTCGAGCTACATCGCCAACAATGCCAGCTTCTCGATCGACTATGAATGGCGACGCAACATCATTTTCGGTCTGCGCAGCGATTATAGCTTCGATGATTATAGCGGCATCGATCGTGAAGACACACGTTGGGGCGCCGTGTTCACTGGCGATTATCTGATGAACCGGGGCGCAGCGCTCTTCTTTGAAGTCGGTCATTACGAACAGAGTTCGAGCGGGCTGCAGTTGGGAAGAGAATACGATATCAATCGCGCGGTTCTCGGGATTAAGCTGCGCCGTTAAGGCAGGGACGCCTTTAAAAAGAGCGGGCAGGCATGAACGTGGTTTCGATTAGGCGCGGCGACGAAGAGTTGCGCGAGCCGCCCCATGAGTTCGACGAGGACCAGGGCGCTGCGATCAAAAATCTCTGGGCGATGGCGCTGCGCCGTTGGCGGTTGATGGCTGCGGCGGGGCTTTTGGTCTTCGCCGGCGTGATGACATTCACGCTGCTCAGTCCGAAAATCTACACCGCGACCGCTTTGGTGATGGTCAATCCCGGTCGCGAGCAGGTGATCGCGCAAGAACAGATGATCGAGAACGCCGCGCCCAGTTCGGCGGCAGTGGATTCAGAGATCGAGGTTCTGCGTTCGCTGCAACTCAGTCAGCGGCTCGTCGTCGCCGCCAATCTGATCGAGGATCCGGAATGGAACGGCGATCTGCGCCCGCCGGGTTTGCTCGATCAAGCGCTTGCGCCGTTGCGCCAGATGTTTGCCGGCCCGGTGCAGCCGGGCGCCGAGACGGCTCGCCAAGACGCCATCGCCCGCGCCGTCAACGAAGCGATCAGCGTGCGTCGCCGCGGCCTCAGCTATGGCATCGAAGTGTCACTCGACTCGCGCGATCCGCGTCGCGCCGCCGAGCTGGTCAATCAATACGTGCAGATCTATCTGGAGAGTCAGACCGAGGCGCGGTTTGAGGCGTCGCAGCGCGCCAATTCGTGGCTGTCTGAGCGGCTTGATGAATTGCGCGGTCAGGTGCAGGCCCGCGAACGGGCAGCCGAGGCCTTTCGCCAGGAGAACGGCCTTTCAGTCGCCGCTGGCGGCACCGAGAACCAGGCGCCGCAAACCGCAGAAGTGCAGACCATGCTGGTGCAGTCTCGCGCCGACGTGGCCGAGAAGGAAGCGCGCTTGCGCCAAGTGCAGGAATTGGTGCGCAGCGGCGGTTCGGCGGAATCGATCGCAACCGCGCTGAATTCGCCGACCATCACCGAGCTGCGGGGACGGGAGTCCGACATCGCTCAGCGTGTGGCTGAATTGCGTCAGCGCTACTCAGCCGAGCACCCGACCGTGCTGACCGCTGAAACCGAACTCGACAACGTGCGTGCGCGCATCAATGACGAAATCCGGCGCATCACCGCCAATCTGCAGAACGAAGTGGATGTGGCGCGCGCGCGGCTCGGCACGTTGCAGGGCAGCTTCGGGGGCGTCGCCGGCGCACGCGACAACAATAATGAAGCCGTGATCCGCTATCGCGAATTGCTACGCGAAGCCTCGGCGGCGCGCACGGTGCACGAGAACTTTCTGCAGCGTTCGCACGAGGTCGCCAATCAGGGCGAATTGCCAACCGCAACCTCGCGCATAGTTTCACCAGGCGTCGCGCCTGCGGGGCCGAGCAAACCCAATATGATGTCGGCGCTGTTGATGGCGGTGCTGTTGGCGGGTCTCGCGGGTGCTGGACTTGCGTTCTTGATCGAGACACTCGATGCCTCGATCTCGAGCGCTGATGAAGCAGAGCGGAAGGTGGGCGCGCCTGCAGTCGCCTCGGTGCCGCTGCTCAGTCCGCGCGATTTCCGTGGTCTGCCGGCGCACAGGCACAATCCGGGCGATTACCTGGTTGAAAAGCCGGCGTCGGCCTTCGCCGAGTCGCTACGGGTGTTGCGCACCTCTTTGATGCATGCGCGCCTCGACAACAAAATGCGCGTCCTTGCCGTCACTTCGGCGGTGCCGAACGAGGGCAAGACGACCATGTCGCTTTGCCTTGCGCGTATTGCCGCAATGTCGGGGCAAAGAGTGGTGCTGGTCGATTGCGATTTACGTCGCCACTCCTTGACGACCGAAGTTGGCGGACGACCGAGCGCCGGTTTGCTGCAAGTGCTGAGCGGCGACACCGATTGGCGCACGACCATTGTCCAAGACCAGGCCAGCGGCGCTCACATTCTGCCGGCCCCATCATCGCGCTTTATGCCTCAAGACGTGTTTGCCTCGCAGGCAATGAACCGATTGATGGAAGATCTTCGCACCAATTATGACCTCGTGATCCTCGATTGCGCGCCGGTTTTGGCCATTGCCGAGACGCGCACCGTGGCGACGCACGCAGATCTGACGCTGTTTGTGGTGCGAAGCGACAAGACGCCCGCCGCCGCAGTCAAAACCGCGATGCGTGAAATCCGCAATGCCGGGGCGACTGTCGCAGGCCTTGTCCTCAACTACGTCGATCCGCGCAGACCCGGTCGCGGCGGCGCCTATGGCGACAGTCTCTATTATTCTTACGCCAAAAATTACTACCACTCGTAAGTCTTGGTGAAAGGCGCGCGCCGCGCTGGCTTTTGCGGCGCGCGCGCGATGCTGCGCATCATGCGCGCCGCCTCGATCGCTTGTCTGTCGCGGTCGCCGCGCTGGCGGGAGCCAAAGTGACGGCGATCACAGCATGCGTGCCGCGCATTAGGGCGTCTCACTAAAAATCGACCGCCAAATTAGCGGTAAGATTAATATCACATTGATAATATTAGAGCCCAACTTTAGAGTTTTCCCCAGTGAGGTGTGGGGAAATGGGCGTAGGAACGGCTCCACGGATTTTGGACGCGCGCGTGCGCGCCGCCGCGCCGGCGCGAGGCGCGACGCCAGTTGCAATGGTCTCGCGTGTGGCGCCGGCGGCCTTGCGTGCCGTGTCCGCGCGCAAGCGGGTTTTTGACTTTACGCTCGCGGCGGTCGCCTTTGTTGTGCTGGCGCCGTTGCTTGGCTTGATTTGGTGCGCGGTGCGCGCCAGCAGCCGGGGGCCTGGCGTGTACTGGTCGCCGCGCAGCGGGCGGAACGGCCGCATTTTCATGATGCCGAAGTTTCGCACCATGCAGGCTGCCGCTCCGCAGCGGCCGCGCGAGGCGCTGGAGAACGCCGACACTTACATAACGCCCGTGGGCCGGTTCTTGCGGCGCACGAGCTTAGATGAATTGCCGCAGCTCATCTCAGTGATGCGCGGCGACATGAGCTTGATTGGCCCGCGTCCGCTGCTGCCCAGCGATCCAGGTCAGCTTGCGCGCCAAGACTATCCAGAAACTTTGGCGATGCGCCCGGGCATGAGCGGACTTGCGCAAGTGCGCGGCCGCAATCTGGTATCGCCGCGCAAGAAAGCCCGCCTTGACGCGTTTTACGCGCGGGTGCGTTCAGGCTGGTTCGACATCGAGATTATCGGGCGCACGCTGCTGGTGCTGGTGTCGGGGCGGGGCTTTATTTGAGCGCCGCCGACCCCACCGCCGGTCGTTGGTTCTTGGTGCAGACCCAGGCCGGGCGTGAGCTCGTGGCTGAGCAGCACCTGAAACGTCAGGCGTATGCGACGTTTCTGCCAAGCACGTGGCGCAGCATTCGGCATGCGCGCAAAATCCGCACCGAGCGCACGGCGTTCTTTCCGGGCTATTTGTTCGTGCGTCTTGATCTTGAGTGCGATCGCTGGCGGCCCATCGATGGCACCACTGGCGTCATTCAGATTGTCAAAGCGTCTGGGCGCCCGCTCGCGGCCCCGGAGGGCTTGGTCGAAGCCTTGGTTGCGCTCATCGACACGGACGGGGCGCTGCGCCGCATTGGCGCCGTTGACTTAAGCTGCGGCGACCGGGTTCGTCTCATCCGCGGACCGTTTGCCGATCAGTTCGCAAGCGTCGAACAGGCGAGCGGACCGGAACGTGTGCGCATTCTGCTGACGATGATGGGCCAAAAGGTGCCGGTCGAAGTCTCGCGCCACGATCTTGCATTGATCTGAAGCGTGCGCTCGCTTGTGCGCTGGACGCTCGCACAATGAGGATCAGCGATTTCTTCGTACGCATCCCCCGACTGGGGCAAACAGACGCCGGCAAAGAGCTCTAAGTTAGTGAGGCTCCCCCCGCGGAGGCGCCCGCACGCGACGCTCACCCCGGATCCTGTCTCAACAACGCTGATGCTCGTTCACTCCGCCGTCCCAGCATCAGTCTCGGCAGGTTTTCTGGTTCGCGTGCGGGCGTAGCGGGCGAGGGCGCGCTTATGGTGGAGCGGGCTAGCACTTGTGACCTGCCGCGGTTTCGCGACGAGCCGCAGGCGCGGTAGATCAGCTAGTTCTTGGTTGTGTGCGAAGGCTGACCAGCGGCTCCGTTGCGGCGCCTGGCGACATGGCGCCAACATTGAGGGCTGCGCGAGAACGTGAGCTCCAATCACGCCATGCCGCTGGCGCGGTGTCGACCTCGATCTGTACTGATATCGCGGCCCGCTTCCATCCAAAGTGAGACTGAAGGTTCGTTTCTAGCGAGCGTTCGAGCACACTGAGTTCGATCGTCTCGTCGGCGTGGGTCTCGGCGCCGACGGTCAGGTGCACGGTCATGCCGTCGCTATTGAAGTCTCTCTGCGATAGGTCATCGATCGTGCCGTTGACCTTCTGGGCGACCAGCCGCACGCAATGATCGACAATGGTGCTCACGATTTCTTCGCGGCTGGGTCTGCGAACCCGATTGATGCTCGTGCTTTCGGCGTGGAGAAGCGACACTTCTAAATATAGAACCATACCTGCCTCCGAACACGCTTTGCTTCCTCAGGTTTTCAGAGACACAGATTCATTGTCTGCTCACGTACGTCATCACCTCGATAGGTCAGGCGTCGATGTGTGCTTTTGCACGGGGGATTCTCCGCATGTGCTTTAGTTCCGGCGTCGCTTAGGGGTGGTCTTGGCGTGCGTCCTCAAAATCCCTCTCTAGAAATCGAGCGATCATGCCGAAGGAAAGCGCCGCTGCGGCAAAGATGGGGCAGACCAAGAAGAATGCGTAACGCAGGGATTCGGGACCAAATTCGGCCGAGAGGTGCTGGCTCAACATGCCAAGTGTGAAGGGGCCCAGACCAACGCCGACGACCGTGACGCACAACGCCAATACGGCGCTTGATGTGGCGCGCGAGTGCACTGCGGCCAAATTTTGGACCAGTGCATAGCCGGCTCCGATCGAAAGCCCTTGCACCAGTGATGGCGCGGCCAGAATTGCAAAGGCGACGGTTTCGCTGCGGACGGCAAAGAGTATTGCAGCAGCCGGCGCGGCGACCGCCGAGCCGAGCATCATCATCCGAGCGAGCCAACGTTTGTCGCGTCGCGCCAGAAAATCCGCCAGAACACCTCCGAGAATATTCCCGGCCAACAACGGCAAGCCCTGAAAGAGCGCGAGCTTTGCGCCCAGCTCCGCTGGCTCAAGGCCGTAGCTTCGTTGAAAGAAGGCTGGCAGCCACAGGAACATCGCGAACTGCGCGAAGGCCGACAGAACAAACCCAAGAACGAGGAGCGCATAGCTTGGGCGGCGGAACAGGCGGTAGAGTGACGACGTAACGGGCACTACGGCGCCGGGCGTCGTGAGGCCGTCTACCCGGCCGCGTTGAGGTTCACGCACAAATGCGATGAGCAACAACGCGATGGGGATGCCCGCGAGCCCCATAATCCCAAATGTCCAGCGCCAGCCGACAAGCGAGACCAGAGCGCCACCTAGAAGCGGTGCAAGCAAAACGCTAGCGGACGCGCCCAGGCCAAATACCGACATTGCGGTCGCGCGATGGCGGGCCGAAAACAGGTCCGACACGACCGACATGGACGGCGCGATTCCGCCGGCTTCGGCGCTTCCCAGGACCATCCTCGCCAGCAAGAGCGCGGCAAAGCCCTCGGCGAGCCCGAACGCCGCGGTGGCTGTACTCCAGATTAGGAGACAGACGGTGATGATCTTAACGCGGCTGTGTCGATCAGCGAGGCGAGCGATGGGAAGAACGAAGACGGCATAAATCAAAGCGAAGGCCGGTCCGACGAGAAATCCAATCTGGCCATCCGTCAGCTGAAATTCGCGCCGAATGGGCTCGACGAGAATGCCGAGTATCAGGCGGTCGGTGTGATTGAGCAAAAGCACAAGGGCGAGGATCACAACGGCGCCGTAACGCCTCCATCCGCTCTCGACGTCCGCTCCTCCGGTTGGCGCCAATGCCTCATGCTCCGTTAGGCCGCACACGCTCTCATGCGGGGCGGCGCCCAGTTTCGCGCGCGGCGTTTGATCGTTCGCGACGCGCGCTCAGATTTCATTCGCATTGTGTCGGCGCGGCGCTATTAATAACGATAGTGCGGGGAGTGCGCCAGATGCGCGTGGCGATCGTCGGGGGTGGAGTCTCAGGCTGCTATTGCGCTTACAGACTGGCTCAAAAATATCCGGACTGGGACATCCAGCTTTTCGAAGCGAGCGATCGCATTGGCGGCCGATTGTGGTCCGTGCCGCTCGACGGCGTAAAGGGTTTGCCGCCTGCTGAACTGGGCGGCATGCACATCAGCGACAAGCACGAACACCTCTTCAAACTGGTCGACCATCTCGGGCTCAAGCCGAATTTGCGTCGGGTAGATCGGTCGAACCTGCATTACTACCTGCGTGGCGTTCGCCTCACGGAAGGGAGCTTCACCGAGGAGCCAGACAAGATCCCATACCAGCTTCAAGATAAAGAGAAGAAGAAGGCGCCCGATACGCTGCTCGGCCTCGCACTCAAGCGGATCGTGCCCGGTCTCGCTGGATTGTGGCCATTCTACGCGGCGGCGCCGGAGAAGACATTCGAGTTCATTCGCAAGCTCAATCATCCGGACAAGCGTCCGCTTAAAGAATGCGGTTTTTGGAATGTTCTGAGCGATAAAGTAAGCAACGAAGCATACGACCTGCTGCTTGCGACAACCGGCATTGGATCAATGCTGCGGAACGTAAACGCCGTCGAATGCGTCTGGACGATGGTGCGCAATGCAGAGCCGCAGACCTATTATCAATTAGGAGGCGGTTTTCAGCAGGTGCCTTTGCAATTGCTCGCGCGCGCGAAGCTCGAAGGGCAAGTCACCGAGCAAATGCATCATGTGCTGCGAGAGGTTCGAGGTGATGGAAACGGCTTCAAATTGCGGTTCGAAGTTGGAGAGCAAAAGCAGGAGAAGACCGAGACAGTATCCAAGGTGATCTTGGCGCTGCCGCGGCGAGCGTTGAAGAGCATTGATTACGATCCTGCGCTCTTCGACAATCCAAACGAGTTTCAAGAGAATCTTGACTCCGTTCTCTCTTGGCCTGCGTGCAAGATCTTCATGACCTTCCAGGAACCTTGGTGGGATAAGTCGCTCATCGAACGAAACGATGAGGTCCTGGTTGTCAGACAATCTTACACCGACCTCCCAATGCGGCAGTGCTTCTACTACGGTCCGCCGAAAGCGCCGGGGCCTTCCATGCTGATGGCGGCCTTTACCGACGATGTCGCGACATCGTTCTGGTCGGTTTTAGCGATTGACGCCAACACCTACGACAATCCCGCGACGCGCCCGCAGGATCGGGCGCAGACGCGGTGTTCGAAGGCGATGGTGGCGGCGGCGCGGCGCCAATTGACCGCGATGCATGGAGTTGAAACGCCCGACCCGAGCGCAGCGCTCTATGTCGATTGGGGCAAAGACCCTTACGGCGGCGGTTGGCATGACTGGGCCCCAAACCGCCACAGCTGGGACGTCATCCCGAAGATCCGTCGGCCAAGTCCAGCACGCGATTTGTTCATATGCGGCGAAGCGTACTCGCAGCGGCAGGGATGGGTGGAAGGCGCAATCAATTCGGCTGAGGGGGTGTTGCGTCGTCTTGGGGTCGAAGCCCCAGCTTGGATGAGATCAGGCTTCGTTTTTGAATTGGAGGGAGAGGTTGAAATGCAGAACCGACTGATGGAATTATTGGTGGCGTTGGGCGAAAATCTCACGCTTCAGCGGGCATACGCCAGAGATAGAGAGGCGATCATGACGGCCTTCGGGCTGGACGATGATCAAAAGACCTCGCTGCGCTCCGGCAATTTAGACGCAGTCATAGTTCGGGCAGGCGGCGTCGGCCTGTTCTCCGGTATTGTCACGGCCAAGCTGCCTTGTGACGAGTAGATTTGCGCTGTCGCGCCGACCTCTCCGTGATGTCGGCGCCGATAGCCTGGGAATGTGCGCGCGATGCCGGTTGGATATCTGTTTTCGGACATAGAAGGCAGCATCGAGCGCTGGGAGAGAGCGCCCGAAAGAATGCGCGAAGCCGTGGCGCGGCTGAGCGCGATCATCGACGATCACATAGCCAGGTGCGGCGGCACTATTCATGACCGCGCCGGCGATGGCGTGTTTGCTATTTTCTACTCTGGTAATCCGCTGCAATGCGCGCTGGACATTCAGCTTGCCATGCAGCGAGAGGATTGGAGCGGCGTCGGCGGGCTCGACATCAGGCTGGGCGTGCATGTCGGCCGGTCTTTGGACAATGAGGCCGTTGACCAGCCGTCAGTGAATCGGGCCGCGCGGATCATGGCTAGCGGCTGGGGCGGCCAGATCGTCGTGAGCGGCGAAGCGATCGCGACCTACGAGGCGCCTGCGGGGACCAACTTCGTCGATCTCGGCGTGTGTCACTTCCAGGGCATCCAAGAACCGCTGCGCCTTTCCGGCCTCGTGCATCCATCGCTGGTGAAGACGCAATTTCCCCCGCTTCGCTCGCACTCCATTCAGGCCACCGACCTGCCGCGCGCGCTTGGCCCCTTCATTGGGCGCGAGCGAGAGAGCGCAGAGGTCAAAGAGCGCCTTGCCAAGGCGCGGCTCTTGACCATCGTTGGTCCAGGCGGGGCTGGAAAGACGCGCCTCGCGGTCGAAATCGCGGCTGAACTCGCGCACGCTCGGCCGGTCGTCTACGTGCCGCTCGACACCGTCGCCAGCGAGTTAGATCTTGTCTCGGCAATCGGCGTCGCGCTGCGGTTTCCCTTTCATGGGAACGGGCGGCGAGAGACGCAGCTCATTGGCTACTTGCGAGACAGAACCACATTGCTGGTGCTCGACAATGCGGACGCCATCGCTGGTCAAGCAGGGTTCATTGATGAGTTGGCGCTCGCGTGCGGGCGTCTTACGCTTCTTGCGACCAGCCGCGAGCCGCTTCGAACGGCGCATGAAAGCCGGTACCGTTTGGCGGGTCTGCCGTTTGCCGACAGTGTTGCGGATGGGCTGGCTTCACCCGCCTATAAATTGTTCGTCCACGAAGTCGCGGCGCACGGCGCCGAGCAAGAGATTGGCCCCGAGAAAATCGGCGCCTTTCTTGAGATATGCCGTCTCGTCGACGGATCGCCGCTGGCGCTGCGTCTGGTTGCGCGATGGAGCCGCTTGCTCTCTCTGGACGACATGTGTGAGCAGCTCAGGAGCGATCACACTTTCTTGTCCGACGACGCCGGTCAAACGCTACGAGGGGTGTTCGAAGGATCGTGGCGTTTGCTCAGCGCGAGTCAACAGTCGGCATTAGCGCGTCTTTCGGTGTTCTCGGGATCCTTCGATTGGGCTGCCGCCAATCGCGTGGCCGACGTGGACTTGCGGACTTACGGGGCGCTGGCAGACAAGAGTCTCCTGGATGAGGACGCCCAGCACAGATTTTCAATCCATCCTTTGATCCGCGCCTATGCGCGTGAAAAGCTCGCCGAACAGCCTGGCGAAGAGTTGGCGACTCTTCGCAACCATGCGAACCATTATCTGGAGATGGTGATGGCGAAGGCGATCGAGGCTTCGCCCAGCCTCCACGACGCGGCGCTGGATCAATTGCAAGCGAACTTCGCCGATATCCGCGCTGCATGGCTGCACGCGAATGCCGTGGGCTCGGATCAAGTTCGCAAAGCGGTGATGCCGCTCTATCACTTTTTGAACCAGCGGTCCCTCATCCGTGAGTGCGTCGCGTTTTTCAGCTGTGAGACCAAGGCTGCGAAGACGCGGCCGCTTCTTCGCAGCGTCCTTGCGGTTGCTCAATTCAGTCTTTCAGACGTCGAAGCCGCGGAAAAGGAGGCGTTAGGCGTATATCGAGCGCGTGGAGAGACCTCGGCGCGCGCCTTTGCACGCCATGCCATGGGGCTCATCGAACACGCGCGTGGCAATTATCCATTGGCGCGGCGACACTACGAGCGATCGCTTGCTCTGTCGTCGCGTGTGGGCGGTGATTTGATTGCGTCTTATGTGACGACGAGCTTGGCGCTGTTGCATTTCGCTCATGGCGAAAGGGATGAGGCGGCAATGGGAATCAAGCGGGCCTTTCGATTAAGTCGTCAAGTCGGCAACACCATTGGTATTCTGGCCGCGCAAATGTTGGCAGGCGATCTGGCGCTTCGTGAGGGACGCCAAGGCGCAGCTAAGATCAACTACGATAAAGCGCTGCGTTTCGATACTGCAGGCACGGTGCCCCAGGTCCGCGCGTCGGTTCTCCGCCGCCTTGGGTCGTTGTCGCGACAGATGGGCGATCCTGCCGCGGCTTTGCTATATCATCGCGAAGCGCTTGAGCTGGCGATTGATGTCGGGGACTTGCGGCCGCAAGCGCAAGCTCTTCTCGAAATCGGTCAGGATTTGGCCGCTCTTGGTGAAATCGATGAGGCAAGAACAAGCCTGGTCGACGGTCTACGCTTGGCCTTGCCGCTCAGCATGTATCCGTTGCTGGCGGATGGTTTGGTGGCGTTGGCCAGATTTGAGCTCCAAAATGGCGCCCGCCGTCACGCGGAGCGCATTGGGGTTGTGCTGGAGGCAAGTTCGCATAGCGAATTGCGCGCCGCGTCTCAGGTCGTATTCGACGCCCTCGGGAGGCGGCCGGCGCCGTCCTGCGCTGTCCAAAGCGTCGAGGAGATCCTCGACGACATCATCGACGAAGCCGAACTCGGAGTGTTCGGATAGGCGTGGCGGACGAGCTTGAACGAAAGCGGATTGAAGGATGGCGAGAGGGTCATTGATCGTTGTCGGCACAGGCATCCGGCTTGCGCAGCAGTGCACGCCAGAGGCGCGCGATGCGATTGAAGCAGCGGATGTGGTCTTTGCCGTGGTGCCCGACCCCATCGCCGAGCATTGGCTTGGAACGCTCAATGCTAACATCGTGTCCTTGCAGCCGCTCTATGGCGGCGACCGCACGCGCACCGAAACATACGAAGCGATGACCGATGCGATCCTAGATGGCGTCCGCGCCGCCAAACGCGTCTGCGCTGTTTTCTACGGTCACCCGGGCGTCTTCGTTACGCCGTCTCATGAAGCGGTCCGCCGCGCTCGGGCGGAAGGGTTCGACGCGCACTTATTGCCCGGCATCTCCGCGGAAGATTGCCTCTACGCTGACCTTGGCGTCGACCCGGGGAGACTTGGGTGTCAGAGTTATGAGGCTACCGACTTTATCGTTAACGCGCGAAAGATTGACACCACGGCGGTGCTTATCATTTGGCAGATCGCGGTGGCTGGCGAGCTAACTTTACGCGTGTTGGCGCCCGACGCGCGAAGGTTGGCGGTGTTGGTGAAGGTGCTGTTGGAGGACTACCCGCCGCATCATGTCGTGATTGTCTATGAGGCCGCCACGCTGCCGATAACCGAGGCGAAGATACAAGCCTTGCCGCTTCGCGAACTACACACGGCTACAGTTTCACAATTATCCACGCTTTACATCCCGCCGCTCTCGCGGCCGCAGCCTTCGCCTCGTCGGCTCGCTTTATTGAAGGACATGCGAGCCGCTACCTGACCAAGTGCGCCGCGCCGCGCGCAGTATGCAGCGCTTAGCTTTCGAAATTGAAGCGACGCAAATCGGCGCATCCGCGCCGGCAAGCATCTGCGCCGTCTATGAAGAGCTGAAGATCGTCCATCGTGAAGACCTCGCTCGCGCCAGTGGGCGCTTCATAGCCGCCGACGACGCAGCGAATGTGAGCTCCGCCCTCCAGCGTAGAGCGAGCGTCGCCTCCGGCCAAGCCGTGGATGATTACATTGCGGACGCGGCGCAGCGCGAGCGCTTGGGCGCGAAGGTCGTCCGCAAGCGCGGCGCGATCTTTGTTCTCCGGAAGTCGTGTGACGAGCGCATGCCATAAATTGACGCGCTCTTCCAAATTTCCTCGAACGGATCTGGCCTCTTCGTCAAGCCGGGCGCGGGCGTCGCTGATGGCCTCGCCCAGCGCCATTTCAAACCAGCTCCAATACAAAACGAAATAGCCCGTTTTGGCCATGAGGTCCGAGAATACTGGCAGAGGCGTTGAAGCGGACATCGCTGCGACCCAGGTGCGCTAGCTTGGACGAGGGGCCCTGGCTGACCGATGCGCGCTCGGAACGAGAGCATGAGTGGATTGATCTTGCGTAAACCGAACGCTGATACCATTCGCCAATGGCGCCCTATCAGAACCGGCCGCGACTGAAAGTCATCAAGGGCGCGCGCGCGCGCAGTGTTCGCGACCGTTTTCGGCGCTTCGGCCGACGGCGTGTGCCGCGCGCGCTCGCCTTCGCACTGATTGGCGTTGCTGCGCTTTCGGCGCTCATGCTCCTGAACGGGCAAAGCGGGGGCGAACGCCAGCTCGCGAAAACTTCGGATTATTTCGCGCCTGCGCCTTCGTCGGGCCGGTCTCAATCAGGCCCGTATCGAAATTGCGATGCAGCGCGCGCCGCCGGCGCAGCGCCCGTGCGCCGCGGTCAAGCCGGCTATGGCGCACATCTCGACCGAGACGGCGACGGCGTTGGCTGTGAGCCTTATCATCGCTGAGTCCGCGGCGCACATTTTCATCCATCATTTTATAGAGTGATTTATCGCACACTGGCGATCCAGGTGCGTTCCGTGTTCTTCTGGGGCATGTCCACAAAGACGCCGAGCGGCTTGCCTATGACCATGGAAAAAGGCTCGATCGAGCCGGCCCTGACGATCGCACCGGTACGGAGCCTGGTTCGCCCCGAGCATATCACCGCCGTGCGTTTCAACGCGCTGCAACGCTGTAGCGCCCAGCATTGGCGGCTCTTGATCCGCGAACGGATCGCGCCCCGTTACAGGCGCTATGCGCCGCCCGATCCCAAGCGCACCGAAGCGGACGTCCGCAAAAGCCATCTCGACAAACTCCTCGACCTCAACGCCTTCGACGCAATCTCTGAAATTTGGCTCACCTCAAAATTCGTGAGCGGTGAGGAACTCGAATGCGCGGGCGGTAAGCGCAAGCGTCCGCTGAGCAAACAGTCGCTCGCGCGCCGCCTGCAAGAGATCGCGCAGAAGGAGGGTGACTTTAGCGATCCAGGCACGTTTGAAGGGCGCGCCCATCGCCTTGTCGAGGCAATGCTCAGCTACGGGCTGCTCGAAGAAGAAATTGTCCGCCCAAACCTGAAGATCCTGCATCCGACAGAGCTGCTGCATGCGCTGATGGTGACATTCCACACCAATATGGTGTTGGGCTGGGAAAGCTCAGTCGGCCAGAATGCAAGCAATGACACCTCCGACAAAGGGGGGGCTTAACAGATGCATACGTTCATCACCTACGCCCGCGCAGATGAGTTCTTTGTTCGCCAGATCGCGGCAGTTCTTGAGCGCTTCGGGTTTTCGACCTGGTGGGACACTGCCTATGAAAGCGCCGAGCCCACGCAAAGAAATGTGCACGACGCCATTGGCTATGCGCATGCGTTGATTTTCGTGGTTTCACCGCAAGCGGTTGAATCGAGGCAGGTGCAGGCGGAAATTGAACTCGCCCGCGAATTGGCCATTCCAATCATACCCATTCTTCGCACCCGGCGCCGAGATCTGGTTCCACAGCAATGGCAGGGCTTGCTTGAACAATCATTGGCTCTTGATGCTTGCGATCCAGAAGCGCTGGACGAAGTGTTTGACCTGCTGCTTTCGCGTCTTGAAGCGATCGTTGACAGGAGTCCGCCGCGCTACGTCAGCGCCCATCACCTTCTGCGAGAGATGAAGGCCGACGAGCATTTTGGCTTGCCTACGGGAGGGACAAGTATTCGACCCCAAATAGAAGAGGTGGTGTCTGAGTTCGGAGCGTTGGCGGGGTCTTTGGATCTCTTTGACAGGATTGAAGAGAGCCTTACGCAGCAGCGTGGAACGCCAGGTTATTGTGAAGCAGGTCGATCTCTTGATGCTGCATCAGCCGACGACACAACGAGGGATGTCCATGCCAGCTGGGCGGCGCTCACCCGCAACTTTGACGCAAGACGAGGAGAGATCGCAGCTTTGTGCCATAAACTCAGATCTCTGACCGTTGCTTACGATTTGGAAGAGCGGGTGGAGGGCGCTGCCGACAAAGACGTTTGGGGCTGGGTTCACCCTAGCGCCGGGGCATATTTCAGAACAAGCGGAATAAGTTCATCATTCTGGCCAGAGCCGAGTACACGATTTAGGCGAAGCGGAGAGGGCGCCGAGAAATCTCAGAACCATCGAGAAATCACCGATGCTTTGTCACGCGTGGCTGCGAGCGGTCGCGATCGTCGCGACAAGAGTGAGCGGCTGCTCTCGGAGCTCGGTTTGCAATCTTTGTCGACGCTGCTGACGCAAGTCGTTGTATGCGCCATCAAAGCAAGGCCGGCGGACAATGTAGAGGACGTCATATCCGAGGCGGTGCAAGGCGCGCTCTTGCGCGCAGAGGTTACGGATGCTGGTGCGACCGGGCTTCCCAACGGGATGATTGTCGAACTGGTGGATATTCTTGACAGCAATATAAACTTGGCGAGATCGGGATTGAGACCCGTCGCCGTGCGTCCGTTATGGAGCGATCTAGAGAGAAGCAGCGGTCAAGACCCTTCCGGGGCCGCTATCTTTACAGGAACGGATTATCCAAAAGGCAAGTTCGTGGTCGTAGGTGGTGGAACGCCTTATCTGGCGCCAGATCTGGATCCAGGCGACGCGCTTGTCGGCCTTGCGCATTGTATGAGTCTTCGAAATCCAAACACGCGTCCGCAATGATCTAGGTGTCACATGCATTGGCCGATGCGTCGGCCAATGCAGACGCTGACGGATCGGACAACGCGCTCGAGCTTCGCTATGTCGTAAAGCGCGTTCTGCGGCGCCATAAAATGTGGGGCGACATCGAAGGGTGCTGGTGTCGACAGATTTCGCAGAGGCTGATTAGTCTCCGCCCAGGGCCCATTCTCCAGATCAGTTCTGGAGACGTGGATGTCGATCAAAGCGCATACTTATAAACGCGACAGCGCGGCGGCGCAGATTTAATGCGTCGCGACGTAGTCATCGTCGGCGGCGGCGTGAGCGGCACGTTTTGCGCGTTCGAGATGCATCGCGCTCATCCTGGCGTCGATATCGCTTTATTCGATAGCGCCGCCGATTTTGGCGGGCGTACGGCGTCGGTTGATATGGGCGCAGCGCGGCCGCTGGAAGGCGGCGCAAGCTTTGTGTCCAGCGCTCACCGCCTCGTGTTGCGTTTAGCGCGTGAGCTTCGCCTCCCTATGACCGAGGTGCGCTTCCGCCAGGTCGGTCTCCATCTTGAAGCCGATTGCGCGCCGCCTCGGGGCAAACAAGGGCTCGGCGATAGCGCCCTAACGGGCGCAGCGCTGCAGCATGCGACGCTGACGAAACTCGCGCCGCAGGCTGTTGCGGCCATCGCGGCGGCGGATGTCGCGGCCGCCAAGCGGATTCTACGCAGCGCCGAAATGGATGGCCGCGCGCTTTGGCGCTGGCCGATCGGTCCGCTCTTGGAGCGCCTCTGGTCGCCCGAACAGGTGCGGCGGGCGCGCGCCACTCACGGCTGCACTTCTAATTTCGGCGCCGCCAATGCGTTCGACACATTGTTGACCGCCGCTTGGGAAGGCGCGCCTGGACAGTCTTTTTATAGGTTCGATGACGGCGCCGGCAACTTTGGCCGCACCTTGGCGAAGGCTAGCCCGGGCGTTTTGCGCTTCACGCATCACCGTTTGATCGCCATTGGCCGCTGCGCTGACGAGTTTGTACTGAGCTTCAGCACGCCGGCGGGCCTGCGTCATATTAAGGCTGGACTGGTGATTCTGGCGCTGCCGCGTTTGGCGCTGAGCCGCATTGCGTTTGGCGATGACAGTGTCGGCGCTGCGTTTCATCACGATCTTGCGCAGATCCTGGATGTGCCGGCGTTCAAGCTCTTCCTCGAATTTGACCGGCGCTGGTGGGACGATCTGCCGTTTGCGCTGGGCGCTGGCGATCTTGGCGCAGTCTTCACTCAACTTGCAGCGCAGCAGAACTATTTCGAAAACGCTGCCCGGCGTCATTGGATGCTGGCGGTGTTCGCCGATAGCGAGAACGCCCTCTATTGGCGCTCGCTCCTCGAGGCTGACGGCGCCGCATCGGTGACGAACGGCGCGCCCATGGGGGCAGCGCCTGCGCATCTGATCGCCGCTGCGCACCGGCATCTTGAAATCATGTATGGGCGCGTGCCGGCGCCGCGGTGCGGCGTCTATGCCGACTGGAGCGCCGGCTGGCACGCGTGGCGCGCTGGCGCCCGCTCATGGGAGGTGCGTGAGCGGCTGGTTCAGCCCAATTCCAATTTGCCTCTCTTCATCTGCGGAGAGCTCCTCGCCGAGCACGCAGGCTGGATGGAGAGCGCCCTCAACAATGCCGAAGAGATGCTTGAACGGGCTTCGGCTTGGCTGGCGCGTCCCCGCGCCAGAACGTTTCTCCCGTTCATCAATGAAAGGTAATCCCCGTGGAAAAGACTCTGAACTTCCTCACCAAGCTCGGCCAAGACCCGGCTCTGCGCGCCCGCTATCGCGCCGACCCGAAGGCTGCGCTCGCCGCCAGCAAGCTCAATGCCGGCGCACGCGCCGCCATTGCTTCTGGCGATCTGGCGCAAATCCGCGCCGCTGCTGGCGTTGAGGCGGCGTCGTTGCCGCCGAAGGTGGTCAATGTGCCGGGCGCGTTCGGCGCCGCGGCCTAACCCGCGCAGGGGGGGTGGGGCGGCGCATCATGCGCCGTCCCACGCTTGCTTTGCTCTCATCACGTTCGCCTAGGAGATCAGTATGCAAACCGCTTCATTGTCGATTGTCGGCACCGGTATTGGCCTTGCAGGTCAGCTTACGGCCGAGGCCGCCAGCGCCATCAAGAGCGCCGACATAGTCTTCAGCCTCATGGGCGATCCGATCGCTGAAGCTTGGCTGCGAACGCTCAACGCCAATCTAGAGCCGCTTGAGCCGTGCTATCAGCAGGCAGGCTCGCGCCCGCGCGCTTATGAAGCGATGGTCGAAAAGATGCTGGCGGGCCTGCGCGCGGGCATGCGCGTGTGCGCGGCGTTCTACGGCCATCCAGGCGTCTTCGTCAGCCCGTCGCACGAAGCCATCAAGCGCGCCCGCGCGGAAGGTTATGATGCGGTGATGTTGCCGGGCATTTCGGCCGAAGACATGCTGGTGGCGGATCTCGGCGTCGATCCCGGCGCGTGGGGCATGCAGAGCTACGAGGCGCGTGATTTTTTCATCAGTGCGCGGCCGGTCGATCCATGTGCTGCTCTGGTGCTCTGGCAGATCGGCGTCTTGGGCGACGGCGCCTATACTGAATTTACGTCGCGGCCGGCGGCGCTGACAGCGCTCGCCGACGTGCTGCAAGAGACGTATCCCGCCGATCACGAGGTTATCGTCTATGTCGCGGCGACCTTGCCGACAGCGGCGCCGCAGATCCAGAGCGTGACGCTGGCGACACTGCATCAGGCCGATGTCGATCAAACCTCGACACTCTATGTGCCGCCGCTGCGCGCGCCGCTTCCATCGCCTGCGCGCATCGCGCTTTTAGAGAGGCATTTGAGCGGGGCAGGGTGAGCGGCGCGCGCGGAGCTCGTCGGAGCGTTGAATCATCAAAGCAATAATGCGCCCAATCTTGTAGCTGATTAGCACGGCGAACTGACGACGGGCCGCGTGCGAGATTTTTTTTGGTGAGACCACATTGTGGCGTGGATGGTTGAGGCAAGAGATGTGGTGCGCTGATTGAAATCGTTTCGGCATCCGCGCGTACGAATTCACCTCGGAGGGTGATTTGCCCGGCGCGATCGGGTGGCAGATTGGCGTCGAACCTGTTCGCACATGGTTCGAGCGCGCGTTACCAAGCTGCGCGCAATCAAAGCAACGGCTGGAGGCAAGGCATGAACGGCGCCCTTCGTTTGCTCACCGCGACCACCGCCGGCTTGTTGGTCGTCTGCGCGGTTTTTGCAGCGCACGCACAGACTTCGTCCGACCCGGTCGACCCTGTTATCCAAGAACATGCGCGCGAGAAGGCAAGAGCCGAGGCGGCGCGCGCCGCAGCTGAAGCTGGCAAAGCGGAGACCGATGCTGCGGTCGCGCGTGCAATGGCTGCTGCTAACGCCCTGCCGAAGTCTGATTTTGGTCAGCTTACGCCCGGAACTGGCGCCGGCCTCGCAGAAGCGAGGCTCTTGAATGCCGTCCAAATAGGCGAGGTGACCCGCTCAATCGCGACTGATTTTTGCGCCGGAGTTTGCGCTGACGCGAGCGGACGGCGCGCTGTCGTTGTGATTTCCGGCCGCACCAGGCCGAGCCTTGCGCTCGCGCGCCAGTTCAATGTGACGCTTGCGCGTGTAGAGCGCGCCCTCGAGCAGGGCGCGCAGGACATGGAGTCAGTTAATCCCAAAGTGGAATGCTTGTTGACCGCCGATCCGGTGGATCAATGCTTGCGTCTCACCAGCGCGGAGCAGCCGGACGCAGGCATCACTGGTGCAGTGGTGGAAGCATCGGGGGCATTTCACTTGCTGGCGCGCCTTGGCGGACTGTTCGCCCGCGACATAACGATAACCGGCGCGGATATGAGCGGGGATGACACCCTTGTCGCGATCGCGTTGGCAAATCGCCTGAGCGCTGCCAGCGATGTCTTCACCGACAGCGGATGGATGGGCGTTGGCGGAAACGACGCCGTAGGAGAGGCGTTGGCGCCGCTGATGAGTGCGTCCGAGGCGCGACGCTCAGATCAGGCGCGGCTAGGGCAGGCTATCGAGCGACTGAAGACAGTAAGTGCTGCACTCCCGGCCGGCACGCGCAAGAATGAGATCAATGATTGGGTCGGCGAGTTGGAAGCGGTGAAGGCGGTGCTTGTGGGCGCGCTCGCTGTGCACGACAGCCTCATCGCGTGGCTTTCCACCCCTAATGCGGCAGGCGTCGCGCCGATGGCACAGGTGAGCAATGAGATGCGGCTGCTGAGCCATCTCAATCGTCCTGGCGCGGTGCTAGTGCATGTTCATGTGCATAGCGCCGCCAGCAGCGCCATGAGTGAGCGAAGCCTTTGGACGTTCCTGGGCAGCGCGCCATTCTCAGTTGCGGCGAGCACGGTGATCACTGCTGAGATTGTGGATCCGCTTGCCGGCCGCACCCTCGGCGCCAACGCCTTCGTCTGTGACAGCGACTACACGCGAATGGCGAACATTCACCGGCGTCTGCGGGCGACAACGAGCAGCAACGCAAGCGCGCGCGTCAGGCAGTTTAGTCAATGCCACCGTGTCTCTGAACTCGCAGGGCGCTGAGGTCGTGAAATGAGTGACGCGGATCACACCCGCAGCGACGGCCTCACGATCGGGTTTGCTTGGGTCGGGCGGCGTCTGCAACAGGTGCGCTACACAGTTGAAGACGGCTACGCGGTGGCCGACGGGTGCATTATTCTTGGGCGGGTTGAGGACATTGAGGCGCTAACGGAGGCCGCGCGCGGCGCAAGCGTAAAAAGCGTCGAGAGACGGTTGAGCCCGCCACCCTACCTGTGGCCGAACAAGACCGTTGCCTATGAGATCGACGCTGATGTGTCCTCGCCTGAGCGCGTCACGGGCGCGATTGCCCACTGGCAGTCAAACACCAGCCTTAAGTTTATACGGCGGACGCCGACCAACCGCGCCGCTTTCCCAAACTACATCAGGTTCGTCAATCAGCCGGGTTGCCGCTCGGCAGTCGGCTGCCAAGGCGGCGAACAACTCCTAAAGCTCGGCGCCTCCTGCGACCTCGGTAAAGTCATGCATGAGATTGGCCACGCGGTGGGCCTTTTCCATGAGCATGCGCGTTCCGATCGCGATCAGTGGGTGAAGATTGTTGTTGAGAAGGTGGACTTGCGCAATCGTCACGTTCTTGAAGAAAAATTGTCCGGCGGCGATGAATATGGCGAGTACGATTACGGTTCGATCATGCACTATCCAGTTGATGCCTTCACCACCGATCGCAGCGCTTCGATCATTCCACTGAAGCCAACTACCGCGCGGATCGGGCAACGCGACGGCCTCAGCAAGCGCGACATCGCCAGCGTCGAGCATCTCTATTCAGCGGGGCTCATGCCAGACGACACAGCGTAAAGCGCGATCGCGATCGTGTCGTGTTATCGGGTCAGCGCGAAGGCGAGGAGGGGGCCTGCGGCACTGCGTCCACAGGGTCAACGTCGTTTGCGATTGTCGCGATCGCCGCCGCTCGGCCCCGAAGGGATGGGATGGCGATCTAGTTCATAAGAGATGACGGCGCTCCGGGCTTCCGATTTGACCTCGGCCGAGCAATTGCTGTTGGCGAAGGCGACGATGAGTTCACGTGCGCGCTGTTCATTGGCGCCCCAGCCGGTATGGGTGTCATAAAGATTGGCGAATGCGGTCCAGGCCATCATCGTCTCGCCAAGCGATGGGCTGTCGAAGAGCTCAATGAAGCGCGGCTGAAATATGCCGAGGCGTGCGCTCAAAGTGCCGACATCAGCCGACGCTAACTCACTAAAGAAGGCGCTCCAGGCCTGATCGGCGCGCGCGCACATATCAGTGATGGCGGTGTCGCCACGACCCAGCCGTTCAAGCAATTCATGCATGATAAACTCAACTCCCTGCGCCAGGACATGCGCCGTGTCTCTGCTTTGGACAAGGCGCGCCTCTTGCTCCGTAGAGCAATGACTGGGCGCTGCGCGCCAGCCTTCGCCCATGGGCGCTCGCGATCAATGCTCTACTCCAAGCGACTGCGTAATACGCCGGATACGGTGAGGATCGTCATCGACGTTACGATCCAGCCGAGGCACGCGTAAAGGCCCTTGATCCATTGCCAAAGCGACGCGAACGGCACGCCGGAGGAGGGTTTACAGGCGCCCTCCTGACGCAGATCAACCAATGGGATGAACACGTCGGCGGCGTACACAAACGGTTCGATGTGATCGCCGCAGGCGATGTCTGCGGTTGACGCATCTTGAACCGACGAGAGACGTACGCCAAACCGGTCACCAGCATTTTCGGCGACCAGTACGTCACTAACGCTGGTGACGTTGAGAACCAAAATCTGAGGCAGGCCTGAGAAATCGACAACGCCAATTTGACCTCTATTGGCGGCGGTCGTCGCCATCCAGCCGATAAAGAGGCAAGCCGTGAAGGTCAGTAAAGCGCTACGTGGTTCAAGCCCGTAGCCAAAGCCGTAGCGAAACACGCGGTCGAGTGCGGTTGGCGACGCCCAGATCAGCGCTGGGGCAATGATGAGCGCTGCCGCGAGCCAAGCCAGCGACGGGACGGCCAAGCTCGCGACGGCGCAGATTGCGCCTAGCGCAAGCGTGGCATAGGTCAGCCAATGCCGGATAAGGGCTCTGCGAAATTCGCGCGCTCTGAGCTCCGCCTCTAGGCGAAGCTTATCTTTGGTTATGGCGCGCGCTTCATCGGTGTCGCCCGCTCGCCGGTAAGCCGCCGCAAGTTGGGCGTGGGGCTGACTGTCGAATTCGCGCAGCGTGCGCGGTCTCTTGCCTGGGAATTGTTTGCGCAGCCACAGCATGCGATCGCGGGCGCGCGCCAGTCCGCTTGGCGGAGGTTCTAAATCTGCGTTTGCGCTGTACGGATTGAGCTGCCGCTCATCAAGCAGCAAGCCTCGGTCGACGTGTTCGTAGTTGAAGCCACCTAAGCTCAGGCGGGCCCGCTCGCCCCATGCCTTTCCGCCGCGATCCTCGAGAACCAGAGTGCGAGCAGCGGATAGATCCACAACCACGTGCTGTTGGTCGTGCGCATTCGAAAAGGCGCTCAGAAATGATTTCAGTCTCGCTGCATTGAGTGGCGCCCAGGCGCCGGTGAAACTGGGCGCGTCAGGCCACGCGACATCCGAACTCTGCGCGCTGGGCGGAGGGAGCTTGGGCAGCGGCGACACGAGCGCGGTTGCCGTGTCGAAGACGGTAGTCATCGCGAGTTGGGGGAAGTTCAGCGGTTCCTCTTTGATCATTTCCACATAGCCGCCTGGAAAAATCACAAAGTCCGCATGAAACATCGCGCCCTGATAGCAGATAGTGGTCTCCGCGACGGACTGTGCGCCTTGCGTCTGCTTGATCCGCAATGGCCGAATGGCCCCGGCTCGATCGTCTCGAGCTTCAGGTGCGAACGGCAATTGCTCTCCGTCATCAACAATTAAGAATGCGCCGCCATCTGCCCAGACGTGGTTGCAGAAGAGCCGCAAGTAGGATTCGATTTGCTCGGGAGTTTTTAGGAGCGGCGGCCGTTCAGCGTGGAAGTCATAAATGGCATTTGATTTGCCCGTGAGCAGGTGGCCTTTGTCGCTCCCGTTCCAGAGCCAAGCGATCATCGCCTGATTGTCGGCCAGGTCGATCAGGCCTTGAGCGAGTAGCCACCCAGGATAGCATTCGAGTTCTCGTACGCGAACGCGCCTAAATGGCATCGCCTCAAAAAGCATGCGCTGGTTCAGCCTATACGACTGAAGACTTGAGACGGCTAATGCCGCACGCGCGGGTTGGTCTGCAAGATCAACCCATTGTCCAGGAGACCATATCTCTACCGGCCAGGCGCGCTTTGGATCGAGGCCGCGCATAATGGCGAGGCCATGACGATTGAGGGCCTCCATGCTACGCAAAGGCCGCGCATAGCGCGGACCGGCGAGGCTGAGGCCAAGCGCTTCTTCCTCGACCATCGCGACATAACCGTTGTGCGAGATGGTGAAGCGCGCGCGGTAGAGTTGATTGGCGTAACGCACAATAACGTGCGCGCTCCAGCCGTCCGTCGTATCCGCGATTTCCGGCTTCATGCGATTGCGTTCGGGCAGGTCTTGCTGCTCGATCAAGATCTTGAACGCGCCTTTTGTGTCCCAGACGTTCGCCGAGAAGAATTCCAGATATTGAAGCACGTTGTCGCGCCGCAAGCGCAAGGGGGAGGGCTTTCGTGCATGAAAGTCATGGATCACCGATGAGGCGCCGGTCAGCACTAGGCATTCGCCTTGCCCGTCCCACAAGAATGATGCGACGCCGCCCGCACGCTCGGTCGCAGAGATGGACTCGACCACATACCAACCCTCGTAGAATTTGAGCGGCGTGATGCGATGCTCGATGAACGAGTTGGCGACGATTGCGTTGGTGAACGAGACAGCGTTGTCGCGCAGCTCGAGGCCGCCGTTGAATTGAGCGCCTTTCATTTGCAGGGTTGGAGCAGAACCGGCGTTGCCTATCATTCTAACTTTAAGGCGGGTCTGCTTTGCGACCGACATCCATTGGAGTGAGGTTCGTGCATCGGCGCTGAGCTCAAGCTGGAAGTCGCCGCCGATACTCGAGTTGTCGAGGTCGAGGCTCCAACTGGCGCCTCGGAACACGCCGCCAATCGAAGCGGGGCCTGCCACAACCAGGTGGCGCCCACGCAATTGCTGATTGGCTTCGAGTTCGACTGCCCAAAATCCACCACTGATTTTTGCTTGGCTGATCTCAAACGCACAGTCTTTGTCTGTGTCGATGCGGGTTCTCTGCACGTGAAGATTGCCGCCAATCTCTGCGTCGCGAAGCCAGAGCGCGTTGGCGCTTTCGACATCGATAATACTGACATCTCTTGCGATCTTGGCGCCACTGGCCGCCAGCCCCATGCCGAGGCGCATGTCTCGCAGTTGCAGCTGACCGCCGATGGTTGCGCCAACCATGCGCAGCTCGCCTTCGATCACCGTCTTGCGGGTTTGTTGCAATCCGCCTCTGAAGGCGCCCATGGCGAGAGATTTCTGAATTCTAGCCTGGGTGAAGTCGGCGCCTCCGTTCTCAAGTCTCACGCCTTGAAAATCTACGCCGCCTTCAACTGTTACGTCCCCGGCCGTGAGGCCGCCAATGATGAGGGCAGGGTGGAGCAAGGGTCGCGGGCCGGCGCCGGCTCCGGCGTTGCCGATATCCTTTGCTGTCGTCAATCCGCTGGCAGAGTGGATCTGTAGTTCGCCGCGGATCGTCGCGCCGGATAGGCTAAGGGCGGCGTAGCCTTGGCCATCAATCGCTGTGCCTTGCATTTCAAGTCCGCCAAGGTGCGAATGATCAAAGCCGATCCTGCCGCGCGCCTCGAACGGAATCGATGAGTAACGCTGCTTAGCGTCGACGAATGCGGAGCATCGCACGGCGCTGTTGATGGTGCTTCGGTAGACGATCAGAGCTGCTTCTTGCGCATCGGTTCTGGCGGCGAGCTGCGCGCCCTGCATGTACAACTCACCGTCGACCTCAGTCGTATAGAGCAGAATCTGCCCGTCGGAACTAAAGGGCTCCGCAAATGTGTCTCGATCCACCGCCGAAATGGCGATGCTTCCTCGGATGTGGGAGCTTGTGAAGTCGAGGGCGTTGCCCCATTCAGCGCTGAGTTGCGCGCCCTGCAGCCACACGGTCCCATCAATTCGGGCATGCGTGATAACGACGCCGCCAGTAGCGACGAAGGCGGGTTGCAAAACGAGTGACCCGCCGATGCGCGCGTTGACGAGGCGAAGAGCATAGGGTCTGCCGCCCGCCGAGCCATCAAAGGACGCCTCGCGCGGCCGGCAGCAGAGATGGGCGCGGCTTGCTTTGACTTGTCCGCCGACAACAATGCCCTCCAGATCGACGAAGCAAAGTCCTTGGGCGATCGCGTCCTCGCCCGCGCCTCTGACGCAGCCTGTTCGCGCGTTATCGGGTTGTGCGCTTGCGAGTCCCGACAGATCGACGTCGCCAATCACTCGAGCGCTGCACGCAGAGAGATGCGAAACGCGGCAATCTTCAAACGACAGGCGAGAAAACGAGCCGTGATCAAGAGTGACGGCGTCGGTGAAGTGGCAATTGCGGAAGACGAGCGTGAGCGGCGTGTCTGCACCGGCGGCCACAGGGCTTAGCTTGAAGGGTCCCTCTATCTTCCCGCCGCTAATTTGGCAGGACGCAATCCGGGTTTTTTGATCGGCGAGAATGTGCGTGAGCGCAGCGCCACGGATGCGCTTGTCGCCGCCGGCTGCGGCAACGTCGAAAACGCCATCATCACGGAGCGCAGCGGCCAGACGGCGCTCTAAGTCAGTCAGCTCCATTTGATCCCCCCAGACACCGCTTGAATCTGCATGCCGCATGGGCACAGGCAAGCGCAAAGCGCGCACTGGATCGTGTCGCACAAGCTTCGCAAGTCGGTTGCGCTGAGGCCCCGTGTCCGCCCAGTTGTGATCTAGATCACACTCCAAACCGAACGCGCCGGGGTTGGAGGGCGACAGCCCCTTCGCCTCTTCTCCTCGGGCGTATTTGCTGCTGAGCTAAATGGTGTGCGGGTGCTGCGTGCGGCCCGTTCGCGTGAGTGCGGAGACGCGCGTAGACGACCTCCAGCTAGCGGGTCGGCGCGTGCGGCGCGCGCATTGAAAATGGCGGTTGGCTGGGGAGGGTGAGATGATTGCACACAATGCGCGGGCGCTGGCCTTGTTTGTTGGGCATGGCGCCATGCTCGTCGGCGTAAGCGATAGCGGGACGCGAACGGTACAGGCCATGAGGCAGCGTCAGGATGCGCCTGAGCTCGTCACAAACACCCATCAAATTATCACCTGGATGAGCGTGGCAATTGCCGTCTTCCTCATGGCGGCCTTTTGTTGACTGAGCGACGATTTGAAGCCCTATCAAAAGGGCCTGTTTTATCTTTCGTTTTTTGGATTTCTCGCCGAGCTGGCAATCGCATGCCGGGTTTGGTTGCTGTAAGGCGGAGGTACGCCCGCGGTGCTCAGCTAATCTCCAGTGAGGGATGTGCAGCGCCGACCTTCGCGGCCCTAGCGCCAGCACCCGGATGGCTTGGGCGAATGCGGCCCATCTGTTGGTGCGCGCAAGCGCTAGGACGGGTTTGATCGAGTGAGAGGGAGGCGGGTTCGCCTGCTTCGGGGCAGAAAGGGCACGTCCGCGTCTCGCTGAAGATCGAACAAACGGACATTTCGTGCACACGTTTGTCGTGCCCGGCGAACGCGACTCTGCTCCGCGCCCCAACACTCCCTCATGGGCAGCGGGAATTTTCGCACTCTGATCGCTCGTTTGGATAGAGGCTCCCGCCACGCGGGCCCCCTCGACGTCCAACACACATCTCACTAAGCTTCGCATTCGGCGCGCACGCAACAGGGCGCGATGGGGCGGCCAATGCTTAGAGTTCTGGCGTCAGTGGTTGCCATTGTATTGATCTGCGCGATCTCAGTCGGCATCGCCTTCTTGCCGGAAGCCGCGTTTATGTTGGGCTTCGGCGCTGTTATCAGCGAAGGGCCTCCACCGTTCGCGCCAGCCGACCAGCATGCGCTCGCTATGCAAATCCGCCTCACCTTGTCGGAGCAATATTTCAACTGGGCGGTCGTCAACATGACGATTGCGGGTAGCTTCCTATTGCGTCTTCAAGGCCAACCGATCCTCGCTCATACCTTTGCTTTCATCCTTGCCTGCTTCCTATTTTCGGGTGCGAGTATAATTCTTGGAACCGGCTTCCTCGAACTTGCGATGAACGCAAGCGATGCCGGATTTGCGCTCCAGGACATTGACGGGCTGCCGCGGCTATACCCGGCGGCTCAATTTTCTGCGCTTGTCGCTGGTTTTCTTTTCGCCGTCGCCGCCGTGTTCAGCGCCAGATTCGCCAAGGTGGGAGACCCATAATGCTGCGAAGTTTCTTCGTCGCCAGCACTGCAACGATCATGCTGGTTTTGACATTAGCTCATGCGTCTTTTGCTCAGGCGCAAACTCGTATTGAATATCTTGGCGCTGTTGATGACGCCGGGCACTATCTCAGGGCGCCGCCACGCGTGGGCGGAAACATGCTCGCCAATCCGCGCGTGGCTTTCATTATCTTGGAACGCCACGGAAACGACACGTCGGCGCGTCTGCGATATCGCGGCGGAGAACGCGCATTGCGTTTTGTGGGGCAAGTGTCAGAGTTTCGAGTTCTGGCAGAAGCCGGGCGCGAGTTCACTGTGACTGCGAGTGCGAGCGGTGCACAATGCTATTCGGAGATTATCCGTATTGAGCGTCCCGGCGTCTGGCGTTTGAGGCTGCCTTGCTGAACCTGCCTGTTTGGATGCGTGCGCTCGCTGCCGCCGCCTGCTTAGCTTGCACGCCTCCGTACGCCAGCGCGCCTAGTGAGAGCCAAGCGGCCACCGTGGAGGAGCCAACGTCGCTCCCCTTCAGCAATTCCAGCGCGGCCTACGCGGCCGACCGCGAGGAAGCGCGACGCAGGCTAAGTGAAAGCGCCCAAAGTGCGCAGGGTGACATCGTGCGGGCCGTTTACGGCGTATCTTTGCTGATGGTCTTGCACGAAGTGGGACACGAATTCGCTCGCCGTAATGGTCTTCCCCGAGATTTTGACGAGGAGGAATTCGCTGACTTCTTCGCCGTCAATCTGCTGATGTCGTGGAGCGACCCCGCGACATTCGCCGAATTGGCGGCACTTATCGAGGCGACCAATGTTTTCCTGTCGCACGCGTCCTATTCCACGCATGGCGCGGAAAACGGCGGCCTCGCGAGACGAAATGCATTCAGTTGTGCGTTTATCGGATACAATATGCACCTTATGAGAAGCGATCTCGACGCAGTGGGGTGGTGGCACGAAGATAATGCGTGGAATCCGCAGTTTCGCCACCGGAGTTGGCCGAGCAGCATCGTGAACATTGACACTTTGCTGCGAGACAATTCCTTGTGGGTGGAGGAAATATCTGCGCGACATACTGAAAGACGCAGGACAGCAGCCGCAGTGAACATGTTGATGCTGTTTCGTGCCGCCGAGCAGCAATTCCGTGGCATGAGTGCGGAAACCATGAACGCCTGCGGCGACAAAGTTGGCGTGCTTCGACGTTTCCTCGTTACCACGCTCTCCACTGAAGAGCGTTTTGACGAACGCATCTTGGACAGCGTAACGACCGGAGAATTAGACCGAAGCGGAAACTACACGCCGCTTTCCGAAACCGACGCCGCGGCGCGGGAAATGTCGGAGTTGCGCCTGCATTACGAGCGGCCGGAAACCGACGGCGCATGGTTCTTATTCGCCGCCGTGGCGACTGGAGAAAACCAAGTGGGTGTCGCGTCGATCCCCCGTGTGTTGTTTAACGACGCGTGGCTGCGCGGGGATCCCTCAAACGTCTATGTCCGCGCACAATATTGCGGGATAGGAATTGCAAACGCGAGCGTCTCTTTCGAGGGGGAGCGAACCATCATCGATCTGTGCTACGAGGTCGGCGAAGAACTGGACGCACTTCGTGCCAGCTTCAGCAATGGCGATCCCGCTAATGCCATCATTGGCGGCATGCTCGACATCGCGCCGGAGCCAGGCTCCAGCGCCCCGTAACGGCATTTTGGCCTGTTGGCTTGAGACGTAAAGAGAAACGCCGCGTTGGCTAATGCGGTAAATAGACCATCTAATATCCGCACAATTTGCGTGGCTTAAGCTTGCCCATGCGGAGATTAGGGTGCATATTCTCCGCAAGGAGTGCGGAGAATGCCCCTCTATATCCATGAACTGGCCGAGTGGCCGGAGTTCCACTGGGACGCCGAGCGAGTTGCCGCTCGGCTAGGCCCTGTGCGCCACCGCCAGGGTCGGCTCACGGGACGCATGCAAGCGATGGGTTTTAAGCTCCAATCCGAAGCGGTGCTGACGATGCTCACCCAAGACGTCCTCAAATCAAGCGAGATCGAAGGTGAAATCCTCAATCGCGATCAAGTGCGTTCGTCTATCGCGCGCCGCTTGGGCATCGATATCGGCGCGCTGACCGCCGCTGACCGCAACGTTGAAGGCGTGGTGGAAATGATGCTCGACGCAACACAGCATTTTTCAACGCCGCTCACCGCGGAGCGTTTGTATGGCTGGCACGCAGCGCTCTTCCCGACCGGGCGGAGCGGCATGCAGAGGATCATTGTGGGCGCCTGGCGCGATGATCGGATGGGACCGATGCAAGTGGTGTCGGGTCCGATCGGACGCGAACGCGTCCACTATCAAGCGCCGGCCGCCGGTGTGTTGCCTGGTGAAATGGCGCGGTTCTTGACGTGGTTCAACGCTCGCCAAGAGCTCGATCCGGTGCTGAAAGCCGCGCTTGCGCATCTTTGGTTTGTGACCATCCACCCGTTCGATGATGGCAATGGACGGATTGCGCGCGCAATCGCGGACATGGCGCTCGCGCGCTCAGAACAAAGCGCACAGCGTTTCTACAGCATGTCGGCGCAGATCCGCGATGAGCGGAATGCCTATTACGATATCCTGGAAGCGACGCAGAAGGGCAGCCTCGACATCACGGCCTGGCTCGAATGGTTCTTGGCCTGCTTAGACCGCGCCATCGAAGGCGCTGAGGAAACGCTTGGCGCCATCCTTGAGAAGGCGCGGTTCTGGGAGCACGCCAACGCTCTGCCGCTCAACGAGCGGCAGAAACTCATGCTCAACAAAATGCTCGACGGTCTTGACGGCAAGTTGACGTCGACGAAGTGGGCAAAGCTCACCAAGGCGTCCCCAGACACAGCGTTGCGCGACATCACTGGCCTTATCGATCACGGCCTCCTCAAGCGCGACGAGGGTGGGGGACGCAGCACTAGCTATTCGCTGGCGCCGCCGAGCAATCGCGCGTGACACAGGAGGCGCATCGCACGGTCAACCAGCCGGCGATAAGCGCACAGCCAGGCGCTCGCCGCAGACGTCAGAAGCGCAGAAGCGCAGAAGCGCAGAAACGTTGGCCCGAGTTAGCCCTCGAGAAGGGGGGGCGCTCTTTTCGCGCTGTGGACACCAGCTCAATGCGCGCCTTCATCGTGTACGCCCCGCCATGTGAGCTTTATCGTGCAAGCACGATTTCTGGCTTTATCGCGCGTGACCTCTCCAACGCGTGCGAGGTCGGCTTCGGAGCAATTCCAGAAGCTGGGCTTCGGTTCTCGCTGCGCGATTGCAGACGCTATTTCGCTGTCGCGATTGCTACTCGTCGAGCATCTTTGGGTCGCGGATCGTGACTAAGGTTAGGGTGTCTCCGCCGCTGGCGCGCATGGTCTGTTCGTAAACCTCGTACCGCTCAGCGTCTCTTCGCTCGAACCAAGCATCGGCACCGATCTTCCGGGGTATTGAGCCTTCGGGATAATCTCCAAACTGAACCCCGAACGCGAAGCTTTCAGGATCAAGGTCGTCGCGCGGCCACCATTTCGACGGCACGCTCTTCGATCGCACGAACCATTTTTTCCCGAACCGGCTATGACAGATCAGTAGCGCGGGGGCTTGATCGCTTTCGACGAGCCGGATTGCGGTGGCGGATCGGCTTGTCTTGAACGCCTCGGCAAGCGCGTCCACGACCTTGAGTGTTGGCGCGCCAAGCGATCGGGCCAATGGTCGAAAAAGATAACTCGGCATCAAGAGATCGGCCGCGTAGCCATTGGCTATTTGCTCGGGAGACGCGCCGCCTGGAGGGCGTATTGCTTCTTCGACACGGCACGCCAAGCGCTTGCCGCGGTGGTGGTGCCAATGCCCCAATTCGTGGGCGATGGAAAAGCGCTTGCGACGAGGTGAACTCGCGTCGTTGACGGTGATGATCGCTTTGGTTGCCGCTCCCACTATGCACGCTTCACACCCGTCAAGCGGACGATACCGGATGCGGGCATTCACATGGAAAGCGATCGCCTCAAGATCGATCTCCTTCGGCTCCGTCACGCCTAAGTCTTGCAACAGCTGCTCAGCAGGCGAGAGCATGCGATCAGTCTTCCGTGATCGGCGGCACGACGCCGAGTTCAACTAGGTCTTCATACATGCTGAGGATGTCAGTATCGGAGAGCTCGTTTTCGTTGCGTGCGGCGAGTGTAATAGGATGTGACGGATCTACCGCTTTCACTAGCGCGCGAATGCGTTCACGCGCTGTAGCGATGTCAAAAATCGGCCCCGGCGCGCGCATGATCGGATACTGGTTGGCGGCGGCGCCAGCCTTAGCGGCCGCAAGCCGGCTCTTATTGGCTTTCAGAAGCGCCTGCTCAAAAAGTGCCTTCAGCTTCGCATCTTCTTCAGAGAGATTCTTCATCTCTGTGCGTTCGGCCAAAATCTCTTCGTCGGATGCGTTGAAAACATCGTCAACGAGCGCATCCGCCAGACGATCGAGTGCTTGCTGCTCCTTGTTTGTCTTCTTCATGACTTCCAACCATTGGGAAAGTGCTTGTCAATTGTACGGCGAATGAACTTCCGCTTGCTCTGATACGCAGTCTTGTCGAGACCCGCGAGCTCCAACATTTCGGCGACCGACAGATCGTCGGTGATGCCTTCGAAGATTAGCAGAGCCGCGTCATCATCCTTGAACAACGCGATGATCGCGTCGTGCATCTTCTTACAGGCTTCAGCGCGTTCTGCTGACATGAGCTGGGTTTCAGCATCGTCGGCTTCGTCAGCAACCTGGCAGGCAGCATCGGCTGCGCCGCCGAAATGATCGATCGCGACGAGATTGACTTGGTTTTCCAACTTCTCGCTCTCGCCGTGCGCCACGCTGCGCATGATCTGCGCGACGAACCGCACCACATCCACGTGATCAGGGCATGAGCGGCCATCGACGGCACGCATCAAGGCTTCTTGCAACAGCACTTCGGGCTCGAACCCACGGGCGCGACCGAAATAGCGAGACGTCGATTCGAGGCGCGCGCGGTCTGCCGGCGTAAAGCCGCGGATGGCGGCCGCCACTTCGTCTCTCGTGCGTTTGCCGGCTAACTTGCTCAAGCGGAACTGATCTCCGTCTTCCATATGCGGAGCTTTTCGAAAGCGCGGACATCAATTCGCAAATGTCCGCGCCGGTGGCGACTCCCGCATATGTAGGCAGGCCCGCAGATTTCGCGAGCCGTCTAAGCGGGTCATTGCCCGCTAACGCGAAAGGATAGCGAAATGGCGAAGCCAGAAGACCACGATAAGCCCGACAAGTCCGTGACCATCATCGTCGAGGGCACGGCACATGAATGGCCTAAGAACACAGACATAACCTACGAGCAGGTGGTGAAGCTGGAAGTCCCGGATTACGGCCCGGGTTCAACCACCACCTACGCCGTCAAATACAAAAACGGTCACGGTAACAAACCTGAAGGCATTTTGCCTCCCGGCGGTTCGGTCAAAGTCAAAGACGGGATGATTTTCAGTGTTTCAGAAACTGGTCAGTCATAACGGCGATATCGAGCGACTGGTTGAGAAGGGGTATGCCGTCGCCTTTGACGACGGCTATCTCGTCGTCCGCGACGTTCCCTATCTCGACGCCGCCAAGGCGCTGCAGTGGGGCGTGATCGTCACGAAGCTCGTTTTCATCGATAACCAGCGCGTGCGGCAGGATGATCACCAGATCTTCTTCGCAGGCGGTGTGCCGCACAACCTAAACGGCGCGGCGATTCCCAATCTGGGCGGCGGACCTACCACGCTCGCGCTCGGCGAAGGCTTTGAGGACGTGGTGGTTCAACGCTCGTTTTCGAACAAGCCCGTGCCGGAGGGCAAGTTCAGCGACTTCTTCGCTAAGATCGAGAGCTATGTCGCCATCATTTCGGGGCCAGCCATTGAGGTGTATGGCGTGACGCCGCTCAGCTACAAGGTCGACAAGACTAATCGCGGCAACCCGATCTTTAGATTCCACGATACGCTCACCAGTCGTGCCGAGATCGGCGATTTGTCGGCGCTAATGAAGAATGATGTGGTTGCGGTGATCGGCCTCGGCGGCACTGGGGGCTACCTCTTGGATTTCCTGGTGAAAACGCCGGTTCAGGAAATCCGCGGCTTCGACCTCGACGTCTTTCACGTCCACAACGCGTATCGTTCGCCTGGGCGTTTTAATCCAGCAGAACTCGATAAGACTAAAGCCGAAATCTATCGCGACCGTTACGAGAATTTCCGCACCGGGCTCAATATTGAGGCGAAATACATCGACTCGGCTTCGGCCGCTGAACTTGAGGGTGTGACCTTCGCGTTCGTGTGCGTCGACAAAGGGCCGGCGCGCGCGGCGATCTTCGATATTCTCATGCAGCTTGCCATTCCTTTCATTGATGTGGGGCTCGGGCTCAACCGCAAACGCGGCCCCCTCAATGGCATGCTGCGGGCGACTTACTATTCACGCGAGCGCGCACAGAAGACGCGTGGGGAAGGCCATGCCGAATTGTCCGAACAGCCCGACGCGCTCTATCACAAGAATGTCCAGATCTGCGAACTCAACGCGCTCAATGCGAGCCTCGCGATCATTAAGTTTAAACAGCTGCGCGGCTTCTATGTCGAGGATGGGGGGATCTATCATCTGCTGTTCGAGATCGCCGATATGAAGGTTGTCACCCAGGCGGAAGACGATGATGTTCAAACTTGAGCGCGTGCATTACATGCCGAAGACGTTGGCTCCGAACACGCTCTATGTTTCCGATGAATTCGAGACCGCCGCGCACCTTTGCGCGTGCGGCTGCGGCGTTAAGATCAGAACTCCGATTGGGCCAACGGAATGGCGCTATGAGGAAACGCCCTCCGGGCCGTCGCTTTGGCCATCGGTCGGTAATTGGCAACAGCCTTGTCAGTCGCACTATGTCATTCGCCGTGGCGAGATCATCTGGGCTGGAAAATGGTCAACTGCGCAAATCGAGGCAGGACGCCAAGCCGAGCAAGCGAGGCGCGAGGTCTATTTCGAAAAGCGGGCGCGCGAGCGCGCATGGACATCCGTGATCTGGCGTTGGTTCAAGGCCCTGTTCGGAATCACCTGATCGGACGCGAAGAAAACCTTGGCGCCAGCGCGGACGTCCGCGTTAGGGCGCGCCTGAATCTCTCCCGCGCACGAGTGCTTCCTCGGGCCAGCAATCGCGTTTCACGGTATTGCGACTGCTCAAAGGCATGCGTCCGGGACGAAAGGCGGTCCGTGGGACGCCAGCCTAGGCGCAGATTTCTTCGGCGCGAGTGAGCAAGACCGCACGGGCCTGCGCCGCGCTAACACCTCGCTTGAGCGCATCTGGATTGAAAATTTCCGGATCAAGTAGGGGGCGGCCGGGACGCGCACCCTCTCTAGTGAGTGCAAAGCGAGCGCCGCCGGGCCACTGCATCATTGGGCCAGCAGCCTCACAGACGATTTCTACGGAGGTTGTGGCCCTTTCAAACGGCCAGGATGCGCCAAGGCTGGCGGAAGTGAGGTGAGCGCGACGTGGCTCAACTTCCGGCTCAAACGGTACAGAAGTCGGCGTTGACGGTGGAGGTAGAGGTGTAGTCTCAGCCGACCGCTCGACCGATGCACGGGTTTGTTCGGGTTGTCGCTCGCTGCATCCGAGCGCAAACGATGCTGCCGTCAGAATTACAAGGATAGATGCACGCATGGACCCGCCTTGGATAAGACGGTGTGGAGCCTAGTGCTTACATGGCGGGGCGGCAACGACATCAGCGGCAACGGGTTTGTCTCGCGCGGTTGAGTCCGTTATGCGATGACCGGTCGGCAACGACCGCTGTTGGGATCATTCCGATGCTGTCGCAGCGGATGTTTGCAGGATTTCAATTCTGACACGCTGTAAAGCATCAGTCGCAGGGCACGGATCAGCGCTTGGCCTTCAGTCGCACGCCGGGTGCATCCCCGTTTGTGAACTCCACGCCTGCTTTTTCGAACGCCTTCTCGATCGCGCGGAGTGTCGAGACTTTGGTTGCTTCGATCGCGCCCGCGGTTCGTTCTAGGCGCTTTATGGTCTCGACCGACACCTTTGCCATCTCGGCCAAATCGGATTGGCTCCAGTCAAGAAACGCTCTGGCCGCGCGCAGCTGGGCAGAATTCATATTGCACCAAAAGAGTAATTCATGACACTTTTTAGGTTGACTATGCCGTGGCGGTCTATTGCCTAAAAAGTGTAACGAAGCAGTTAGCAGTCTACCATGGCATCTAAAGGCATCTCTCGGCGCGGAATGGTGGTCGGAGCGGCCGCGGCGCCCCTCATGACGGGAGTTACGGCTCCCGCCGATCCAATAATTGTGGCCATCAGCGAGTGGGTGTCTCAGCGTTCTGATGCGGACGCGCTGGCCCAGCGCTGGCAGCGCTTAGAGACCAAGCTCTTCAAGCGGTGCAAACATTTGGATCTAACGCGCGCTTTGAGAAGTGGGCTGCCCGAAGCACGCGAGCTCCGGGCGCTGACGCGCAAAATCAACGCAGCCGAGAAGAAACTAGAACGCTCCGCAGCGCGCATCGCTGAGATGCGCGCGACGAGCGGGCAGGGCGCCCTCGCCAAAATCGAGATGGGTTTGAGGATCCAAGAGCCGCAGGACTGCGAGGAGATGGCCTGGGTGCTGATCAAGAGCGGCGCTGATGAATTGCGCGCAGTGTTGGAGCGCAGATGATGCAGGCGCGCCCTCCTGGTGGTGCCGATGTTAGTCCGGCAGTCGCGCTGGAAGCGATGTTCGCGCGCTGCAAAGGCGCATACGCAGATACAACGCTGCGCGGCTACCGCACCGATCTCAGAGCCTTTCAGGCGTGGTGTGCAAAGGAAGGTGAGAAGTGGCTTCCTGCTAATCCGGATGTTGTCGCGGCGTTCATCGACGCTGAAGTCGATGCCGTGTCACCAGCGACCTTGCGTCGGCGTCTGGCTTCGATCGCCTTCGCGCACGCGATGCATGATCTGCCGAGCCCAACCGGTGCAAGCGCAGTGCGGCTCGCGCTTCGCCGCGCCGCTAAGCGCAAGCCACGCCGGCCAGCACAGTCCAAGGGGCTGACTGCCGACCTGCTCAAACAGATTTTGGATAAGCAGCCGAAGACGCTTGGCGGCGCGAGGGACGCCGCCCTCATCGCGGTCGGCTACGACACGCTCTGCCGCAGCGCCGAGCTTGCGGCTTTGCGGGTGGAGCACTTGCTTGCCGGGGCAGGTGCGCAGTGGAGTGTGCTCATCACCCGGTCAAAGTGCGACCAGGCTGGCGACGGTCGCACAGCCTGGCTCTCGCCGCGGGCGTCAAAGGCGCTGCAGCGTTGGCTTGAGCTGTCAAAGATAGAGGAAGGGCCGCTCTTTCGGGGGCTTCATCTCGGGCGGCCGTCCGAGAGCGCCATGGACACCTGCTCAATCCGCCGGTTGATTAAACGTGCGGCGCGGAGTGCTGGTGTAGAAATCGAGACTGCGCGCAGTCTCTCAGGTCATTCAATGCGCGTGGGCGCAGCGCAGGATATGCTCGTCGCCGGCTTTGACTCGCTTGCGATTATGCAGGCCGGCGGCTGGAAGACGACTGCTGTGTTGCTACGCTATGTCGAGCATGCGTCCACCCTCGCCCTGCATAGCCGCAGATGGAAGAGGCGGGGAAGGGATGCGCTTCCGGCTGCTGTGGCAGGTGGCTGATGGGGCGCGGCTTACCGAGCGCGCTCTCGTGACCAGGTTCCGCGTGTGTCGACGAGATGTTTTGTGGCGATCCGATCGGGAGCGATGTCCTTGAACTGCGTATGATCTACCAGCAGGACGATTAGGTCCGCAGCCAAGCCTGCCTCGATGTCTACGAGCGCGACATTGCGATTGGCCAACTCACGAGGAAGCTCATTCGTGAAGGGTTCGATCGCCGAGAGGGATACCTCTGGATAGCGAAGCTCGAGTTCCTCAGAGAGCTTCTCCACGACTTCGATTGCCGGCGATTCACGCAGGTCGTCGATATTCGGTTTATAAGCCAAACCGAAACAGGCGATTGATTTAATTCCGCCGGTTTCGACTTTGCTCAAGATCTCAGCGACGACTTGGCGCGGACGCCCAGAATTTATCCAACGGGCTTCGCGGATGAGACGCGCCTTATCACCAAACGTCGAAACAATGAACCAGGGGTCGACGGCGATACAGTGACCGCCGACGCCGGGCCCGGGTTGCAGGATATTGACGCGCGGGTGGCGGTTGGAAAGCTGAATGAGTTCCCACACATTAATGCCGCGCTCGCCGCAGATCGCGGCAAGCTCGTTTGCGAAGGCGATATTAACATCGCGATACGCGTTTTCGGTGAGCTTCGCCAACTCGGCGGTGCGCGCGTCAGTGATGATGCATTCGCCTTTGACAAACGTCTTGTAGAAGTCACGCGCTGCCTTTCCGCTCGCCGGACACAAGCCGCCGATAATACGGTCGTTGCCCACGAGTTCGACTAGCATGTTGCCAGGTAGCACCCGTTCTGGACAATGAGCGATCAAGATGTCTGGTGTTTGATCGGAAGCATCGCTGCGATGGGAAAAGCTCAGATCAGGGCGCGCTGCCGCCAACCAGTGCGACACCTGTTCGGTGGCGCCCACGGGCACCGTCGATTCAAGAATGACAAGATTGCCCTTTTGTAGCGAGGGGGCGATCGAGTGCGTTGCAGCCTTTACGTAGGCAAGGCTCGGTTTGTACCCGCCTTCGAAGGGAGTGGGGACAGCGATTACGAAAACGTCGCCCGTGCGGGGCGTGGTGCTCGCTGACAGCATACGGCGCGCGACGACATCTTTTAGAAGCTCTGGGAGTCCCGGTTCAACGATGGTGCAGACGCCTTCGCGGACGCGTCCAACAATGCTCTCATTGATGTCGACCCCATGCACCTGCACGCCGTGCTGTGCGAGCATGACGGCGGTTGGCAGGCCAATATAGCCGAGGCCGACTATAACGCAGGTCTTTGCCGGCTCGGTCATTGGAGGCTCCTATTTAGAATGATGTCGACGATGCGATCGGAGGCGCGGCCATCCCCGTAAGGATTGTGGGCGTGCGCCATGGCGTCGTAGGCGTCTGGGTTGCGAAGAACGTGACGCACCGTGTCGACGATGGTGGCGCGGTCGGCTCCAACCAGTTTTACGGTGCCAGCGTCCACCGCTTCGGGACGCTCAGTCACATCGCGCATCACGAAGACGGGTTTGCCCAAGGAAGGCGCTTCTTCCTGAATGCCGCCGCTATCGGTAAGAATGAGATGCGAGCGTCGCATCAGGGCGACGAAGGGCAGGTATTCCAGCGGATCGATCAGAAAGACGTTGTCGACGTCGCCAAGAATTCTACGGACGGGCTCTTGGACGTTCGGATTGAGGTGAACGGGGTAGACGACTTCGACATTAGGTTCTCGCGAGAGATCCGCGATCGCGTGGCACACATTTTCAAATGGCGCGCCGAAATTTTCGCGTCGATGGCCAGTGACGACGATCAATCTCTTGGCGCCGTCCAGGAATGAAAACTGCTTCTGCAGGCTAGCCGCGAGCGCTGGGTCGGCTTCGATCACACTGACAGTTGTTAATAGCGCGTCGATGACGGTGTTGCCGGTGACGTGAATACGCCGTGGATCTATGTGCTCTCGAAGCAGGTTCTGCCGGGCGCCCTCTGTCGGCGCAAAGTATGTGGATGTGACGATGTCGCAGACGCGACGGTTCACCTCTTCGGGCCACGGTTTGAAGATGTCACCTGATCTGAGCCCGGCTTCGACGTGACCCACTTCGATCTTTTGGTAGAAGCAGGCAAGCGAGGTAGCGAGCGTTGTTGTGGTGTCGCCGTGCACCAAAACGAGGTCGGGCTGCGCCTCCTGCAAGACCGCTTCCATACGGCTGAGGATTGCACATGTGATCTGAGACAAGCCTTGCGCCGCGACCATGATGTCGAGGTCGTAGTCGGGCTTGATCGAAAAGAGGGTCAAAACTTGATCGAGCATCTCACGATGCTGACCGGTCACGCACACCTTAGTCTCGATACCGGAAGTTTTGCGGAGAGCATTGACGACCGGCGCCATCTTGATGGCTTCCGGGCGCGTGCCGAAGACGACGAGTACTTTCATGAAGAAGCCCGGGGCATGCTACAAGGCGAGCGCGCCCACATCGTCGCTGCCGGCGTCAAATGGGCTCCGAAGGTGCTGGGGCTCGGCGCGCGGGGAGGTCGGCGCCTGTTCGCGTTCGTGCGGTCTTCTCCAATGCGTGCAGCATTGCGCCGGCTAGATGGTGGCGGTCATAGAGCGGCGCAGCGGTGCGAGCGTTCTGCCGATAGGATGCGAGCAGGTCTGGATTTTGTTTGAGACGCAGGATGGCGTTGGCGAGTTGCGTTGCATTCTGGGGCTCAAAGGTTTCGCCCACCGCCTCGCGCCGGACGATGTCGGCGGATTCCCCCTCGACGCCGTGCAGCACGGGGAGGCCCATCGCCATGCACTCGAACAGTTTCGAAGGAATGACGGTGGTGAAGAGGGGATCGCGCTTTAGATGGATGATTGAGGCGTCAAGGAGCGCCCAATAATTCGACACTTCGTGCTTCGGCACCGTGTCGAGGAAAGTGACGTTCTTTAGCTCCATGGACTCGGCGCGAGAGACGAGGGCCTGTTTCTGGGCGCCGTCTCCAAGAAGAAGGATGTGGATGTCCGCTGCGTCCGGCGTGCGCGTAATAATTTCGCCCGCGTCCAGCAACGTATCTAGGCCGTGCGCCAGGCCGTGTGTTCCGACGTAGCCGACGACAAACCGCCCTTGAAGCCCAAGCCGCGTTGTAAGTTCGATCGGTTTGGGGCGTGGCGCAAATTGCGTCAGGTCCGCGCCGTTCGTGACCACATCAATTTTATCGGCAGTGATGCCGCGTTGGGTGAGAGTGCGCTTAAACGAGTGCGTAACCGCGATGATACGCGTGGCGCGGCGATAGAGAAACATCTCCACGGCCTCGATCATCGAGAGCAGTGGGCCGGGCTTGATCGCGCCGACGGCCTTGATAGATTCTGGCCAGATGTCGCGCAGCTCAAAGACCCAAGGTCTGCGCTTTAAGAAACCAGTGCAGCATGCAGCGAGGGCGGTGAAGAATTGGGGGGAGGTGCCGACGATGACGTCAACACCTCGGATGCCGAGCGCGGCAATGCTGGAAGCAATGCCAAAGCTCACATAGTCGAGGGTTCGCTTGTAGAAGCCTTCATTGGCGGTGATGTAGGTCCAGACGCGGATAACGCGAATGCCTTCGATCACCTCGCTCTGCCAAAGCTTATTCTTGTAGCCGTTGAAAACGCGGCCCTTGGGAAAATTAGGTGCGCAGGTGATGACGGTGACCTGGTGTCCGGCGAGCACCCATTCACGTGTGTGCTCGAAAGTTCGGCTTGCGGGCGCGTTCACTTCCGGGGGGAAGTTGTCGGTCAGGAAAAGGATGTGCATCGTATGGAGTGGGCTAAGCCCAGCTGACTTCCAACGCCGAGCGTCCTTGGTGCAGCGGCACCACCAGACAGGTATTGTCGACGCTCTTGCCGAACTCGGGGTGCCAGGTTGCATGTTCGAGGCGGGCAGGCCCCCCCTCTGAGCGCCAAGCGATCCGCTCGCCGTTCTTAAGAACGAACTTGCCGGAATTGGGCGAATAGAGGCTGATCAAGATGTCTGGATGTAGATGGAAGCGCGCTTCGGCAATGTGCGCGCCGTTGCTGACATGATCCGTGACGCACAGCGCGCGAGGCGCCAGGCGCCATTTTCGTGTGTGCGTCGGTGCGCCAGCAAGACTGCGATATCCGTCATGACAGCCCTCAAGCTCCAGGGCGTCCTCATCAGAATGCCACCGGACACCGAAGGGGCTCGCGCGCGCGCCCACGCGGAACCCGCTCCAGACGTCCGAGGAATTGACGCCGCCGACAACCACGGTGTTATGGGCTGCCGTCCCGCGTTGGCGCTGTCGCTCTGGTCCGGTGCCATAAAGCGATGTGCCGGAATTGACGAAGAGGCGCTGGCCGAACAGGGATGCTTCGAAGCTCAGTGTATCCGCATGAGCATGTCCGGGCAGATAGTCGGGGCCCACGGCGCCGACATCAGCGATCAAAACCGCATCTGGCTGCGAGAGCCTTGCGTAACCACTTTCACGCAACCGCGTCACTCGCGGCAACGGGGCCGGCTCGTTGATGAGAAGTCTTCGAGCGTAAGCGAAAATCTCTTCGTTAGAGGGCGCGATGCCAAATGCAGAGTCGTTGAAGAAGCTGAAGGCTCCGTCCGGGTGAGACATGGCGCTGAGCCAATGTCCCATCCTGGGCGCGAGAGCCCGCCACGTAGCGATCAGCTCAGTCTCATCGGGCAGCAAGTCGGGGGCGTAATGTTGACCGAGATTGATGAGGTCGAGCACATCCTCGAACGCGATAGCGTGATACATGGGCGAGAGTTCGAACTGGCCACCATCGGCGAGGATTTGTTCGCCCGTCTCACGGACTAGGATCTCGAACCCTTTGGTGCGCCAAGTGTTCGCCTCTTGGCCGTCAAAGAAGAGTCCAGCGAAGATCAGCGCCTTTGCATTGGCGAACAGATGATTGCCGAGGAGATGCCACTCGAGACGCTGTGACAGCCACCGCGCCTGTGTGGCGAGGCTGTCCAGAAGAGCACGATCCAAGTGGTTGCCGGCTAACGCCCACTTTATCCAGTTCACGATGCGAAGCGATGTTGGATAAGGCGCCCAGCCGACACCCTCACCCGGCGGATTTTGATCAACCCAAGCTTGGAGGAGCGGGCGTTGCCAAACGGTTCGCTTAGCGGAGGCAAATGCGTTGAGGTCGTCGAAGTAGTGTTGGTTGTAACGCCAAAGGGTATCGAGTTGGGGGCCGTCCCATCCGATGTCGGACACATCTGCTTTGGTGTTCAGAAGATCGAGCGTCGTTGAGCTCAGTAGGCTTTGTTGTCGTCGCGCTGGCTGCATCCAGGCGTCAGAAGTGAGCCTGAGCTTTGGCGCCGCCATCATCACCGCCGGCGGCTTGGCGGCCATGAACCAAACCCGACCATAGAGCTGGATTGGGCGAAGCCTTCGTAGCGTCTCCCAGTAGCGAACTGCAGTCGCTAGCGCCGGCATTCCAAAATGGTCATGAGATGAGCGCGTTCGCCGCTTCGATGGTGACGCGGCTGACTTCGAGGATTTCGTCAAGTGGGATGGGGGAGGGCTCGCCGTTCTTAACGGCTGCCACGAACGCAGCAGCGCAGGCTGCCTGTCCCTTGTCTTGTCGCCATAGGCTCATCTCCGAAAAGCCTCTCCAGCCCCAGCCGCGGAGCTTTCTGAAGTTGTCGAGTTGGAGCACTCGACCCGCAACGAAGACCTCCAGCCGTTCCTTTGGAAAGCCTTTGTGACCGTTGGCCAGGTAGTGGATCACCCCTGTCGAACCGTCGGCGAATGCTAGAGAGATTGAGGTTTTGTCGGCGCTGACGGCAACTCCCGAATGAGATCCCAACGCTATCGCGTGGTGACTAACGATCTGCGAGCCGGCTAAGTGGCGAAGCAGGTCGATGAAGTGGCATCCTTCTCCGATAATGCGTCCACCGCCCACGCGTGGATCTTGGGTCCAGTGAGTTGCCGGGATGTCGCCCGCGTTGACGGTCATGACGAAGGATTTCGGGATCGCTAGCGGTGCAAGTAGAGACTTCATCTTCAAAACGTGCGGGGCAAAGCGACGATTGAAGCCAATCATGAGTAGCTGATTTGGGCGTAGGGCGGCTTCGGCTTCGATCTCAGACAGCTCGTCGAACGTAAGGCAAAGCGGCTTTTCGCAGAACACGTGCTTGCCTGCGCGCAGCGCCTGCAGAACTTGGCGCGCGTGAAGATCGTGGCGCGTAGCGATAACGACCGTGTCGATGTTTTTGTCTTCGAGCGCTCTTGCGCCATCTGTACTCGCCTCGGCAAAGCCATGCTTGCTGCCGAAATGGACCGCACTTACGCCGCCGCCACTGACGATCGTCCGCAACGTTGCTCCGCCTGCTTTGAATGCGGGAATGAGTACGCGCCCTGCGTAATTGCCTGCGCCGAGAAAGGCGACGCTTGATTTGCCGGGCGCCGGGGCAGCGGCGAGGGGGACCGTTCGGCTGACAAGGCGTTCGAGCGGCTGCCCAGGTTGGTACTCCAGCAATATACCGAGTGAAGGTGTATCCGACGTTAGAAGCGCAAACGCGTCTTCGGCTCTCTCTAGCGGAAAGCGGTGTGAGATGAGCGGGGCGACGTTGAGAGCCCCCGAGGCCATCAGATCGAGGACGGCTTCAAAATTTCGTTGTTCGGTCCATCTCACGAATCCGATCGGATAGTCGTGTCCGCCTTCCTCGTAAGCCGGATCATAGCGACCTGGTCCATAAGAGCAGCTAACTTGAAAGCTAAGTTCCTTTTCATAGAAATCGGCTCTGCTGAGCTCTAGTCCGGTCACGCCCACCAGCACGATGCGACCGCGCTTGCGACACATGCGAGCAGCCTGTGACACCGGGTCGCTGCTTTTCGTAGAAGCAGTAATGATAACGGCATCGACGCCAGCGCCCCGCGAGAACGCGGCCGCCGCGGTCAAAACATCGCCACCAGCGCCAGGGTTTACAACTTCAGCTCCAAACGCGCGGGCTAGCTCGAGTCTCCGTGGATCGAGATCAATCCCGAGTACACGACAACCCTGCGCGCGCAACAATTGAACGGTGGCGAGCCCGATGAGACCGAGACCTGTCACAACGACGTTTTCGCCGAGTGTGGGATTCGCGAGGCGGATGCTCTGCAGCCCAATCGCGCATAACACCGTGAAGGCCGCCAATTCATCATCTACATTTTCTGGCACTTTGGCACAGAGATTCTTTGGAACGGACACGACCTCAGCATGCCTTCCATTGCTGGCTACACGATCTCCGGCCTTAAAATCGTGGACCGCTTCTCCGACCGCCAGCACCTGACCGACATTGCAGTACCCTAGTGGCATTGGCTCGTTAAGTTTGTTCAGCACAGCTTCCGCTGTCGCTGCAACGCCGTCAGTGCGTGCTTTTTGTACGACTTCGCGAACTCGATCAGGTTGTTGCTGGGCTTTCGCCAGCAAACTCGCTTTTCCAAAGCTCACTAACATCCGCTCCGTGCCGGCCGAAACGAGCGAGTAGCGGGTTGCGATCAAAATGTGTCCCGGTTTGATTGCGGGAGCTGGTATATTCGAAAGCGAAATTGCACCGTTGCTCAACGACTGTATTATTTGCTGCATAGGGCTCCGGGAGGGGGTGCGTCTTGAAACTTCGTGTCGGCGTAATTCAGGCGGGTGCGCGCCACAACTATATGTATGCCAAAGTGCTCGCTGCTCGGGGCATGCTTGCCGGTCTTGTCACGGATGCTGCCGTTACAGAGCAATCCTGGTTTCGAAAAGCTGCCCACATTAGCCGGTCGGTCTCAATGAGAATGGATCGACGTTGCGTCCGCGACGTACAGAAAGAGCTCGTTTTCAGTACTTGGCGGCCGCAACTGTACGGTCTTGTACTCAAACGGCGCCTCGGCATTGAACAATATTACCGTGCAGTGGACGACCTTCTTGGAAGGCATGCATACCGTCATTTGAATGGACGCGTGGATGTGTTGGTGAACACATGGGGCAATGGCGGGCATTTCTTGGAGCATGCTTCTCGAAGCGGGGTAAAGGTTGTCACCGATATGATCAGTTGCGCAAACTACTACGAGGTGCTCGATCGACTGGCTCAGGAGTGGCCTGAAGTTCTGACGCGCCCATCGATGCAGGATCGCGAAGCGTATGCCGCTAAAGTACGTCGCATTGTTGGCGCATCCTCGATGCTCATTTGTCCCTCGGCTGAAGTCTTATCTTCCGTACGCGCGATCGCTGACGTTGATGATCGGCGTGTGCTGCAGCTGCCGTACCCCATACAGAGCCGGGTTGAAGTGTCACCGGAAACGATCCCTGGACGGATTCTGTTTGTTGGTAATGTAATCCCCGCCAAGGGCATCCACTTGCTGATTGGTGCGTTGCCTCAAATCCAGAACGCTCTTCCAGCCGCTAAGTTGGTTGTTGCGGGTCAAGCTAACGCACTGACGGAGTCCGCCGGGCCTAGCTCTGTCGTCTACTTGGGGCATCTGGGGAGCGGCGCGTTGGCGCAACAGTATCGCCAAGCGGACGTGCTCGTGCTCCCCAGCTATAGTGAAGGATGCCCGGCGGTTGTGGGCGAAGCACTGGCGCATGGTTTGCCGGTCATTGTGAGCAGAGAGGCGTCGGCGTACGTAAAACATATGATGAACGGTGTTGTCGTTTCCGATCAGTCTTCGGACGCCTATGGCGAGGCAATCATCCGCGTCGTTGGGGACCGGCATCTTAGAAACCGGTTGGCAACCACGGCTCGAAGCAGCGTGGAAGATCACTCCCCCGCACGTTGGGAAAACACCTTTGTCGAGGCATTAAAATCGCTGACTGTCTGATGCCCGCACAGAGAGAAGATGTCATCCAAGAAACGAGTTACTGAGCGTGCGCGCGCGAAGTGATGATGGGCGTTCTGTAGCGAGCGAACTCCCATTCGTCGAATTTCCATGAGATCGGATTGTAAAAACTCCCGAATTGCATCTCCAGGATTATCGGGGTCAGCGATGCGCCAACCATTCCTGTCGCCTAGTACTTCCGCGACGTTTCCCACCTTGCTTGAAATGATAAGCGGTAGTGAGGCAAAGGCGGCTTCAATGGCTGCTAAGGGATTCGGGTCGATGTGCGAGTTGAGCGCGAACCCGTCGGCCGCCCACAGCCATTGCCGAACGGTGTCAGGACAGGCGAAGCCTGTGAGAATGATACGACCGGATAGAGAGGGAAGCGAATTTGCGATCGATGCGAGTTCTTGGCGTAGCGGACCATCGCCAACGAAAGCGAGAATTTGATCAGGAGCGGCTTGATTAGCGAAAGCTCTAGCTAGCGGGATAACCCCTTTTTTGGCGTGCAGCTGTGACACTTGAACCAATATACGGGCGTCGCGACTGATTTGTAGCTCACGTCGTGCTCGATTGCGCGCGTCTTGATCTGGGTAGAAAAAGAAATCCTCTTGAACTGTGTTGGGCAGTCTCAGGATAGGACGCTCGTTCTTTACGAAACTCCGGATCCACGCTTCGCTTCGTTGGTTTGGCACAGCAAAAGCGTCATACATTTCGAGTGCCGCGCGACGTACCCCATCTACGATCCCGCGGTATCTGGTGGAATGAAAATGTCCCTCACTCCAGAACACGGCTTGGCTGCCGATGGCTTTTGCGGTCATCACTCCGAGTAGGTTTGTCCCGGAAAGCCATGAGCCCGCGAAAAGGCAACACCAAGGGTTCCGCGCTCGAATCTCCCTCTGGATGTGCGAATTGAGATGCACGGTAGCTCCCGCTATTCGGGCCGAAGTGCCTAGCATGACGGTGTGTGGAAACGCCATTGTCTCGGGCGAGTAAGGCCAGGAGCGACCATGTTCCGTGCGTGCGCAGAAGAGCACGTGTAGCTCGGAGCCGCGCAGTAGCAATTGTGAGTGTAGCTCTGCGAAAAATGCAGAACGGTAAGGTGTGGGTATATTGGTGATGGCCAACATGGGCCGCCCGTTCGTCTGGCTAAGCGTCATCGCGTCTGGCCAAATACGCGCGTAGTTTCCGTAGGTCACCGATCTGAACCACTAGTAGCTCCTGCAGAGAACAAGAGAATTGGTGGCGGACCGCGTAGACAAGAAATATCAACGATATTGATTGAGCGCCAACGGCACCGGCGGCGGCGCCATACGCGCCGAATTGGCTAACGAGTGCTGGCGTAAGAAATAGAATTATAGCTAAGGTGACGGCTTCGATTACGGCAATGCGCATTGGAGCATTGCGGGCCTTCAAACCGCTGGCCAACACCGTTTTGAATGCGATCACCGCGGCGGCCGCGATCATTAGAGGCGCGATGCTTGCGGCGTCGGTGAAACTCGGCCCGAATAGCGTTAGTGTAAGTCGTTCACTCGCGGCCGCGAGCGTTACCGCCCCCACAACGATGAGCAAGAGTGATGCGCGAGTGAATTCACAGAATCTCTGTCGTGCTTGATCTTGGTCGAGTGCCCGCGCAATTGCCGGAAACATTATCAGGTCAGCGGTGTGCCCAAACAGTAGGAGTAGCGAAGCAAGAGAGCCGGCCGCCACATACTGTCCTAGTGAGGCTGAACTCAGCATGATTGTGATTATAATGCGGTCGATGTGATCGCGAGAAGAGAGCAAGACAGTGGATGTATGAACTCGACTTCCGAACCACGCGAGTGAACGCAGATCGTCCCAAGACGGTAGCGCTAGAATATACCGCTGCCTGTTAAACATTGTGACGCCCAATGTGACCACCGCGACATTAGCGACTAAGTAAGCGAGCAAGAATGCTATCGGGCTTAGTTGGAGCCCACTTCCTAGAAAGGCGGTTGCCGCGCCAGCCACGACTATTGGCGGGGTAATTCGGAGCAACGTCCATTGTCCGGCGCCCAGTTGTGTCTGCGCAAACGCCACGCAAAGCTGTGCCAAATAATTCAGCGGAATGATCGCCAAAAATACAGCTGCTGGTAACCAGAGGGCGGAGGGTAGTAGCCAGCGCTGCCAGAAAGCGACTGCCAATATCGCGGCTAGTGCCAGACCCACGGACAACGCTGCGGACGCCGTGATAACTCGAGTGAGTTCCAGGCGATCTTGTGCACGCGCCGCTCGATACACGGTTGCCTCGTTGACACTGAGACTGAAGATCAGCGCCCCGAGCAACGTGACGCTCATAATTGAAGCCAGTTCGCCACGTGCTTCGGGACCCAGTACGCGTGCCGTTACTACACCGGTAAAAAACCCCAGAACTTGAATGAGCCCGCTCGCGGCAAAAGCGCTGAGCGTGCGCTTCATTCCGGGCTGTCGAGACGACTGAACGCAGCCACGCGTCCATACCGGTACACACGCTGGAAGCCAGAACGTTCAACAAGTTGCTCGACGTCATCGGGCTTGTACGTGGTTCCTTTGTAGCTGCCGCCGTCGAGCTCCATGATGATGAACTTGCAGCAGGCCAGAGCCCTGCCATCTTCCAGGATCATCGGGACTTCAGCGCCCTCGATATCGCAGACCAACACGTACTCTCTGAGCCCGAACTCGCCGAGCAACGCAGAAAGGGTTGTTGCGCTGACGACTGCATCCCCTCCGCCGATGTGACCGGAGAGGGTGTCGATGCCTCCGAAGCTCACTTCTGTTTGACCATAGGCGACTGCCCGGTTCACTACGTGCACACGATCTTGAAGATTGTTGTGGCGCAAGTTCTTGATCGTTTGTGCGGCTAGTGCGGGGTCGGCTTCCACAGTTAGTATCGGTTGCTCCCACTCGACTAGGCGCGCCAGCAAACACGTTATTGCGCCTATGCTGGAGCCGAGTTCAACAACCGGCAAATGCCGCGGAAGAAAGCGCTGAATAGCCGCGATTTCTGCACGCTCGTAGAATCCGTATGCAAGCTGTGCCGCAAGTTTGTCGCTCCGGGGCGATGGAAGCAAAAGCCGGCTGCCGTGGTGGGGTATGCCCGCGCAGAATACCCATTGTATAAGTCGCCCCATGGGGGGCGACGTCGTCAATGCTACGGTGGCAGCTTTCACCTGGGGCGGGATGATCGCCCGAAGTCGATCGGGCAGCGATAGGTTGCTCATATTCACAATTCAAAAGGCCCTATCAGGTGGCCCTTGCTGTTGACGATGTGCGCCGGCAACGATGCTTTCGAATAGCTCCACCTGCAGCGTGAATTTCTGTTCGGGTGATGGGTAGTTAGCGAGCTGCTTAATTCCTCGTTCGACTAGAAGTTCGCGGATTGGGCTAGGCTCCAGAACTCTCAGAATTGAAGACGCTGCAGCGTTTGGGTCTCTCGGAGATGTGTATTCTGCTGCTGGACCACATAGCTCTTTCGCGAAGCTGAGGTCGCTTGTGACCAATGGCCGTCGAAAGTGAAAGGCCTCCGGATACACCGCGGTCGATGCCTCTAAGAGTGTCGGCAAAAAGACCAATGAACATGAGACGTACGCCGCGGACAGCTCGTCTAGGCTGAGTGCGCCGAGCGTCCGGACGTGTTCGGCAACACCGAGTGCCTGTGCGCTGCGGCGGATATTCGCCCACTCAGGGGAGCTAGCAGGCAGCGTCAGCTGGAACTCGAATTTTATTCCTGGCACGAGCGAGGCCATGCTCGCCGCGACCAACGGGACAAAGTCCAGATTCTTATGAGGGTAGTAGGCTGCGGGGACCAATATTTTTGGACTATCCGTCGCAGGCAACGGCTGCGGCGTCATCGAAGCGATCGTTGGGTTGAGGCTATTACCTATCACGGCGATCGAGTGAAGAGCCACGCACAACCGCGTCGCAAGTAGCTGCCGGACCACTTCAGTCTCAACAACAAACTGATCTGCTCTCCTGAGCAACGCAGAGCGAACGCGATCTTTAGCGCGCTCTATCGCAGATAGTGGCACTGCCGAAGGATAAATTAGGCGGGGCAAGGCAAAACCGACCAGGTGAGGTGCGCTTGAGCGATAGTAAGGCGGGCCAAAAACAGTGAAGACGAGGTCGGGACGGTATCTCTTTTCAATCTCGGCTAGCAAAAAACGCGAGTTAAGCACGTCGAGCGGACTGCGTTTGGGCAGCGTTACGTATCTGGGATCTTTCGGGAGGGCTAATTTCGATGCGTTGTTCGGTACCACCGCCATCCAATCAATTCTCGACTGGGCACGCAGGTTCTGGAGCAAGGCATCTGCAACTTGGATCCCGCCGCCTTTGCTGAGTGGCATGCAGTCTACCAGTAGCTTCATGTCTGGAGGGCTTGTTGAGCGCGCTTTGTCGAGTAGATCAGGAAAATCGGCGCGATAATGAAGGCGCCATCGATCAGAATTTGGAAGAAGTAGCCTCGCGTTTGCATATAATATCCGAAGAACGCCGGGATGAGACACGCGCCCACAACCGCGGCGTCTCTTCCGCGCCTTAGCAGGGCTTTGTAAATCCCGCAGGCCACCGAGAAATATAGAAAACTTAGCGGCGCTACACCCAGCCAACCGAATTGCAAAAGAAACTCTGCTTGTTGAGGTGCCGCGACACCGGCGCCCCGTGCGCCTTCAACGCCGAGTGCCGCGGGATAAAGCGACAAATAATGTGCTTCAGGCTTGTCTGGCCAGATGAATGATGGAACGAGCCGAGAAGCTGCGATGAGCCAAGGATCAAATGTAATTAGGGTATTTGGCGGGTTTTCTGCTAATCGCTCCGTGACGGTGACGATGCTTAATTCTCCTCCGAACGAGGCGAAAACATTCTGTCCAGCGCTGGTATCAAGTCGACTCAGGTCCAGCCCCTGCCCATAACGGCGGATCTGTCCAATCAGATTCACAATGTAAATGCCGGCGATCGTCGCGAGGCTTGCTGCAATCAGTGTAGGGCGCTTATTTTGTTGTACAAAGTACAGCGTGACAGACGCGCAAAGAAGTATTGCGATGCGGAAGCGGAAGCCAGCCTGCAGAAAGATCGCACAAGCCGCGATGAGTATGAGCAGTGATGTTAAATTGAATTTGTTGCGCCACAGAGAAATAAGCACGAGGGGGAGAAGAAGGTTGAACGCCTGATTGATGAATGCGAACTGTGAGATTGCGTCGCGATCTAGCGTGAACTCTGACTGCGCCAACAAATTCAGGCGCGAGCTAGCTGCTAAGTACGCGATCCCCAAGATTGCCAAACCCCACAATAGTTTGTTTGCCCAGGGGTTGTGAATGCTCTCCGCTCTAGATTTCGCCAAGCTGTGAGCGAGGGTCGGCTTTGCATAGGCGAACGCTAATGCTGCGCCAGCACCGTAGAGAAAAACGAGGGCGTGGGCGTGCTCAAGGGTCTCTAGTCGAAGCCCGAAGGCGGTTTGCTCAGTTGCCGCGGCAAGGGCAGGCATGAGGTAGAAGTAAGTTAGACCGGTAATTGCGAACACTGCAGGCAGGGAAAGGGCCCCCAGCGCGGTGGCGCGGGCGGACCAGAGAAGAATTCCCGCGAGCAGCGCGCCCGTTAGAATGCTAATTGGGGCATCAAATAGCATGGATCCCGCCCGCGGTCGGTAAGGCCTTCGTCGCGACTAGAAAAATTAAGCTCGGCGGGATGAGGGGGTGGAGCTGGTTGGGGATGTAGGGGTCAAAGAGGTCTAGTCGGCGAACGCGAAGTCCCGCTGTTTGACACATTTCTTTTGCAGCTGATCGAGAAGCGGAAAAGCGAGAGTAATCCAGGAAGCGCGCCGATTCTGGCGCGCGTGGAAGCAACCTGCGAATACGAAGTGCCGCGCGTATCGCTGAACACCTGTTGGGTATTGACAGGAGTATTTGACCGCCGGGCCGCACCACGCGAGCAAGTTCTCGAATTGTTAGGCTGGGGTTGGGGAGGTACTCCAGGACGCTAAAGCAGATGCACCCGTCAAATAGGTTGTCGGGAAAGGGAAGCCCCTCATTGAGCGTGACCTGTAAATAGTTGACGGCGTTTAGCTCATTCAAAGATTGGGCTGAGAGCTTCGACGCTTCTTCTATCATAGCTGGCGAGCCGTCGATGCCCAACACTTGGCAACCCGCGGCGGCGAGTATGCGACTATACACGCCGCTTCCGCAGCCAACGTCGAGCCAAGATCCCGCGGGTGCAGACGGCAAGATCTTGTTCTGAACGAATGCCAACCTCCTCGCGAGGCCGCCGGTGTGCGTCCTTGAAGTCCAAGTTGCTGCGAGCTGCTCGTGGTATTCTAACGCTGTACTGCGAGGGTGGTTCATCAGCCCTCTCGGCGGCCGTAAGGTGAGCCCGGGTCCGACGCCGGGTGAAGCAACGCCGAGCCGCGAGCCCAATTGTAGGCAGTGGAAATGATGGTCTCCAGGCCGTTGTTCGCCGGCTCCCACCCAAGTGCGTGAAGGCGCGCTGAATCTGCAACGAGGGCCGGCGCATCGCCCGGGCGGCGGGAGGTGATAGCGAAGGGCAGGCTAGCGCCAACTACTCTTTCGACAGTTGCGATGACCTCGAGAACCGACACGCCTTTGCCATAGCCGCAATTGACGATCGTAAACGGCGTTGCCCTTGCCGATGTGAGTGCATCGAGTGCAGCGACGTGGGCCAGAGCTAGATCGCTGACGTGAATGTAGTCTCTCACGCAAGTTCCATCGTGAGTGTCGTAGTCCGCACCGAAGACGTCGAGATGTGGGCGCTGACCTACTGCAACCTCGATCGCCGTGCGTATTAGATGTCCAGGGTTGGGCCCGGCAGGGCCGCAACGGAACTTTGGATCCACACCGGCGACGTTGAAATAGCGAAGCACTCCCGCTTTCATTGGGTGCGCCGCTGCTGCAGCGCGCAGCACTTCCTCGACCATCAACTTGGAGCGACCGTAGGGAGTGAGAGGGGTGGTCTCGCTGTCCTCGTTCACAACGGGCCCTGCGCGTGCCGCATATACCGCCGCAGTCGAAGAAAATATGAAGTGACCAGTACCGAACTCGATTGCTGCCTGGATAAGGCTGATCGACTTGGCGGTATTGTTTTGGAAATAGATCAAAGGGAGGGTTAAGGACTCTGCCGGAAGAATTTTTCCCGCAAAATGCAGTATCGCGTCCGGGCGCTCGGTCCGCAAAATATCCCTTACTCGCTGCTGATCGCCGATGTCGGCTACAAACAAAGCGGCGTCGATGGGAAGATTTTCTCGAGCGCCGGTCGAGAGGTCATCAATGACCAGTACCTCGTCCCCACGATCATGCAATGCCCAAACGGTATGTGATCCGATGTATCCGCACCCGCCCGTGACTAGAACCTTCATTGAGCGGCGTATCTAATCAGGGGCGGCATGTGAACGGTCATTTCCAACCCCAGTGATGGGGCGGATCGCGCGATCCACTGTTCCTCGGAAGTGTGAAACGGTGTTGAGCCGGAGCGCGACACAACCAGCGGCGCCCGATAACGCCGATCATCGCGCGTCCCCAAAATCAGGGACCGGTTTTCGGAAAAGACGCGCGATAAGGTTTGAAGCTCAGGCGCGGCGATGCACGCCCGCGAGCGCGCATCGTGCGCAGCGCCGATCGGCTGATGGGTGGAAGACTCTGTCATCGTTGAATTGAAGCGCGCGGCGTCGACCCAAGCGCATTCGTCTCATGCTACCGCACGCCGGGTGAAACGGGTCACCCGAGCGCCGATAGGCGCTTCCCCAAACGAGGGAAGCGGACAAGCGGATGGGATGGTGACCCGTACGTCCCTCAACCCGCCCAGATTTACTCTAGCCGATCGTCTTGTGCGCCTCAATCACACAAACACGGTAGAGCTGATAGCGGCGTCGTCTCTCGCAGACACTTGCGCCAGCGGCGAGAGCCGCCGCTCGATGATCATGTCGTCCTCATCGACAAAGCCAAGCCGCGTTGGGCGGAGCAAGACGCAATCACTGTCGCCAGCGCGGCTGCTGCTGGCAAAACCGGCGCCGGCGATCAAGGACGGGGCAGTGGCGAGCGCGCATTCATTATCGCCAGCGCCAACATAGAGCGCGCTTGCGCCGCGGTCGGCGGCGGCGATGAACGCATCATCTCCGTCGTGGAGCAGGGCGGCGATGGCGACATCGCCGACCAAGAGCGCGAGCGTGCACCGCAAAGCCTGCGGCGCATCGCGGCCGCGGGCGAGATAGAGAACCAAGAGATCGCGCACCACATCGCTTTCCGAAGCAATGGGTCGGCTCTTGCCGGCGGCGATCAACCTGCGCTTCAGGGCGCGGAAGTTTTCAATGCGGCCACAAAGCGCGAGCGCCAGCACTTGCGTTTCGGGATCGTCGTCGGCGGCGAGGCTCAAATGCCCGCCTGCAACGCCCAGCGTGAATTGTGCATCGGGCGCGGCGTTCGGCGAAAATTCCGCAGGGAGTGGCGGCGCAATTGCAATCGCGTCGCCTGTCCAGCACGTGAATTTGCCGCTGGCCTTGGCGCCGGCGGCTTCGCCAAAGGCTCTGATCGCGCGGCTACTGCTCGGTCCCAATCCTGCGCTTGCGAGTATCATCTCGTCCCCCACGAACTTTGTGTTCGCTCTAATCGACCCGTTTCTTCGGCGTTTGCTTTGGCTCTTGCGTGTCCTGTTCGTTCGCCGCCGATGCGGCGCCGCTCCACATGGCCCGTCCGGCTTGGGCTTTGTCCAAGGCCTGCAAGCGCTTTAAATCTGGAAACTCGATTGAGCCGCGTTTGAAGATGATGAGACCTTCATCGCTCAGATCGCGCAGATGCCGCGTCACCGCTTCGCGCGCGGCGCCAATCTGGCCGCCAAGCGCTGCTTGCGTCGGCGCATCGACGACAATGAGCGAGCCGTCTTTCCAGACGCCGCGCCGGGCGATGCGCAAGAGCTCAGCTTGCAGGCGCGCCCGCACATCGAGCGCGGCCAACTCATAAACTCGCGCCGCATAATCGATCGATTGGCTGGCCAGCGCCGTCATGATGGCTTGGGCCAGAGCTGGGGATTCCGCCGCCGCGTCTAAGAGTGCACGCGCGGGCAGATGAATGATCGCCGCCGCCGTGTCGCAATGGATGCGCGCGCCGACGCCGGCAAAGCCGAGCAGCGCCCCTGGCATGCCAATCGTGGCGCCGCGTTCGGCAGTATAGAGCGTCACCGCAACGCCGCCCGGCGAGACACGCACAAGGCGCACTCGACCAGACCAGACAAAACCGACGCGCCCTTGGGCGGTGTGATTGATGAGAAGCGTCGCCCGCGCACGCAGCCGCGTGGTCTGGAGTGCGCTGAAGATGCGCGCCAGGACATCGTCGCTGCAGTCCGCAAACATCGCGATGGCGCGAAGCTCGCCGCTGCTTTGTGGACCCCGGGTTGAAGTTTGTTCTAGCATAGGTGGCGGAATTTGCACAATATTGTTATCTAAGGCCAAGTCTAATTTGGCGTGGGAGCGGGCAGATGGCGCAATTGAATCGGCGTGTGGAACAAAGCCTGTGATCTCCGTCACCCGGCGCGTTCACAAAAGCTTTGCTGATGCATTTAAGGCGGGTGCAGACGACAGCGCTTGTGGTGGTGGCCATTGGGAACCGGGCCAGCGCTGTCGTCTGCGTTTCCCTAGCCCCACCCACGATCATGCCGTCGCAAATTCTCGCGCGCATCTGAAAGCGCGCGTGCGCGCGGCGAATGAAAAATGGTGTGACGCATTGACTGTGACGCGGCGCGCATCTGCGCGCACGCACCGCGCGCAAAATCGAGCGTTGCGTTCTCCGGTGGCGTAAGAAATCGAGATTGTGTCTGATATCGTTGGTGCAGGCGAAGGGGAGCGGAATGATGGGCGGGACACGCAAGAAAACCCAGGCCAAGAAGCGCATTGCGAACGCTGCGCATGAAGATGTCGACGCACTCGTCGCCGTGCGTGTACGGGCCGCGCGCCTGCGCGCCGGGCTCTCAAAGGCGCGGCTCGCCGAACGTCTTGGCGTCAGCGCCGACCAGATCAGCGTTTATGAAGAGGGGCGCGCCGAAATCGGCGCTGGCGTCCTGGTGCAGCTGGCGGCGGCGCTTGATGTCGATGTCATTGATTTGCTGCCGGTGCAGGAAGAGCCACACGTGCGAGATGATGGCGGCGAGCTGCCGCTGTTGGTTGCGCGCCTTTCCGAGGATGGCAAAGTTCTACTCGCCCGCGTTGCTCGTGTGTTTTTGCAAGAGCCCGCTTTGCGCCAGCCAAGGCCCCGCTAAGCGTCCGCCTGGCGCATAGGCGTCGAGCACGCGCCCGCTCTGGGCGTAATAGTCTTCAACCAGTTTGCGGATATTGGTGATGACGAGCTGGCCGGGCCGCCGCTCGATCAAACCTTCGTTTTCAAAGTCGCTGAGTCTGCGCGCAACGCCTTCGCGGGCGGCGCCGATGAGCGCGGCAAGCTCGCGCTGGGTTGGCGGCTTGTCGATGTAGATCGCGCCCCGCTGGAGTTCGCCGCGTTCGCCGAGCCGTAAGAGCTCGCCTTGCAAACGCCCGCGTAGGTCAAGCGTGCGCGCTTCAAAAAGCCGCCATGCCGTGGTGACCTGTTCGCTCGCCAAGTGTTTGACCAGCGCGCTCATAAGCGCGGGGCAGAGCTGGCTCGCGGCGGTGAGCACGGCGCCTGGAACCAAAACCAATTGGCTGGCCTCGTCGGCGGTGATGCGCAGGCCCGTCATAGGCTCGCTGTCAGCCAGTGCGCTCGCAAGTTCAATGGCGTCGCCGCGGAGGGCGCTGGCGAGCCCTAGGCTCTCGCCATTGGGAGCAACCGCTGTCACCCGGCACGCGCCAGTGAGGACGAAGATGGCTTTGCCCCGCCAGTTTTGATCGAGCACCAACACCTGACGTTTGCGCACGGTCTTGAACACCGCGCTCGCTGAAATGAGATCAAACGCTGCATCATTGATGTCGGCGAAGAGATGCAGCTCGCTGAGCGGCGCCCGCGCGCGTGTGCTCTCACGTGGAGAGGCGAGACCCGACGCGGCCGCGCGTGGGGTGGCTTGGGTTGCGGGCATGTTCATCGCACCGCCGCCAAAAATGGCGCGGCCTGCGCCAATAGCGCCGTCGCGGCCGCTTGGCTGGTCACGTTGAGGCGCTCATAAAGGCGCTTACTTTGCGTGCGCACCGTTTCAACGGAGACGCCGCGTTGGGCGGCGATTTCGTGAATGCGTCGTCCGTGGACCAAGCCTTCCGCAATAATGAGCTCGCAGGCGGTGAGGTCGAACATCGCCTTCCACACAGCGCTGTCGGCGGCAGGCGCGCGGTCGGGATCAAGCAGCAGCAAGAGACAATGTGACTTCGCCGACCCTGGCCGGCCGAGCGGACGTAGCACGTAAGGGCGCTCGCCGCCGGGGCGCGACACACGCAGCAAATCTGGCGCCGGCGCACCGCTCAAGGCTTCGCTTACGTGACGGAGAAGCGCCTGATGATCATTGCGGCTTCGGCAATGGAGTCGGCGATCGCGCAGCACGAGCGCATCGGCGCGCGCCACGATCGTTTTGAAGCTGAGATTATGATCCTTAAGTTCAAGCCCGGCGTCGACCAGCGCGACGCCGAATGGCAAGAGGTCGAAGGCTGCCAAAGTAAGCGCGGCATTGGCTTCGAGCGCCGCCATCTGGGCGCGCACTTGCACGGCCCGCAGCGCCGCTGTCGCCGCATGCTTGAGTTCCGCCGCCGCCTCGGGCGAGGCGCCTAAGGCTGAAAGTTCGAGCGTGATCGCATCGCCCCGCGAATTGCCTGCAACTGCCCGCGTCACGACGCCGGACGCCGTCGCTGCGGCGAAGTCGGGGGCTGAGGCCGGCGCGGTCATGGTCTCGCTTGACCGCCCCGCGAACGCGATCGACAGCGCCAGCGCCTCGACGCCAAGCGCGCGCCGTGTGCTCTCTAATGCGTCACTCCAGGCGCCGCCTTTGAGGGCAGCATCGAGCCAAACATCGATTGAGGAAAACGTTGCGTCGTGCATGGGACCTCACCAAGTGGTAAGAAAGCCCGGCACGTGCGCCGTCGCTACGTGATATAAAGCACAGCTTTTCTGCGCCGGGTGCGGGTGCCCCACGGAGGTCTCATCCAAATGAATGACGCCGACGGCCAAGTGAGCATAGCCAACGGTCAAGTCAGCGTTGCGGACGGCGAAAGTTCCCTCGGCGCCGTGCGCATTTTGGCGTCGCTGACCGGCGGCGAGCTGCAGCGGCTGACGGACGCCTGCGAGATAAGGTCAGTTGCGGCGCAGGAAGAGATCGTTCCGCATATGTCGCGCGGGCGCGAGATCTATTTCATCCTCGAGGGCCGCTTCAGCGTGCGGATGGCGAGCCCGATCGGGCGTTTGGTGCTCATTCGCGAATTGGGCGAGGGCGGCCATTTTGGCGAAATTTCCGCCATGACCGGCGCGCCGCGTTCGGTCAGCGTGTGCGCCGAAACCGAGGGGCGGATCGCCGTCTGTCCGAGTGCAGCGTTCATGGAGGTGATGGGCGAGAACGCCGCCTTCGCCCGCGACGTCGCCAATCAGCTCGCCCGCACAGTCGTTTTACTGACCGACAAAGTGTTTGAGCTTTCGGCGCTCGAAGTGCGGTTTCGCATCTATGCCGAACTCATTCGGCTTGCCCGCAGCGGCGAGGTCACTGAAGCTGGCGTGCGCATTGCGCAAGCGCCGACCCACGAAGCGCTCGCCGCCGCTGTCGGCGCCCAGCGCGAAGCGGTGACGCGTGAATTGCGGGCGCTCGCTAAAGATGGCGTGCTGCGTCAGAACCGCCGCGAGATCGAGATTCTGGATCTTGATCGTTTGCGCGCCATGGTGCGCCAACGCGGCGGCGAAACCCTCAGCCAGCATCTCGATTGGCCCGGCTAGGGCGCGCGCCGCTTCGTCGGAGAGGCGATCACAATCGGATATCTTCACCCAAGCGGGGCAAGCGCTTCGATCTTTGCTGCGGCTAACATGACGGCTTCAGCAAGGATGCGGGGCCAATGTTCAACCGCCTTACGTTCAATCGCCGTAAAACTCTTCTCTCCGCGGGCGTTGCGCTCACTGCGATAGCGTTCTGCGCCGGCGCCGTCCTCATGGCTGGGGCGCCGCCGGCTTATGCGCGCAGCATTTCGCGCGAACTTCGGATATGCCAGACGCAAGCCAATTCACGGGCGCTTGAAGCGTGCTCCTATGTGATCGGCCGACGCGGGGGCGCCAGTATCGCCCAAATGGAGGCGGCCTATAGCGCGCGGGCAGAGATTCATGCGCGCCTTGGCGATGTTCGCGCCGCTGCCGCCGATTTCGAACGCGCGGTCGAACTCAATCCACAAGCAGCGCGCATCTGGCTCCGGCTCGGGCAACTCAATCTTGAGAGCGCCGAGATCGCCGCCGCCGAAAGCGCTTTCGCGCGGGCCGAGGCGCTTGCTGCGGGAGATTTAGAATTGGCGGCGCGCGCGCTTATCGGGCGCGGCGAAGTTCTGCGCCGTCAGGGTCAATTGGACGGCGCCTCTAGCGCCTTTCAGCAGGCGATTTATCAGAGCGATGATGATCGCGTCCGCGCCTTGGGCTATCTTGGCGAGGGCCGTGTGCGCGCCGAAGAGGGCGATCGCGACGGCGCCGTCAGCGCCTTTATGGCTGCGGCGCGGCGCGATAGCGCCTCCGGTGAAATTCAGTATGCGCTGGGCGCCGCCTTAGCAGCGAGGGCGTCACTCTACAGTGGCCTCGCCTTCGAGGAAGATTCCGAGGCGGCCGTCAGCGCCTTTGAGCGGGCGCTCGGCGCCTATCGAGAAGGCGGCGCTGGCGCGCGCAGCCGCAGCGACATTCTCAGTGCAATCGGCGCGGTCGAGCTTGAGCGTCATCGCCGAACCGACATGGCCGGGGCGTTGGAGCGGGCCCAGCGCGCCTACGCGCAAGCGGTGGACGCGGATCCCGCCAATGCGGACGCGCTGGCAGGCCGGGGGGCGGCGCGGGCGGCCTCGCCCAATGGGCGCGCCGCTGCTTTAGCCGATATGGATGCGGCTCTCAGACTGCGGCCAAGCGACGGCGAGCTTTATCGCGCCCGCGGCGACATCAATTGGCAGGCCGGCGAAGGCGTCGCCGCCATGCGTGACTACGACGCCGCTCTGCAGCGCGGCGCCGCCAACGGCTATGAACTCTACATCCGCCGTGGGCGGCTCTATCTTCACTTTGCAGATTATCCGCGCGCACATCAAAGCTTTGATCGGGCTTTGGCGTTGGCTGAGGCGGACACTTTGCCGGCGGGCGCCGATCGCAGCGCCGCGATCGCCGAGGCGCTGCTCGGACGCGCTGAAGCCGGCTGGCGCACGCTCGATGCGCCAGGTGTGCATCTTAGATCTGCGGCGCTCGCGGCCGTGGCCGACGCCGATCGGGCCGCGCGTGAGGCGCCGTCGCAAGTCCGCTTCGAGGTCGGTCGATGCCTTGCGCGTGTCGTCGCCGGCGGGCACTGGGACGCCGCGCGCGTCGCCTGCCGGGCTGCGGTTGAACAAGCGCAATATGTGGGCGGCGACGATCTTGCCAATGCAGTGGCGGCGCGGGCGTTGTTTGAACTGAAAATGGCGCTCGCCGGACCGGTCAGCGCCAATGAACGACGCCGCTACCTTGCGGCGGCCGAACAAAGCTTTGGCGCAGCTTCAGACGCCGACGCCGCAGAGGCGCGGTCGCTGGCGTTGTTCGGGCGCAGCGTTGCAGTGAGTTGCCAGCAACGCGCGAATGAAGCGGGACGCTATGCGCGCGAGGCGCTGGCGCTCGACCGCGGCGTCGCCGCGAGATTTGAGGCCTATCGCATGCCGAGGTGTGACGTATGAACAAGCACTCCAGTTCACGCCTTCCGTCCACAGCGTGGGTTGACGGTGCAGGCGCCGGCCCGATACTGATTTCACCCCTTGCCGAAGTGCGCGTGCGGGTGAGCTCTGCGCTGGACGTCGATTGGGCCGACCCGCCGCACCGCGACGATGCAATCCGCACCGTTGTCAAAGCTTGCGAGCAAGTTTTCAACGCGGCGCCCGGCAGCTTTTCGCAATCGGTCGAGCCCTCTGGGCCCGCTGATCCCGATTTGAACGTCCGCATCGTCATGGCCGCGCCCGTTACCGATCAGTCCGAGCAGTTGTTGCGCCAGCGACGCCATGAACTTGAGCAACAATTGCAGACCAAACTCCGTGTTGTTTTTGGATGGGAGCAAGCCGCCGTGTCCGCCACAGTCGAACCGCATCCTTCATTTCCGCTGCATCCCTCGCCTGTGCGGCGCCCTGGAGGCGCCGCTGTCAATGCGGGTGGCCTTACGGTGTATTATCCGAACGAGGTGTCGGGCCCTGCCGTCGCGCCCGTCATTGTCGGCGTGCCCCACAGCGAAACCCATTATGCAGAGACGCAGCGTGAGGAGCGCTCGCGCTTTACGGGTTGGTTCGGCGCGCTCTGCGCGGTGGGTCTTGCGATCGCGATCGCACTGACCGTCGGTCCGTTGCTTGATCTGATCGAGGAGAAGAGCAATGAGATCGAGGTTATGCGTGTCGATCACGATTGGCAGCTCGCCATGCGCGCCCAAGAAATCGAGACGCTGGAAAAAGAAAACCAACGTTTGAGCGAACTCGCCTCGGAGCTGGCGCAGCGCCGCCCGGCGCCAGTGCGGGTGAACCGCCCGCCACAAGGCCTTCCTGACACCGACCGGTTGGCGCGGCGTCAGGCGCTGCCCGACACTGACCAAAGCGTCGCGGCGCGTGAAGCGCCGGGGCAGGGCGTGGCGCTGGCGAGCACAACGCCTTAGCCAATATTATAAGGCTCTGCTAAAAGGCCGCCGCGGGGGACGCGGCGGCAATGACACGGAAGGCAGTCGTGCTCGGCGACGAGGGCGGCGAGAACACCCAGAACACCCAGAACACAGAGCAGGCGCGGGCGATCGGCGCGCGCCTCGATGCGCTGCCGGTCACCTCGTTCCATCATCTTTTGGCCTTCGTGATCGCCGCAGGGCTCATCGTCGATAGCGTCGACATAGCCATTAGCGCCAGCATCGCCGGGGCGCTTTTGCACACCGGTTTTACCGACATGAACGGCGTCGCCGCGCTCGCGATGGCGACGACGCTCGGGCTTGGCCTCGGGGGGCTCGCGATGGGCGTTCTCGCCGACCGGTTCGGCCGCGCCACGATGATGCGCTACAATATGGCGATCATCGCAATCTGCGGGTTGGGCGCAGCTTTGGCGGCGACGTTCGAGCAGCTTTTGGCCTGGCGGGGGCTCACAGCGTTCGCTCTCGGCGGTGAGACCATCTTGGCGTACGGCATGTTGACGGAGTTCATGCCGGCGCGCTTGCGCGGACGCTGGCTGGCGTGGGTGGCGTTGCTCGCCAGTGTCGGCCTGCCGCTCAGCATGGCGATGGCCTATTGGATCGCGCCGCTCGAACACGGCTGGCGCTGGCTGCTGGCGGCGCCGGCTTTGGCAGCGATGTTCATCTTCGTGTTGCGATTTGTGCTGCCGGAATCGCCGCTCTGGCTGGCGGCGCGCGCCAGGCTGGCGGCGGCGCGAAAGATCGTCGAACAACTCGAACGCGGCGCCGCTGCGGCGGGCAAGAAAGCGCCGATCGCTCCTTCCCCGGCAAGCGAGGGAAGGGCGAGCCCGGATGCTGCGCCCGATCGTTCGCGCGGTTTCATCAGTCGGTTTGTGGTGGCGAGCGCTATCCATGTCGGCGCGATGACGGCTATGTTTGGATTTGTCAGCTGGTTGCCGGCTTTTTTCGTCTCAGCAGGGCGCGATGTTGCAGACTCCGCGTTATTTTCTGCGGTGATGACAGCAGGGGCCCCGTTTGGCGCGGCGGCGGCGCTCTGGCTCAGCGATCAGTTTGAGCGAAAATGGATGCTGATCGCCGGTGCGCTGGGTGCTTGCGCGCTTGGCGCCGGATACGCCGCCGCCGCGTCTGATCAGATGATTATGGGCCTCGGCTTTTTGACGGTTGTTGCGATCTATTTCTTCGCCACGGTCGGCATGTTCACTTACGTGCCCGAACTCTTTGCAACGCGCGTGCGGCTGCGCGCTTTGGGCGGCGTCTCTGCCGTCGCTCGCGGCGCTGCATTCTTGCTGCCGCTGCTGATCGCGCCGCTCTTTGCCGCTGCGGGCCAGGCTGGCGTCATCGCGTTCGTCGCCAGCGTCCTGGCCGCGCAGGCGCTCTTGGTTTGGAGCTTTGGACCGCGCACCAAAGCGCGTCCGTTGCTGTGACCCAGCATGAACGGACCAGGGCGCGCGCGGGGCTCACGCGATCGCGGCGTTTGCGCCCCGCAGAATGGTATGGTGCAAAGTGGGAAAAGGCGCGGCGCGCGCGCAAACGGAAGACCTGAAATTGGACGCCGCAGATAAAGCCGAGCCGGTCGGTTATCTCTTCACCGACATCGACGCCAGCACAGAAAAGTGGGAGCGGGCGCCGCTGCACATGCGGCGCGCGCTTGCGCGCCACGATGCGCTGATCGACGCCGCCGTCGCCAAACATGGCGGACGCATCCACGACCGGGCTGGCGACGGCGTGTTCGCGATTTTCAACGGCGGCGATCCGTTGGCGTGCGCGGTTGAAATCCAGCTGTCGCTGCAAAGTGTAGACTGGGAAGTTGCGGGCGGACTTAACGTGCGCATCGG
>JAWXAM010000012.1:0-28125 GCA_034439495.1 Terricaulis sp. | reverse complement strand
TGACGGACACCTTGCCCGCGGCACCGGCGAAAAGGGCATGGAGCTAAGCCCTGCGTTGCGAATCCGTCGGTGGCGGGTCCGTGGCGAAAGCGGGAGCGATCCAGACTATCGGAACGCACATACACCCCGCGCCCATCGTAAAGGAGGCGAGCTGGCCATCGTCAGCGTTCTACAACTCCTCGGGCCCAAGCCGGGAAAAACGATCGGAACGTGGGGCGCGCGCAGCGCGCAGCGTTGGTTGGAGACTTCCAACGCACCTAACAGAGACTACTCAGCGCGGATCGCGCGCCCCGCTCTCCCTTTTGGGGATGAGGGAATTAGCTGACCCAGCGGCGTACAACGCGCGCGCTGCAAACACGCACGCTCCCAATCCCGATCCCCCGATACCGAACTGCGGCGCCGCCACCTTGATTTTGCCGCCCAGCGCGGGGACAAGCGCAGCAGAGGTGTTTCATGAACGTATTGCGCGCCGCGATCGGCATTTTTGGACTGGCGTTGCTGGGCCTCATCATTTGGGCCGCCGTGTCCATGACCGATCTGCACGGCACGTTCTTCGATCAATTTGCAGTGGTCTCGACCCTGCCATGGGGGATCGTGAGCCTCGTTGATCTCTATGTCGGCTTCATCTTTTTCGCCGTCATCGTGTTCTTGACCGAGCGCTCGTGGGTCGTCGCCGCACTTTGGGCGGCGCCGCTTCTGATCCTCGGCAACGTGTGGGCGGCGATTTGGCTGGTGATCCGCTTGCCGCATCTGGCCAAGCAGCTCTCCAAGCCTGACTGGCCAACGTCCTAGAACAGAGCGCGCAGCACGCCAGCGAGAAGCTTTGCTTCTTCTTCGCGCGGACTGCCTTCACGCCAAGCAATGCCGATGGAGCGCCCGACGACCGGCTCCGCAAACGGCCGCAACGACACATGCGCGCCCGCTGTCGCGCCGCCTTCGGCCGCGATCTTGGGCAGCAACGTCACACCCATGCCGCCCGCAACCATCTGCACCAACGTATGCAAACTGGTCGCGCCCACTTCCGTCGACCGCCGCGAAGGCGCGAGCTTACAGGCCGAAAGCGCATGATCGCGCAGGCAATGCCCATCTTCGAGCAGCAGCAAATCTTCGCCCTTCAAATGCTCAGGCGAAAGATCGTTGCGCTTGGCCAGGGGGTGATCGTCCGGCGTCAGCAGCAGAAACTCGTCTTCTGCAATCGCCATCGTGCTGACGCCGCTCGCTTCGTAAGGCAGCGCAATAATGGCAGCATCGAGCGTGCGCATCCGGAGCGCGTCAACCAAGCGACTGGTCAAATCCTCACGCATTTGCAGGCGCAAGTTTGGGTACTTCTTTTTCAGAACCGGCAGCGCCCGCGGCAACAGGAAAGGAGCAATGGTTGGGATGGCGCCAAGCTTGAACGTACCGGAGAGGGGCACGCCCGCGGCTTGCACCGCGCGCACCATTTCCTCCACTTCGCTCATCGCCCGCGCCGCGCGGTCAACCGCCTCCTCACCCGCCGGCGTCAGCACCGCGCCTGCCCGGCCGCGCTCCACCAGCACCGCACCCAGTATGGTCTCCAGATCCTTGATCCCGGCCGACAGCGTCGGCTGCGTCACCCCCACCGCCTCGGCGGCGCCGACAAAGCTCCCCTCAGCCCTAAGCGCGATCAAAAACTGCAACTGCCGCAAAGTCGGCATCGAAGAGGCTGGGAGGCGTTCGCTCATAGGCGCACCCTATCACAAGAGCGCCCTCGTATTGGAACCAGTAGCACCTGCGACAACACGCCCGGAACCAGGGGTCAGGAGCGGTGTTCTCCCACCAGTCCCCCGCAGCGTGGTCTTACCCTCCCCCCGCGGACCACGCGTTCCCTCCCCAGAAGGGAGGGGCGGGGTACATTTCTCTCTCTATTAAGCGGCGGCCCGCACCGCGTCCGTGGCGTGCAGGCGCGACGGCACGACCAACGTGAACGTCGATCCCGAACCCAACTCGCTCACCACTTTGAGTTCGCCGCCGAGCGCCACCGCGATGCGTTGCGCGATCGAGAGGCCAAGGCCCATCCCGCCGGCAGCCCGCGTGCTAGAGCTATCAAGCTGCGTGAACGGCATAAACACCCGCGCCAAATCAGCGCCAGCGATGCCCACGCCGGTGTCGGACACCGAGATCGACAAACAATCTCGCCCGTCCACCACTTCGCAGTCCGCCGTGACCGCGATCAGGCCATTCGACGTAAACTTCACCGCATTCGAAAGCAGCGCCGACAAACAAACAGAGAGCTTTGCGCCATCGGTATACGCACGATCAGCGCCAGCGCTTACCCGCAGCGAAACCCGATTTCCGTTTGCACGCGCATCGTCTTGGACGGCGTTCACCGCGTCTTCGATCAGTTTGCGCACATCGAGATCGCGCGGCGCGAGGCTTTCCTGGCCTGCGTCGATACTCGAGAGATTGAGGATTTGATCGATCAGGCCGAGCAAATGGCGCGCCGAGCCGGTGATCTTGTTGGCGTCATCCGCCAATTCGGTGCGGCCCTCAGCAACGAGATCTTCGTTGATGATTTCGGCGTAACCAATCACGGCGTTCAGCGGCGTGCGCAATTCGTGCGTCATCACCGCCAGGAATTCAGACTTAGCCCGGTTCGCCTCCTCGGCCTCGGCGCGTTTGGCTTCGGACTCGAGCGCGCGCTCCTTGGCCTGCCGATGCGCTTCTTTAAGCCCAGTGACCATACGCCCGTTATAAAGCGCAGCCCGGATGACATAAGCAAAAAAGCCTGCCGCACCGCACGCAGCGCCGATCGCGCCCATCAGCGCGTCAGCGGGCCCCGGCTGAAACGGCATGAACGCCATCGCCAGCAAACACAAAGTCGCCGGCGCCGCTGTGATCAGCATGAAGCCCGGCGCTTGAAACAAGAACAGCATGACGCTGACCAAAGCGCTCGCGGCCATCAAAGCCGAAAGCACACGCCCAGGCCCGCCGCCATACGCAGCGAGATAAAGTGTCATCGCCGAAAAAATCGCGATCGAAAACGCGCAGCCCCAGACGAACATCGCGCCAGATGTCCGGCGTTCGCTTTGCCCGCGTGTCTCAAGATAACTTTGGCCCAGCATGGCGTCGAAACCGTTCGACACCGCCACCGCCAGGAACCAACCGAATCCAACTGCAAACGAGTCGAGCACGAACGACGCGCCCACCGCAAACAGCGTCCCGACACCCATCCGCCAGCGCCAGCTCGACACGTGAGCCCGCGCAGCGGCGAACATCGTTGGATCCTGAAAATTGATCACAACAAACCTCAACCAGCAGTGGCGAAAATAGCGGTTGGTGCTTGCGTTTAGATTAACCGGAACCAGAAAGATGATTACGAAACTTAAGGCCGTTTAACGCTTGGAGCCGCGCGTGGTCCTGACATGAGTGATTTCGACGCCGCCATCATCGGCGCCGGCGCGGTTGGGCTCGCCTGCGGCTACGCGCTCGTGAAGCGTGGCCAAAGCGTGCTGGTCATCGAACGCGAGGGGCGCATCGGCGCTGGCGTTTCGTCGCGCAATTCCGAGGTCATCCACGCCGGCCTGCATTACGCCACCGGCTCACTAAAGGCGCGACTCTGCGTCGAAGGCCGCCGCGCGCTCTACGATTTCCTCACGGCGCACAATGTCGCTTTCGACAAATGCGGGAAGCTCATCGTCGCGACCGAGGACAGCGAGATTTCGGCGCTGGAGCGACTGGCAGCGCAAGGTGAAGTCAACGGCGTCGAAGGCGTGCGCTGGCTCGATGGCGCCGAAGCACGCGCGCTTGAGCCAGGACTCAAAGCCGTCGCGGCGCTGGAGTCGCGCGAGAGCGGCGTGTTCGATGCGCATGGCTATATGGATGCGCTGGAGGGCGAGATCGAAGCGCATGGCGGTGCCGTCGTGCTAAAATCGCCTTTTCTTGGCGCCGCGCCCTCGACGCAGGGATGGGACATCAGGGTCGGCGGGGATGCGCCGACGACCATCTCGGCGCGCCTTCTCATCAACGCCGCCGGCCTCGGCGCCCAAGCTAGCGCGCGCGCCATCGAGAGCTTTCCGTCGGGTCGCATTCCGGCGCTACATTTCGGCAAGGGCAATTACTTTGCGCTGCAGGGGGCCAAGGCGCCGTTCTCGCGGCTCATCTACCCGCCGCCGATTCCAGGCGCGCTCGGCACCCATTATCGGCGCGACCTCGGCGGCGTCGCCCGCTTTGGGCCGGACCTCGAATGGGTGGCGGAAGAAAACTACGCCGTCGATCCCGCACGCGCTGACAGCTTCTACGCCACCATCCGGCGTTTCTGGCCGGCGCTGCCTGACGGCGCGCTCTCGCCCGACTATTCGGGCATCCGACCCAAGCTTCACGGCCCCGGCGAAACGCAGGGCGATTTCGTCATCGACGACAGTGTGGCCAAACTCGTCTGCCTGTTTGGCATTGAGAGCCCCGGGCTCACCTCATCACTCGCCATTGGCGAAGAGGTGGCACGGCGGCTTGGCGTTTGACGCGTACCGCTCCGGCAGCTAAACACCCGTCCACGCGCCAGACTTAAAAGCGCGCTTTGACTGGCACATGACCCCATATCGGGTCTGGAGGCCGGCGAGGCACCCCGCCCGACGTGATCGTCCGGCGGGGCTAAAGCGTTTTGGCGTAAGGAGTTTTGATGTTTGAGGCCCTGACAGAGCGCTTAGGCGGCGTACTCGACAAGCTCACCGGTCGCGGTGCGCTGTCGGATGCGGACGTCGATGCCGCGCTTAGGGAAGTGCGTGTGGCCCTGCTTGAGGCCGACGTGGCGCTGCCGGTGGTCAAGGAGTTCATCGCCAAGGTCAAAACCGAAGCGGTAGGCGAAGCTGTCATCAAGGCGGTCAAGCCCGGCCAGCAGGTCGTGAAGATCGTCTACGATACGCTGGTCGAGACGCTCGGCGGTGAAGGCCCGCCCGAAGGCCTGCGCGTCCACGGCGAGCCGCCGAACGTCATCATGATGGCCGGCCTGCAAGGCTCCGGCAAAACCACCACCACCGCCAAGCTCGCGCTACGCCTCACGAAAACCGACAAGCGCCGCGTACTAATGGCCTCGCTCGACACGCGCCGCCCAGCCGCGATGGAGCAGCTGGCTACCCTTGGCAAAAACATCGGCGTTGACGTTCTTCCGATCGTCGCCGGCCAAACGCCGCAGGAAATCGCCAAGCGCGCGCTGCAGTCGGCGCGGCTCAGCGGCCATGACGTCCTCATCCTCGATACTGCCGGTCGCACGACCCTCGACGACGAGATGATGGATGAGGCCGCCTCGGTCGCGAAGATCGCTACGCCCGGCGAAATCTTGCTGGTCGCGGACAGCCTCACCGGCCAAGACGCGGTCGAAACCGCAAAGCGCTTCCATGAGCGGCTGCCGCTCACCGGCCTTGTTCTCACCCGCGCCGACGGCGACGGCCGCGGCGGCGCAGCGCTGTCAATGCGCGCCGTCACCGGCCTGCCGATCAAATTCCTCGGCATGGGCGAACGCGCCGAAGCGCTGGAGCCGTTCGACGCCCAACGCATCGCCGGCCGCATCCTCGGCCAGGGCGACATTGTCGGCCTCGTTGAGAAGGCTGTCGAAAATGTCGATCGCGCCGAAGCGGAGAAGCTCGCGAAGAAGATGGCCAAGGGCCGCTTCGATTTCGACGATATGGAAAAGCAGCTCGGTCAGCTCATCCAGATCGGCGGCTTAAAGGGCGTCATGGGCATGTTGCCTGGCGTCCAGAAGATGAAGAACCAGATCAGCGAAGCCTCGCTCGACGACAAACAGATCCACCGCCAGATCGCGATCATCCGCTCCATGACGAAGGCGGAGCGCGCCAAGCCGGACTTGCTCAATGGCCGCCGCCGCGCCCGGATCGCCAAGGGCGCTGGCGTTCAGGTCGTGGAGGTTAACCGCCTCCTCAAGATGCACCGCAACATGGCCGACATGGCGAAGGCCATGGGCAAAGGCAAAATGCCCTTCGGCATGCCTGGAATGGGTGGCGGGATGCCGTCACCCGAGCAGTTAAAGCAGCTCGGTTCGGGGAAATCCCTACCGGGTCTTAACCCTTCTGGTCTGCCCGGTTTGCCGGGCGGATTGCCGGGACTTCCCGGAAGCGACAAAAAAAGCTAAGAGTTCAAAGGAGAAGCAGCAGAATGTCCCTGAAAATCCGTCTCGCCCGTGGTGGCGCCAAAAAGCGCCCATACTACTCAATCGTGGTAGCGGACAGCCGCAGCCCGCGTGATGGGCGTTTCATCGAGAAAGTCGGCACGTACAACCCTATCTTGAAGTCGGACGACCCGAACCGGGTCCTGCTGAAGCTCGATCGGATTCAAGACTGGATGTCGAAGGGCGCCCTGCCGACCGACCGCGTTGCGCGGTTCCTCGATCAGGCCGGCGTCATGAAGCGTGAAACCCGCAGCAACCCAAACAAGGCCCAGCCCGGCAAGAAGATGACCGAGCGTGCAGAAGAGCGCGCCAAGGCATCGTCAGCAGGCGAGGCCGCCCCGGAGGCGTAAGAAACCGTTGCCCGATAAGAAGTCCGCTTTGACCAAGCCCAAGGCCAACGCACCCGCGGCTAAGCCGGCGCCCGCCAAGAAGGCGCCGCCGGCTGCACGCCGCGAAGCCCCCCCAGCGGCCAAAAAGGCGCCGGCGAAAGCTGCTGCTCCAAAGAAGGCGGCGCCAGCCCCCAAGGCCGCGCCACCTGCAAAGAGCGCCGCCAAAGCGCCGCCGCCAGCCAAGGCCGCAAACAAGCCTGCGCCGAAGCCCGCGCCGGCCGCCGCTGCGAAAAAGCCTGAGCCGAAACCCGCCCCCAAGGCGGACGAGAAGGTCAAAGCGGCCGCGAAGACGGCAAAGCCAGAGGTGAAGGCTGCGAAGCCCGCGCCGAAAGCCGAAGCGAAAGCCAAGCCGGAAGCGGCGAAGCCGGAGCCGAAAGCCAAAACAAAGCCTGAAGCAAAGGCGAAGGTTGAAGCGAAGGTCGAGGCCAAGAAGCCAGCGGCCAAAGTGAAGCCGCCGGCAGAGCCCAAGCCCACACCGGCTCCGAAGGTAAAAGCGGAAAAGCCACCCAAGGCGCCAAAACCGCCCAAACCCCCGAAGCCGCCGAAGCTCGCACCGGTCGCGGCTGCACTAGCCAAGCCGATGCCAGCAAAGCCGATGGCAGTCGCCGCCGGCCGCGCTCAACCGATTGCGCGCACGCCAATCCTGACGCCGGTTCGCGTTGCGCCGAAGCCGCTCGCCACGCCGAAGCCGGCTGTAGAGCCAGAACTCGTAGGAGACTCGCAAGCCGTGCCCACCTTCAAAGGTAAGACCGGCAGCGCCAAGGGCATGGTTATGGTCGGCGCGATCGCCGGCGCATTCGGCGTCAAAGGCGAAGTGCGCCTGCGCGCCTTCACCGACAAGAACGAGGGCGTCATCGCCTACGGCCCACTTTACGGCGAAGACGGCAAGATTCTTCTGAAGCCGAAAAGCTGGCGCGAACTGAAAGACGGCGTCGCTGTCGTCGCGCCGGAAATCAAGACGCGTGAAGAAGCCGAAGCGATGAAGGGCCAAAAGCTCTTTGTACCGCGCGCCAATCTGCCGGCGACGGCGGAAGACGAGTTCTACGTTGTCGACCTGCTCGGCTCGCGCGCCGAAGCGCTCGACGGCACGGTGCTCGGTGACATCGTCGCGGTGTGGAATTTCGGCGCTGGCGACATCCTTGAATATAAGCCGCCGAACGGCGGGCCGAACGTGCGCATAACGTTCACCAAGGAAACCGTGCCGCACGTCGATCTCGGCGCCCGCCGCGTCGTCATCGACCCGCCCGCGCCGGAGCCGGTGGGCAAGTAAGCGCATCGCAACTACGGTGCGCTGATGTTCGCAGCGTCGGTCATCACGCTTTTTCCGGAAGCGTTTCCGGGCACGCTCGGCGTTTCGCTGATCGGCAAAGCGCTGCGTGATGGCGCGTGGACGCTAGACACCGTGCAGCTGCGCGATTTCGGGCTGGGTCAGCACAAGAATATCGATGACACGCCCGCTGGCGGCGGCGCAGGCATGGTGATCCGCGCTGACGTGGCGGCTGCGGCGATCGACTCGATCCCGCGCAACGATCGCCCACTCATCTACCTTTCGCCGCGCGGCAAGCAGCTCAGCCAAGCCATGGCGCAGGAATGGGCCGCGGGACCGGGCGTCATCCTGCTTTGCGGCCGCTTCGAAGGCCTGGATGAGCGCGTCATCGAAGCGCGCGGCATGCAGGAGGTGGCTGTAGGCGAAGCGGTGCTTGCGGGCGGCGAAGCGGCGGCGATGGTGTTGATGGAAGCGTGCGTGCGGCTCCTGCCCGGCGTGCTCGGCAACGCCAGCTCCACGATCGAAGAAAGCTTCAGCGACGGCCTGCTCGAGCATCCGCAGTACACGCGGCCACGCGAATGGGAGGGTCGCGCGATCCCGGATGTGTTGCTCGGCGGCGACCACGCCAAGATCGAGGCTTGGCGGCGTGCTGAGCGTGAACGCCTCACCGCCCAAAGACGGCCCGATTTGAAGGGCACCCGCTTTGGCGACTAATCAAAGGCCGCTCATGCGCTTTCTGTTCATTGCCATCGCCTGCCTGATCGCAACGCCCGCCGCAGCGCAGGACAGCGCCCAGGTCGAGCGCGCCGCCGCGGCGCTTTCGGCAATCTGGCGGCCAGTCTCCGGGCCGCTGACCGCCGCCTCGATCCAAACCGCCTGCGCCGGGGCCGTCGAAGAAATGGCCGCGATCGAAGCGGCGCTGCCGCCTGTCCTCGATCCCCAATCGCTCGCCCGGGTGCGCGGCCTACGCGGCTTCCTCATTGTGCCCACCGGCGACGACCCGGCCTGGTCGTACTTCTTTCCACCGCTCGACCTCGCCTGGTTTCGGAGTGGCATCGGGGCGATCGCAGTGCTGGACGAGGCCCAGGGCCTAATTGGCGTCCGCGACGCCTCGGGCCAGGACATCGCGCTTCAGCTGGGCCGGGCAGGCGAGCACCCGGTTTTGCGCGTCCGCCCACCGGAGGGCGGCGCGCTGCTGACGTTCGTCGGGTGCGCCCGGAGCGCGGAGACCTGACCTGCGGCGAAAGCCGCTACCCACCCCCTCGACAGGGGCGCCTGCTTCCCTTATACGCCCCGCTTTCCCGTGGTTTCCAATGGAAGCGCCGGCCCTTGGCCTGTGCGCTCCGGTAGTTCCGATGAATCTGATCCAGACGCTCGAACAAGAAGAAGTCGCCCGCATCACCAAGGGCAAGACCGTCCCGTCTTTCGATCCGGGCGACACGCTACGCGTGAACGTAAAGATCAAAGAAGGCGAGCGCGAGCGCGTTCAGGCCTATGAAGGCGTCTGCATCGCCCGCTCTGGTGGCGGCCTCAATGCCAACTTCACCGTTCGCAAAATCAGCTTCGGCGAAGGCGTCGAGCGGGTGTTCCCGCTCTACTCGCCGACCGTCGATTCCATCGAAGTCGTTCGCCGCGGCAAGGTTCGTCGCGCGAAGCTCTATTATCTGCGCGATCGCCGCGGCAAGTCGGCTCGTATCGCTGAACGCGCCGGCGGCGCCCGCGAAGAAGACTTCGTCGGCGAAGCCAACGACGCGGCCGAATAAGACTTTGGCCTGTTGAAATTAAAGCCCCGCGAGGCGACTCGCGGGGCTTTTCATTTGCCGCGCTTGACCTTGCCGTCGCACACGCTCACCTGACCTCAACACCATGAACGCGCCGACCAAACCTCCGCGCGCGGATGTCGAGATCCTCACGCTCGGCTGCCGCTTGAACGCTTATGAGAGCGAAGCCATGCGCGCGCTCGCGGGCGAAGCTGAGCTATCGAACGCGGTGATAATCAACACCTGCGCGGTCACCGGCGAAGCCGTGCGGCAAGCGCGCCAAACCATCCGCCGCGCGCGCCGCGAACGACCGGATGCAAAGATCATCGTCACCGGCTGCGCCGCGCAACTCGATCCGCAGGCGTTCGCTGCGATGCCGGAAGTCAGCCGCGTCGTTGGCAATGTCGAAAAGATGCAGGCCGAAACCTTCGCGCCGATAGAGCATGAGCGAGTTCAGGTCGGCAACATCATGGACGTTCGCGAAACCGCGTCACACTTGATCGACGGCTTCGCGGAGCGCACGCGCGTTTATGTGCAGGTTCAGAACGGTTGCGATCATCGCTGCACGTTTTGCATTATTCCGTACGGTCGCGGAAACTCGCGCTCGGCGCCGGCTGGTGATGTCCTAGATCAAATTCGTCGCCTCGCCGCCAACGGCGTTCCCGAAGTGGTGCTCACCGGGGTTGATCTCACCTCGTGGGGCGCTGATCTTCCCGGTCAGCCGCAACTCGGCGCGCTCGTTGCGCGCATCCTGAAACTTGTTCCGGATCTGCCGATACTGCGCCTCTCTTCGCTCGACGCAATCGAGATGGACGATCAGCTGTTCGAACTCGTCACGCAGAATGAACGCGTCGCGCCCTACATGCATCTTTCACTGCAGCATGGCGACGACATGATCCTAAAGCGCATGAAGCGCCGCCACTCGCGGGCGCAGGCCATCGAACTGTGCCAGCGCTTGAAGGCTGCACGTCCGGAGATCGCGCTCGGCGCTGATCTCATTGCTGGCTTCCCAACGGAGACCGAGGAGCACTTTTCGAACCTAGTTTCCATCATCGACGAATGCGGCCTTGCCTACGTTCACGCCTTTCCCTTCAGCCCACGCGAAGGCACACCTGCTGCGCGCATGCCGCAACTTGATCGCGGACTCATCAAAGAGCGCGCCGCGCGCCTTCGTGAGGCGGCAGGCGCCGCGCTTGCACGTCATCTTGATGCATGGGTTGGCCGTGAGGCGATCGGCGTTATCGAACGAGAAGGATTTGCCCGCTTGCCGGATTTCACACCTGTTCACTTCCAAGGTGCACCGGAGGGATTTCAGCGCCTGCGCTTCACCGCCCATAACGGCGCGCACTTGATCGGCGAGCCGGCATGATCTGGGGTCTATTCGACAAAAAGAAGAAGCCGGAGGAGGCAGCGCCCGAGCAAGCGAAGGGCTTGTTCGATGGCCTGCGCAAGTCATCGGCCAAGCTGGCAGATAGCTTCACCGCCGTTTTCACCAAAGAAAAACTCGACGCCGCCGACATCGCCGCGTTGGAAGAAGTGCTGATCGCCTCCGACATGGGCGCGGCAGCTGCATCACGCATCGCGGCGGCGCTCGCGGATCAACGGTTCAGCAAAGAGAACAGCGACGTTGAAGCACGCGAAGCGCTTGCGCTCGAAGTTTCGCGCATCCTGAAGCCGCGTGAAGCGCAGCTTGATCTCACGGACGGCGTGAAACCGCGCATTGTGTTGGTGATCGGCGTCAACGGCTCGGGCAAGACGACGACGATTGGCAAACTCGCCGACAATCTCACCAATGCGGGCGCCAAAGTGATCATCGGCGCCGCCGATACCTTCCGCGCCGCCGCGATCGAACAGCTCAAGGTCTGGGCCGATCGCGCGGATGCCTCCTTCGTCTCTTCCACGCAGGGCGCGGACGCCGCGGGCGTCGCGTTTGAAACAGTGAAGCGCGCGAAAGAAGAGAACGCCGACGTAGCGCTGATCGACACGGCCGGACGCCTACAGAACAAGTCCGAGCTGATGGCGGAGCTGGCAAAGATCATTCGCGTCATGCGGAAGATGGACGAGGACGCCCCGCACGAAACCCTGCTCGTGCTCGACGCTACCGTCGGCCAAAATGCGCTGAGCCAAGTCGAGAGCTTCCGCTCGGTGACCGAAATCACCGGCCTTGTCATGACAAAACTCGATGGCACAGCCAAAGGCGGCGTGCTGGTGGCGGTGGCGCAACGCCACGCCATCCCGATCCATTTCATCGGCGTCGGCGAAAAGGCCGAGGACCTGCAGCCGTTCGACGCGACGAGCTTTGCGCGCGCTCTCGTAGGCCTGAGCACATGAGCGCGGCGCTGCCGCCCTGCCCGATGTGCGGATCGGTGCTCACCTACGAGGACGGCCCGATGCTCATTTGCCCCGAATGCGCCAATGAATGGTCGCCTGGACAGCAAGCTGCGAGCGATGCAGCCCCCGACATCCGAGACGCCAACGGCAACGTGCTGGCCGACGGCGACACCGTGACGGTGATCAAAGACTTGAAGATCAAAGGCACTTCGCAAGTCCTAAAGGTCGGTACCCGCGTCAAGAACATCCGCCTCGTCGGCGGCGATCACGACATCGATTGCAAGATCGATGGCTTCGGCCCGATGAAGCTGAAGTCCGAGTTCGTGCGGAAAGCTTAGCGGCGCACCCGCACCGGCAGCGGCACGTTGCACACGTTCACGTGGCCGACCGGATCCAGGAACCAGCTTTCACGACGGAAGCGGCGGCTCTCGATCACATCACGGAACGTTGCGCTCTCGGTGCGCAGCGCTTCCAGATTGACGCGCTCGCTTGCCGGCAATTCCGAACCGAGCCGCACGGACGCAATCGTCGTGCGCTCTTCTGGCGTTTCATAGAACCCGAGCGGCCCCGTTCCGCGCGGCATTACCGAGAGCAGCTCCATGCCCTGCAACACACGGCCGACGGTAGCGATGTTGCGATCCAGGTGACGCGGCGCGTGGCCAATAACGACGTAAAGCTCGGCGCCGCTGCCGCTCTCCGCCGTGTCGCCGCGCCCAGCGCCGACCATGCCAGGACAATGCGTCATCCAGGTCTCGCGTCCGTTGCTTGCGACAGGAAAGCCGTGCGCGAACCCGACTTCACGGGCGTACGTATCGGGATCGACCAAGCGGGTAATGTCCACACCTGCGCGTGGGCGATCGAACTCGGGCGCGAGCGTCGCTTGCGCCTCGCCCATCGGACGCGGGTCAGCTTCGTCGCGGCCCCATTGTACGACGTAATTTTCCTGCGAGCGCACGATCGCGGCGCCGTCCCAGTAATGCGCGCGCGCCAGCGCCTGGATGTTGGCGGTGTGGAGCGGTGTGTAATCGGCCGCCAGTTCGATGATCACGCGGCCCTGCGGCAACTGCATGTACAGCAGATTTGTCTGATCTACCGTACGCCAATCGCTTGCAGGCGATTGTTCCAGGATTTCCCCCAAAGACCGTACGGGCGCATTCGCCGGCGGCGCCTCGGCGCTTGCGCAGGCCGCCAAAAACCCAAACGCCAGAATCGCAACAAATCTCATCGCGTCCTCCCAGACCTTTCCTGATCTGGGCCGGAAACGCCCCGCAGCGCAAGCATCTGGTCTGCTCCCCAAGTTTCCGCGTATGTGGTGCCCATGAGCGAAGACCTGACTGCCCACGACGCAACCACGCCGCGCAGCGCCAGCAATGGGGCCAGCCAGCTGTGGATCGACCTAGGGCCCATCCTCGTCTTCGTGGTCACCTACAACGTGCTGTTTCGGATCGCGGCGACCAAGGATGAAGCGATCTACATCGCCACTGGCGTGTTCGTCGTGTCGGTGCTCGCAGCGATTGGCTGGTGCAAGCTGAAGCGCGGAAAGGTGCCGCCCATACTTATCGTCACCGGCGTGCTGGTGACCGCGTTCGGCGGACTGACCATCATTTTCCACGATCCCTCGATCATCCAGATCAAGTTCACGTTCACATTCCTGTTTTACGCGGCCGCGATCCTCTTCTCGCTTGCGATCAAGCAGAACGTTTGGAAGCTCTTCTTCAAACACCTTTTCAATCTGCCTGACCGGATTTGGAATGTCCTCGCAGTGCGCTGGGCGGTGTTCTACCTCGTGGTCGCGGCGCTCAACGAAGTGCTGCGCTATAATTTCAACGAAGCGAACGGCAACTTCGACACCTGGCTCAACCTCCGCACAGTGCTGACCTATCCGGCCTTCATCGCATTCGCCGCGATCAACACGCCGATCGTGCTGAAGCATCATCGCGAGGAAGCGGAAACCGCGGCGGAGCCAACTGCACCAACTGCGTAAGCGCGGCAAATCGCCAGAATTTCGCCTTTCTGGCGAACCAAGCTCGAACACATGATTGAACGTTCACACTGTGGCGTTAATCTCCGCCGGCTTTTGGGGGCGGATCATCATGGCGCGGTCGATGTCGGACCTACCTGAGTCCGAAGCCTACCGGCTGGCGACATCGCCCAGTCATCTGCTGCATCGCGCCGAGCAATTGGCGGCTGACCGGTTCACGCAATTGGTGGGCGATACCGTAACGCTGCGCCAGTTTGCTGTGCTCGCCGCCATCGCGGAATCGCCGGGCCTCAGTCAAAGCGATTTGGTCCGCGCCACCGGTGTTGATCGTTCAACAATGGCCGACATGATGAACCGGATGGAGACGCGCGGCTGGATCACGCGTGTCGCATCCACCTTAGATGCGCGTGCGCGCTCGGTTCGCCTCGCCTCTTCCGGCGTCACGTTGTTGGCAGCCGCCACGCATCACGCGCGCGCGGCGGACGCGGCCATTCTCGATGCGCTCCCGAAAACTAAACGCCGTACGTTTCTCAACACGCTGACCAAGCTTGCAAAGATTTCGGATGAAGCCGCGGCAAAAGCGGATCGGGAAGAGCGCAAAAAAGCTAACCGCACGCGCAAAGAGCGCGCCAAAAAGAAAGACGACAAGGCAAGCACGGCCCGTAAGCCGCGGCGCTGACCGAGTTAGTTCTGAAGCGCCGGTGCGATCACGTCGTTCATGATCTCCGGTGTGATGGCCCCGCGATACGCAGCGCGGATTTCGCCGTCCGGCCCGATGACGAATGTCTCGGGCGCGCCGGTGACGCCAAGTTCGAGCCCTGCCCGGCCCTCAGGGTCCATGCCGACAAGTTCGTATGGATTGCCGAGTTCCTGCAGAAACGCGCCGGTGTCTTCGGGGGCATCCTTGTAAGCGATGCCCATGATGACGACGCCACTTCGCCGCAGCGTCATCAACTGCGCATGCTCCGCGCGGCACGGCGTGCACCACGAGGCAAAAACGTTGATCAGGTAAGGACGTCCGCGCATGGCCTCAGTGCTGACTGGCGCGCCGCCGCCAAGCGGCTCCATCACCAGCGCCGGAACGGGACGGCCAACCATGCCAACAGCGAAATTCTCGCGTTCGCCGCCCCGCAACAACATCACAGCGGAAGCGATAACCACCACAGCCAGCACGAGCAGCGGGGCGAAGGCAGCGATGCGGTTCATGACCGCTTCAACTCTTTGGCGCGCTTGGCCCAGTAGCGCAGCCGGAAGACGACAACCGCCGCGAGAACAGCGAGCGCCACGCCAACAATTGCGTACGCTGCATAAACGAAGCTCCAACCGCCTTCGATCATGCTTCGCCTCCCCGCATGCGCGCCGCTTCGACACGACGGCGGAAAATCGCCGCGCGCATGTTCATCATCAGAAGCGCCGCAAAGAGCGCCAGGTAGGCGCCGGCCATCGTCAACAACGGGCCAAGCATGCTCGGGTGAATCGCCGAGCCGCCCGAGCGCATAATGCTCGCGGGTTGATGTAACGTGCTCCACCAATCCACCGAGAACTTGATGATCGGAAGATTGATCAAACCAACCAAACACAAAATGGCGGCAAGCCGCGCCGCCTTTTCTTCATCATCCATCGCACTCCAAAGCGCGATGTAACCAAGGTAGATGATGAAGAGCGCCAACATCGATGTCAGGCGTCCGTCCCACTCCCACCACGTGCCCCAAGTCGGCGCACCCCAGAGTGAGCCTGTGACAAGACAAACCGCGGCGAAGGTTGCGCCAATCGGCGCCGCCGCGCGCGCGGCCACATCGGCGAGCGAATGGCGCCAGACCAAGCCCACAAAGCTCGCCACCCCCATGAACGCGTACACGCCCATAGACCACCAGGCGGCCGGCACGTGCACGTACATGATCCGCACCGTCTCGCCCTGCTGATAGTCAGCCGGCGAAAACGCGAGCGCCCAGGGAAGTCCGACGGCAAAGGCGATCACCGCCAGCCCAAAGAACAACGGTGCAGCCCAGGCCGAGAAAGCCATGAAGCGGGCGGGGTTGGCGAGATAAGTCAGCATTCAGCTGTCAGGTATCAGGTGTGGGGGATGAACTGGAGTGGGCATTCTGACACCTGCCTCACTCGGCCTGCAATCGAAGCGCCGCAGCAGCTGCAATCGGCCCGAGCGCGAGAGCGGCCAGCGCGCAGCCGGCGAGAATTGAGAGCGCCGCGCCCACCTCATCACCACCCGCCACCGCAGACCCGAAGATGATTGGCGGCGCAAAGAATGGCAACACAATGAGCGCAATCAGGACGCCTCCGCGTTTTACGCCCGCGGTAACCGCCGCGCCAATCAGGCCGACTCCGATGAAGGCGGCCGCCCCGAGCGCGAGGCTCAAGACGATCGCCGGCAAGAGGCTCGGCGGCGCCTGCAGCGCTATCGCAGCCGGCGCTCCAGCAAGCGCCAGCGGCAGCCCGATCACGCACCACATCGCCGCGCCCTTTGCGAACACCAAAGCCTCCAGTGGCGCAGGCGAGAGCATCATCTGATCGAGCGACCCATCTTCAAGGTCGGCTTGAAACAGGCGCTCCAGCGTCGCCAGCACAGCAAGCGCAGCAGAGATCCACACAAGCGGCGGGCCAGCGCTCTCCAACAGCGCGCGATCTGGCCCCATCGCCAACGGCACCAGCATGGTCGCGCCCAGAAAAAAGCCGAGCGGCGCTAATGCGCCGCCGCCCAGCCACATGAGCGCGACATCACGGCGAAACGTCGCCACAAACGCATTCATGCGGTCACCGTCAGCGTCTGCGACGGCTCGGAGCCAAGCGCATCGTGGACAGCCGCAACCACCAACCCGCCATCGGCGCGATGCGCTTCGATCAGCGCCGAAAGCATTTCGCGTCCCCGCGCATCGAGCGCAGCTGCGGGCTCGTCCAGCAACCAAATGGGCCGCGGCGCTAACACCAAACGCGCCAACGCAAGCCGGCGCGCCTGCCCCTGGCTCAATACGCGCACCGGAAGCTCCGCTTGCGCAGTGAGACCAACGCGCGCGAGCGCGCCGTCGCGCTGTGCCGCCGAAGCGCCAAACAATCCGGCCCAATGCTGCGCATGCGCGTACGCCGTCGCCGCGCCCTTCAAACCATTGAGATGACCGACATAGTGCAGCGCCAACGTCGGCTCTTCGGCGCCCTCCACCGCGATCTTCCCAGCGCGCGGCTTCACGAAGCCCGCGAGCGCGCGAAGCAACGTTGTCTTGCCACTGCCGTTGCCGCCACGAACCTCGACGTATTCGCTGGCGCCAGCGGCAAAGCTCAGGTCACGCACCAAAATCCGCTCGCCACGCGAAAGCGTCAGCGATTCAACCCGCAAAGCCGGTTTGTCTTGGAAAGGTCCGGAGGCGCTCATATTGCGGCCCCGGTTCTAGAAAGGGTTGCGTCATCCGCCAAGGCGGGCCTTGGTGGAGTGCGGAGGGAAACTGCAATGCTGAGGTTTGTTGCGGGTACGATACTCGTTCTGGCGCTAGCGGCCTGCGGGCAGGCCAACAATGCGGCCCCTACCGAAGAAACATCGGCCGCCTATGGCGGTATGCAGGACATGGATCGGGCCCAGAGCGCTGGCGAAGCAGCGCCCGCCGCCCCGCCTCCGCCCGGCGCTGCCACCCCCACACCCACGCCACCTCAACAGGGCGGCGGCACGGTCTCCCCGGTACTCTACCTCGCCTATTCCTATGGGCTGGGTCTTGAGATCCCGAGCCAACGTCTTTCGGCGGTCATGGATGCCCACGTCACGGCCTGCCAATCGGCGGGCCCGCGGCTTTGCCAGCTGATCGGGTCGAACCGCAGCGGCGATCCAGATAGCCAGATGAGCGGCTACGTTCAGCTGCGCGCTGAACCGCAATGGCTGCGCACATTCATGGAAGGCATGGCGGCAGAGGTTGATGAGGCCGGGGGCCGCATCAACTCACGCACCACGGGCAGCGAGGATTTGACGCGCCAGATCGTCGATACAGAAGCGCGAATCCGGGCGCTCTCAGCGCTGCGCGATCGCTTGCAGGAATTACTGCGCTCGCGCCCTGGCCGGCTGGCCGATCTGCTTGAGGTGGAGCGCGAACTCGCGCGTGTTCAAGGCGAACTCGACGCCATTCAATCCAATCTTGCCGTCATGCGCACGCGGGTTTCGATGTCAGAGCTCAACATCCAGTACCAATCGGCGCCGCGCCCGCTCGGCAGCGACACCATGGAGCCGCTTCGCCAAGCGTTCGCGGACTTCCTAGGCGTGATCGTCGGCGGCTTCGCGGCGATCCTCTACATCATCGCCGGCCTGATCCCGATCCTAGTCGTCGTCGCGCCGCTAATCTGGTTGGCTCTCCGCTGGCGCAAGCGCCGCGGCGGGCGCTTCTTCGGCGCCGCGCGGACCCCTCGCGCGGCGGAAGAGAACCCGCCGAGTTAGGGGCTTCACGGAGCGTTACCATGCGGTAAGATGAGGTACAGCCGGGAGGAGACCATGGTCGCAACCGCCGCTCGTCAGAAGCTGGTCGAAAAGCTGCCATGGCCAGTTCAACGCCTGCTGGAAGGCATCCAAATCGCTGGTGCGTTCTTCGCGCTATTTGGCTGGCTCGGCAGTACCGTTTCGCTCATCAGTAAGATGACCTTCTGGGACGCGTGCTGGTCATTCCTGCTGAACTTCGCGCTTCAGCTGCCGGATTGGGTATCAGACGTTCTGCACTGGCTCGGCGCCCAGGCGCACTGGATTGCCGAACTCTATCGCCAGATCGTCCACCCGATTTTCCAATGGCTGTTTCAATGGCTGCCCTTCGAAGTGCCGCCTGTCGCGATCGATCTCATCTCAATCGCGCTCTTCGGCTTCATCGGCTGGATTCGCATTTTGAAGCTCTCGCAAGACGCGGAGCGGCCGGACTTCGAGGATTATCCCGTAAAGTTCGCCATGAGCACAGGCATCCTGGCGCCGATGACAATGGTGCAGGTGGTGCCGTTCGTCATCTTCGTGCGCACGTCACGGCCAGTCGTCGAAGTCCTCGCAGTCGTTCGCAACCGATTGAAGCGGCGCCTTGGCTATTTTTGGTCAAATGCCATCGTCTGGGGCACGGCCGGTTTGCCGTTCCTCTCTTCATTTCCGATTTCAATCTTCGCGATTGAGGGCCTCTACCTGCTCGCAACGTAAAGCGGCGCGTGGGGGAGTGAGCGCTTTATGCCAACGGAAACAACTACCAGCGAAAAGCTGATCGATAAGTTGCCGACGCCCTTGCGGCGTCTCGTAGAAGCGATTGGCATTGTATCGGCGCTTCTGACGCTTATCGGCTGGCTCGCCAGCACATTCTCGCTGATCGGAAAGATGACGTTCTGGCACGCGGCCTGGGCGTACGTTTTGGCGTGGTCGCTGCAGTTTCCGGCGTGGGTGGAAACAGCGCTTATCTGGGTCGGCGCGCAAGCGCACTGGGTCGCCGAAACATTCCGCGCGCTCGTCTATCCAATAGTGCGCTGGCTATTTCAGTGGCTGCCGTTTGAAATTCCACCGATCGCGCTCGACTTAATTTCCATCGCAGCGTTCGGCATTTTTGGGCTTATCAGGATTTATTATCACGGACAAAAGAATGGCACGCCTCAACTAAACGAGGCGCCGCTTAGATTTGCTCTGAGCAGCGGGCTCTTGGCTCCAATTATGCTCGTGCAGGTGCCCTTCTTTTTCCTGGCGGCATGGGTCATTGAAAATTTACCAAAAGGAGTGACGCGACCCTTGGATGTCGTGGCGGATTGGCTCGAAGAGAGGGTCGGAACGTTTTTCGCACTTCTTTTCGTAAGCGTGATTATGGCCCCGTTTCTATCCGCGTTCCCGCTCTCCATCCTCCTGTTCGAGTGGATCTACGTCAGCTTCTTGAGCTAATTGCGAATTGCTCGCAAACACAGTTCATCGCGTCAATTGCGCCTTCAGGAAACGGCGCTACATAAGCCTTGCCGCGCGCCCGGTTTGATTCCGGATTTGGGGCGCTCCCCAACGCGTTTGCATCTCTGAAGCTTCATGCCGGATGCACACCCATGCCCTCTCTGAACTCATTCAATGCCCGCTCGACACTTAACGTCGGAGGCAAGAGCTACGCGTATTTCGACCTTCAAGCCGCGTCCGCCAACGGTTTGGGCGACATCTCGAAGCTGCCAATGTCGCTCAAGGTTCTCGTCGAAAACCTCCTGCGCGCCGAGGACGGCGTCGCGGTCAAGCAGGCAGATATTCTCGCGATGACGTCGTGGCTCGTGAACAAGGGCAAAAACGAGGTCGAGATCGCCTTCAGCCCCGCGCGCGTGCTGATGCAAGACTTCACCGGTGTGCCGGCAGTCGTCGATCTCGCAGCGATGCGCGACGCGGCCGCCAAGCTTGGCGCCAACCCTGAACGCATCAATCCGCTCGTCCCCGTCGATCTCGTTATCGACCACAGCGTGATGGTTGATCATTTCGCAACGTCCGGCGCGTTCAAGCAGAACGTGGAGCTCGAGTACGAACGCAACGTTGAGCGCTATCAGTTTCTACGTTGGGGCCAGCAGGCGTTTCAGGACTTCCGCGTCGTCCCACCTGGCACAGGCATCTGCCACCAGGTGAACCTCGAATATCTCGGCCAAAGCGTTTGGGTGCGCGAGGTTGACGGCGAGACCTACGCCTATCCCGACACGGTGGTCGGCACTGACTCGCACACCACCATGATCAATGGCATCGGCGTGCTGGGCTGGGGCGTTGGCGGCATCGAAGCGGAAGCGGCGATGCTCGGCCAATCGATCTCGATGCTGATCCCGGAAGTCATTGGCTTCCGCCTCACCGGCAAGCTTCCCGAAGGCTCGACCGCGACGGACCTCGTGCTGACCGTCACGCAAATGCTGCGGAAGAAGGGCGTCGTCGGCAAGTTCGTAGAGTTCTACGGCCCCGGCCTCGACACGATGAGCGTCGCCGATCGCGCAACTATCGCCAACATGGCGCCCGAATACGGCGCGACCTGCGGCTTCTTCCCGGTCGACCAGAAGACCATCGACTATCTCACCGCGACCGGCCGCGATCCGGCGCGTGTCGCGTTGGTGGAAGCATACTGCAAGCAGCAAGGCCTCTGGCGCACCGAAATCGAGCCGGAGTTCACGGACTCACTTGAGCTTTCGCTCGCTGACGTGCGCCCCTCGCTCGCTGGCCCGAAGCGTCCGCAAGACCGCGTCGTTCTTGGCGGCATCGCCGAAGGCTTCACGAAGGTGATGACGGACGAATTCCGCAAAGGCGGCGAACTGAAGAAGCGCGCGCCGGTCGCAGACGCCAATCACGATATCGGCCACGGCGACGTGGTGATCGCCGCGATCACATCCTGCACGAACACCTCCAACCCAAGCGTAATGCTCGCCGCCGGCCTCGTCGCCCGCAACGCGCGCAAAAGGGGCCTGGATGTGAAGCCTTGGGTGAAAACTTCGCTCGCGCCCGGCAGCCAAGTGGTCACCGACTATCTGGCGAAGTCTGGTCTCGACGAAGATTTGAACGCCCTCGGCTTCAACCTCGTCGGCTACGGCTGCACGACGTGCATTGGCAATTCAGGCCCGCTGCCGGCGCCGATCTCAGCGACTGTCGCTGAAGAAGATCTCGTGGTCGCCTCGGTGCTCTCCGGCAACCGCAATTTCGAAGGCCGCGTGAACCAGGACGTGCGGGCCAATTATCTCGCGTCGCCGCCGCTGGTCGTCGCCTACGCACTGGCGGGCTCGATCTACGTCAATCTCGAAACCGAGCCGCTTGGAAACGGTAGCGACGGAAAGCCAGTCTATCTGCGCGATATTTGGCCTTCGAACGCCGAAGTGGAAGAGACGGTCCGCTCCGCTGTAACGCCGCAAATGTTCGCTTCACGCTATGCCGATGTCTTCAAGGGCGACGCGCATTGGCAAGGCATCAAGGTCGGCGCTGGGCGCACTTACGGTTGGGATTCAAAATCCACCTACGTGCAAAACCCGCCCTACTTCGAAGGCATGAGCATGACGCCAAAGCCGCCGGGCGACGTCGTCAACGCACATGTGCTCGGCCTTTTCGGCGACAGCATCACCACCGATCACATCAGCCCCGCTGGCTCGATCAAGAAGGTCAGTCCCGCGGGCGCCTACCTCACCGAGCACGGCGTGCCGCAATCAGAGTTCAACTCTTACGGCGCGCGGCGCGGCAACCACGAAGTGATGATGCGCGGCACCTTCGCCAACATCCGCATCAAAAACCAAATGGTCAAAAATGAGGATGGCTCCGTCGTTGAAGGCGGCTTCACCATTCATCAGCCGTCCGGCGAGCGCATGTTCATCTACGACGCGGCGATGCGCTATCAGAAGGAAGGCAAGCACCTCGTCATCTTCGCCGGCAAGGAATACGGCACCGGCTCATCACGGGACTGGGCCGCCAAGGGCACAACCCTGCTGGGTGTCCGGGCAGTGGTCGCCGAGAGCTTCGAGCGCATCCACCGTTCGAACCTGATCGGCATGGGCGTCGTCCCGCTCCAATTCCAGGACGGCCAATCGTGGGCTCAGCTGGGCCTGACCGGTGAAGAGACCGTGTCTATCGCCGGCGTTGCGGCCCTCGCGCCCCGCCAGAAGGTGACGCTGCGGATTAGCCGTCCCGGCGGCAAGACCGACGAGGTGGAGGTCCAATGCCGGATCGACACCGAGAACGAGGTCGAATACTTCCGAAACGGGGGTATTCTCCATTATGTGCTGCGCGGACTGGCCAAAGCCGGGTGAAATATGCCGTCACGGCGGTTTGATTAGAACCGCCGTGACGGTACGGCCATGGTGGGCGTCATGATAGGACGCCTTCTCGCCCTGGCGCTGGTCGCGCTCTCGGCGACGACCATGAACGCGCGCGCCCAGGAGGGCGAACGTGCGCAAATGGTGGTGGAGCTCTTCACCAGCCAGGGCTGCTCGCAATGCCCGCGCGCCAACCGTTTGCTCGGCATGTTTGCGCGCGAAGACGACGTGCTCGCGCTGACGTTCCCTGTCGGTATCTGGGACTATCTTGGCTGGCACGACACGTTCGCGCAGCCCGAATATGCCGAGCGCCAACGCACATACTCGCGCACCATGCGTGTGCGCGGCCGCTTCACCCCGCAACTCGTCATCAATGGCGCCAGCCAAATCAGCGCGTCTGATTGGGATCAGGCGCGCGCCACTTACGACGCGCAACGCGCCGAAGGCTGGCCCGCCAATGCGCCGAACCTCTCGATCTCGCGTCTACGCAACAATCGCGTCCGCGTTACAGTAGGCGCGCGAGCCAATGCGCCCGCCGCAGATGTCTGGCTCATCGCGTACGATCCCGGCCCCATCACCGTCGTCATCACTGGCGGCGCCAATCGCAACCGCAGTGTCGCGCACTACAATCTCGTCAAGTGGATTGAGCGCCTCGAAAGCTGGGACGGCCAATCCGCATGGTACGAGCGACAGCGATGCCAGCCCGAGTGTGCAGTGCTGGTGCAAGAGGTGAACGGCGGGCGCATTCTCGCCGCCGCTTACACCTCTCGGCCAAGCCGTTACTGAGGTCCAGACGCCCCGGGGATGAGCGCGCTGAGGGGCGGCGCCAACGCCTCCACGTCACGATCACTCAGCGCAAACGCCCAATCAGACGAACGGCTGTTGATCTGCATCGCCGCAGCTTCCAGCTCGGGCGAATCCGCCCGCGCCGCGAGCTTCACCCATGTGCGCCCCTCGCTGGTGATGAGCTCTGCATCGATCAGAACACCGTCGAAAGTAGTTGCGCGCACGCGCGCGATGACGTCGCCTTGGATAGCGGGCGCCAGTTGTACGTCTGTCGGCGACAATGCCGTCAGGCGCTCGGCGGTACTGGTTACATTCGATTGCGCCAGCGTCGCGAGCGCGGGCTGGACCAATCGCCAGGCTTGATCCGGCGCTTCTCGCGCCAGAACATAACCACGGCCTTGAGGCGGCACGATCTCAACACGCGCCAAACGCGCCGGCTCCACGGCAAGTGGGCGCAACTCCAGCCACGCAGAAACATCGCGCAGCGGCGGCAGAGCGGCGTCCTCGCCTTCGCGCGCCGCCCAAACCTGATCGCCATCGGGCCGGCGGACATACGTGCCGCTCGGTTCAACGCCGAGAATGATGTTCACCAACAGCGCCCCGCGCCCATCCTCGACTTGCAGCAGGAGGCCGCGGCCACCCTGACGCGGATCGGTGACGCCCAGGCGCTCATGCTTTGACGCATCGCTCGTCATCCGGCGTGTGAAGCGAAGCTCTTCAAGTCCATCGGTATGCTGACCAAGCCGCACGGCTGTTACCGGAAAGTCGCCGCGATCGCGCATCACCCAAACGCGCTCTTCGCCGCGTTGTATGCGCTCGATGCGATAGCTCGCTTCGGAGCTGGTGATCGTGATGCGCTCGGCGCCGCTGATGGTCTGCGACAAGCCGGGCACTACTGGTCCCGACATTTGATCTGGCCGCAGCGAACGCTGCTCAATCGCAGTGGTGACCGCCGCTGTCGCGACCAGTGCGCCAGCGATCAGAAACATCATCAATGTGCGCTTCTTGCGCCGCTCCGCAAGTTGAGTGGTCATCGCCGCGCACTCCCGCGCCGTTGGCGGCGCCAGAACAAGAAGAGCCCCGCGCCCGCAATCAGGATCGGCGCTAGCCAAACGTTAATGAACACCACGGCGGCCTCCACCTGCTCGATATCGCCGCGAAGATTGCGTTCATTGCCGCGCAGCTCACTGCGTACGCCCGCAACGCGCTGCCGCAAGCGTTCCACGGCTGCGTTCTCTTCTGGCGTCAATTCGGCCCCAAGGTCGCCGGAGAAGAAGCCCGACCCACGCCCGCGCGCCTGCAACTCAGCGAGTTCGCCTTCGGTTTCCTGCAGGTTCGCCAGCAAACGTTCCTGGCTTTCGCGGATACGGCGCTGCGCATCGCGCTCCATATCGTCGATCAAATCCATGCGCCGAACCGATTGGGCACGCGACCGTAGCGACACCAGCGCATCCGAGCCGCCAAGTACGTCTATCGCATTGAGCGCAAACGAGGCGTTGTCGGCGCCGGGGCTGCCGTTGCGCGGATCAATGTAAAAATCGTCGGCAAGAAAGTCGACGTCGGCGACAATGACGATCTCCGCAGGCGTCGCAGAGCGCGTCAGGTGCTCGGCTGCCGCTGCAGCAGGTTGCGGCGGAGTCGCCGCCGCCGGCGCGTCGTCGACAGTTTCAGGCGGCGCCTCGACAGCGGGACGCCCTTGCGGGAAGGCAGTCTGCACCGGACCGGAAAGGCGGAGCGCAATCGTTTCCACGCGCCCGCTCTGCGGCCACATCGCCATGATGTCATAAGGCGATGGCCGCATCATCGCAGTCGCCGCCGGCATACGCATCGTGCGCCCGCTCGTGCGCGCCAGCGGCGTCACAGTGAGACCTTCGCGCGTGCTGGTGGTGAGCCCGCCAGCAAGCCCGAAATTCACACCACGGCGTAACCACGCTGTCATCAGGTCTTCGCGGTTAAGTCCGCCCTCCTCGGCCGGCACGACGAAAAAGAGCGGCTGTGGCGCCTCACCGGGCTGACCCGTCTGCGGATCTTGGACACTCACCGCCAAGGCGTTCTCAGCGTCTAACACCACGCTCGGCGCCATCGTCACGCCCCAGCGCTCCAGCAGCGGGCCAAGGTTCGAACTGGTCGGCGCTGGCGCAACTGGGTTGAAGGGATCGAAACTCGTCGATTGCTCTGCCAGCATCGACGCTGGGTCGATCGCAACGAAAGCGCGGCCCGTACGCAGCACGAATTGGTCGATTGCATAAAGCTGCGCCGCGCTAAGCGCGCCCGGGTGGATGATCGCAAGCACATCCACATCCGGAATTTCGGTGAAGTCCGGCGCAAGCTTGGTCACGTCCAAGAGCCGGCCCATCTCGGTGGCGAACACGGATTGTCCGCCCCCTACCGGATCCGCCGCAGCAGCCGGATCGATTGGTAGCGAGGTGATCAGCGCAACACGCGTGCGCGCCGGATTCTCGAGTTCAAAAATGAGACGGGTGATTTCGTATTCGAGAAACGCCTCCCGCTCCATCGCCAGATACGGGATACCGACGCGGTCATCGATCGCATTGGCGCCGCTTAGGCCGAAATAGATTGGGTCGCCGCCTTCGCGGAGCCGGATCGGCTCGACGCCGGCGTCGACCGCATCGTCTTCATCTTCCGAAAAAGGTTCGACATCCACTTCAACAAAGCGCACCCGCCCGCCTGAGCGCGCTTGAAACGTCTGCAACATTTCCCGCACGCGCGCCGCATACGCCTGCAATTGGGGCTGTGTGCGCGCCGCGTCCCGCGAGTAGTAGAGCGTGAGTTGAAGCGGCTCCGACAGCTCGTTCAGCGTTTCCTGCGTACCGGGGCTCAGCGAGTAGAGCTGGTCCTCCGTCAAGTCGAGGCGCCAAGAGCGAAACCAGGAATTGGACAGCACGTTCACTGCGATGAACGCAATGAACAGCGCGAGAGCCACGAGGACAGCGTAACGACGTGCGCTCATGTCAGCCTCCCCGCCGCGCATCGACGGCGAGTATCGTACAGCCGAGACTGAGTGCGAGCACCGTCAGGAAGTAGAACACCGAGCGAAACTCCACGACGCCCCGCTGCGCCGCATCGAAGTGATGCAACAGCGAAAACCGCGCGATCGCTTCAGCCATGCCGCCGCCGATCATGCCGGAGAAGAAGTCGAGCACCATCGGGAGACCAAGAGCAGTCAGCAAGAATGAGATCAGCACCGCCAGCACGAACGCGACGATCTGGGCTTGCGTCAGCGCCGACATCGCCGATCCGATAGCAATGTAGGCGCCGGCCATTAGCAAACTCGCCAAGTACGCAGTGAAGATCGCGGCATTGTCGGGCGAACCCAAGATGTTCACCGTGATCCAGAGCGGCGCCGTGAGCAGCAGGGCAACGCCCGCCACGCTCCACGCCGCCAAGAACTTGCCGACAACGAGCGACCAAGTCGGTGCAGGCAACGTCAGCAAAAGCTCAAGCGCGCCAGAGCGGCTCTCTTCCGCCCACAAGCGCATCGCGATCGCCGGCAAAAACACCATGAAGAGCCAAGGATGAAAGCTGAAAAACGCCGTAAGATCGGCGCGGCGCGCATCGAAGAAGCCGCCCACCTGGAAAGTGAACAAGCCGATCGCGAACAGAAACACTGCGACGAACACGTAGGCCGTCGGCGTTGTCACGTAAGAAAGCAATTCGCGCCGATAGACGGCGAGCATGCTGGCGAGGCCGGGCCGCTTGATCACGCGCGCTCCTCCCCGCCGGTCAGCGCGGTGAACGCCTTCTCCAGCGAGCCGTGCTTTTCGATCAGCGCCTGCGGCGTGTCGTCCGCAACGATGCGGCCGCGGTCTATGAGGATGGCGCGTGTGCATACCGCCTCCACCTCTTCCAACATGTGCGTAGAAATAATCAGCCCCCGGTCTTCGCCCAACTTCTTGATCAAATCGCGCACAGCGTGGCGCTGATTTGGGTCGAGCCCGTCTGTCGGTTCATCGAGGATGAGGAGCATCGGATCGTGCAGGAGCGCCGCTGCAAAGCCTACGCGGCGGCGGTAGCCTTTGGAGAGCGTTTCGATCGGGCGCTCGATGCTGTCACCTAAGCGCGCGTCCTGTGCCGCACGACGAACCGCGTGCCGCGCCGCCTCACGGGTCATGCCGCGAGCCTCGGCAATGAAGCGCAGGAAACTCCACGGTGTCATCTCGCCATAGAGCGGCGCGCCTTCTGGCAAATACCCCACGCGCTCCTGCGCGCGACGGCGTTCCTGGGCCACATCGATGTTGAAAATCTTGGCGGCGCCGTCGTCCGGCTCTAGGTAGCCGGCGATCATCCGCATCGTGGTGGTTTTGCCGGCGCCGTTGGGGCCCAAAAAGCCCACGATCTCTCCGACGTCGAGCGAGAAGCCGATACCGTCAACCGCGACGCGGCGACCGAACGTCTTCCGCAGACCTTCGACCTGCAGCAGCATGTTGTTGGCGCACCCCGTTAAAACGAGCGCCGCTCATATGTCCGTTTGGACGAAAACGCTACCCGTACTTATCCACAGAGGCGCGGGAATCGGGCGAATCAAACGACGCAGATTCGTCAGGCGTTTCGGAGTTGTTGATACACCACATGATGTGAACTGGCGCTGCCATGACATCGAGCCAACACGCACGCGCGCCTGCATCTCCGCGTGGACGGAAACGCCTAATTTTCGCGGATTTCCAAGCCCCAGACACAACAAAGCCCGCGACGTTGCGCGGGCTGTTGCAAGTGAAATG
>JAWXAM010000011.1:0-32677 GCA_034439495.1 Terricaulis sp. | reverse complement strand
CGCCGGCGCCGGCGGCCATACTGATCGGGCCGAATTGGCGGACGAGCGCGGGATCGGTGTCGACTTCCTGTGTGCGGCCGGGGCGCACGAGACCGGGACGCCACAGCCACCATGAGAGGCCGTAGCCAGGATTGGCATTTGTGCCGATGAAGCATTGGGCGAGCGCGTCGGAGTCGAGGCGGCCCTCGCCGTCTTGCATCACGAACCAGCCAAAGCGGGCCCAATCGCGCGCGGTTAGGCCAGCGCCCGAGGGCATGTGCGGATTGCCATCGCTGCCGCGGCGCCAATGTGTTGGGTTGATGTTGAGCGGATCGAAGACGCGGCGCTGCAAAAAGGCGAGCGGATCACTGTTGGTTTTGCGTTTGATGATCTCGCCGAAAATTTGAAATGGCGTCGGGCCATAGGCAAAGCGCGCGCCGGGCGCTGCGCCGCTCTGGAAGGCGATAGCGTCCGCATAATTCGGCGGGCGGCCGATTGGGCCGCCTTCGATGCCGCTGGTGAGCGAGAGCAAATGGCGGATGGTGATGCGGCGGCGATCGTCGTTGCGCCATTCGCTCAGCGTATCGGCGCAGGGCTCGTCCCACCGGAGCAAGCGATCTTGCACGGCGGCGGCGGCGATGATCCCGGTGAAGCTCTTTGTGCCGCTGGCGAGTTCGTGGCCCGAGGATGCGCCCCCGCCATTGGCATAATCTTCAAAGACGGTGCGGCCCTCGTGCAAGACCAACAGCGAAACACCGCGGCGCGCTGCGGAATAAGCCGCGGCGGCCTCAAAATTGAAAGCCTGTGCAAAGGCTGGCCCAGCGACGCATGCGGCGGCGCCGGCGGCAAGGAAGGTTCTGCGGTGAAGGCTCGGTGTCATGGTGCTTCTAACGCGCGGGCGCGCGATTTCCGTCGCTATGCCGGTGCAAAAGCAACGCCGGTCATCCGTTCGCTGAGCGACCAGAGCTTATCGGCCAGCGCGGGATCGACGGCCCAAGGGCGCACGCCGGAAAAGTCCTTCGAGTCCGGCGCGACGAGTTCAGCGATATCGCAGTCTTCGCAATAGACGCCGCCCTGCCCGTGGAGTTGCGCATTCGTGGCGCACCAGACGCTGGTGGCGGCGCCTTGGCTTGGGGTTTTGAAGCGCTCGTTGACGGCGCCATGCTCGTCGATCCAGCCCATTGCGCGCTTCTCTTCTTCGGGCATGTAGCGCTGAAGATCAGTCATGATGCCGCCTGGGTGAACGGCGAAGGCGCGGACGTTGTGCGCCCCGCCGCGCTGATCGAGGCCGATGGCGAAGAGCGCATTGGCGCTCTTGGCGCGGCCGTAGGCGATCCACTTATTGTATTCGCTGCGCTCGAAGTTCGGGTCCTCAAGATCGGGCGGACTAATGCGGTGGCCGATTGAGGAAAGCGCAACCACGCGCGCGCCGTTTGCGGCGGCGAGCGCAGGCCAGAGGCGCGCCGTGAGTTGGAAGTGGCCGAGATGATTGGTGGCGAACTGCGCTTCGTAACCGCGCGCGTCGCGCATCAAGGGTGACGCCATAATGGCCGCGTTGTTGATCAGGATGTCGAGCTTCTTGGTGCGCGAGAGAAATCCGCCGGCGAAGGCGTCGATGCTGGCCGGATCTGCGAGATCGAGCGCGGCTTGCTCGACATTGGGAATATCGACCAGCGCTTTTTGCGCCTTCTCGGCGGAGCGCGCCGGCACGATCACGATCGCGCCAGCGGCGGCGAGGGCTTTGGTCGTCTCGAGGCCGAGCCCGGAATAGCCGCCGGTGACGATGGCGACCTTACCAGTGAGATCGCGGCCGCCAATGGCGTCACGCGCCTCGGTACGCATGCCATAGCCGGATTGGATGGGCTTTTGTTCGGTGGCCATGCGCGCGTCTCCCCTGCTGGAGAAACGCCAGCGCCAGCGTGCGCCCGACGCTAGCGCTAAGCGGCGGTGATCAGGCTTACGCACGCGCGACAACGCTCACTATCAGCCTCCACGCGTTCGGTAATGTCTTGGTACATCCCGATCACGCCGATAATTTCACCATCTGCGTTGCGAAGCGGCCATTTGCTCGTGTCGAGCCAGATCACCTGCCCGCTGTCCTTGGTTATCTTCTCCAAAATTCCAAGTTTTGGTTTGCCGGTGAACATGACGTCCGCGTCGTCCAAGCGGAAGGCTGCCGCTTGCTCGGGCTGGTAGAAAAAATAGTCGGAGCGGCCGACAAACTCGATCGGGTCCGCCACGCTGGCGTCCTCTGCAAAGTGGCGATTGCAGCCGAGGTATCGGGAGTCACGGTCCTTCCAGAATAAGCGCACAGACATGGTGTCCAGGACTTGTACAAGAACTTCCGGAGAGAGCGCATTAAACATGGCGCCAGCCTGCGCGCGGCATGGCTTATTTTGCGCTAATCTGACTGCGCATTTACCCTATGCCTTACGGCCTATGGCGCCGCCCTAAACCTCGATGGGGCGGACACAAGCGGCGGATTGCTTAGCGCGCTGGCGCGCTTGGTCCGTGTCGGCGCCGCGCGCAAGCGCTACGCCCATGCGCCGCTTTTTGAAGCTTTCGGGTTTTCCGAACAGGCGCAGTTCGGTTTCAGGAATGGCGAGCGCTTCTGCAACGCCGTCGAACGCAATGCCTTGCGCGTCAATGCCGCCATAAATCACGGCGCTGGCGCCGGGCGCCCGCATAGCGACATCCACCGGCAAACCAAGAATGGCGCGCGCATGCAGCGCAAATTCACTTTGCACTTGGGACACGAGCGTAACGAGGCCGGTGTCATGTGGGCGTGGGCTGACTTCAGAGAACCAGACGTCGTCGCCTTTGACGAACAGTTCGACACCGAAGATGCCAAAGCCGCCAAGCGCTTCGGTTACTTTACCGGCGATGTCGCGTGCGCGTTCGAGGGCTTTTGCGCTCATCGCTTGCGGCTGCCAGCTTTCAACGTAATCGCCGTCGACTTGGACGTGGCCGATAGGTTCACAGAAGTGCGTGCCGCTGGCGGCGCGGACCGTGAGCAGCGTGATCTCGAAATCGAAATTGATCTGCCCTTCGATGATGATGCGGCGCTGCTTCACGCGGCCGCCCGAGGTGGCGGTTTCCCACGCAGGATAGAGATCATCCGGCCCCTTCACGCGGCTCTGGCCTTTACCAGAGGACGACATCACCGGCTTGATGAAACACGGATAGCCAATCTTTTCGACCGCCGCCTTCATCTCGGGAAACTGCGAGGCGAACGCGTAAGGCGACGTTGGCAGGCCCAATTTTCCCGCCGCCAGTTCGCGGATGTGTTCGCGGTTCATCGTCGTCAACGCCGCGTACGCTGTGGGAATGACGCGCACTGGCATTTCGGCTTCGAGCAAGAGAAGCTGCACCGTATCGATCGCCTCGATCTCGGGCACGATGATGTGCGGGCGTTCTTGCTCGATCAGCGCGCGGAGCGCTTTGCCATCGGTCATGTCGATGACGTGGGCGCTATGGGCGACTTGCTGCGCCGGCGCATTGGCGTAGCGATCTACGACGATGGTCTCGACGCCAAGGCGCTGCAGCTCGATGACGACTTCCTTGCCGAGTTCGCCGCCGCCAAGAAACATGACTTTGATTGCGGATGGAGAAAGCGGGGTGCCGATGCGGGTGTTCATGGCGCCGTTTTAGCGCCCCTCGCGCGTTACGCTAGTCAGTCTGCGGCCGCGAAGTGCGCCATTTGATCAGCATAGGCTTTCTTGAAGGCCGGGCGCGCCATGCCGCGTTCGACGTAAGCCTTGCAAGCTGGCGCTTCGTCGAGCCCGCTGAAGCGGTCGATCAGGCGCAGCACGTCGACCATCAGGATATCGGCGATTGAGAATGAGCCGGCGAGCCATTCGCGTTGAGCGAGGACCGTCTCAAGGCGTTTGACGCGGAGGTCTTTTACCCAATTATCGAAGAAGCCGAACATCTGCCCCTCGGTCTGGCGCATGAAATGGAAGATCGACCAGGGCACGCTCGCCATCTCCATCGAGTTGAGCGCAGCGACGAGCCATTCCTTGCATTCGCTGCGGGCGCGGCGATCGGTGGGCAACAACTTGTCGCTCATCTCACCGAGGTGAAGCAGGATGGCGCCGCTTTCGAAGATGGTGAGATCGCCATCGGTAAGCCATGGCACTTGGGCAAAGGGCTGATGCGCGAAGTGCTCAGGCCCGCGATCTTTGAACGGCGTCGTCTCGACGCGATACGGCAGAGCCTCCTCCTCCAGCGCCCAACGGATGCGCAAATCGCGCACAAAGCCACGCGGCGCTTCGGGCACCCAATCGTATGTAGTGAGGATGAGGTCAGTCATGGGAGAACTCCCGTTAGATTCGCTCTAAGAAGAGATGGGAGTCACTGCGGTCACTAGCTCACTGAGCAGTGCGCCGATTCGCTGGTACTGTAAGGCGGCCGGATTACTCGGCGGCGGTCTTCGTAATGGGCTTCACCCGCCAGGCGCTCGCCAGTTCCTCGTCCGTCATAGGCGGATTATCGGCGTCCGCCTCGGCGGCTGCGTCGATCTCGGCGTCGGTCATGGCGTCGAGCTTCTTCCAGTCGACATCCTTGAGCGCCTTATTGGCCGCTTCGAGTTGCTCTTTCGTAGGCACGGCGTTCCTTCCGGCTGGCCAATCGGAGGGATATTACACGACGCCGGGCTCCACGCCAAACGAACACGCAGGTCAAAACCCGGCCTGCGGCTTGCCCGGTCGCGATAAGACGCGTCTCTGCATCGGTGCTGGAGCGCGAGACGGCCTCAAGACGCTCTTCATCCTCGAACAACAAGGCGGCCAACAGAAGCGGCAGTCCATGCTTGCCACGGTTAATCGCGTCCTTGGGATCATCCCACTCGAAGTCGTCTGTCTCCCCCATCGGCTGATCTCCGCTCCTTGCATCGGGTAAGACGCTTGAGCCGGTCAAGTTTAGCAACCCTTCGTCACTTTCTTTCCTCGGCACGCCGCAATAGAGCCCGCACCGCCTCGCCGGCATCCTCGATCGGATGCTGCGCCGCCGCTTCGCGCATCTTCGCCAAATTCGGCGCACCCGCTCTGTGCTCGGCCATCCATTGGGCGGCGAACTTGCCGCTTTGTACGTCGGCCATGACGGCGCGCATGGCGTCTTTCACACGCGCGTCGATGATGCGCGGGCCGGTGACGTACTCGCCGTATTCGGCGGTATTAGAGATAGCGAGGTGCATGCCGGCGATGCCGCGTTCGTGGATGAGATCGGACAGCAATTTCACTTCGTGCAGGCAATCGAAGTACGCAAGCTCCGGTGGCGTGCCGGCTTCGACTTGCACCTCCCATGCTGTGCGGATGAGGTGCGTAAGGCCGCCGCAGAGGACGACTTGCTCGCAATATAGATCGCCCTCGGTTTCGATCTTGAAGGTTGACGGGATCATGCCGGCGCGGCCGCAGCCGATGGCTGCGCCGTATGAGTATGCGAGCGCTTCGGCGCCGCCGGTGTCTTGCGCCACGGCGACGATGCACGGCAGACCGCCGCCTCGTGTGAAGGCTTCGCGCAGTGCTTTGCCGGGGCCTTTCGGCGCGACCATCAATACGTTCACGTCCGCCGGTGGTTTGATGAAACCAAAATGATAGGCGAAGCCGTGGACGAACATCAGGGTTTGACCAGCGCGCAGATGCGGCGCGATTTCGGCGGCGTAGAGATCGGGCATTACTTCGTCGGGCGCGCACATGACGAGGATGTCCGCTGTTTGCGCGGCTTGCGCGACGGTGATGGGTGAAAAACCATCGCCCCTCGCCTGCTCGGCGCGGCGGGCGGCGGCATGGAGCGCCACCACGGCATCGACGCCGCTGTCGCGCAAGTTTAGCGCGTGCGCGTGGCCTTGCGCACCGTAGCCGATCACTGCGACGCGTTTGGCGCGGATCAACGCAAGATCGGCGTCGCGTTCGTACAGCACGCGCATGGCATTTCCTCGGGTTTGGCTCTTTGCGTCTCTAGCCCGGGCCACTAGCTTAAGCAAAGAGGAGCGAAGCAATGGCGAATGCGGGCGAGATCGTGCGCTTTTGGCGCGATGCGGGGCAGAAGGCGTGGTTCGTCAAGGACGAGGCGTTCGACGGCCGTTGCCGCGGCTACGAGGCTGAGCACCACGCAGCGGCGCGGCGCGAGCTGACGCATTGGGAGCTGGATGCCGAGGGCGCGCTGGCGCTGCTCATCCTGCTCGATCAGATCCCACGCAATATCTTCCGCAATTCTCCGCACGCGTTTGCGACCGATGGGCTGGCGCAAGCGATTGCAACGCGCGCGATCGAGCGGCGCTTCGATGCGGCGACAGACACCGAGATGCGGATGTTCTTCTATCTGCCGTTCGAGCACGCCGAGGATTTGGCGCTTCAGAACCGCTGCGTGATGCTGACCGAAGCGTTGCGCAATCCAGATTATTTGAAATACGCAATCGTCCACCGCGACATCATCGCGCGCTTCGGCCGTTTCCCGCATCGCAATTCTGTTCTCGGGCGCAAGAGTACGCCGGAGGAAATGCAGTTCTTGGCTGAAGGCGGGTTCGCCGGTTAGCGGATCGGCGCGTCGAACGCGTATTTCCAATTGCCCTCGTAATCGCGCGTCCACACCGAGATGTAACGGCCGGTTTGGCGCGTGCCGTCGGGCAGCGTCATTACGGAATTACCCCAGGTCCAACCCATATCGCCGCGGGCGGAAACGCGCGCCGTTTCAGGCGTCCAGGTCAAACGCGCACCTTGCGGCCAGCCAGTGTAGGTGTGCGCGATGCCAGCGCGGCCGCTGGCGATCTCGGTGCTGGTGACGATGAGCGCGTCTTCGGCAGCGTAGTGCTCGAACGCTGCCGGAACGCCATCGGCCTGCGCTTTGGCGTTGAAGGCGCGGTCTACGGCCAACAATTCGGCGACGGCGGCGGCGGCCAATTCTTCCTCGGTGCGCGATCCCGCAAGTTCGGAGAGGCGCAGCACCAAGCGGCCCACCGCATCCGTGTTGCCGACGCAGGCGCGCGACAATGACGTGGCGCGGCCCTCAAAAGCGATTTCAACGAAGGCTTGTTCGCCGCTCGGGCAGACTTCCGTCGAGCCGCCGACTTGGCCAGCGACGCCCGACACACTGCGCGCGAGCGCTGCGATTTCAGTGCGCTGAACAGCGGCGACCGTATCAACGCGCGGCGCGTCACCGCCCCAGAGCCACCAGCCGGTCGAGGGATGGCCGGTAAAGCGGCGCACGTAGAGAGAGGCGCTGTCGGCGCGCTGGTCATAGCGAATGACGCGCGCGACGCCGCCGCGCGTCGGCGCGATGGTGACCCGCACGGAAACCGGGATGCCTTCGGCGACGATGAGCGAGCGGCCGCCAGTTGTCGGCGTAACATCGGCGGAGAGCAGCGCTTGCGCCCACTGCGGCGCACGGAGCGCGAGATTTTGCGCTAAAGCAGGCGCGCTCATCAGCAATGCCGCACCGCACAAAGCGGCGCCAAGCCAGTGTCTCATCGCCTCATCCCCCGAAGTCCTAAAGCTGGCCGAAACCTAGCCTGCCGAAATCGGAGGCGGAAGTCGCAAGGTCAGTGTTCCGGGGGCGTCCGGACCGGCTGGCCATCGCGGAGCACCCAGCGCGCGGTGCCGGCGACCCGGTCAATCTCGGCCTGCAGATCGCGTATCTCACGCGGCATGCCGGCGCTGGTGCCGCCATAATCCACAAGGCGTTTGGTGCGGCCGTCGCGGATAAGTGTGATGGTGGTGGTCGGCAAGTCGGTCATCTGGCCGCGATATTCATCGTTCAATTGATCGAAGCCGACAGCGTCGAAGCGCTCTAGCAAACGCGCGACGTCGGCGCTTGGAACCTGCGCGGTTTGACGGCCGGTGACGTTGACGAAGGCGCGGCCTTCATAGGTGACGGCGCCGTCGCCATCGATGGTGACAGTGTAGGCCGGGCAATGGCCGTAGCACTCAGTGCGCTGAAGTGTGATCTGCATCGGGCCCTCCTCGGCCGGCGCTTCTGTCGGCGCACACGCGACCATCGCGATCGCGGCAACCAGGGCGCCGAAGGCGCGTCTCAAACTCATGACGTCAACTCCTCGGCGCCAGCGACGATCTAGCACGCCGAACACCTCAGCACAGCCAGCCCTTCTCTTCGGACTAGACTGAGGCAAAGACGCGGCGAAGCGCTTATCGCGAGAGCGCCGCTTCGGCGGCTGCGATGCGGGCGGCTAAATTGGTCTCGGGAACTCGCGGCCAATCGGACATCTGGCCGCCGATCCAGGTGAATTGGCGTTTGGCGTAGCGGCGGGTGTCGCGCTGGCCGATTTCGGCGGCTGCTTCGAGGCTGATCTCGCCGCGCAGATAGGCGGTGAGCGCGGGCGCGCCGTGGGCCTTGTTTGCAGGTAACGCAGTATCGAGATTGCGCGCGGCGAAGGCGCGGACTTCGTCGAGCGCGCCGTGTTCGAGCATGGTTTCGAAACGGCGGTTGATGACGGCGTAGAGCGCTTCGCGGTCTGGCGTGAGCGCGATGCCGGCCCACGCCTCGCGCGGCAGCGGCGGCGCGGTGGCGGCTTGTAGAGACGTGATGCTGTCGCCGGTTGTTTCAAGCACTTCGAGCGCGCGCAGGATGCGCGGCGTATCGTTGGGTTCGAGACGCGCGGCGGTGACTGGATCGCGTGCGGTGAGTTCGGCGTGCAAAGCGGGCGCGCCTTCGCGCTCGGCGCGTGCGCGCAAAGCGGCGCGGGTCTCGGGATCGGCGGCGGGGATGTCGGCGAGGCCTTGTGTCAGCGCTTTGAAATAAAGCCCGGTGCCGCCGATGATGATTGGCGTTTTGCCGCGCGATTGGATGTCGGCAATGGCGGCGAGCGCGTCAGTGAGCCAGCGGCCTGTGGAGTAAAGCTCAGCGGCGTCGATGTGGCCGTAGAGGTGATGCGGCGCCTGGGCCTCCTCCTCCAGCGAGGGGCGCGCGGTCAGGACGCGGAAGTCGCGATAGACTTGCATTGAGTCAGCATTGACGATTTCGCCGCCGATACGCTCCGCAAGGGCAAGCGCCAAAGCGGACTTGCCGCTGGCGGTGGGGCCCATGATGAGGAGCGCGCGCTTCATGCCGCGTCCAGTAGCGCATAAGCGCTCGGCGCCCTAGAGCAGAGCCTCAAAAGCGTTGGATTCTATGACTGCACACGCCCTCGTTTTCGTCGCCTCGCCTGAGGATAAGCCCGCTTACCGCGAGGCGCTGTTGATGCTTGGGCGGGTGGCGCTGAACCGGAAGCTGCCGCCGCCGGAGGTGCTGAGCGGCTGGGAAAGCGCGCAGTGGATTTATGAGCGCGTCGATGGCGAGTTGCGGCAGGAGGCTGCGGCGGCGGTAGCGGAGCTGCCGGTGGATTGGGCGCTGGTGCCACTCGAGGGGCGTAAGAAAAAACTGCTCATCGCCGACATGGATTCTACCATCATCAATGTTGAATGTCTGGACGAGCTGGCGGACTTCGCCGGCATTAAAGCCGAGATCGCGGCAATCACGGAGCGCGCCATGCGCGGCGAGTTGGAGTTCGAGCCGGCATTGCGCGAGCGCGTCGGCAAGCTGAAGGGCCTAGCGCTCGATGCGTTACAGCGCACGTATGACGAGCGCGTGCAGTTAAATCCGGGCGCGGCGACGATGGTGAAAACCATGGCGGCGCATGGCGCGCGGTGTGTGTTGGTGTCAGGCGGATTTACATTCTTCACGTCGCGCGTGGCGGATGCGGCGGGGTTTCACGCCAATCGCGCCAATGTGCTGCTCGATGACGGCGCGGCGCTGACGGGCGAAGTGCAAGAACCGATCCTGGGACGCAAAGCGAAGCTCGAAGCAATGCGCGCCGAAGCGGCGGCCTTGAAGCTGAATGACAAGGATGCGCTGGCGATCGGCGACGGCGCTAATGATCTCGATATGATCAAGGCGGCTGGTTTGGGCGTCGCCTACCGCGCCAAGCCGCTGGTTGCAGTCGAGGCGGATGCGAAGATCGATTATATGAGTTTGGAAGCGGCTTTATTCTTCCAAGGGTATCGCCGGGGGGAGTTCGTTCAATGAAGCGTTTGATGATCGCGGCTGCAGCCGTTTTGATGAGTGCGTGCACGCAGCCCGCGCAAGACGAAGCAGCTGCGCCGGGACTGCCGGCGGTGACGTTGCCGATGACGGATGCTGCCGGCAATCGCATGGAAGCGCTGAGCGAACAGGACGGGCGCTGGTGCAGCGGGGACGGCGTTTGGTGCGTTACGCGCGGCGAGAGCACGGTGGCGATATCCCGCGGCCGCATCGAATTGCTGACCTTCGACGAAAGCACCGGCACGCCGGAGGTTTGGCCGGTGATCATTCGCGAGCCGAATGATGCGAGCGTGGTGATCGGTTTGGGCTGGACGCAGAGCCAGATGTATTCCGGCGGCGGCGGCGACGCGACGAAGGTGACGCTCTACCGGATCACGCAAGGCTCGGCGCTGATCCCGGAGGTCGGCACGTGGCCGAGCCGCGCCAACATCACCATCCGCGCCTGTTTCGATGAAGACGATCAGCGCGCGCGCCGGGAAGCCTGCGTCGACGACTACAGTTTCGTTGGCCAACTGGCGCTCGACACCGAAAACGCAAGCGGCCCACCGCGGCTGCTGCTTTCGACTTTGGCGACATCCTATCCGGGCGTGCGCAGCCGCAGCTCGGACTCGACCACGGAGGCGCCGCTGCAAGAGAGCGATCTCTTCATCGCGCGCGATGATACGTGTTCGTACCAGCGGGCGATGGTGTGGGACGAGGAATCTTTCGCCTACGATTCAGAGCCGCCGGCCTGCACGGATTATCTCGAACCGTGAGTCTGCCACGCAAGCCGCTTGCCGTTGTGTTCGATCTCGACGGCACGCTCATCGATTCCGAAGCGCTCGTGAAAGAGGCGCATTTCGCTGCGTGCGGGCAGCTGGGTTTTACGATGAGCGAGGCGCAGTTTCTCCCGCTTGTCGGCATGCACCGCGAAGCCAACGACACACAGCTGCGCCTCTATTACGGCGATGATTTCCCATTGGAGGATTTCATCGCCGCGACGCGCGCGCATGTCGGCGAACGCGTCGCGCCGCTCAAGCCTGGCGCGGTTGAGGTGATGGATGCGTTGGACGCGCTGGCCCTGCCCTATGGCTTGGCGACGTCGTCGCGGCGGCCTTGGGTGGAGCGGCACTTCGCGGCCCATGGGCTGACGGAGCGGTTTCGCGCCGTGGTGACGCGACAAGATTGCGTTGAGGGCAAGCCGCATCCGGAGCCGTATCTCAATGCGTCGCGGCTTTTGGGCGTGGCCCCGGAGAATGTGCTGGCGTTGGAGGACTCACATCCAGGCGTGCGGGCGGCACATGCGGCGGGATGCATGACGATTATGGTGCCGGATTTGTTGGCGGCGGATGATGAGATGCATGCGAAGGCGCGCGTTCTTGCCTCGCTGCATGATGTGTTGGCGCTGTTGCGGGTCTGAAGGCCCGCGCTCCCGGGATTAGCTCCGCGCTTGTAAGCGGCGATATGTGATCGCGCCGCCGCGGTTGATGCGCACAACGATCGGGTGTTCGCCGATGGCGGCGCGGCCGGCGACGGCGCGGGCGGACGCAAGCGAATCTACAGGCTCGAACGCGATCGCTTCGATCACATCGCCAGCGCGGACAACGCCCTCGTTCTCGGCGCCGACATCGACGGCCAGCACGACAAGCCCTTGCACGTCTGGTTCGATTTGAAATTCCTGGCGCAGGCCTGAATCGATTTCACTTAGGGCAATGCCGAAGACCCGGCCGCCGCGCGGACCTCCGTCACGGCGCGGCGCCGGCGAGCCGTCTTCACGGGCGACGCGCGCGCCTTCGATTTCTTCCAGCCGCTCAATGGTGGCGGTCAAGGTTTGGCGGCGGCCGTCGCGCACGATCTCCACCTGCGCGCTGGAGCCCACGACGGCTTCCCCGACCATGCGGGTCAAAGCGCGGCTATCGGCTACATCGCGGCCGGCGAATTTTAGCACGACATCACCCGGCCGCAGGCCAGCAGCTGCTGCGGGGCCGCCGGGCGTTATGCGCGTCACCACTGCACCGGAACTGCCATCGTAACCGGCGCGCTCAGCGGTAGCGCGCGTCAAGTTAGCGAGGCGCACACCGAGCCAGCCGCGGCGCGTTTCGCCATAGCGGATGAGTTGATCGACCACAGGCCGCACGATCGATGTCGGCGTGGCAAAGCCAATGCCAACGCTGTTGCCGGTGGGCGAGATGATGGCGGTGTTGACGCCGATGACGTCGCCATCGGTGTTGAACAACGGGCCGCCTGAGTTGCCGCGATTAATGGCGGCGTCAGTCTGGATGAAATCGTCGTAGCGGCCGGCATCGATGTTGCGGTTACGCGCGGAGACGACGCCGACGCTGAGCGAGCCGCCGAGGCCGAACGGATTGCCGATCGCGAGCACGATGTCGCCGACTCGGGCGGTGTCGCTGTCGCCCATGTTCACGTAGGGCAGCGGCGTGCGCGCGTGCATACGCAGCACGGCAATGTCAGTGGCGGGATCGCGGCCGACAACGGTGGCTTCGAAGCGCTGACCATTCTGTAGGATGACTTCGATCGCGTCGGCCGCTTCGATGACGTGATTGTTGGTGACGACGACGCCGTCCGCCGAAATGATGAAGCCGGACCCAAGAGACGTGATCTGCGCGCCGCCCTCACCCTGGCCTTCGTTGAAGCGCTCCATGGGCGAGCCGGGCGGAAAGCGCGGCAGATCTTCCAAGCCCTGGACACGCTGGCTGGTGGAGATGTTCACAACCGCCGGCGAGAGCCGCTCAGCCAGATCGGCAAAGCCTTCCGCCGGCAAGCGCGATTGCGCCAGCGCCGGTGCGGCGAGCGCGAACAATATCAAAGCCGAAACGAGAGGGCGCAAACGGAACATGGCGCGACACTAGCCGAGCGCACGCGCCGCGCAATCGCTGGCGTCAGGAGAAAATGCGCGGGCCCCAAGACCAGCGCATTATCAACCCCGGCGGCGCTGCATATAGCGGAAGAAGTCGCTATCCGGCGGCACCACGATCGGCGTGCCAGCTTCGAGCGCGGTGTCGTAAGCGCGCATCGAGCGGTAGAAAGCGGCGAATTCCGGGTCGCGATTATAGGCTTGCGCGAAGATGCGGGCCCGCTCGCCGTCGCCTTCACCACGGAGGCGCTCGGCCTCCTGGTTGGCGGTGGCGCGGATGATCGCGGCGTCGCGTTCGCCTTCGGCGCGGATGCGGCCGGCGACTTGCTGGCGTTCCGAGCGCATACGCGCATAGACGCCGTCGCGCGTTTCATTCGGCAGATCAGCTTGGCGGATGCGCACATCGATGACCCGGACGCCGAGTTCGGTAGCGGCGGACGCGTTCAAGTCGGCCTCGACTTGCTGCATCAGCTCGGCGCGGCGGCCGGAGATGATGTCGTTCGAAGTGGCCGAGCCGAGCGCACGACGCATCGCGGCTTCGGTAAAGGCGTTGAGCCGGCTGGCGCCGCCCTCTTCCGAAATGGCGCTTTGATAGAAGCGCCGCGGGTCGGCGATCTGCCAACGGACGATGGCGTCGACGATGAGGCGTTCCTGGTCGGACGCGACGAAGGCTTCGCCTTCGATGGTGAGGCCAAGGTTGCGGCGATCATATTTGATCACGTTCTCGACGAACGGGAGCTTGAAGTAGAGACCCGATTCTGCCCGGCTCGGAGGGTTCAGCACGCGGGTGAACTCGCCGAAGCGCAGAACGATGGCTTGCTGATCCTGGCGCACGATGAACATCGAGTTCATCAGCACGATGAGCACCGCAAAGCCGACGATGGCGATGAAAGGCATAAAGCGCGGCATCAGCGGTTTCCTTCCGGCTGCGCCGTCGCCGGGCGACGGACCATGCCTTCGAGCGGCAGGTACGGGACCGCGCCGCCACGCTGATCGAGGATGATCAGGTTGCCGCGCTGGTACACGCGTTCCATGGTTTCAAGATAGAGCCGGTCACGCGTGACTTGCGGCGCCTGGCGATACTCGGCGTGGACGGCGATGAAGCGCTGCCCTTCACCAGTGGCTTGCCGCACGACTTGCTCACGATACGCTTGCGCTTCGTTGAGGATGCGGGCGGTGTCGCGCTCGGCATTGTTGACCAAGGTGGATGCTTCCTGGCCGGCGATGACGACATCGTTGAACGCGTCGATCACAACCGGCGGCGCGGCGGCATTGAGCAGTTCCACCTGCAGCACTTGAACGCCAGACTCATATTCATCGAGCGTCGTTTGCATCAATTGCTCAACGCTGAGCTCAACCGCTGCGCGCTCGGTGGTGATGATGGGTTCGAGTTGGCGCCGGCCGATGACTTCGCGCATGGCGCTCTCGGCAACCTGGCTGACAGTGAGATCAGGTTGGCGCACATTGTAGGCGAACGCGACGGCGTTCTTGATGTTGTAATAGATGCGGAACTGGATTTGGACGATGTTGCGATCGCCCGTGATCATGAGGCTTTCGTCCGGCACGTCGCGGATCTCGCGGTTGGCGCCCTCTTCGAAGCCGATGGTCTCGGTGCGCTGGCCGGTGACGTTGATCACTTGGCGCGCTTCGAATGGCACCGGCAGATTCATGTGAATGCCTGGGCCGGTGGAACGATTGTAGCTGCCGAAACGCGTGATGACGGCTTGCTCGCCTTCATCGACTGTATAGATGCCGGTCATCAACCAGCCGACGAACAGTACGCCTGCGATAATCGGAAAAGGAATGCCGCGGCCGCCGCCCGTGCGCCCAGGGCCGCCGCCGCCATTGCCGCCGCCGTTCATATTGAAGCGTTCGCGCATTTGGCGAAGCCAATCTTCGAGGTCGGGCCCCTGCGGACGTTGCGGTGGACGTGGGGGCTGACCCCATGGACGGCGCGGACCGCCGCCCCAAGGCCCCTGGCCGCCACCCTGCTGGCCGCCGCCCGACTGATCATTCCAAGGCATCAGATATTCTTCCCGCCCTTTTCAAAGCGCGCCCTTCTGGCGGCTTGCCGGGGAGCTTGCAGCGCCCCCGTGCGCGCCGATATGTGGCGCATGTTGTGAAGGATCAAGCATGAACAACCAGTTGGCGCTCCTCAGAGAAAGCGTAGAAGCGCGCCTCGATGCCGTGCGAGACCCTACAACTGGCAAGGGTTTGTTCACGTCTGGCCGCATTTTGGGGCTGGATGTCCGTGATGGCGGAAAGGTCTCGTTCACCCTCGAAGCGCCGGCCGATGTTGCGGAACATTATGTCGCGGTGCGCGATCGCGCGGAACAAGCAGCGCGCGCGGTCGATGGCGTCACCAGCGTGACGGCGGTGCTGACGGCGCATGAAGCAAAGCCGGTGAGCGCGGCTGGCATTGGCCGGGTGAAGCATGTGATCGCGGTGGCGAGCGCCAAGGGCGGCGTCGGCAAGTCAACCGTGGCGGTGAATTTGGCCGCGGCGTTCGCGGGACTCGGGCTGAAAACCGGGCTGCTGGATCTCGACGTGTACGGGCCCTCCGCGCCGACATTGCTTGGCGTTGGCGCCCGACGACCGCAGATGAGCCGCGAGAAGATCCTCGATCCGCTCGACGCATTCGGCATGAAGACGATGTCGATCGGTTATCTCGTCGACACCAATTCGCCGATGATTTGGCGCGGCGCGATGGCGACGAGTGCTGTGCGCCAAATGATTGATGAAGTGGCGTGGGGCGAGCTTGATGTGCTGGTGCTCGATATGCCGCCGGGCACGGGCGATGTGCAGGTGACGTTGGTGCAGCGTGTGCCGCTGGCGGGCGCGGTGATCGTCTCCACGCCGCAAGAGATGGCACTGGCGGATGTACGGCGTGGGCTTGCGATGTTCGAGAAAACACGCGCGCCAATTTTAGGCGTGATCGAGAACATGGCGTATTTCGAAACGCCGGATGGCAAGCGCACGCACATTTTCGGCGAAGGCGGCGCGCGGCGCACGGCGGAAGCGGCTGGCGTTCCCTTCCTGGGCGAAGTGCCGATCGATGTGACCTTGCGCGAAAGCTGCGATGCGGGCGCACCGCTGGCGGCGACGCAGCCGGATCATCCCGTTTCGCTGCGCTTCCGTGAGATGGCGGAAGCGGCGTTGGCAAACGTGGCGCGGTTCAATAAGCCGGCGCCGACGATTCAGCTGCGCTAGCCGGGATTGTACTCCCACCACCATGGCATGTCCGTTTCGCCGAACACGAAGCGCACCATCTCCGGGTAGATGAGTTCGGCGCGGACGCTGTTGGCGAGCAGCACGACGCAGCGTTGGCTTGCATCCTGGCAAACGACCATGTTGCCAGTGAAATCGTTGTGGCCGCCTTTGAACCACATCGGGCCGGCGTTTGCGTCGGCGAAGGTGATCATGCCAAGGCCAGCAGAGAGGTTGATCGCGGGCCCGCGCGGATCCCGATCCGGACGGAACGACGGAAACTGGTGCGCACTTTGGACCGGAAATTGCGGGCGTGTGAGTTCGGCGCGTGACGCTCGCGTGAGCCCTTCACCACGTACGATGCCGGCCCACATACGCGCCTGATCGGCGATTGTGGTGTCCATTGAGCCAGCGGCGCTGATGTTGGAGCGCTCATCATGCGGCTCGTATGTGCCGTCGATGCCGTAGCCGTCCGCTAGGTTTGGACGAAAATCCGCGCGCCACTGCATCGACGTGCGCGTCATGCCGAAGCGATCGTAGACGCGCCGTTGCATCTCGGCCTTCACGTCGAGGCCAAGCCCCTCCTCCAGGACCATCTGAAGAATGTAGAAGCCCTCGGCTGAATAGCCGTATTCGGCGCCGGGATCGCGGTGAAAGCGCAGGCGCCGGTCCTCATCGATCCAGCGGAAGTTGAGAAAGCCAGTTGTGTGGTTCAGCACATGGCGGGCGGTGAGCAGACGCCAGCGATCGTCACCGGCGAGATCAGTATAATCCTCATACTCGATCAGCGGACGCGGCAAATATTCGTGCATCGGCCGATCGAGATCGAGCCGGCCTTCGTCGACCAATTGCAGGATCATGTAGGCGAATGCAGTTTTCGTCAGCGAAGCCCCATACATCACGGTATCGAGATCGAGCGGCCGGTTCTCAGCGACGTTGGCAAACCCATACGCCGCGACATGTATGATCTGACCGTTGTCGATCACGGCGATAGCCATGCCCTTCACATCTTCCCGCGCCATCAAACGCGCGGCCTCTGCGTCTATGGAGGCGTTGGATGGAAGTGTTGGCGCAGGCGTGGTGGCGCAGGCGGCGACAAAGGCAAGAGCAGCGAAAGCGAGATGGCGGATCATGATTGCACGTTACGCCAGCTCGAAAGCGATGGGCAGCGTTTTGAGGCCATTGACGAAAAAGCTTTCGACATAGCGCGGCTCGCCGTCGAGGCGGACGCTTTTGAGACGCGGCAATAATTCCTCGAAGAGGATACGCATCTCCATGCGAGCGAGGTGCTGGCCCAAACAAAGATGTGCGCCATTGCCGAAGGCGATCTGACGGTTGGGTTTGCGATCGATGTCGAAGCTGTCTGGATTGGCGAAGACTTCCTCGTCGCGATTGCCGGAGGCGTAGCAGAGCATCAGCCAATCGCCCTGCTTGATCTCACGCCCACGCAATTGCGTGTCGGCGCTGGCCGAGCGCATGAAGGTTTTGACTGGCGTCGCCCAGCGTATGGCTTCTTCGATCAGAGCCGGCACGAGCGAAAGATCGGCGCGTACGCGCTCCAGCAAGCCTGGGACGGTCGCCAAGCCCCACATGGCCGCCGCTGTCGAGGACGACGTCGTGTCATGCCCGGCGGTGGCGACGATGGTGTAATAGCCGGTGCGCTCGAACGGCGGCAGCGACGCACCATCAATCTCGGCTTGCGCCAGCAAGGTGGCGAGATCGTCACGCGGGTTGGCGCGGCGGTCGGCGGTGATCTGCTCGAAATAATCGGTGAAGTCCTGAACGACGCTGATGAGCAATTGCGCGAATTGCTCATCGCTGAGCGCAGCTTTGAAGCGTTCTGTGTCGGGATCGGACGCGCCGAACAATTCCTGCGTGAGACGCAGCATGCGGCCGAAATCTTCTTCCGGCACGCCGAGAATGTTCATCACCACGCGCAGCGGGTAGTGCGAGGCCACATCCTTGATGAACTCGCAACGCCCCGGCAGCGATGCGAAATCGTCGGCCGCTTTCTTTGCAAGTTCGCGGATCGCCTCCTCGCGTTTGCGAATATTGGCGGGCATGAACCAAGCTTGCGTCAGCAGCCGGTACTTCATGTGATCCGGCTCATCCATCTGGACGAGCGAGCGCACCAGATGCGGCGTGCCGGTGACGGCGCGGGCACGCGCCTCCCCGTCCTTGTTCATCAGCGTTGTGCCGCGCTCACCGCTTAGGAAGAGCGCATTGTTGCGGCTGATCTCCAGAATGTCGGCGTGCTTGGTGACCACCCAGAACGGATCAAAACCCTCAGGCTCCGCGACGCCCAGCGGATTATTGGCGCGCAACCAACGATAAGCGTCGTAAAGTTCCTCCGACGCGTAGGTGGGGGCCGCGACGAGCTTGCGCGCGATATCGGCGGGAATGCTGCGTTCAGTCATAGAGTGCGCCTCGCGACTTGGTTCGGCGCCAATCTGACCGCACTCGCGCGCGCGGCGCAACTGCACGTGACGGAAGCCGGCTTAGTTGCTTTCCGTCTCGATGCGCTCGGCAAGGCGCATTGCCGTCTGGCGATCATGCGCCGACAGGTCGGAGTAGACGCGGATCGTGCTCATCCAAAAGCGAAGGCCACGCAACACTTCGGGCGCCGCCATGTATGTCCGCAGGATTTCACGCGCCTCGGCTTCGCTGATCGGAGACTCGCACGGCAAGAGCGCTTGCGCCTCTTCAGTGCCATCGACGACAGCGCGATGGCAATTGGCCCAGATGTGGCTTTGAACGTGCATTGGCGTCAGCCCGCGAATGGTTTCGCGATAGGCAGGCAGTTCTGCAAACATCGGATCGAGCCGGCTCTTGCGCACGACGTAATAATCGGCGAGCGCGGCGCGCATCGTGCTATCGCGGATGAGGCTGAGTTCGCCGGCGCCGGTGAGTTCGCGGTAGGTCGTGTCCGTCGCGGTGTACGGCCAGATTTGGCTTGCCTGAAAGAAGGCGAGCACGGTTTCCCAAGCCGAGCCATTCTTCAGCGTGCCGCGTTCGGCATAGGACAGCGCATCCTCACCATAGCCGGCGACTTGCCCCCAGAACACGGCGCGGCGCTCGATGGCGGCGGCGTCCGTGAGCAATTCACCATGGATGCTCGCGAGGTAGCCCTCTCCGCGCGCGCGATCGCGGTTGGCGTCGTTCCAATTGCTGACTTGCGTGGCGACGAAAACACCGACCACGACGATGACGAAGTCGATGCCGACGGCCAGCCAGTTCTGCGTTTTCACGTGCGCGAGGATGCGGCGGAAGATCATTCCAGCCTCAACACGCGGATCGTGTTGGTCTTACCCGCGCGACCGAAGGGGATGCCGGCGATGATCGCGACGCGGTCGTCGGGGCCGGCGACGCCGAGCGCGCGCACGGCCGCTTCGGCTTTCTCGACCATGTCTTCGACGCCGGTCACGTCTTCGGTGACGCGGCTACGCACGCCCCACACCAAGGAGAGCCGCCGCGCTGTCGCGAGCACTGGCGTCAAGCCGGTGACGCCGCAGCGCGGGCGTTCGCGCGCGACGCGGATCGCGGTTGAACCTGTCGCTGTGTAAGCGACGATGGTGGCGCACCCGATCGTATCGGCGATGTGGCGAGCCGAGAGCGCGATAGCGTCGGCGGTGGTGGCTTGCGGCGGCGTCATATCGCGCGGCAGCGAGGACCAATATTCCTCGTCCTCCTCCACCGCGCGGATGATGCGATCCATGATCGCGACAGCGCTCTGCGGATGACGGCCGACGGCGCTCTCGGCGCTCAGCATCACCGCGTCGGCGCCTTGATACACGGCGGTGGCGACATCGGAGGCTTCGGCGCGTGTGGGCGTTGCGGCTTCGACCATGCTTTCGAGCATGTGCGTGGCGACGATCACCGGCTTACCGGCGGCGCGGGCGGAGCGAATGATTTTGCGCTGCGCGATCGGCACTTGCTCAGGCGGCAGTTCAACGCCGAGGTCGCCGCGCGCCACCATGACGGCGTCGGAAAGCTCGACGATCTCATCGATCTGCGTCAGCGCGCTTGGTTTTTCGATTTTGGAGATGATGCCGGCGCGATCGCCAATGAGGTGGCGGGCTTCGCGCACGTCTTCCGGGTGCTGGACGAAGGACAGCGCGATATAATCGACGTTGAGATCGAGGGCGTAGGCGAGGTCTTCGCGATCCTTCGGCGTCAACGCCGAGATCGGGATGCGCCGCGTCGGGACGTTCACGCCTTTTTGGTTTTTCAGCGTGCCCCCGAAATCGACACGCGCCTTTAGTTGGTTGCGACCACGCTCGATCACGGTGAGCTGCATCTTGCCGTCGTCGAGCTTGAGGATGTCGCCTTCTTCCAGCGCGTTGACGAGTTCGAGGTGCGGCAGCCGGATGAGCTTGCCGGAACCCGGTTGGTCGGAGGCTTCGAGCGTGACGATGTCGTTGAAGCGCAGCTTGATCTCGCCGCCTTCGAATGTGCCGACGCGAATCTTCGGGCCCTGCAAATCCGCAAACACGCCAACGGCGGCGCCGGCTTTAGCCTCAGCGGCGCGAATCGAGTCCATGCGCCGCGCGTGGTCCTCTCGGCTGCCGTGGCTGAAATTCAGCCGAAAGCAATCGACGCCAGCCTCGATCAGCATGGCGAGCCGCTCCGGCGGGTCGCTCGCCGGGCCCATAGTAGCGACGATCTTACAATCGCGAGTGCGCATGATTTCTCCGTTCGCGGGAGACTTTCAGTGCGTTGCGCCGAAAGGCAAGAGCTATGCGCCCATCTTGTAAGGCCCGCCCTTTTCCAGCGCTTTTTGATAGGCAGGGCGCGCTTGTTGTAGGCGGCGGACGCGGGTGAGGTTGGGATAACGATCCAAGCCGCCGCGATTGTTACCGGCATCGAGCACAAAGCTCATCTGGATATCGGCGGCGGTGAAACGATCGGCGACGAAATAGTCGCGGCCTTCCAGGTGCGCGTTGATAAAGCTGAAATGGTTGTCGATCTCCGGCTCGACGCGCATCTGCATCAAAGGCGCGCCGTTCTCGCCCAAGAGGCTCACATAAAGCTTCAGCAATAACGGCAGCATGGCCGAGCCTTCAGCGAAGTGCAGCCAATAGAGATAATCGAAGCGCGCCGGATCGCCGGCGGCGATGGCGAGCGAACCGAAGGCTTCGTTCTCGGCGAGGTATTCGATGATGGCGGCGGATTCGGCGAGGACTTTACCGTTCGCTTCGATAACTGGCGATTTGCCAAGCGGGTGGATGGCTTTGAGCTCCGGCGGCGCGAGACGCGTTTGCGGGTTGCGCTCGTAACGGCGCACTTCGTACTCGGCGCCGAGTTCTTCGAGCAGCCACAAGATGCGTTGTGAGCGCGATTCTTCGAGGTGGTGGACGATGATGGTCATTATTTACTCCGCTCGCAAACTGCTCGTCATTCCGGGGCAATGCGGAGCATTGAGCCCGGAACCCAGGGGCCAACATCGCACTGGTTGCCCCTGGGTTCCGGATCGCGCTCCGCGCGTCCGGAATGACGAAGTAAGATAGATCAGGCCAATCAATACGGCGCGAAGTTCAGTTTGAGCCCCGCTTCCGCCCAGCGTGTCTTGATCAACTGGCCGGTGGCGGAAAGCGTTATGTAGGCGTCGCGCATGTCAGGTCCACCAAAGGCGATGTTAGTGACGAGGGGATCGGGGAACGCAGTGTGGCTTGAGGCGCCCGCCGGCGTGAACGTAGTGATGCCGCCATTGCCAATCGTGGCTACACAGATATCGCCGTTGGCCTGCACAGCGAGGCTGTCGAACCGGCACATCTGAGGCTGGCCGGAGACGAAACGCCCGACATTGCCCGGCGGCGGCGGCGCTATTTCGCCTGCGCCGGTAACATCAAACGCCCAAAGCCGCGCAGTGTCGGTTTCCGCGGCGTAGACAACACTTTCATCAGGCGAGAGGCCGACACCGTTCAGGCCTACCGATCCGTAGGCAATTTCCTTGATCAGAGAGCCATCGGGTTTTGCGTAATAGAGCCCGCCGCGCTCCTTCACGCGCGGGCGCCACTTGCCGAGATCGGTGAACCAGAAGGCGCCGGATTTTTCGAATACGATATCGTTGGGTCCAGAGAGTCGCTCGCCAGCGACACTCTCATAGACGCGCTCGAACTTTCCGGTGGCGAGATCGACGCGCTCGATGCGGCCGGTCGTGTAGTCAGCCGCTGCATCGCCAGGGATGTTGTAGATTCCGGCAATCTCGTGCCACGCAAAGCCGCCATTGTTGCAAACATAAACAGCGCCGTCCGGACCGAAGGCGGCGCCGTTCGGGCCGCCGCCAAGATTGGCGATGACTTCACTTTTGCCGTTCCACACGCGCGTCAACGTCCCGCGCTTGATCTCAACCAAGATGACGCTGCCGTCTGGCATGACGATCGGGCCTTCGGGGAATTGAAGGCCGGTGGCGATGACTTCGAATTCGGACATGGAGCGAGCATAGCGCCCGCCCCGCCCTCCGCTAGAGCCGATTAAGCGTGCCGCCCGGGAAGCTTCGCTAATACTCGTCGTGCCGTTCATCCTCGCCATGTTCGGCGCCAGCGGTTCGCTCGTACGCCGTCGACGAGGCGGGCTGGGCGATGAGCCACACGCTAGAGAGCGTGCCCACTGAGATCGCGAAGACAAGAGCCATGAGACTGGCGCGCTTGGCATCCACGCCGGGCTCATCTTCACGGCGAGTCTTAGCGCCAGTGACCATGGCCGGTATCAGCGCATCTCTGGCTTTGAGACTTTCAACAAAGACCCCAAGCAGATGAACGAGCACCAACCCTTGCAAAACGCGAAACAGGATTTCGTGCAGCTCCGACAACTCGAGGCCCCAAACCCCCACGAAGGGACCGCCAGCGCCCTCGCCGCCGCTGAACAAACCCGTGAACACGATTGCGGAGACAACAGCTAGCAATAGGAAGACAGCTATGCCGCCGAGCGGGTTGTGGCCGAGGTGGCGCTTGGGTCGCGACGAGAAAAGGTCGCGCACATGAGCAACGATCGCAGTGGGACCTGCTGCAAAATCTGAAAACCTTGAGCGCTCACCGCCGATGAAGCCCCACAGCACGCGAAAGACAATAAGCCCCGCGATCGCTTCACCGGCGTACCTATGAATCTGCGCCGCAGCGCCCTCTTCTTCACCTGTGAACCAGGCGACCAAGAGCAACGCCAAAAGGCTCCAGTGAAATATCCGCGTCGGCAGATCCCAAACGCGCACTCTGCGTTCACTAGACATGCGATCCTCCTCAGCGCTCGATTTCGAAGGCAATGCGGAGCTGCCCATCGGATTGGGCCTCACCCATGCCGACTAGATATCCCAACCCAACGCTGGCTTCGCCGAGCGGAAAGCTAAGGCGAGGCCCCCAATAGTGAGCGCGCGCTTCCGGCTCCCCGAAGCCCTCGATTCCAAGGCTCAAATGCTCGGACGCTCGCCACATGAAGCGAGCGGCATAGCCGTACTCCCACTCATCTGAGGCGTCGTCGCCGACGTGGCGTTCGGCAATGAGATTGGCGCGTGCTGTGAGGGCGCCATTGCGGCGCTCGGCCAGCAATTTAAACTCGATAGCATCATCGCCGCCGTTTTGAGCGAACGCATATTCTACGTAGCCGCCTAAGTGGACGGGCCATGAACGCGTGTTCTTAAAGTCGAACACATTCTCCACAGCGATCGTGGAAAGCTCAAAATCAGCGCCCGGCAAATCGACGCCCTGCGCTATGAGCGCGGGGCGCCACCAATCTGTGAACGCAAATCCAGCCTCAAAGCGATGCATGGCGGCGCCATCCAGGGCACCGCCATGAAACACCGCCCCCCGGTATTCGAGTTCGCTTTCACCCCGTTCGACACTTGGGCCGTAAACGCTGGATGTGCCGCCAGGCTCTGCATGTGCCGCGCTCGCGATCGAGAATGCGACTGCAATAGCAGCTCTCGTGCTCAATTTCATTGTTTGTCCCCGCATAGCTCTTCTTGGAGCCAGGACGGTATGCTGCCGGGAACCTGACGCTTCGGCGCCGCTCGCCGTCAGCAAGTTGTCAGGTGAGAATGCATTTCACAGACGTGAGCAAAGGCTAACGCTCAAGCACGCGCACGATGAAGTCTGCGTCGTCGCTCGGGCCTGCCGCAACGACTTCTCGACCGACTTCGCGCCATTGGGAGAGATCGAGTTCAAGGCGTGCGTCACCTTCGGGCGAAAGGTTCACTTCGGTGAGGATGATGCGATCGGCTTGCGGCAGCACGGCGTTATAAAGCTGTGCGCCGCCGATGACGCACGACTCCTCGGCGCCAGCGGCTTGCGCCATCGCACGTGCGGCGGCGAGCATGGCGGTGAGATCCGTGTAAACCCACGCGCCATCAGCTTTGAAATTGGCGTCGCGCGTGAGGATCAGATTCTGGCGCCCCGGCAGCGGCTTTTTGGGAAGCGAGTCCCAAGTCTTGCGCCCCATCAGCACGGGCTTGCCCATCGTGGCGGCCTTGAAGCGCTTCATATCGGACGAAAGCCGCCACGGCAGATCGCCATCGCGGCCGATGACGCCGTTCTTCGCGACGGCGACGACGAGGGTCAGTTTGGGAGTCACCCCGCCCCTTTAGCCTTGGCGCCGGGCGCCGTCACCCATAAGGATGCGACATGCCACGCAATCTCATCCTCTATGGCGCCGCTGTCATCGTCGGCCTCGTCGTCTATTTCGTACTGAGATCGCTGCTCGGCCCCGAGATCATGTTTATCGTTGCGCTGATTGGCGTGGTGATCGGCGGCGTCATCATCTTCCGCAATCTACAGACCAACCGAAAGGTTGCCGAAGCGACGCCCGAACAACGGACGCAAGCGCTCACCTTCGCGCCCGTGCCGGACAAAGCTGCGCTCTATTTGTTTCGCAACCAGTTTGTCGGCAAGGCGGTCGGCATCAACGTGCTGATCGATGGGCGCGAGGTGGTGCAGCTCAAGAGCCCGCGCTTCACGCGCATTCTGCTGACCCCCGGCCCGCATCGCATCGCCGGCTACACCGGTACAAACAAAAAGCCCGGCGACGGCGAAGGCACGGCGCTGAACGCAACAGCGGGCGAAGTGCTGGTGATGAAGTGCGAAGTCGAGCCGCAACTGGTGGGCGTCACGATCAAGTTCACACCGATGAGTGCCGATGCGGCGCGTGCAGATATTCAGAAGATCACGAAGATGGTCGTGCCGGACGTGGCTGAGGTTTAGCTATACGAGAAGCGACCAGATCGTCGCCACTGCAGCAACAATGGTCAGCCCGACTACGATTCCCAAGATAAATTTTTGCTGCCGGGTCATCGCACTTAGCCCCGGAAGAGCAGAACAAAAGCAACCGCAGCCAAGGCTAGCGAAGCGACAACCAGAATGATCGGCATCAGGCGCCGCGCCTGCTCTTTATCTTTCTCTTCTGACACGTTGAACGCCCCCGGAAGCCGATCCTTAGGCTGCCGCCTTCGCCACCGTCGGTCAACGCTTCAGCGTGCAGCGGCACGGCGGAACAACACCGCCGACACGGCAAACATCACCGCCAGCAACCCGCTCGCACCGAGAACATCGAACGGCCAGATCGGGCCGTCAGCGCCCCAGCCCAACATGACTGCGACGAGGGCGATCGAAGCGGTCGCTAATGCGGTGGCGGACAGAACCCAGATCATGGGGCGCGGCTGAAAGCGCGTGACCGCGGCGCCGATCAGAGCAAACGCCAGAACGCCGAGGTAAAGCAGGTTCGCGTCGTTGTCTTCGCTGCCGATGATGCCGACCGCGCCGGTTGTCACGACGACAAAGATGGCCGCCATGACCGCAATGCCGACGCCCAAGCGATACGAAAAGCTCTGCGGGCCCTTGAACAAAAACCAAGCCGCCAACGACAAGATCGCAAGCATCGCGCCGGCGAAGGCGAAATCGAAAAGCGTCCAGTTCATCCCGGCTCTCCCTGTGTGGAGGCAACATACCCGGCGGCCGCACGCCGTGGTGCGGGCTTTTCTAGGACTTATTGTGCAGAAGCGTCAGGCGCGGCGGCGAACCAGATGACGTGCCGCGCGCCTTTGCCTTTGCGGGCGCGCACGACGACTTCCTCGACATTGAAGCCAGCATGTTTCAGGCGGCGTGCGAACTTTTCGTCCGGCGCAGCGGACCAAACCGCGAGCGTGCCGCCAGGCTTGAGCGCAGCTTTCGCGGCAGCGAGGCCGTGGCCGGCGTAGATTTGATCGTTATCGGCGCGGGTGAGGCCATCAGGGCCGTTGTCGACATCGAGCAAGATAGCGTCATAGCGGGCGCGGCCTCTGATCGATCCGCCGACATCACCGATCACAAGCGTAACGCGCGGATCGTCGAGGCAGCCGGCGGTGAGCGCCGCCATCGGTCCGCGCGCCCACTCGATGATCTCGGGCACGAGTTCAACGACCGTGACCCGCGCGCGCGGCCCGAGCGTGGCGAGCGCGGCGCGGAGCGTAAAGCCCATGCCGTAGCCGCCGATCAGCAGATGCGGATCTTCGTTGCGCAGGCGCTCGCACGTCATCGTCGCGAGCGCTTCTTCCGAGCCGCTGACGCGGCTGTTCATCAGCTCGTTGCGCCCAAGCAGGATCACGTAGTCGCCGTCGTGGCGGAAAAGCTGAAGCTCCTCGCCGTGCGGGATTTGGGCGGTGCCGATGAGTTCGCGCGGTTTCATGCGAGCCGGTATGACACCGACTATGGCCTCCGCCCAGCATCTCGCGCGACCCTCGACAATACCAAGCGAGACTGCTCTAGATACCGCAAGCGCGTTAGACGCTTTGGGGGTGAATATGCGATCGATCCTTGGGATGGTTGTGCTGACCTGCGCGCTGGCGGCGTGCACGCCCGCGGCGAACACCGAACGCACCTGGACGATGGACGATGGTGCGGTCTTTCCCGCCGCCCGCGGCCTCGCCCGCGCCGAAGATGGCCTCGCGCTTGCCGACGGCAGGCTCATCGTCGTCGATCAAATGCATGGCCTGCGCCTCATCGCGCCTGACGAGACCTCACGCCCCTTCGGCCGCTTCGCGGAAGCAGGCTACGCGCACGCCCCGCCGACGCAGATCGCCGGGCCGAACGGCGTGTCGCTTGAGCCGGACAGCGTACACGCCCTGCTCGCCGATGTGTTCACCGGCGCGATCTATCGCATCGATCTCAATACCGAAGGGGTGGAGCTGATCTACTCGCACCCGTTCGGCGTCAACACGGCGGTGGCCGATAGCACCGGCGCGATCTGGTTCACGCAATCGGCCGCCAATGCGGCGGGGCCTCATTCAGAAGAGCGCCTCTTTGCACCACTCAACAATTACGCCGCCGAAGGCGCGCTCTTCCGCATCCCGCCGCCAGACGACAATGGTGTGCGCGGCCCGGCGCAACAACTGATCGACGGCCTGCAGTTCGCAAACGGCATCGTCATCGACGAAGCGCGCGGCCAGCTCTACTTCGCCGAAACCATGGGCGACAAGATCAACGCCTATCCCGTTACGGTGGCGAGCGGTGAATTGGGCGAAGCCCGCGTGCTCGCCACGATCGTCGGACCCGACAACGTCGAACTCGATGAACACGGCAATCTATGGGTGGCCTCGCCAATCCAGAGCGCACTCATCGTGGTCGATCCGGACACGGGCGAGATGCGCACGGCATTTCGCGAAAGCACGCCTGAAAGCGACGCGCTTGTCGCCGAATGGAGCCGCCGCGCCGCGGTGCGCGAGGGTGCGCTTGAACTGTTCGGACCGGCGTTGTGGGGCCGCCTGCCCGGCGCATCGACGGGTATGATTCTGACGCCTGGCGATGGCCCCGTGTATGTCACCACTCTGGGCGATGCGCTGGTGAAGATCGAGCGATGATGATGGAAATTGGACCCGCGCTTATGACGATCGGCATTCTGCAGTTTACGGTGATCCCGCCGATTGCGGATATAAGCAAATCACACGCGCTGAACCCTGCATGGCCGGCCCACGCGCGCTTTCACGTCGTCACGCAGATTCTGACGACATCTGCGCTGGGAATAGCTGCGCTCTATTTCTTGTGGTCCGGCAGAGTCGATCACGCGCTCGGCGTTTGCATCGCGACGATCCTGAGCGCGATCGTGCTGAGCGGCTTCTTTGTGAGCGCGGCGTTATCGCCTCGCTATGGCGGCGCCGTCCGCGCTGAATCGGGGTTCGCCGCTTCCAAGCTCGGCCACATCGACGGCAACGTCGCCAACTTCGCACTCGCGGGCGTCTTGATACTCACGGGCCGCTTGATGATACTTTTCTGATAGCGCTTCCGCTGGGGCTAGAATGCGACGGCTGCTGAAGTTTCTACATAGCGCCGCAGCTGCGGGGTTGATGGGCGGCGCGGCGGCGATGGCGATCGTGATGATGTTCGCACCCGCTTCGATCGGCGACGCCGGCTACGCTGCGATCGTGCTTGGAATGTCCAAGCTTGCCGCGTGGATCATCGGCCCATCCATGGTGCTGACTGTCATCACCGGTCTTTTGGCGATGGTGGTGCATCCGCCGTTTCAGGACGCCGGCTGGGTGTGGGTGAAAGCCGCGACCGGCATTCTCGTACTGCAAGCCGGCTTGCACATCATTGGCCCGTTACAGGAAGAAGCGGCGCGCGCCGCAGGTGGAGCGGCTATCGCCGCCGATGCAGCGAACACAGCCCGCCTGTTCGAAGCTGAAATCAACACGGCATGGGTGCTGCTCGGCGTGTCTGTCGCCAACATCGCGCTCGGCGTTTGGCGGCCACGCTTGCCGCAATATCCAGTTTGAAGCTGAGCGCGGGACGCCGCGCGCTAAATCTAAACCGCGATCGGCGCCTTGATCCCCGGATGCGCCGTGTAACCTTCGAGCTTAAAATCCCCGTACTCGAACGCGAAGATATCCGTCCGCTCCGGATTGATCAGCATCGTCGGCGGCGCGTGCGGCGTGCGGGCGAGTTGCGTGCGGGCTTGGTCGAAGTGGTTGTGGTAGAGGTGCGCGTCGCCGAAGGTGTGGACGAATTCGCCGGGCTCTAGTCCCGTCACTTGCGCCATCATCTGCGTGAGCAGCGCGTAGCTGGCGATGTTGAACGGCACGCCCAAAAAAACGTCGGCGCTGCGTTGATAGAGCTGGCAGCTGAGCTTTCCGTCAGCGACGAAGAACTGAAACAGGCAATGGCACGGCGGCAACGCCATCTGATCCACTTCAGCGGGATTCCACGCCGACACGATATGGCGGCGTGAGTTCGGGTTGGTTTTGATCGCGGCGACGACATTGGCGATCTGATCGATGACGCGGCCGTCCTTGGTTTCCCACGAGCGCCATTGCTTGCCGTAGACGGGGCCGAGTTCGCCCTCTTCGTTGGCCCACTCGTCCCAGATCGTGACGCCCTGCTCCTGCAGCCAGCGCACGTTCGAGTCGCCGCGCAGGAACCAGAGCAGTTCGAGGATGATGCTCTTCAGGTGCACCTTCTTCGTTGTCAGCAGCGGAAAGCCGGCGCTGAGATCGAAACGCAGCTGGCGACCGAAGACGCCGCGCGTGCCGGTGCCGGTGCGGTCGCCGCGGTCGACGCCGTTTTGCAGGATGTCGTCCAGCAGGCCGAGATAGGCGATGTCGGCTTGCGACGGGCTGCCTTCTGGCAGAGGTGCGGGTTGGGCGCTCATTTCAGGGCCAATATGGGCTGACTCGGCGCTGTCTCCTACCTGGGGCGCTGCAGGGCTGCGCAGCTGGTCCGGCCCGTTTCCTCCACAGCGCGCACCAAAGGCCCGCCGAGCCAGGCGGCGCGGGCGTTGATGTTGATGCCGGCGGCGCGCAGGGCGCGGGCCATCCATTGGTTGCAGACGTTGAAGAGATGGAACGAGCCGCGTGTACGCAAGAAGGATGAGCGGCCGACGATCTTGCCGTCACTGGTGCGGATGACGTCGCCAGATTCATCGAGAACGAGTGCGCGATCGACGAAGGCGACCAAGCTTGCCGCGCCTTCGGTGCTGACGGCGACGGGCGTTTCGGCATTCGGACCGAGGTAAGCGGCGACGGCTGGTGCGTTGTAGGTGATGTGCATCACGCTCGGGCTCGGCGGGATGAGCGCATCGAGACCGAGCCAGACATCCGTGCCATCGGAGAAATAGAAGCGCTCCTCGCCCCAGCCGATGAGGAAGCTTTCAGCGTCTGGATAGAGGCGGCGCAGTGGATGCGCTTCCGGGAAGATCGAGACAGGCGCGGCGATATCGGTGTGAAAGCCGTTGGTGAAGAGCGTGAGTTCGACGCAATCCCCTTCGCTGGGCGCGGCGACGTTTGGCGCCGGCAACGGAACACAGAGATACGCCAACACCGCAAAAGCGCCGATCGCGACACCGGCCGCGATCGGCCGTCGCATCAGCTGATATCGTCGCTGGTCAGCAGTTTCGCCCGGAACGTCCATCCCGCCAACAACGCCCCCACCATGGGCGCGGCGACGAACAGCCAGAGCTGCCCCAGCGCGTCGCCCAACACCCAAACCGCAGGCCCGAGGGAGCGAGCCGGATTAACCGATACACCAGTAACCTGAATTCCGACGATGTGAATGGCGACAAGCGTGAGGCCAATGGCGAGGCCCGCAAATTCAGAACCCTTCTGCGTCGAGCCCAAGATCACAGCGACGAAAATAAATGTCGCCACAACTTCGAAGACGGCGCAGGCGATGAGTGCGTAATCGCCGGGCGAGCCCTGCCCCGATGGCAGCCGCAGGCCGTAGCCGTTTTGCCCGAGACCGCTCGTCGCCAATGCGTAATCGGGCGAGCCTGAGGCGATCACCAGCAGGATGCCGGCGCCGACGATGGCGCCGAGGCATTGGGCGATCCAGTAGCCGCCCATGTCGGTGGTGCTCATGCGGCCCGAGGCCCAGAAGCCGAAGCTGACCGCTGGATTGAGGTGCGCGCCGGAGACGCTGCCAATGCCGTAGGCCATGGCGACGATCGCCAAACCAAAAGCCCAGGCGATGCCCTCCTGCCCAATGATGCCGAAGCCGGCCAGCACGGCCGCGCCGCAGCCAAACAGGACGAGCGTGAATGTGCCGATGAATTCCGCCGCGAGCTTTTTGATCATGAACCGCCTCCGCGAGGCGGTATTAATCTGAGTCTATGGAACCGCTGCGGATTTGTGCGCGCCGGAGATGCCGCCTATATACGACTCGTTCGGGCTTGCCCGGACTATGGCGATAAACGCGCAGAGATAGGCGGATCGGACCCGGGTGCGATGCCCGGCGGCTCCACCAGCCTTCGCGCTTTGCGCTTCGGCTGGATTACGCCAGCAGGAGCCAATTCAGCGAAGGACGGACCTCATTTGGGTTCGTGTTGAGGGGCCGAAATAGGATCGACGGACGTTGACGGCTGTTGCTTTTGCTCGGGTGGTCCCGTCACAGGCCAAACAGCATAGTTGCAAATGACAACAACGCTGAAGAGTTCGCCCTCGCTGCGTAAGCAGTGCGAGTGATCTCGACCTAAGTCCTAACGAGTAGCATCGTTAGGCGGGGCCCCCCGGCGCCCGGCAACAGAAGCCGGGGACTTTTCTCCCTCCGAGACTTTCCTCAAAACTTATCCACAGAGCGCTCCCCGATTCCGCGCGCGCTGTCACAGGGGTTTGCGCGCGCGGCGTGTGGAACCCGGCGATTTTTCGTTATCGCGCAAACGCTTGGCGAGTTTTACACAGGCGCGTTCCCGATTCACGCGAAGCGCGCCCTCCACAGCGCATGCAATGTAAGCGACCGCACGAACTGTTGTTCGTCGCAAACGTTTCGCCTCGTGACGTTGGAAATGTTGATGTTTTCGCGCCCTGTGGATGAACAATTGACTGCCCGGAACGAGCTAGTAAGGGTGTGGCTAGAGCCAAGGAGGGGCGGCCGTGGCCGACGACCAGATCGGATATGAGAGCTTGATGCAGGACGCGCTTCGCGGCGTCGTCCGCGCAGCGCTTCAAGAAGCAGCAAACCCGCGCGGGCTGCCGGGCAAGCATCATTTCTACATTACGTTTCGCACGCATGCGCCGGGTGTGATCATCCCCGAGCAATTGCGCGCTCGTTATCCAGATGAAATGACGATCGTGCTCGAGCACCAGTTTTGGGATCTCGAAGTTTATGCCGATCGCTTTCGTGTCATCCTGAAATTCTCGGGCCAGCCGCAACCGATCACCATTCCGCTGAAAGCCATCACCCGTTTCTTCGATCCAAGCGTGAAGTTTGGGCTGCAGTTCGAACAGCAGCATCACATCGACGAAGCACGCATGGCGTCTGGCGACGACACGGGCGGCCCTGCCCCACGCGAAGCTGAAGCGCAAACCACCGCGGCGCCGCCAGCCGCGGCGAGCGATAACGCCGTCGTCAGCCTCGACGCATTCCGCAAGAAGTGATGCGCACTGGATCGCGCGAAAGCGTGATCCAGTCTCATCGCATGCGTGTGCACGCGCAGGCTTCGCAGTTCTGCGCTTCACCATTCTTGTCTATTCCTCCCTGGTGGGAGAACGGGGCGCGCGATCCGCGCTGAGTAGTCTCTGTTGGGTATGCGGCCCATCTCTGAACCGCATTGCGCGCTTCGCGCGCCCCGTTGTCCGATCGTTTTTCCCGGCTTGGGCCCGAGGAGTTGTAGAACGCTGACGATGGCCAGCTCGCCTCCTTTACGATGGGCGCGGGGTTT
>JAWXAM010000010.1:0-30749 GCA_034439495.1 Terricaulis sp. | reverse complement strand
TTCTCGTTCTCGGCTCTCCACACTTGAGCGGCGCGCCGGAAGATTTCGATCCAGCCGTGCTTGAGCCGCTGCTCGATCGGCTCGCCGCTTTTCGGCCGGACATCATCGCTATCGAAGCGCTCTCCGGCGAAAGCATCGACGCGCTCTGGCGCTATCGCGACATCTACCCCGAAGTCGCCACCTCCTATGGCGGCCGGGTGATGAATATGGCCGCCGCCGTGCGCCACGGCTTGCAGCTCGACTTTCCTGACGCGGAAGCCGAAGTGCGCCGCACCCTGGCGGACTGGCCCGTCACCCCCACCCCCGCCCAGCGCCGGCGCCTGGCCGCCCTCTTCGTCGCCTCCGGCGATCCCAATTCCGCCCTCGTGCAATGGTGGCGGCTCGAGCCAGCTGAGCGCATCGCTGAAGACGGCGTCAGCGCGCTCATGGTCGAGCACATGGCGCAGTACGATACGCGCCGGAACGAGAACCATATGGTCGGCGCGCGGCTCGCCGTGCGCCTCGGTCTTGAGCGGCTCTATCCTATCGACGATCACAGCAGCGATGATATCGGCGCAGCCCGCATGGCCGATCTCGAAGCAATGATGAACCAGCCTTGGCTTGCCGAACTCATGGCTGATCCGGCGTTCACGCCATTGCGCGAAGCCGCCAACAATCTGCGCACACCCGACCAGGCGCTCGGCACCTATCGCATGCTCAATTCAGCCCGCATCGGCCACGTGGATGCGAACGGCCAATGGCTCAACATGCTCAACCGTGAAACGCCGAACGCGATCGGCCGCGCGCGCGTGGCCGATTGGGAAGTGCGCAATCTGCGCCAAGTTGCAAACATCCGCGAAGCGATCGCCAACAACCCCGGCGCCCGCGTGCTGGTGATCACCGGCTCAGCCCACAAGCCTTGGTTCGACGCATATTTGAGAATGATGACGGACGTGGAGATGGTCGATGCGGCGCGGGTGCTACGCTGAACGTTTGGCGCGGATCAGCGCCTCCGCGCCGCGATCGAGCGTTTCATCGCGCTTGGCAAAGCAGAGTCGAACGAGGTTGCGCGGCCCATTTTCGGCGTAAAAACCTGAGAGCGGGATCGTCGCCACACCGTTCTCGATAGCGTGACGGGCAAAATCGACGTCGGACATGGCGATGCCAGAGGCTTCGAGGTCAATGCTAACGAAATAGGCCCCCCGCGCCGGCAGCGTGACGAAGCCTCCGGCAGTTAGCGCGCTAACCAGCCGATCGCGCGAGCGCTGAAAGGCAGCCCGCATGTCGTCAAAATAGGCGCGCTCCTTGCCGAGCGCATAGGTGACTGCCCGCTGCAAATTGGGAGGTGTCGTGAATGTGAGAAACTGGTGCGCCTTGGCGAACTGCTCCGTCAGCGCCGGCGCTCCGCAGGCAAAGCCGACTTTCCAACCGGTAAGCGAAAACATCTTGCCGGCGGAGCCAATCTTCAAAGTGCGGTCGCGCAGCACTTCCAGAATCGACACATGCCGAGCATCGTCGAACGTCACGTGCTCCCAAACTTCATCGCTAACGCAGATCGCATCGTGCGCGCGGCAAAACTCGGCGATCAGCTCAAGCTCGCCGCGCGTCATGACCGAAGCGCACGGATTGTGCGGCGTGTTAATAACGACGACGCGCGTCTTGGCATTAAAGACCGAAGCCAAAGCTTCTCGCTCAATCCGCCAATGCGGCGGCTGCAGGCGCACGACCCGCGGCACGCCGCCTGCCCTTCGCACCATCGGCAGATACGCATCATACATCGGCTCAAACAGCACCACCTCATCGCCCGGCTCGATGAACGCCAGCAGCGCCGCGGCGATGGCCTCGGTGGCGCCAGAAGTGATCGTCACCTCGCGCTGCCAATCGATTTCGATCTGCTGGTGTTCGCGGTAATGCGCGGCGACCGCTTCACGCAGCGCCGGCAGTCCGCGCATCGGCGGATACTGGTTTGGACCTTCCAACGTCGCGCGCGCGGCAGCTTCAAGAATATCGCGTGGGCCATCTTCCTCGGGAAACCCCTGCCCGAGATTGACCGCGCCCTTCTCGGCCGCGAGCCGCGACATCGTCTCAAACACAGTCGTGCCGAGCGAAGCGTAGATACTGTTCATGCGCCGCGAGCGTACGCGCTCATGCCGAGCGCGTCACCCGCGCGTCAATCAGAACCCGCCGCGCAAACGGCGGATCACGTCGTCCAGCTGTTCGAGCGATTTGTAGGCGATTTTCACTTCGCCGGCGCCGTTCTTGTCGCTGATCGTGACTTCAAGCCCGAGCGCGTTCGAGATCGATTGCTCAAGCGCACGCGTGTCGGCGTTCTTTGCCTCAGCTGCCACGACGGAAGCGCGCGGGCCGTGCTTTTCGTCCTTTGCAACTTGAGCCAGGCGCTCGACTTCCCGAACGTTCAGACCTTCGCTGATGGCCTTTTGCGCCAAGCCGCGCGGATCAGGCGAAGTCAAAATTGCGCGCGCATGGCCGGACGAGAGCCGCCCATCACGCACCATCTCTTGCAGATCTTCCGGCAGCTTCAGCAGGCGCAGCATGTTCGCAATGTGCGGCCGCGACTTGCCGACGGCGTCGGCGATCTCTTCTTGCGTGCGGCCGAAGCGATCGATGAGGGCTTGGAAGCCTTGCGCTTCTTCGATCGGGTTGAGGTCGGCGCGCTGGACGTTTTCAACGATCGCGATCTCGAGCACTTCAACTTCGTTGAGCTCGCGGATCACCGCCGGGATGGTGTGCAGGCCAGCGCGTTGCGCCGCGCGCCAACGGCGCTCGCCAGCGACGATCTCGAATCGGCCATCAGCGATCGGGCGCACCAAGATCGGTTGCAGCACACCATGCGTTTTGATCGAGCTCGCAAGCTCGCTGAGATCCGCTTCGTCGAAATGCTTGCGCGGCTGTTGCGGGTTGCGCTGCACCAGATCGATCGGGATCGAACGCGGGCCGACATCGCTGCCAACTTGCGTCGGCGCAGTCGCTTCCGTCACCGGCGCAACAGCAACCGGCGGCGCGACGGGTTCGCTCACGACCGGCGCAACCGGCTCCGGCGCGACTGCTTGCGGCTGCTGCGCGTTGGTGATCGGCAATTCGAACACATTGCGCGGCGGCTCGATCGGCGCGCGCTCTGGCTGCGCTTGGCCGAAAGCAGGGCGCGGCGCATCGGTGCGCACGGGTTCGCCGAGCAGAGCCGAGAGGCCGCGTCCAAGTCCTCGTGGTCTCGCAATCTCGCTCATCGTACCCGTCTCCTGCACCCGACCCGATTCGGTATGCTTAACAATTTGCTGGGCAAACCTTGCCCACCGGTAAAAATTTCCGAGTGTTTGCTACGCGGCAGCCAACATTCGCTCGCGCTCGATCAGCTCTTTCGCAAGCTTGATGTAGGCTTTGCTGCCCGTGGCGTTCTGATCGTAGATAATCGCGGGCAGGCCATGGCTCGGCGCCTCGCTGATGCGCACGTTGCGCGGGATCACCGTCTCATAGACTTTGTCCGGGAAGTGCGCCCTCACCTCTTGCGCCACCTGCTCGGAAAGCGTGGTGCGCTTGTCGTACATGGTGAGCACGACGCCTTGGATTTCGAGCGCCGGATTCAAGTTCACCTTCACCGCGTTGATCGTGGCGATCAGCTGCGCGAGGCCTTCGAGTGCGAAGTATTCTGTTTGCAACGGCACCAAAACGCCATCGGACGCCGTGAGCGCATTCACCGTCAAAACGTTCAAGGACGGCGGGCAATCGATCAAAATGTAATCGATGCCGAGTTGCGATTCCGCGCGAAATTTGTCGAACGCGTTGCGCAAGAAAAACTGCGGCTGCGCTTCGCCCATCAATTCGCCTTCGACGCCGGAAAGACGCGCGTCGCCAGGCGTGATGTAAAGGTTCGGCACCTTAGTCGGCAGGATCGCTTTCGCCAGCGGCAATTGGCCGACAAGCACATCATAGCTCGTGACCGTGCGATCATGCGGATGGATATCGAGACCGGTCGAGGCATTGCCTTGCGGATCGGTGTCGAAGATCAGCACGCCCTTCCCAGCGGCCGCCAAGGCGGTGCCGAGATTGATGGCGGTGGTGGTCTTGCCTACGCCACCCTTCTGGTTGGCGATCGCCAAAGCACGCATGTCCCCGTCTCCTTTTCGGAGGCTCAGGATCACGCGGCCTTTGTTATGCGAACAATGCGGCCGCGTGGATCGCTGAGGCTCTCCAGCACGTCTGCCCGATATCGGATACCTGACGCCCCACCATTTAGGACGTGTTTCGCGGCGGCCAGCTCGGCGTCTAAGTCAGCGCCTTTATGGAAGAGACCTTGCGCGCCGCGATCTAGAATCGGCTTCGCATAGGGGATGAGTCGGTTCAAGGGAGCCAAAGCACGGGCGGTAACCACATCATACGGGCCCTCGCCAGCGCCAAAGTCCTCGATCCGCTGATTGAACACCTTCACCGGCAGGCCCGCCTCGCCGGCTACCGCCCGCAGGAAGGCCGCCTTTTTGCCGGTGGATTCAACGAGATGAACAGCGGTATCGAGGCGATCGGCCAGGAACGCCGCCACGATCAGACCGGGGAACCCCGCTCCGGAACCGAGGTCGATCCACCTTTTCGCCTCTGGGGCGAATTGGATAACCTGGGCGCTGTCCAAAGCGTGGCGGGACCAAAAGAGCTCAATTTCCCTCGGGCCGACCAAGTTCATCCGCTCGGACCATTCCGTCAGCAGCCGCTCATGGGTCTCCAGTCGGGCGATTGTTTCACGGGGAACGGAAATCCCCAGATCACGCTGAAACTCTTCAGAGCCGTAAGTCGTCACGGATGCGGCCCTGCTCCGCCATAGGCGGCAGCGAGGTAGCGGGTGATCGACTTAGGCTCATCAAGGAAGAAGACGCCCTCGTACTCCTTGGCATCCGCCGGCGGCGTTGAGCGGCTCGCAAGCACCAGGACCGGCATGGATTGGTTGGCCTCACCAATCATCGCGATGATGTCTTGGCGCGGCCGGGGGAACGCACTGCGGCGCACATCGATCCGCGAAGCCCAATGCGGATTGGCCAGCAGTGCGCCCTCCATGGTCGCGCACGCGGTGCAGAACCATGTGCCGTCCAGCGCCGCATCCTCGAACGGCGCCGCGATGATGAAAAGCGTGTCGCGCGTGGGCTTCATGCTCGCTTCCTCTGTTCGCGCTTCACATGCGCCAGCAATGCTGTGAGCGCACCAGGCGTGACGCCTTCGATGCGCGATGCCTGGCCGAGAGTCACCGGCCGAGCCGCAATCAGCTTCTCGCGCACTTCGTTCGAAAGTCCACCGACGCTGGCGTAATCGAGATCTGGCGAAAGCCGCAAATCCTCGTCGCGCTTGAAGGCTTCTACATCGAGCGCCTGGCGTTCGAGGTAGCCAGAATACATCGCATCGATCTCGATCTGCTCGCGCGCTTGCGGGCTGAGCGAGCGAAGCTCGGGCCAGATGCCGGCGAGCTGATCGAAGCTGATCGACGGATATGCCAGCAACGCCATCGCATCGCGGCGCACGCCGTCCTGATTGACTTTGAGCCCATGCGCTTCGGCTTGCTGCGGCGTCAAATTGAGCGCGCGCGCCATTTGGCGGGCGGTGTCGATTTCGCGCATTTTGGCTGCAAAAGCGGCGTTTCGCGTAGAGCTCACGCAACCTAGCTCGATGCCCTTCGGCGTGAGCCGCTGGTCCGCATTGTCCGCGCGCAAGCTCAAGCGATACTCGGCGCGCGAGGTGAACATGCGATAGGGCTCGGTGACGCCGCGCGTGACGAGGTCATCGATCATCACGCCGATATAGCCTTCGGCGCGCGTCACCTCGAACGGCCCTGCTCCTGACGCCGCGCGCGCTGCGTTGAGACCAGCGATCAGACCTTGCGCTGCAGCCTCCTCGTAGCCCGTGGTGCCGTTGATCTGGCCGGCGAGGTAGAGCCCAGCGATGCGCTTGGTCTCCAGCGTCGGCATCAATTCGCGCGGATCGACGTAATCGTACTCGATCGCGTAGGCGTGGCGTTTGATGACGACGTTCTTGAGCCCCGGGATGGTGCGGATGAATTGCTCCTGCACGTCCTCCGGCAACGAGGTGCTGATGCCGTTTGGATAGACGGTGTCGTCATCGAGGCCCTCGGGTTCGAGGAAGATTTGGTGCGCAGACTTGTCGGCGAAGCGCACGACCTTGTCCTCGATCGATGGGCAATAACGCGGCCCCCGCCCGCTGATCGCGCCGGAATAGACGGCGGACTTCGAAAGCGACTCTTCGATGATCCGATGCGTTTTCGCGTTGGTGTAAGTGACGCCGCAAGCCACCTGCTCGTTGATGATGCGCGTTGTCAGGAATGAGAATGGCGAGGGCTCGTCATCGCCATATTGCTTCTCCAGCGCGGCCCAATCGATCGAGCTGGATTGGAGCCGCGCCGGCGTGCCGGTCTTCAGCCGCCCCATCGCGAAACCCGCGCCATACAAGCGATCCGACAGCCCAATGGCAGGCGCCTCGCCGTGGCGGCCGGCGGGGATGCGCTTGTCGCCGATATGGATGACGCCCTTCAGGAAGGTGCCCGTGGTGAGGACGATGCGAGGCGCGCGGAACTCGCGGCCATCCGCGGTGGTGACGCCGACAACGGCGCCATCCGCGAGAACCAAATCCTCCACCGCCGCCGCCTCAATCGTCAGCCCTTCCTGCTCCGCCAACGCAGCCTGCATGGCTTGGCGATAGAGCTTGCGATCCGACTGCGCGCGCGGCCCACGAACGGCCGGGCCTTTGGATCGGTTGAGAAGCCGGAACTGGATGCCGGCCGCGTCGGCCACACGGCCCATGACGCCGTCGAGCGCGTCGATCTCGCGGACGAGGTGCCCTTTGCCCAAGCCGCCGATCGCCGGGTTGCAGCTCATCTCGCCGATGGTCTCGAGCTTGTGCGTCAGCAGCAGCGTCCGCGCGCCAAGCCGCGCTGCGGCTGCCGCGGCTTCGCAGCCAGCGTGGCCGCCGCCGATGACGATGACGTCGAAGGAGTGCGCTGAGCTCATGATCTGTCGCGCTTCATATAGGAAGCGCGGAGCGGCGTCACTGCACTTGGACCGCGCGCCTTCAGGCCCGCGAGTCGGCGGCCGAGATGCGCGTCTCAAGGCGCTCGTCCAAGCGATGCGCTTCACGTGCAACCCGCTAATTTCAATTCACCAGTTTCGCGTGAAACCGCCTATTCCATGCGGGTTTTCGAGTAGGGCTATTTGCCGATACAGAAGCTCGAAAAGATCTCGCCGAGCAAATCCTCCACGTCGATGCGCCCCGTCAAACGCCCAATCTGATCAGCGGCGACGCGCACATCCTCGGCGGCCAATTCGGGCCCAAGATCGAGCGCAGGGATCGCACGCAGCAGCGCCGCACGCGCCTCTTCCACCAGCCGCCGATGCCGCGCCCGCGTCAGCACCGGCGCCTCTTCGCGGCCAAGGGCTCCGGCGACCCGCTCTTCGATTTGGGTGTGCAGGAGCTTCAAACCGATCCCGGTCAGCGCTGAGACTTCCAGCATCTCACCAGACGAGTGCGCGGCGACCCGATCGGCCTTCGAGCGGACAAGCAGGTCGCCATCTCTGATGGCGGCTTCGAGCTCCGTCGGGACTTCATGGCCGATCTCGACGACGGCGATGCGCAGATCAGCCTCCTCGGCCCGCTCCAGCGCGCGGCGCACGCCCTCGGCCTCGATCGCGTCCGCGGCCTCGCGGAGGCCCGCCGTGTCGGCAAGCCAGACTGGGAAGCCGGCCAGGACTAAGCGCACCTCGACCACGTCGCGCGTCGTGCCTGGGATGTCGCTGACGATCGCGGCTTCGCGCTGGGCTAGCGCGTTCAGCAGGCTCGACTTGCCGGCGTTGGGTGGGCCGATGATAGCTATGCGGAATCCGTCGCGGATGCGCTCGCCGCGGTGGCTATCATCCAGGTGCCGGCCCATGTCGTCGGCCAGCGCTTGCAGGATCGGTCCGGCGCGCAGCGCGAGCGCGCCAGGCAGGTCCTCGTCCGGGAAATCGATCTCAGCTTCGATCAGAGCCGCCGCCTCGATCAGCTTGCTCCGCCAGCCTTCATAAACCGCGCTCAGGGCCCCGCGCCGCTGCCGAAGCGCCTGGCGTCGTTGGCCCTCGGTCTCGGCGTCCACGAGGTCAGCAAGGCCCTCGGCTTCGGCGAGGTCGAGCTTGCCGTTCTCGAAGGCGCGACGGGTGTATTCGCCCGGCTCAGCCACCCGCACGCCGGGCTGGCTGAGGCAGGCGTCGATCACCGCCGCGATCACCGCTGGGCCGCCATGGATGTGCAGCTCAGCGACGTCTTCGCCTGTGAAGCTGTGCGGGCCCGGAAACCAGAGCGCCAAGCCGTCATCGAGCGATAGACCCGTGCGCGGATCGCAAAAAGCTTCGCGCGTCGCGGCGCGTGGTTTGGGCAACTCCCGCGCGGTCAGCGTTTGTAGCGTCGCGCCCGCGTTTGGCCCGCTCAGCCGGATCACGGCGACGCCGGCGCGGCCGGCGCCGGAAGCCAAGGCGACGATGGTGTCCGGTTTCATGTGAAATGAGCTAAGGCGCGCTTAGGGCTTTTCACGTGAAGCCGACGCGGCGGTGACGCCCGAGGTCATCAGCTTCACGAAGGCGTCCTGCGCTTGGGTGCCGACGCTCATCCAGGAACTCATCATGTTCTCACCGCTCATAAGCGAGAGGTTTTTCTCCATGCGTTTGCCCATCTCGGCGACCAGCGCCTCGTTGATCGGGGTGACGTCCGGCAGGCCCATGAAGCGGCGGGCTTCTTCCGGAGAGCACTCCACGTTGACTGTGAACTTCATGGCTCGAATTCCTTTCGCGGCTGGGGCGTCTATAACGCGGCCCAACCCCAAGAGACAGAGACGGAGCAACGACGATGGGTGAATGGGTTCAGGTTCGCGGACCGGACGGTGGGTTCAAGGCCTACGTGGCCCGACCCAGCGGGACGCCGAAAGGCGCAGTCGTCGTCGTGCAAGAGATATTCGGCGTCAACGCGGTGATGCGCGGCAAGGCTGATTGGCTGGCGCGCGAGGGTTTCCTGGCGGTGGCGCCGGATCTGTTCTGGCGCATCAAGCCGGGCATCGATCTGACCGACCAGAGCGAAGCTGAGTGGAAGCAGGCGCTCGACTACATGAACCAGCTCGACAAGAACGCGAGCGTCAAAGACGTGGCGGCGACGCTCGCCTGGGCCCGCAACCAAGGCGTCGGCAAGGCCGGTGTCATGGGCTATTGCATGGGCGGCTATATCGCCTTCCTGGCGGCCTGCAGGACGGATACGGACGCGACCATCGCGTATCATGGCGGCGGCATCCACACCGCGCTGGGCGAGGCTAGCGGCATCAAGCAGCCAGTCATGCTGCACAACCCTCTGGAAGACAGCTTCATCCCACGCGAGGCGCTCGATACGATCCGCGAGACGCTTAAGCCCAATCCGCTCGTGACGGTCCATGAGTACGCCGGCCTCGATCACGCGTTCACGCGCGAGGGCGGCAAGCACTACGATCGCGCCGGCACACAACTCGCTGACAGCGCGACCATCAACTTTTTCAACGAGCACCTCGCTTGAACCGGGCGCTCATCGTCGCCGCCACCTTGGCGCTAGCAGCGTGCGGCCCAGCGCCGGACGACGCCATCCTCGATATTGGCGGCGGTCGTCCCGGAGCGTCTCAGACGTTCGCACCTGCCGATCTGCCAGCGTTCTTCGATTGCGTGCGTGAGCGCGGCGCGACGTTCGTCTCCGCGCATCGTGGCGGGGATGGCGACGGCTTGGCCGAGAACGCCATCGCGACATTCGAGTCGACGCTGGCGCAAGCGCCGGCGTTTCTAGAGGTAGATGTCGCACGCACGCGCGATGGCCATTTGGTGCTGATGCACGACGATACGGTGGATCGCACGACCAATGGATCGGGCAACGTATCGGCGCTCACGCTGGCGCAGTTTCGGGCGCTGAGCTTGCGTGATGACGATGGCAACGTGCTGGACGCGCATCCGCCGTCATTGCGCGACGCGCTGGATTGGGCCGAAGGGCGCACGGTGCTTGAACTCGATGTGAAGCGGGGCGTTTCGTACGAAGACGTCGCACGGGAAGTCGAGGAGGCCAGCGCGATGGATCGGGTGATCTTCATCACCTACAGCGTCGATGGCGCGTCCAGGCTCGCACGCGTCGCGCCTGAGGCCATAATCTACACTACGATCCGAGATGAGCGCGATCTCGATACGCTGGAGCGCCGCGGGGTTGAGCTCAGCGGCATTGTAGCGTGGCTTGGCGACGAGCAGTTCAGCGAAGACCTGGTCGAGGCATTGGCCGCGCAAGGCGTTGAAGCACGGGTGGGCATGTTCGGCCGGGGTGATGATTTCGCCGGCGCGGCCCACGCAGGGATCGCGGGCGTTGCCGTGAACGACACGCTGGCGGCGTTCCGCGAGATTGATGGCGCCGATGGCGAAGAGGGCTTTGCGGCGCTGCAGTGCCTCACCGCGCGATGATTTAGCGGGCCGGCGATACTACACCGAGACGCATTATGGAGCGCCGCGCATGAAAGTTATCCGCATCGAAGCCAATGGCGGGCCGGATGTTATCGCCCTCACCGATATTGCAGAGCGCGAGCCAGGCCTTGGCGAGGTGCTCGTGCGCAACCACGCGATCGGTGTGAACTTCATCGACGTCTACCATCGCACAGGACTCTACAAGAACGCCCTGCCGACAGGATTGGGCTTGGAAGCTGCAGGCATTGTTGAAGCGATCGGCGATGGCGTCACGCGCTTCGGTGTCGGCGATCGCATTGTCTACGCAAATGGGCCGATCGGCGCTTACGCAGAAGTGCATGTCGTGAAGCAAACGCAGGCCGTGAAGTTGCCGGACGCGATTCCGTTCGACATCGCAGCGGCCTCCTTGCTCAAAGGCATGACCGCGCGTTTCCTATTGCGTAAGACGTTTCGCGTGGAACGCGGCCATTTCGTCGTGATCCACGCAGCCGCGGGCGGTGTTGGTCAGATCGCCGTGCAATGGGCAAAGCATCTGGGCGCAAACGTCATCGCTGTTGTCGGCAACCATGCGAAAGCAAAGATCGTGCGCGGCCTCGGCGCTGATCACACGATCATTCCAGGCCGTGATGACATTGCAGCGCGCGTGCGCGAGATCACCGGTGTTGGCGCGCATGTTGTGTACGATAGCGTCGGCAAGGATACATTCCTCGCATCGCTCGATAGCTTGCGGTCGCTCGGCATGATGGTGTCGTTCGGCAACGCTTCGGGCCCGCCCGAGGCAATTGCGCCGTCCGCGCTGCAGCAACGCGGCTCGCTTTTTCTGACGCGTCCGACGCTCTTTCACTACACGGCGACGGTCGAACAGCTGGACGAAACTGCGGGCGATCTGTTCGACGTCATCGCCAGCGGCGCCGTGACGATTGCACCGCCAACGCGCTACGCACTCGCCGACGCCGCGCAAGCGCATCGCGATTTGGAAGCGCGGAAGACGACGGGCAGCCTGGTGCTGATTCCGTAGCTACTTCACCGCGGCGGCGCGTTGATAGGCGGGACGTTGCCAGAGGTTCTCGATGTAGGTCTTCACGCTCGCCGGAATTTCATCCTCGATCGCGGCGAACTTGGCGCCTGTGGCGATGTAGGCAACGGAGATATCGGCGGCGGTAAATCGATCGGCGGCCACGTACGGCTTGCCGTTGAGGCGTTGGCCGACAAACTCGAGACGCTTCAAGATCGCGTTCTTCAAATAGCCCGCCGTGAAGTTTTGCTTCTGATCGTCAGGCGCCATGAAGCGCGTAGCGACGAGGGGATTGCCGTAGGCGGCGAGCCCTGCTTCGCCGAACAAAAGATACTGCAAATAATCCGCATAGCCCGCCTCGTTCGATTTCACTTCGAGATCTGTCGGGCCGTACTTCGACATGATGTAGATCATCATGGCGACGGACTCGATCATGCTGACATCGCCGTCCTGCATTGCCGGCACGGTGCGCAGCGGGTTCACGGTTTTGAACTCATCGCTCGGTTTGAAGAACGACGCTTCCGCCGTTTCATACGGCACACCCATCTCTTCACAGAGCCACAGCACGCGCAGCGAACGCGCGCCTTGTGAGTGATAAATTTTGAGCATGGGCGTTTCTCCGTTTCGCGGAGACACTAGCGCCAAGCGGCAAAAACAAAAGAGGCGCGACTTGCGCCGCGCCTCTCAAGCTAACCGATTGCGACGAGGTTACGTGTTCATCGACTGGAAGAAGTCATCGTTGTTCTTCGAGCCCTTGAGCTTATCGAGCAGGAACTCGATCGCGTCTTGCGTGCCCATCGGCGAAAGGATGCGGCGCAGAACGTACATCTTCTGCAAGTGCTCTTTCGGCGTGATGAGATCATCCTTGCGCGTGCCGGACTTGAGCACGTCGATGGCCGGAAAGATGCGGCGGTCAGCGACTTTGCGGTCGAGCTGAAGTTCGCTGTTACCTGTACCCTTGAACTCTTCGAAGATGACTTCGTCCATACGCGAGCCGGTATCGATGAGGGCCGTCGCGATGATGGTGAGCGAGCCGCCTTCTTCAATATTGCGCGCGGCGCCGAAAAAGCGCTTCGGACGCTGCAGGGCGTTGGCGTCAACACCGCCAGTCAGCACTTTGCCTGAGGAGGGCACAACAGTGTTGTAGGCGCGGCCGAGGCGGGTGACGGAGTCGAGCAGGATGACGACATCCTTGCCGTGCTCGGCGAGGCGCTTGGCCTTCTCGATCACCATTTCCGCGACAGCGACGTGGCGTGTCGCAGGTTCGTCGAAGGTCGAGGAAATCACCTCGCCCTTCACGGTGCGGCGCATGTCGGTGACTTCTTCCGGGCGCTCATCGATCAGCAGAACGATCAAGAACACTTCGGGGTGGTTGGCTTCGATCGCCTTGGCGATGTTTTGCAAAATGACGGTTTTACCCGTGCGCGGCTGCGCGACGATTAGTGAGCGCTGGCCTTTTCCGATCGGCGCGACGATGTCGATGATACGACCGGTTTTGTCTTTGATGGTCGGATCGTCGAGCTCCATCTTTAGGCGCTCAGTCGGGTAGAGCGGCGTCAGATTGTCGAAGTGGACCTTGTGGCGGACTTTGTCCGGGTCTTCGAAATTGACCGAGTTCACTTTGGTCAGTGCGAAATAGCGTTCGCCGTCCTTCGGCGCCTTGATCTGGCCTTCGACCGTATCGCCGGTGCGGAGGCCAAACTTCCGGATCTGTTGCGGCGAGACGTAGATGTCGTCCGGGCCGGGCAGGTAGCTCGATTGCGGCGAGCGCAGGAAGCCGAAGCCGTCCGATAGAATTTCGCAGACACCCGCGCCGCCGATCTCGACGCCGCGCTCGGCGACGGACTTCAAGATCGAGAACAGCATGTCCTGGGTGCGGAGTGTGTTGGCGCCCTCGATCTCTAGCGATTCCGCGAGAGCGAGGATTTCAGCCGGAGTTTTGCGCTTGAGCTCCTGCAGCGTCAGCGAGGTGAGCTCTTCGATAGCTTGTGTTTCAGTCATGGTCTTCTCGGGGGGACGGACGCCAGGCGCGAGTACGCGCGGGCAGGGCCGTCTGATGGAAGGAAAGTTCGGCGGATGGGAAGATTTGCGGCGCCGCCGTCGCACGCGCGCTTTGGGAAAGCACGCTTAGCCGCATGGACACCACATAGCGCGGAAAGCGTCAAGCGGAGCTTAACCGGCGCCCGTGGGTTCAGGGTTCTAGTGTCGCCAACAGCACGGCGGCAATCGCCACCAGGAACGGCACTTCGCTCATCAGCCGCCAGAACTTTTCGGTATGCTTGCGCTGCCCGGCGGCCAGCTGCTTGCCCGCACTAGATAGGAAGCCCTGGTAGCCGCTCAAGCCCAGCACCAGGATGAGTTTTCCCCAAAACCAATGCGGCACCGCGACCAGAATTTCCCCCAGCGGCCGGTTCCAGTCACCGGTGACGTAGGTAGCGAAGAGGAAGAGACCGAACGCCCAGGTCAGGATGAAGCTCGGGGTCAGGATGATCATGCGCAAGTTGCGGGCGGCTTTGAGCATCGTCGCTTCAAGCTCGCCGCCCGGCTGGGAAGCGGTGATGTAGGCGTAGAACCGCGGCATCATCAGCAGGCCGGAGATCCATGCGATCACAGCGATGATGTGCAGACCCCGCGCGAGATCATACCCAATCACGTGTTCCATTACCCACCTTACCCCCATCACGCCCGGTGCGGGCAGAGACCCCATTGTGCCGGGCAAAGTCTAGCCCCGGACTCTGACTGTGTCTTACCCGGCGTGGCAAGCGCGCGCTCGGCCAAACTGGCCAACGTGTCGATGAAGCGCGGCGCGGCGCCAGGAGCCGGCGCCCGCAGATAGTATGGCAGGCTCAATTCACGTGCGAGTTGCGCGTACTCAATATCGAGCTCGACCAATGTTTCGACGTGCTCGGACACAAACGCGATCGGCGAAACGATTACGCCCACGCCGTCCTTGGCCGCCGCATGGATCGCCTCTTCGGTAGAGGGGCCAATCCACTTCAACGGACCGACACGCGATTGATAGCAAATCTCGGTCTGCCAATCTTGGGGCAGAAGCTGCGCAACGGCTGCAGCACCTTGCTCGACTTGCCACTGATAAGGATCGCCCTGATCGATAACGCGCTGTGGCAAACCGTGAGCCGAAAACAATACCCGTGGCTGCGCTGGTGAGCCGCCATTGCGCCAAGTCTCAATGATAGCGTCAGCATGCGCTTGCGCGAACGAAGCGCCGGCGGGGTAACAACAAATGGTGGAGGCGGGGAGCCTGCTCACCTGGCCCCAAGCCTTCAGCGAAGAGGCCGTCGTTGTACTCGAAAACTGAGGATAGAGGGGCAGCAAGATAACATCCGTTGCGCCCCAGGCTTCGGCAGATTTGGCGGCGTCTTTCACGAACGGCTTCCAATAGCGCATGGCCGGGAAGCATTTGAAGGTGACGTTGCTGACGCGCTTTGTGATCTCCGTTTCAAGCGCTTCGGCTTGTTTGAGCGTTTCAGGCAGAATTGGCGAGCCGCCGCCCATAAGCGCGTAGTTCGCCTTTGCTAATTTCTCGCGCGTGCGGGAAATTAGCTGGGCAATCAAAAACCGTATTGGCTGTGGTGCGGCGATAATCGCTTTGTCGTTAAAGAGATTGAACAGGAATGGGCGCACCGCTTCCTGTTTGTCCGGCCCACCTAGATTGAACAGAATGATCGCCACACGGCGTGACGTCATTACGCGCAAGCCGGGTCCTTCTTCGATATCTGGATTGGACGCTGCCTGCAGCGGGACAGCGCTCATACGCCGCCCTTAACGACGCGCACGAGATGCGCCAGATTTTCCGGCGTCGCTTGCGGCGTAATGCCGTGACCAAGATTGAAAATGTGCGGTGCGCTTTTGAACGCGATCAGCACTTCGCGCGCCGCATGCTCTAGTGCATTGCCACCGACCACCAAAGTCTGCGGATCAAGATTGCCTTGCAAGGCCATGCCTTCCGGCGCGACCTCAAACGCAAAGTCAGCCGTGGTTTGCGTATCAACGCCCAACGCATTGATGCCAGTTTCGTTAGCGTAAGCACCAATCTGCGCGCCAGCACCGCGCGGAAAACCGACGATCGGCACGGTCACGCCAAGGGTGCGCAGTCTCTCGATCAAGCGGCGGGTCGGCTGAATGATGACGCGCTGAAACACAGAAGGAGGCAGGCCTTCGGCCCAGCTCTCGAAAATCTGCAGGCAATCAGCACCGGCTTTCACTTGCGCCGCCAAATGCTGCGCTGTGGTTTCAACCAGCACATTGATCAACGCATCGACATCTTCCGGGCGCTCGTAAACGGCGCGGCGCGCTTCATCCTTTTCACCGCCGCGGCCCTGCAACATGTACGTCGCAACCGTCCAAGGCCCCCCGGCAAAGCCGATCAGCGCGACCCCCGGTTCAAGATTCGCCTTGATACGCTCGACCGCCTCATAAACAGGCGCGAGCCTTTGAATGGCTTTCTCCGGATCACCGAGCTGCCAGTTGGTCTCACCCAAGAGCGGCGTTAGCCGAGGGCCTTCGCCCTCTACGAACCAAACCTTCTGACCAAGCGCATCGGGGACCACCAAGATGTCAGAGAAGAGAATTGCCGCGTCGAGCGGGAAACGGCGGAGCGGCTGCATGACCGCTTCAGTGGCCAGAGCGGGCGAATAGCAGAAGTCGAGAAAGCTCTTAGACCGCGTCCGCAGTTCCCGATACTCGGGCAGATAGCGGCCTGCCTGACGCATGACCCAGATCGGAGGGGGATCGACCCGCTCTCCGTTCAGAACACGCAAGAGAGCCGGGAGGCTTTCCGGGTCGGCCATGGCTTCCTTCCAAAACTAAAAATCTGAATCGAGGTTAATGGGGACTTGTTGTTGTAGCGATCAGCAAACCGGGACAATTTCTTTGTTCACAGGCAATCCCCAAACTTGTCCCTGCCGGCGCCATGACGGAAGCTGTTGGCGATACGAGCTTTGTTGTCGAGAGGGCGGGGGAGCGATTCCTTGTCGCTACCGAAGGGTCAGTGTGGAAAGCCCTGGGAGGAATCGCTCATGGAAGGGGCCAAAACCGGTGTCGGGCCCTGGTTCCGGGTTAAACCCGTCCGCTCGGGCTCCACAACCAACAACTTGTCCACACGTCCTCCAAGGCTGATATGTGAGCCCAATGCGTGAACGCCTCGCCATCTACTTCAACGTCCACCTGGTGTCGGATTCGACCGGCGAGACGCTGGCCGGGGTCATGCGGGCGACCTGCGCCCAGTTCGACAACATCCTGCCGGTCGAGCACTCCTACTTCCTGGTGCGCTCGGCGCGTCAGCTTGAGCGGGTGATTCGGGAGATCGAAGAGGCGCCAGGCGTTGTCATGTTCACACTCTCGAACCTTGAGCATCGCGCGATGCTGGAGGACGCCTGCACGAGGTTGAACATGCCTTGCGTTGCGGTCCTCGATCCGGTGCTGGATGTAACCTCCCGCTATCTCGGCCAGGAACTGAACCACAGAGTAGGGGCGGCGCGAAAGCTGAACGCGGAATACTTCAAGCGCATCGATGCGCTTGATTTCGCTATGTACCACGATGACGGCCAACAGGCGATCGAGCTTGCCGATGCGGACGTTATTCTCGTCGGCGTTAGCCGCACCTCGAAGACGCCGACCAGTGTTTATCTTGCGCACCGCGGCGTCAAAGCTGCCAATGTACCGATGGTGCCTGGCGTGCCGCTGCCGCCTGAGCTGTTCGCAGAGAAGCGGCCGCTCGTTGTTGGCTTGCTGATTAGCGCTGATCGTCTGATCCACATTCGCCGCAACCGCTTGGCTGCGATGAAGGAAACCCGCGCTGGCGATTACACCGATGAAGATGCAGTGCGCCGAGAGGTGATGGAGGCGCAGAAGCTCTTCGAGCGCGAAGGCTGGCCGACAATCGATGTTTCACGTCGTTCTATTGAAGAGACCGCCGCATCCGTGTTGAACCTCTTGGCGGAGCATCGCGGAGCGTGACGCTGATACTGGCATCCGGTAGCGCCGCGCGCCGGCGCATGCTCGAAGCAGCTGGCTTGGCTTTTATAGTCGAGGCGCCGCGCGTGGATGAGGAGGCGGCAAAGGCAAGTTTGCGCGCTGGAGGCTTGAAACCGCGCGACCAAGCGGATGCGCTCGCGGAGCTTAAGGCGCTGTCCGTCTCGCGCCGACGCGAAGGCTTTGTAATTGGCGCCGATCAGATGTTGGCGATCGAAGGCGACGTGTTGGACAAGCCGAAAGACGCCGAAGAGGCGCGCATCCACTTGGAGCGCCTGCGCGGCAAAACGCACGAACTTGTCACGGCGGCTGTCGTTGCCCGCGAGGGTTCCATCATTTGGCGCCACGTAGATACGCCAAAGCTCAGAATGCGCGCCTTCTCGGACGTGTTTCTGTCGGACTATCTCGAGCGAGCAGGGACCGACGTTTTGCATTCGGTTGGCGCTTATCAGCTTGAGGGATTGGGCGCTCAGTTGTTCGAACGGGTCGAAGGTGACTATTTTTCCGTGCTGGGGCTGCCGTTGCTGCCATTGTTGGCGTTTCTGCGCGAACACGGCGTTGTGCGCGCATGATCATAACGCCCGCAACCAAGCTGCTCGCTCTGATCGGCGATCCGGTCGGCCATTCGCTTTCGCCCTTGATGCAGAATGCGTGGATCGCCGATCACGGTCTTGACGCTGTGTATGTCGCACTGCCGCTGCGCAGCGCCGATCCCGCGGCCGCCATTCGTGCGTTGAAGGATTTTGGACTTGCGGGCCTCAACGTCACTGTCCCTCACAAAGAAGCGACGGCTCTCGCGGCTGACCGGACTGAGAGCGCCGTCGCGAATGTGTTGCGCCGCGAGGAGGACGGCTCGCTTTCTGCATTCAACACGGACGGCCCAGGATTTCTGGACGCTTTGAGCGAAGCAGCTCCGGATTGGCGCGCGCGCGTCAAGCGCGTGCTTATCGTTGGCGCAGGCGGCGCAGCGCAGGGGATCGGGCAGGCGCTTTCGCCGTTTGCGGATACGATCCACTTTGCTAATCGCACCGCGGAGCGTGGCGAGGTCGCAGCCGCTGCGTTGCCGAACGGTCGAACCTTGCGCTGGGATGACCTAGAGCGGGGTTTCGGAGCGGCCGATCTCATCATTCAAACGACGACGCTCGGCATGAAGGATCAACCGCTTTACGATTGGCCAGTTGCGCTTTGTCGTCCGACAGCGATCGTCGCGGATATCGTCTATCGCCCGCTTGAAACCGATTTGTTGCGCGCCGCGCGTGGGCGCGCGCTGACGACCATGGATGGTCTCGGTATGCTCATCCATCAGGGCGCGCGCGCTTTTGATCTGTGGTTTGGCATTCGGCCGGACATCGCAAAAGCGCGTGAGCGGCTGACGGCGGCGCTGGCATGATCGTCGTCGGTCTCACCGGTTCGATCGGGATGGGCAAGTCCACGGTCGCCCGTATGTTCGCGGAGGAGGGCGCGCCGGCGTTCAATGCAGATGATGCTGTGCATGCGCTTTATGCACCAGGTGGGGCGGCCGTTGCACCGGTCGAAGCGGCGTTTCCTGGCGTAATGAAGGACGGCGGCATCGATCGGATCGCATTGTCAGCGCGCGTCGTCGGGGATGAAGCGGCGATGAAGCGGCTGGAGGCGATCGTCCACCCGCTGGTAAAGCAGTCTCAGGCGGAGTTTCTTCAGGCCGCACGTGATGGCGGCGCAGATGTCGCGGTTCTTGATATCCCACTGCTGTTTGAGGGCGGCGGCGCCAAGTACGTGGACAAGATCATCGTGGTCTCTGCGCCAGCGGAGGTGCAGCGTGCGCGTGTGATGGCCCGGCCTGGAATGACGGCGGAAAAGTTCGAAGCGATCTTGGCGCGGCAAAAGCCCGACGCCGAAAAGCGCGCTGGAGCGGACTTCATCATCGATACAAGCGGCGCCCTGCACGACACCCGCGCTCAGGTCCGCGCTGTACTGGACGCTCTGCGCGAACAGATTTAGTGCCGATCCATGCGTGAAATCCTGTTCGATACGGAAACCACCGGCGTTTTCCCCGATCACTTAGAAGAGAAACTACGCGACCGCGTCGTTGAGATCGGCTGCGTCGAGGTGATCAACCTGGAGCGCACAGGGCGGGAATTTCACGCCTACCTCAACCCCGATCGCGACGTGCCGGAGGAGGTGGTGCGCGTGCACGGGCTCAGGCTCGAATTCCTGCGGAACCACAAGCGCTTTCCAGAGATCGCGGAGGAGTTTCTGGACTTCGTCGGTGACGCGCCGCTCGTGGCGCACAACGCATCGTTCGACCAGGGGTTCATCAACGCAGAGCTGCGCCGTTGTCAGCGGCCGCTACTCGGCAATGAGCGCTTCATTGATACGCTGGCGCTTGCTCGAAAGCGCTTCCCGGGCGCGTCCTGTTCGCTTGATGCGTTGGCGCGGCGGTTTCAGCTCGACCGATACGGCTTCGATTTGGCGTCGCGCAAAGGGGCGGGGGGCCACGGCGCACTGATCGACTCGCGGATCCTGGCGGAGGTGTACCTTCATCTGAAAGGCGGCCGCGAGCAACGCTTGGCTTTCGACGCGGGGGATGCAGTCACCGAGAGCGCGGCAGTGCTGCGGCCGGTGGAATTTGTTCAGCGCACGCCGCGCGCGGTTCCTTTGCCGCCGCTCACGACGCCTGAAGAAGAAGCCGCGCACGCGGCCTTCATCGCCAAGCTCGGTGAACACGCGCTCTGGCGGAAAGTCAGCTAGAAGCCGCTGGCGGCCGATGTGCCGGGGGCGCCGGCAAGCGGAACGTCGCCGCGGGCCTGGCGATCGCGTAGTTCGGCCCAATAGAGCGGCGTGAAGTCGATCGGATTAATAAGTAGCGGCGGATAGCCGCCCTCACGCGTGACCTCAGCAAGGATCTGCCTGCTGAACGGAAAGAGCAGCCGCGGGCACTCAATCCAGATCAGCGGCTCCACGTCGTCCGGGCGCACATTCATGAATTGGAACAAACCCGTATAGACCAGATCGACCATGAACATGGGCGTGTCTTGGCGCTTGGCGTGGACGTTGATGCAGAGATCGACTTCTACCGCATCGCCCTGGCCGCCCATCGGCCGCGACTTCACCTCTACGCCCATGTCGATATTGGGCTGGATATCGTAGGCTTGGGCCGAGGCGCCCATGGCGTTGCGAAATGACAGCTCTTTCACAAACTGGGCGAGGACGCGCAGATGGGGTGAATCCGCTGGCGCGGGGGCGCCTTCCGGGGCGTGCTGGGTGTTCATACGCCAATTCTCATTATGTAGCCGGGGAAATAGGCGGCTAGAATGAGGCGCAAGTCTAGGCAGTGCAACTCGCTGGAAGTACGCGCCTGTTGGCATTATCTTAATAGCGCGCGCAGGCAATTGCGCTCAGTGGAGTTTGGGTTTGGGCGACGATTTCATGCAACTCGCCATCTTGGCCTTCGTGGCCGGCTTCGTGCTGTTCCGGCTCTACACCACGCTTGGCCGCCGGACGGGGTCGGAGCCGCCGCCGCAACCCGCGCCTGTGCAGGGTGAATTGCCGCGCGAAACGCCTGGCGCTGCGCCTTTCGCTGCGCCGAACGTCGAAGGTTCTGCGGGCGAAGGCTTGATGGCCATCGTGCGCGCCGATCCTAATTTCGACATCGAGCATTTCGTTGTCGGTTCGCGCGCTGCGTACGAGTTGATCGTTGGCGCTTTCGCTAAGGGCGACCAGGAGACGTTGCGCGGTTTGCTGACGCCGCGCGTGTTTCAATCTTACGCCGCAGCGATCACTGAACGTCAGACGACCGGCGGGGAAGGGCCCGAGCTCGTGCGTCTCAAGTCTGCTGAAATCGCAGACGCCGCGCTGCAGGGCGACGTCGCCCGCGTCACTGTGAAGTTCGAAGCTGAGTTGGCCGAGGGCGCGCACGGTGTGCGTGACGCACGTGAGCGCTGGACGTTCGAACGCAACGTGCGTTCGCCCGATCCGAACTGGCTGCTGTCACGTGTTCAGGCTGCGTGAGCAAGAGTAAACGCGACTTAACTGGCGAAGAGAAGAAGCTCTGGCGGCGCGTGGCCTCCAGCGTAAAGACACGCCGCCCATTGCCCGCAGACATCGACGAGCCGGAGCCACCAAAACCGGCAGCGCGCGACGTCGTTGCGGCGGCGGCGCCGCCACCCCCACCACCCAAGAAGCCGCGCGTCGCTCCAGCGCCGCCGCATAATCGCATTGGTGAAAAACGCGTGCGCCGCGGCAAGCTTGACCTCGGCGGCTCGCTAGATCTGCATGGCCACGACCAAGAGTCCGCCCCCGCTGCGATCGCTCGTTTTTTGTGGGCTGCGCAGAAGCGCGGCGAGACAACGGTGATCATCATCACCGGCGTTGGGCGCGGCGGAGAGGGCATCTTGAAGCGGCGCTTGCCCGATTGGCTGTCTTCACCCGATCTGCGCACGATTGTGGGTGGTTATGCGCCAGCGCACCGCACGCATGGCGGCACGGGCGCCTTCTACGTGTTCGTAAAGCGCCTACGCGAAAGCGAATATTAAGCTGCGTCACCGCGGCGTTTACCAAAAAACACTGCAATTTCCTGCAGTTTTCAGCGCAAGCTAACCATTACACCAAAAGGTGGCTCCGCATTCGCGCGCGCGTGTGCAGGAGTTTCGATGATAGCGTTGCCGAGCATCAGCAAGTTGCGCCGCCCTCGCGGGCTGGCTGCGCGCGCGGTGCTGTTCACGACTTTGCTTGTCGGCATCACCGCGACGTTCTCCGCCGGCATTGTGTTGCTCGGCGCGCACCGCGAAGGCGAGCGCCAGGAAATTTCCATCGCGCGTGATCTCACGGAGCACTTGGCGGCGCGCGTCGGCGATATCATGGCGCGCGGCAATACGCGTGTCCTGACCTACATGATGGAAGGCGCCACGCAGCGCGAAGAAGTCCGCAGCATCTCAGTGCGCGACGCGAGCGGCGCGGTGCTGGCGCAAGCCGGCGGGGGCTCCACCGACAACGCCGTCATGGCGAGCCTGACGCGACGAGCGATGGCCGAGCGTGAAACATTCTCGGAGCGCGGGGCCGATGGCGCGCTAACGATCGCAGCGCCGATCGTGCGGGAAGGTCAGGTGATCGGCGCAGTCGCGCGAATGTGGGAAGTCGGCGCCTATCGCTTTGACGTCCTCTCGACGCTTGCGCCATTTCTGTTGATCCTCGTCTGCCTCACTTTGGCTGCCGTACCGCTCACCGGTTACGCCGTGCGCCGCGCGGTTGCGCCGCTGGACGAGTTGGCGCGCTACGCCGAGCGTGTCGGTAAAGACGGCCAAGCGGACGCGATCGATCTGCGCACCGGCGATGAGTTCGAAACGCTCGCTAACGCCTTCAACAACATGACATCCCGACTCGCCGCCTCGATGCGGCAGATCCAGGAGATCGCATTTGTCGATCCGGCGACCCGGCTGCCGAACCAAGATCGGTTTATGCGCGAGCTTGAATACTTCCTGCTGCAGAAGCGGGAAGGGGCGACAGCCGCCGTTGTTGTCATTGAGTTTCAGCGGCTCGCGAAGCTGCTGCAGACGCTCGATCCTGACGCCGCGAAAGACTTTCTCCGCGTGGTTGCGGACCGGTTCACCACCGGGGTGCGGACGGTAGATCGCATCGTTCGCCGCGGCGAAGGGCAGGGCTCTGCCGTTGGCGCCCGCTTAGGTGCAGTCGAGTTCGGCGTTCTTGTCCCCGATCTCGGCCAAGCCGATGCGGTTCGGTTCGCGCAACATCTGAATGCCGCGTTGAGCCAGCCGTTCGATTGGCGCGGCCATAAGCTCACGCTTGGCGCATGCAGCGGCGTCGCGCTCGCGCCGCTTGATGGCCGTGACGCTGACGCCACCGTCCGCCACGCGCGCATGGCGCTCGGCGCGGCGCAGGACGCGCCGTCAAAGGTGAAGGTGTTCACGCAGTCTTTGGATCGCGAAGCGGTCGCGCGCTTGACCCTTGAGCGTGAAATGCGGGGCGCCTTGGAGCGCAACGAGTTCCGTGCCTACTTCCAGCCGAAGATCAATTTGGCGACCGGTCGGATCGAAGCATGCGAAGCCCTCGCGCGTTGGGTGCGTCCGGATCGCACGATCATTAGCCCTGGCCGCTTTATTCCCGTGGCGGAGGAGAGTGGCCTGATCGGGCCGCTCTCAGATGCCATTATGCGGGAAGCGTGCTGGAAGGCCGCCGCTTGGGCGCGCGCCGGCCAGCCGGCAAAGGTCGCGGTCAATGTCTCGGCGCTGCAGTTTCGCAGTGAGCGCTTCGCCGACAACGTTCTGCGCGTGGTTCAGCATGCCGGCCTCGCGCCGCAATTGCTTGAGCTTGAGATCACGGAATCCATGGCGCTTGAGGATATCGATCGCGCCTTGCGTGTTATTGAGCCGCTGCGTGCAGCGGGCGTGCGGCTTGCGATCGATGACTTTGGCTGCGGCCATTCCAGCCTTGCGGCGCTCTCGAAGCTGCCGTTTGACGTGATCAAGATCGATCAACAATTCATCCGGGCGCTGGAACGCGGCGACGCGCAAGCAGGCGCCATCATCGAGATGATCCTGGCGCTGGCGCGGACCCTCAATCTCGAAATCGTCGCCGAAGGCGTCGAACGCCGCGAGGAAGTCGACTTCATGGCCCAGCGCGGTTGCCATTGGGCGCAAGGATTTCTCTATGGAGCCGCCGTTACAGCGGGCGAGTTCTCTGAACTGCTGCGGCGCCAAGCGGGCGACGACGTCGTGGCGGAAGACGCGGCTTGATCCTTCGGCGGTCGTCCGCCACATGAAGCAGTATGAGCGAACAAGATAGCTGGCACGGGACGACCATCGTCTGCGTGCGCAAGAACGGCAAAGTCGTCATCGCTGGCGATGGCCAAGTCTCCGCCGGGCCGACAATTCTTAAAGGTAATGCCCGAAAGGTCCGACAGCTCGGCACGGGCGGCGTAATCGTGGGCTTCGCTGGCGCCACGGCCGACGCCTTCGCCTTATTCGAACGCCTAGAGCAGAAGCTGGACCGTTTTCCTAAGCAGTTGGCGCGTGCGTGCGTGGAGCTGGCGAAAGAGTGGCGCACGGACCGCGCCTTGCGCCGGCTCGATGCGATGTTGATCGTGGCTGACGCCAAGGAGACATTCCTAATCACCGGGGCAGGCGACGTGCTGGATCCGGAGCATCAAGTCGTTGCGGTGGGCTCCGGTGGAAACTTCGCGCTAGCCGCCGGGCGGGCGCTCTATGATCATGTCGATGACGCTGAGCAGATCGCGCGCAGAGCCATGGCGATCGCGGCTGAGATATGCGTTTACACCAACGGAAATCTGACCGTGGAGAAGCTTGAAGGCTGAGCATAGCGCCGCACTTCACGTTGTGTCTCGGACCCCCTAAGTCATAGCCAGATGACAAATTTTTCCCCCCGCGAAATCGTCTCCGAGCTTGATCGCTATATAGTAGGCCAGGACGACGCGAAGCGCGCCGTTGCGATCGCCCTGCGCAATCGCTGGCGGCGCAAGCAGTTGCCGGAGAATTTGCGTGAAGAGGTTACGCCGAAGAACATCCTGATGATCGGGCCAACCGGCGTCGGCAAAACCGAGATCGCGCGGCGGCTTGCGAAGCTCGCGGGCGCGCCGTTTCTGAAGGTGGAAGCGACCAAGTTCACCGAGGTCGGTTACGTCGGCCGCGACGTTGAGCAGATCATTCGCGATCTCGTTGAGGTCGCATTGAACATTGTGCGCGAGCAGCGCCGGCGCGAGGTACGGGCGCGCGCGGAAGCGGCGGCTGAAGAGCGCGTTCTCGATGCGCTCGTAGGGCAGGGCTCGAGCGCGGCGACACGCGAATCCTTCCGCAAGAAATTGCGCGCCGGAGAACTCGCCGCATCAGCGGTTGAGATAGACGTTGAAGACAATGCCTCTCCACTGGGTAACATCGATGTGCCGGGCCAGCCAAATGTGGGCATGGTCAATATTGGCGAGATTTTTGGCAAGGCGTTCGGCAAGCGCACGAAGCGCGTGAAGATGACAGTGGACGAGGCCTACGAGCCCCTGGTGCGCGAAGAGAGCGACAAGCTCGTTGACCAGGACGCGCTGATCAAGGAGGCGCTCACCCTGACGGCCGAGGACGGCATCGTATTTCTGGACGAGATCGACAAGATCGCTTCGCGCTCTGAGCGCATGGGCGGCGGCGATGTGAGCCGTGAGGGCGTGCAGCGCGATCTGTTGCCGTTGATCGAAGGCACAATCGTTTCTACCAAGCACGGCCCCGTGAAGACGGACCACATCTTGTTTGTGGCCTCGGGCGCGTTCCACGTCGCAAAGCCTTCCGATTTGCTGCCCGAACTGCAGGGGCGTTTGCCGATCCGCGTCGAGCTTAAAGCGCTTACCCGCGAAGATTTCCGCCGCATCCTCACCGAGCCTGAGGCGAGCCTTGTCACCCAATACAAGGCGCTATTGCTGACCGAGGGCGTGACGCTCGATTTTACCGATGAAGCGGTCGAAGCGATCGCCGGCATTGCCGCTGACGTAAACTCCAGCGTGGAAAATATTGGCGCGCGGCGGCTGCAAACGGTGATGGAGCGCTTGCTGGATGAGATCAGCTACTCCGCCCCGGACCGCAACGGCGAAACCGTGAGCATCGATGCGGAATACGTGCGCAAGAACGTTGGCGATTTAGCCAAGAACGCAGATCTCTCGCGCTTTATCCTCTAGACGCGAAAGCCGCTGCCCAAGGCCAGCGCGCGTAAGCTCTGCTCGGGCCGCGGCCCCATGTGCGAGATGACTTCCGCTGCAGCCAACGATGCAAGCGCGCCGCACTCAGCGAGCGATCTGCCGCGGGAGAATGCAAACAGGAAGCCTGCCGCGTACTGGTCGCCGGCGCCTGTCGTGTCCACGACCTTGCTCACAGGGAACGCTTGCACTTCCACGGTTTCATCGCGCGCGGCGATTAGCGAACCGACATCTGAACGTGTGACGATCACTGTGGGGCAAGCCTTGCGGGCGGCCTCAATTGCGGCGCCGAGGTCGCTCTCTTCATACAAAGAAAGAATCTCGCTCTCGTTCGAGAACAATACATCGACGTGGCCAGCGACGAGATGACGGAAGCTGTCGCGGTGGCGATCAACGCAGAACTTGTCTGAAAGTGTAAGTGCGACTTTGCGCTTGGCGCTGCGTGCGATCTCGGCGGCGCGGACGAACGCGGCTTTGGCTTCGTCGCGATCGAACAAATAGCCCTCGAGGAAGAGTGTTTCGCCGGCCTTGATCAGATCTGCATCGAGATCTGCGGGCTCCAGCAGGGTGGAGGCGCCGAGATAGGTGCTCATGGAACGTTGGCCGTCGGGCGAGACCGCGATCAAGCAGCGGGCTGTGCCGGGCGGGGCAGAGCGCGGGGGCGTGTTGTAGGTGACGCCGGCGGCGCGGAACTCAGTTGTGAAACGGGCGCCCAGATCGTCGGCGGCGACTTTGCCGATATAGCCGGCTTTGCCGCCGAAGCTGGCCACGCCGGTCATGGTGTTGGCGGCGGAGCCTCCGGCGGCGACGACGGCTTGCGGCATGCGCGCGGTCAGATGATCGGCGCGGGCTTCGTCAATCAGCGTCATGCCGCCGCGTTCGATGTTTTCTTCGGCCAAGAACGTATCCGGCACGGCCTGCAGCAGGTCGATGATGGCGTTGCCAACGGCGACGACGTCATAAGTGGCTGAAGTCATGATGTTGTTCCTGAGGCCGAAAGAGGGGCTTAAAGCGCTCACATGAGCCGCTGGCAAGCATTGCCGGGCGCGTGATTGGGCGGCATCTTCGCACACATGCGATTCATGATCATGCTTTCGGCCCTAGTTCTGCTCTCGGCCTGCGCCACGGCCGCACCTGATGCGGCGACGCCGTCACGTGCTGAAGCCCCGGCATCAAACCAATCCTCCTCCCGCACTGTGCAAATGTTCGCGACGGCGGGCCGCGCCGATGCAGCGAGCCAGCGGGATATCGAGCGAGCTCTCGGTGCGCCGGATATCGCGCGGCAGGAAGGGGCGGGCGCCGCGTGGACGTACCGGCTCGAAAATTGTGCGCTGCTGCTGCTGTTCGCGGCGGACACGCGCAATGAGATGCGGCTTGCGGAAGTGCATCCGAGTGCGCGGCGTGCCGGCGCCGCCGCGCCAAGCCTTGACCAGTGCGCGGCAGAGGCGGCGGCGCGGCGGTCGTAATGGCGCGCGTCGCTTATCTGACTGGACGCTCGTATCGCGGCACGCCATTGGCGCCGGGCGTGGTGCCGCCGCTTGAGGTGAAGAGCTGCGAACTCATTCTTGCGGCGGGCAAGAAGCGCGGCATCGACTTTGACGTTGTCTATTGGGACGGGATGGATCTGCCGCAGCGCGGCTTCGATCTCGCTGTGATCCGCACCACGTGGGACTATCACGAGCGCCCTGATCAGTATTTGGCGGCGCTGGAATCGCATGAGCGTGGCGGCTTGCCTGTGCTCAACACGCCGGCCGTGGTGCGCTGGAATATGCGCAAGACGTATCTGAAAGAACTCGGGCCCTCTGCGATCGAGACGGTGTGGACCGAGAAGCCGGACGCGCGCACCGTGGCGCAGGCGTTCGACGCGCTCGATGCGGCCGAGATCGTTGTGAAGCCGCAAGTTGGCGCAGGTTCGATCCGCACGGTGCGGCTGAAGCGCAATGCCTGGAGCGAGGCCGATCTGATTCATGGGCCGATCGGGCCGGCGATGATTCAGCCGTATCTCCGCTCGATCGAGACGGAAGGAGAGCGCTCTCTCTTCTGGTTTGGCGGTGTGTATTCGCATGCTGTGCGCAAGATTCCGGCTTCTGGAGATTGGCTGGCGAACGTGTCGGGCGCACGGTTTGTGGCTGAGGCGCCGCCTGCTGCCGCGTTAGAGGCGGCGGAGGCGGCCCGGGTGCGGGCGCCGAAAGATTTGCTGTATGTGCGCATCGATCTGGTGCTGGGCGATGACGGCGCTTGGCGTGTGATCGAGATCGAAGCGATTGAGCCTTACCTCTTCTTCGACTTTGCGCCTGAGGGCGCCGATGTTTTCGTCGGCGCGATCGCGCGCGTCTTGGGCGTGTAGAGACAGATATCGGCGATAACGCAGCGCGGGCATTCAGGCTTGCGTGCGATGCAGGTGTAGCGGCCGTGCAGGATCAGCCAATGATGAGCGCCGTGTAGATATTTCTCCGGCGTGATGCGCATCAGTTGGGCTTCGACCTCGTTCGGCGTTTTGCCGTCAGAGAGACCAGTGCGGTTTCCGACGCGAAAGACGTGCGTATCAACTGCGATCGTGCCTTCGCCGAAGATTTCCATCAGTACGACGTTCGCCGTCTTGCGGCCGACGCCGGGTAGGGCTTCCAGCGCTTCGCGGTCGCGCGGGACCTCGCCGCCGTGTTGATCGATCAGTGCTTGTGAAAGCGCGATGACGTTCTTGGCCTTGTTGCGCCAAAGGCCGATGGTTTTGATGTGATCGCCCACCTTGTCTTCGCCGAGTTTCACCATGGCGGCGGGCGTATCGGCGATCTGAAACAGCGGGCCGGTGGCGCGGTTGACGCCCTTGTCCGTAGCCTGGGCGGAGAGTACGACGGCGACGAGTAGTGTGTACGGGTTGGTGTATTCCAACTCCGTTTTCGGATCAGGGCGCACGTGGGCGAGGCGGGCGTAAAGCTCCTCGGCCTTGGCTTTGGTCAGGCGCTTGGCCACGTGCGGGAAATCCTTGGCGTTGAAAATGGTCGCGTTAGTTTAGGGGCATGACCCCGCACTGGGAACGCTCGCCTGGCCCGCCGCTCGAGAGCAAGCCGCTCTTCTTCGATGCTGTGCTGCGGCCGCATCGGAGTTGGAGCGCGAAGGCCTTCAAATACATGCTGATTGCCGTGATCTGCGCCAATGCTGCGGTTGCGATCTTCTTCATTGCGCAAGGCGCTTATCCGGTCGCGGGATTTTTGGGACTCGATGTGCTGGCGATTTGGTTGGCGTTTCGTTGGAATTACCGGGCGGGGCAGGTGGCGGAGTATGTGCAGGTGGCGCCGGGTGTGGTGCATGTGGCGGCGGTCGATCAGCGCGGTGCGGCAAAGCATTGGGTGCTCAATCCGATCTGGGCGCGGGTGGCGCGCGATGGGCGCGGCGTGCTGATCCGTGCGGGCGCGGGGCAGATGCGCGTCGGTACGTTTCTGTCGCCGAAGGAATGCGAAGGCTTTGCGGCGGCGTTGGACGCGGCGCTGCATAAGGCCAAACGCGGCGTTTAAAGGCCGAGCACGTCGCGCATTGAATAGAGCCCCGCTGGTTGCTCCGCGGCCCAGAGCGCTGCAGCTAATGCTCCATCTGCGAACACAGCGCGGTCGAGTGCTTGGTGTGAGAAGGTCAGCACTTCGCGCTCTGCGGCGAAGCGCACGTCGTGCTCGCCGACAATGCCGCCGCCGCGGATGACGGAGAAGCCGATTTTGCTTTCGGGACGTGCGCCGGTGACGCCGTCATAGGGGGGCAGGCGGAGTTCGTTCAGCCGATTGCCGCGACCGTGCGCGGCGGCTTCGCCGAGGAGGAGGGCGGTGCCGGAGGGCGCGTCGACTTTGCGGCGGTGATGCGCTTCGGTGATTTCGATGTCCCAGCCGGCGCCGAGTTTCGAGGCGGCTTGTTCAACGAGCGCGGCGAGCAGGTTCACGCCGAGGCTGAAATTGCCAGAGCGGACGATAGCGATGCGCTTGGCGTGTTCGGCGACTTGCGCTTCTTGTTCGGCGGTGAAGCCGGTGGTGCCGACGATGGCGGCGCGCGTGCTTGTGCCGCGCAGCATGTCGAGCGCGTGCAGCGTGGCGTCCGGGGTGGTGAAATCGATCCAGACGTCGGCGCGTTCGGCGGCGTGATCGGCTGCGTCGCTGGTGGTCATGAAGAGGGGGGCAAGGCCGGCGAGGGCGCCGAGATCGGCGCCGAAGAATTGGCCTTCGCGGCGCTCGGTGCCGCCGCAGATTTCAAAGCGCGGATCGTCGCTGGCGGCGCGGATCAGCGCCCGGCCCATGCGGCCAGCAGCGCCGGCAATGGCGATGGAAAGCGTCATGGCTCTCTCTTGGACTGGAGCTTGGGCGGCGGCAAGTGTGAGGGAATGGCGCGTGCGTGCTTCCAGCGCGCGCGTGAGCGCCGCTGGTTCAGCTGGGTGCTCCCAAGTGGGAGAACAGGGCGCGTGCGCCGCGCAGAGTAGTCTCTAGGGTTTGCTGCTTACGCAGCTCGCGTTGCACGCGCCCCGTTGTCCGATCGTTTTTCCCGGCTTGGGCCCGAGGAGTTGTAGAACGCTGACGATGGCCAGCTCGCCTCCTTTACGATGGGCGCGGGGTTT
>JAWXAM010000009.1:0-51730 GCA_034439495.1 Terricaulis sp. | reverse complement strand
GGGCGACATCGTCGGCCACGAAATGATGGGTGAGGTGATGGAAGTCGGGCGCGACAATCACGCGCTGAAAGTCGGCGATCGTATCGTCGTGCCTTTCACTATCTTCTGCGGCTCGTGCCCGCAGTGCAAAAAGCAGAACTACTCAGCCTGCGAACGCAGCAATCGCAATGGGGAATTCGCTGATAAAATGCTCGGCCATCGCGGTTGCGGCGCCTTCGGCTATTCGGCGCTGACCGGAGGCTATCCGGGCGGGCAGGCAGAATATCTGCGCGTGCCGTTCGCCGACACCACGCACATTAAAATCCCAGAGACGATGAGCGATGAACAGGCGCTCTTCTTGGGCGACATTTTGCCGACGGGCTGGCAGGCCGCCATCCAATGCGACATTGAGCCGACCGACACGGTTGCGGTGTGGGGATGTGGTCCAGTCGGCCAGATGGCGATCCGCAGCGCCATATTGCTTGGCGCAAAGCAAGTTATCGCAATTGATCGCTTTCCGGAGCGGCTGAGCATGGCCGCGGCCGCAGGCGCGATCACCATCAATTATGAGGACGAGAAGGTTATTCCGCGTCTCAATGACCTTACCGACGGCAAAGGCCCGGAAAAGTGCATTGATGCTGTCGGCATGGAAGCGCACTCGGGTATGTTAGCGGCGCATCTTTACGATCGCACCAAGCAGGCTTTGATGCTGGAGACCGATCGGCCGCACGTTCTGCGGGAGATGATTTACGCCTGCCGGCCAGCCGGCGTCCTCTCGATCCCAGGCGTTTACGCCGGACTTTCAGATCACGTTCCCATTGGGATGCTGATGAACAAGGGCCTCACGGTGCGCAGCGGCCAGACCAATGTGAATCGCTGGACCGATGATCTCATCCGCATGATCGAGGAGGGGCTGATCGATCCGTCCTTCGTGATTACGCACACTGAGCCGCTCGAGGCGGGCCCCGAAATGTACCGGGTGTTTCAGCAGAAGCGCGACGGCTGCATCAAAGTCGTTTTGAAGCCCGACGCTCTTTCGTCCACGCGGCATTAGGAGCCAGCCATGACTACAGAACCAGTCAGCACGTATCGCCGCAGTTCAATGACCTCGGTCGATCAGGCTGCGCGCGGCTTAGCGTACGTGTCGCTCGGCTTAGGGGTTGCAGAGCTCTTATTTCCAGGCGCACTCGCCAAAGCGCTCGGAATCCAGAACCGGCCTAAGCTCTTGCGCGCGTATGGCGCTCGTGAAATCGCCACCGGGATTGGCGCGCTTCAGCCGAACCCAGCTCCGGCGATCTGGGCGCGCGCCGCCGGCGACGTCGTGGATTTGGCGACACTTGTATTTACTCGCGATGCAAACGGGCGAAAAAGCGCCACCTCAGCGGCGCTCTTCGCAGTCACGGCGATCACAATTGCCGACGTCGCGGTTGCGTTTTTGCTCAGCAAGCAAAAAGCGCGAACTGGCCCCGTGCGCGACTATAGTGATCGCAGCGGCTTTCCCCGCGGTATCGAGGCCGTGCGAGGCGCCGCCGCGGGCCGTACGCCGAAAGACATGCGCGTTGCGCCGGAAGATCGGCAACCCGCCCATCTCTAACCCAACACGCGCCCGGCGACAAAGCGCAGGGCGCGCATCACCGCCGGCCCTGGAACCGCTGCACGGGCGCGAAAGAGCGCAAAGCTTTGACGTGATGCGTCGCTTGAACATGCGCACGGGCGCGATGTGGAACAACCCCAATAGCTAGAATCCATTACGCGACGGTGTCACTACATGATACCGCTTGGCGTATTCGGTGAAGATGATGTTGGGCTCATCACAGCTGACGGAACCTGATCGGCGCGCGCGCGTCTCGGCGCTCGCAAGCCACGGGGCTGCATGTCGCGCCGCCATCGGCGCCTGTCTTTCGTTTGCGGACGCCACCGGATTTAAGGATACGTATCGGGCCTTCGCCGACGCCGCGGTGCGACTGGATCAACTCAGTCGCCTCACCGACTCTCTCGCAAGTTCGCCAGCGGCCATGCAGTCAGCCGTTTTTTCCCGGCTACTGCGCACCTGCGCCTGCGCGAGCGACGAGGTAGCCCACTTGGCCGGCGCCCATGCTGGCGATCGTTTCCTGGCGTGTTGCGTGGTCTGCCGTGACTATCAAAGGGCTTGCTCAAAGTTGGCGATAACGGTGCGGCGCTGACGTTCGCCGCGCTCTGCCTCAGGATGTTTGCACGAGTGGCGGTGGGAGCTGCGGGAACTTCAGGGGAACGGCCGAGTTCGTGGCGATAAGGTGATCAGCGGTGCCGCAATCTAAGTCCCAAAAAGCCGAGCAAATGGCGCCCAACGTGCTCATCGTAGAAGATGAGGTGCTGACCAGAATGGCGCTTGGCGCGGCGTTGCGCGACATCGGTCTCTCGGCCTTGGAGCTGCACGACGCCGACGAGGCGCTGAGAGTGATTGATGCAGGGATCGTGCCCGACGCGCTTTTGACCGACATCTGGATGCCGGGGTCGATCGATGGGTTGAAACTCGCCGTCTATCTGGAGACGATGTTTCCAAGCATGAATGTGTTCGTAACCTCTGGGCATGTGCTTGAGCAGGAGTTTTCACTGCCGATGCGGTTTTTCCCTAAACCGTTCGATCCCGATCTCGTCGCACGTGAGATCAAAACCGCTCTTATGCGGCCGAGCTAAAGCGACGGAGTTTCAATCGCGTTTGTCCCGGCGCAATCGCGCAACCAACAGGTCGAGCGGATAAAGCGCAATCAACACACACAAGGTGAGCGCCGCGCCGACGCCGACAACCTCCCAACTTGCGAGCCCGCAAGCGACGCCGAGCGCCGCCGCGACCCAGACGGTGGCGGCAGTGGTCAAGCCCTCGATCTGGCCGGAGCCGCCGCGCTGGAGCACGGCCCCCGCGCCCAGAAAACCAACGCCGGTCAACACGCCGGTGACGATGCCTTGAATGACCCGGCTGAGCGCTTGCGGATCGTGATCGAGAGCTTCCAGATGCATGGTCGCCACGCACACCAGCGCAGAACCAAGGCATACAAGCGCCATGGTGCGGATGCCGAGCGGTTTGCCGCGCCACTCCCGGTCAAAGCCGATGACAATGCCGACCATCACCGCAGCGCCAAGTCGCAGCGCAACGTCGACGAGATCGATCGTGTTATCCATGCTCACAAAGCCGGTGCGCCGCCGCGGGGTTCCTCAGTGCGGCGCAGGAGCGCCGTCACGTTCTTAAACATCGGCGCCGCCCTGCGTCGGGCGCTGTCGCTCTTATTTCTGAACTCAGCTGCCGACCGTCGGCGTAATGCGCCAGATCGTATTGGACAGATCATCTGCGACGAGGAGCGCGCCGCGCGGATCCAACGTCACGCCTACAGGTCGTCCGCGCGCGCGGCCATTGTCTAGAAAGCCGGTGGCGAAATCGATGGGATCGCCAGCGGGCCGGCCATTGCGGAAGGGGATGAACACCACTTTATAGCCGACCGGCACGCTGCGATTCCAACTGCCGTGCTCGCCGACGAATACGCCTTCAGCGAAAGCTCCACCCATCGCTGGGCTCGAAAAGGCGACGCCGAGCGCGGCGACGTGAGAGCCCAAGGCGTAATCGGGCCGAATAGAGCGCGCGACCATTTCGGGGTCTTGCGGTCTGACCCGTGGATCGGTGTTCTGGCCCCAATACGCATATGGCCAGCCGTAAAAGCCGCCATCACGCACGGCGGTGAGATAATCTGGCACGAGGTTCGGTCCGAATTCGTCGCGCTCGTTCACGACCGTCCAAAGCTCGTTTGTGCCGGGTCGAAACGTCATGGCGGTTGGATTGCGCAGGCCCGTCGCGAACGGCCGATGCGCGCCGCTTTGCGCGTCGATTTCCCAGATCATGGCGCGATCGACCTCGGCTTCCATGCCGCGCTCGGTGATATTGCTGTTGGAGCCGATGCCGACATAGAGAAAGCGCCCGTCTGGGCTTGCGGTCAGCGCTTTCGTCCAATGGTGATTGATGGCTGACGGCAATGCTGCGACGCGCTCGGGCGCGCCGTTCGCTTGTGTCTGGCCAGGGCGATAGGAAAAGCGGACAAGCTCGTCCTGATTGGCGACGTAGAGCGTCTCGCCAATGAGGGCGAGCCCGTATGGGGCATTGAGTTCATCTGCGAACACGCCGCGCATCTCGTAGACGCCGTCGCCATCGGCGTCCCGGAGCAGCGTCAACCGATCGCCGCCTTTGACCGCGCTTTTGCCTTGGCTCTTGATCAAGTTGGCGATGAGGTCTTTTGGCCTCAAGGCGGGGGCGCCTCCACCTGATCCCTCAGCAACCAGGATATCGCCGTTGGGAAGGACGAGAGTCTGGCGCGGGATCGCAAGCTCGGACGCAATTGCGCTGACGGCGTAGCCGTTTGGGACTGTCGGTGTTGCATCGCCCCAAGCGGTGGGGCGCGACACAACCATGCTCGGCAAGAGCCCGCGCTCAGGATCTGGGAGTGTGGGGTCGGCGCCGTATTCAGGCTCTGGCGGATTTGCGCCGCATGCAGTCACGGTCAAGGCTGCGCCGCCGCTGAGGAGGAACGAGCGGCGCTTCATTTTAGATCTCCTGCGCGCAATCCTGAAAATCCAATCCACGACGCCAAGAGCGCAAAGACAGTCGCCGTCAGCGACAGCCACAGGCCCGCAGGCATCGCCGCCCATGCATCCTTGGCGTGGACGAGGGCGTTGACGAACGAGACGATCCACATCGCAAGGAGGAGCAAGGCGTAGACCAGCTGACGCCTTGATCTAGCCGCCCGTTCGCGGAGCGCGCTGATAAGCGCCCACAGCAACGCAAAGCCGCCGCCGACGAGTGCGCCCATGATCAGCCAAGCCGCAAAGTTCGCCCACTGAATTTGGTATGTGGACGCGTAAGCGATGTCGCTCAGAAGTGCGCCGAGGCACATGGGCGCGGTGAACGCGAGCAGGAGTGCGTGAACGGGATGGATCGGTCTTAAACCGCTGGTTTGAAAGATCGTAAGCATTGGCCTTGTCATGGCGCACGTGCCCCCACATAGGCGCCGCCGGCGTTGATGCGCCGGCGCCTCTACAAGCTAACGTGAACGCCCAAATGCTGTTCCCGCCGGATTTTCGGGAACCGTTCGCGCCCTCTGCCGACTCAAAGCGCGAGCGCCGGGAGCGTTTGCCAAATGACGGCGACAAATCCGAGGACGACGCCGCCCATCGCGACATTACGTTTGAAGACCTCTAAGCGCTCGTGGTCTCCACGCATCAACGACAGCGCCGCGATGAAAGCGATGAGGGCCGCCGCCGTGACGATACCAATCGCCATACGGGGCCAAAGGTCGTGCGTTTGATGCGCAAGCGCGGCGATGCTGGCGATGACGTAGATCGCAATGAAATGGATCACCCAGATCAATGGCCCTGCGAGAAAGAGCAGCCATTTGCGCATCACACACCCAGCACGAAGGCGCGCGTGATCGTGAGCGCAACGAGTGCTTGGCCCGCCGCGTAGGCCTGAAATAGCGAGATACTCTCAATCGTGGCCGGCCGCTCTCGCGCGAGTAAACCGGCTTTCCATCTCGCAATGGCGTACAATCCCATCAGAGCGGCGACGACCACGAAGAAGCCTTGCCAGGAGAGGAACGCCGCCACGAGCGCGCCATGCGCGTGCAATTCTGGATCCAGTCCGCCAGCGCGCCAATCTAGAGCATCGACAAACCAGGCCGAGGTGAGGAGCGCCGCCGACAGGAGTGCAAGCAACGCGGCCGCCCAGGGCGCGCGTGCGTAGAGGCGCGGCGCGATGAGCGCGCTTGCGAGGCTCGCTGCTGAGAGCGCGAGGCTCGTGAACAGGATCGCAAGCGGGCGCGCATCCGGCCAAAGCTCTGGTTGGCGGCTCCAAAGGAAAACGTACGAGAACATCAGCATCAGAAAAATCATACCGGCGACGACCAGCAGCACCGACATCGCCCACCAGCCATGACTACGCGGGCCATGCGCGTAGGTCGCCACCTTGATGCCGGCGCCGATATCGACCGCCGTGTGCACAATCGGCAAATCGTTGGCCCAGGCCCAACGCAAAATGCATCCGATCGCCAGAAGACCGCTAGCCGCGGACAACCAGTAGAGTTGCACAGTGAGCAGAAGAAAAAAGCCTGCGGTGAACACCGCGGCGCCAAGGTGAAACCAGGACGGGCCTGGCATGCGCTGGAGATATTGCGGTTCGGCGTTCCAAGGGCTGGTGACAATGGTTTCGCGTTCGCCGGTGGCGCTATTGGGCAAGAAGTAACGCCCTTCTTCGACGTCCCGACTGAGATTGGGATCGTCCCACAACGGATAGCGGCTCTTCACCACGGGAATGCTGCGCGACGAGTAAAGGCCTGTCGGCAACCATTCCAAAGTGCCAGCGTCGTAAATGTTGCCCACCGTGTCGGTCGCCGAAAAGCGAAAATTGCGGACCAGATCGATGACGATCAACAAGACGCCTAAACCGATGAGAAAAGCGCCGACGGTGGAAATCTGATTGGGCAGTGTCCAGTCGCTGTCAGGATAGGTGTAGACGCGGCGCGGCATCCCCATCAATCCAGTCCAGTGCATGACCAGAAAGGTCACATGCATGCCGATGAACATGAGCCAAAAAGCCCAGCGTCCGAGACGTTCGGACAGCCGGCGTTTGCTCATCATCGGGGCCCAAAAATAAAATGCTGCGATCAGCGGAAACACCATGCCGCCGATCAGAACGTAGTGCAGGTGGGCGACCACGAAATAGGTGTCGTGCGCGACCCAGTCGAATGGGACAAGCGCGAGCATGACGCCGGTGAGGCCGCCCATGACGAAGATCACGATTGAGCCAATTGCAAAATAGGCCGGCACGCTCCATCGGATCTTCCCCGCGGCAAGCGTTGCGATCCAGGCAAACACCTGCAGCCCCGCGGGCACCGAAACCGCCATGCCGGCGGCGGAGAAGAATGCAGTGGAAAGCGGCGGAAGTCCGGTGGTGAACATATGGTGCACCCAGACGCCAAACGAGATGAAGCCAGTGGCGAGGATCGCGAGCACGACGAAATTGTGCCCCACCAATGGGGTGCGCGTGATGGCCGGAATGATCATCGACATCATCCCCGCGGCCGGCAGAAAGATAATGTAGACGTCCGGGTGACCGAAGAACCAAAACAAGTGTTGCCAGAGCAGCGGATCGCCGCCGCGCAGGCCGTCGAAGAACGGCCAGTTGAGCGCGCGCTCCAGCTCCAACAGCAGGGTCGCCAGGATGATCGATGGAAAAGCGATGACGATCATCACCGCAAACACCAGCATCGACCATGCAAAGATCGGCAGCTTGTCGAGACTCATGCCGGGCGCGCGGGTCCTTAAAACTCCAACGATGATTTCGATGGCGCCGGCGATCGCAGAGATTTCGATGAAGCCAATGCCAAGCAGCCAGAAATCCGCATTGATGCCGGGCGAATAGGTCATGCTGGTGAGCGGGGGATACATGAACCAGCCGCCATTGGGGGCGAGCCCGACAAAGATCGAGCAAAAGAAAGCAAGGCCACCCAGAAAATACGCCCAGAACGCGTAGGCAGAGAGTCGCGGGAACGGCATGTCGCGCGCCGCCAACATTTGCGGCAACAAGAGGATGCCGAGCGCTTCCACCGCCGGCACCGCAAACAGAAACATCATCACCGTGCCATGCATGGTGAAAATCTGATTGTAGGTTTCCTGGTCGAGAAAGCCGTTCAGCGGTAACGCCAGCTGCGTTCGCATAATGAGCGCAAGCACACCTGCGAGCAGGAAAAATAGAAATGCGCCGCCAACGTAATAGAGGCCAACATAATTGTTGTTGACCACAGTGAGGTATTCCAGCCCTTTGGGCTTACACCAAATCCTCTGAAGCTCGTCGAATTCGGACTCCGGGCGCGGGCCTTTGGTCGGAAAGCGTTTATAGAGGTCGTGATCGAAGCCGGTCTCGCTCTTCATCTCAATCCCTCAAGATAGAGCGCGAGAGCCTCGCGATCGGCATCGCTCAGGCTCTCATAGGAGGGCATGCGTACGCTCGGCTTTAGATCGTCTGCATTGGCGATCCATCGGCGAAGGGTTGGCGCGTCATTGGGTAAAATGCCGGCGCCGAGCGTGCGGCGACTGGCAAAATGCGTGAGGTCGGGCCCAGCGCGGCCCAGCGCCGACGTTCCTCTCACTGCATGGCAAGCGGCGCAGCCGGCGGCGTCGAACAGTGCAGCGCCGCGATCACCCGTGCGTGGAAGTACGGGCGCTGCTTGCGCTGTGCGCCATTGTGCAAACGCCTCTGGCGTCACGGCGACGACCTCGAAAGCCATCAAGGCATGGGCTGCGCCGCAGAACTCGGTGCAATAGCCGCGATAGGTTTGCGGCCGATCAGCTTGCAAGCGCAGCAAATTGCGCCGGCCTGGGATCATATCAAGCTTGGCGCCGAGTTGGGGGACCCAAAAGCTATGGATGACGTCGGCAGATTCTAATTCAAACGTGACGGGAGCGCCGGTTGGAATGCGAATCTCGTTGGCCGTTTCGAATGCGACGCGATCGCCGTCCATGTAAAGCACGCGCCACCACCACATCTCGCCGATGACACGGATGCGCAATTCATTAGCGCCCGGTGGATCAGTCAATCGCGCGGTCGTGGTCAACCCATAAATAAGGGCCGCGCTCAACACGATGACGGGGAAACTAAACCCAGCGGCGAAGACAAACTTATTGTGCGCCATCCAGCTGCGCGCCGAGCCACTCAGCGCCAAAACCAAAGCGGCGAGCACGATCACGAGCACCGCGGCGCCCATCGTGAGCATCACCCAGGAAATTTCTGCAAGTGGGGCGGCGAACGGGCCGGCGGGGTCGAGCGCTTGCGGCGGCCAAAGGGGCGAATCGCGTTCACTTTGTGGGTTCATGCGCGGCCCTGCCTCCCGCGTTGGGAACACGAATGGGCGTAGCGGGTTCCGTTTCGATGCGCGGATTTTCTTGTCTTGCCGGAGTGGCGGCGAGTGTTTTGAGCGCCTGCGGCGGCCCGGTGAGCGCCCCGCGCGAGCCCGACGGGCGCGCGATTGCTTTCGGCGCGGTGGACGCACGCCATGCCTGCTTTACGTGTCACGGCTTCACGGGCGAGGGGCGGGGGGACGCGCCTCGGCTCGCCGGTCTTGAAGCGGGCTATATTGCAAAGCAACTCGAGGACTATGCGCGCCAAACGCGTCCCGACGATGTGATGACGCCGATCGCACGCGCTCTTACGGATCGTCAGCGCCGCGCAGTAGCTCTCTATTATGCCACGCAAACGATCGACATTGGCGCGCCAACAGCGCCGGCGCCCGCGATCTGGCGGGGCGATGAAACGCGCGGTGTGCGCGCCTGCGCCGATTGCCATTCTCTTGACGCCGGAAGCATCGAAGCGGGCCCGCACATTGCGGCGCAACCGGCGGCCTACACCGCAGCGCAACTCGATCGATGGCGTCGCGGCGTCCGCAGAAACGATCCAAACGATGAAATGGGCCGCATCGGGCGCGCGCTCAAAGACGAGGAGATCGCAGCCTTGTCGGCGTATCTTGAGCGCTCGCCTTGATCGGCCGGCTCATCTTCTTTGCGTTTGCCGCCTATCCCTCTTTGGTTTTTGCGCACGGTGACGGTCTGCCGATTGGACCTGATGAAATTTGGCATCACTGGCGCTTTGACGTTTGGATCTGGGGACCGCTGCTGACCCTCCATTGGCTCTATGGGCGCGGTGTGCTGCGCGCATGGCGCCGTGCGGGCTTCGGGCGCATCATTTTGCCTGCGCGCGTAGCGAGCTTCGCCGCCGGCGAAGTGATCCTGGTCATCGCGCTCATCTCACCGCTCGATCCGCTCGGTGAGACGCTGCTTTCGGCGCACATGGTGCAACACCTGCTGCTCGCCGCGGCGGCGCCGCCGCTTTTGATCTTAGGAGCGCCAGCGACAGCGTTGGTCTGGGCGACGCCGGCCTCTTGGCGGAATGCGGCGCGCTGGCCGCCCGTGCGGATCGCCACCGCAATTTGGTCTTGGCTGACCCGCCCGTTGATCGCGACAAGCCTGCACGGGCTTGCAATCTGGCTCTGGCACATTCCGGCGCTCTTCAATTTTGCCTTACGAGATGACGGCGTCCACACGGCCGAGCATCTCAGTTTCCTCTTCACCGGGCTTATGTTCGCCGCTTCGGTGTTGCGTCGCGACACGGCGCCCTTTGTCGGTGCGATGCTCGTCTTGGCGACCTTCGTTCATATGGGTGTTATGGCCGCGATTCTGGTGCTGTCGCCGACACCGCTTTATGCCTACGGCGATTTTGCAATGCTGTGGGGCATGAGCGGCCTAAGCGATCAGCAATTGGCGGGCCTCATCATGTGGGCCCCGGCGGGCGGCGTTTATCTCGCGGCGTTTGCGGTCGTGTCGGCGCTTCTGCTGCGCGCGCCCGACGCCTCGGCGCGCGCCAGAATGGGCAGTATCCGCGCCAGTACATCATCGCGATCGATGAAATGATGTTTGAGCGCCGCGCCGATATGGGCGCTTACCAGCGCCATTAACGCCCAGACGCAATAAAAATGGATAGTCTCGGCGGTCTGCTCCAAATGCGCGCTTTCGATAAAGCTGAGTTCGGCGGTGAACGGAAGCGCGGGCGCGCTCAGTCCGAATGCAAGGTGGATCTGATTGCTCGTGGCCCCGGCTGAAAGCATGAGCCATCCCGATAGCGGCAGCACAAACATCAAAGCGTAGAGGGCGATGTGGGTGGCTTCGGCCGCCCGCCTTTGCCAGCCCGGCAGGTCTTCGGGCTTTTCAAGCGCGGGCAAAATGAACGGCGCGATCGTGCGCCAGCCGGCGCGTAAAAACGCGAGCGCAAGAAGGATCATGCCGCACAGGGCGTGGATCGCGTAAGCGTCGACCTTGGCGTAGCCAGCGGGCTGCAGGCTCGTACACCAGCCCCAGCCGAGTTGGAAGAAGACGAGCGCTGCCATCGCGCGATGAAACGCAATCCCGATCGGGTGGTAATGCGGGCGGGTTGCTTGCGCGTCTTGCTGCGGGTCTTGGTTCGCCACGTCGCCTACGACCTCTGCGTAAAGTAGGGCCCGATCAATGAAGAGCATTTTGCCGCTTCAGGTTCCACGGAAGTCGAGGCACGCGGCGATCATGGCGTCCAGCCGCACGTCCGCGCCAGCTGGACGCTGCGCGTCGATCTGCTTGGCGATTTCGTTGCCGGGCTGTGCAGCGAGGGTTGGCTTGATTGCGCCAGCGCGCGCGAAGCGCGCGGACGCACAGAAGCACAGATGCCCGGTGGCCGCCTTCAAGATGTGGCCTTCGCGGTCCCAGGCCGCGCCCGCGAGGCTATCCCGTGCGCGGCGTGAACAGCATCTCCTGCTTTGTCCCACACATCGAGTTCCGGGGAAGTGTGATGTTGTACGCCGCGCCAGAGGTTAAGCTGGCCGACGCGCACCAGGAGATAAAAGGCTGCAAACTCACTGCCTAAATCGTTGATTCTACGATGGGTGAACGGACGGGAAACAGTTTGCAGGAGTCTTGTAAATTATGGGCCGCAGGGCAGCATCGACAGCTTCAATCCCTGTCGCGCCCACCATTTTCGGATGGGATTTCAAGCGGGCGCCGACGTTTCTCGCGTTGATTGCGGAGCCATTCCCGATCGGAGGCTCATGGCGCTTGGTGTTTGCAGCGCGCGGTAATCGTCATTCTTCGCTGTGAAGCTCCGGATATATCCACCAAAATGGAAACTGGGTCTGGCCTAGAATGAGTTCCGCAATCTCGGGAAAGATGATTTCCGCGCGGACGCTGTTGCCCAACATCACTAGGCAGCGCTGCTGTGTCTCACCACAGATCACAAGATTTCCGGTCCAATCATTGTGTCCGCCTTTTGAGAAATAGCGTTCACTCGGGCTCACCCAGGTTTCTCCCACGAGCGAAGCGGAAAGGCTAGTCGCTTCGCCGCGCGGGTCGACGGAGTTGTAGAATGGGATCGTTGGGAATTTCTGCCTCGTACGTATCGGAAATTGCGCGCGCACCCACTCTGCGCGTGCCGCTGGAGAAAGCCCAACGCCTCTAAACATATCGCGCCACATGCGCGCTTGGTCTGAGATCGTCGTATCCATAGAACCGGCGGCGGCGACGTTGTCCCGGCGATCGTGGGGTTCGAACGTGCCGTCCATTGCATACCCATCGGCCAGATTTCCGGCGAAATCGTCGCGCCATTGCATAGATGTGCGCGTCATGCCGAAGCGATCGAATACGCGCCGCTGCATCTCCGCGCCGACATCGAGACCGAGGCCTTCTTCAAGCACGGTCTGCAGAACCCAAATGCCTTCGTTGGAGTAGGCGTAATGTTCGCCCGGCGTGAAGTGGAAGCGCAAGCGGCGATCCTCTTCAAGAAAGCGCATGTTCGCGAAGCCGCTCGTGTGCGAGAGAAGGATGCGCGGCGTGAGCTGACGCCACCGTTCGTCCCCGGCGAGATCCGTGTAATCTTCATAGTCTGGCAGCGGACGCAGCAGATAATCCGCAATTGAACGATCGAGATCGAGTCGGCCTTCATCGACCAGCTGCATTACCATGTACGCGAACGCCGCTTTGGTGACGGAGGCGCCGTACATGATCGTATCGGTTTCGAGCGGCAGGGCGTTCTCGCGATTGCGATAGCCGTAGGCCCGCACATGCGTGATCTCGCCGCGCTCAATCACCGCGACAGCCAGCCCCACCACCTCTTCGCGCGCCATCAGCGACTCGATGTGTGCATCGAGCGGTTCCCCGCGCAACAAAGTCTCGGCAGCAGGCAACGCGCTGGTTGCGCAGCTCGCCAGAGCCGTGGCGGCAATCAATGCCATTATTCTCATTGAAATCCTCAGGGTCTGCGCCAACTAATGAAGAAGCATCCGAGTCCGCCGATGATCAGTGCAAAGCCGGGGACTAAACCCCAACCAAACCGCGCCGGCACAAGCACCGCATTTGCGCCGACGAGCGCCCAGATACGCCGCCCTTGAGGTAGGCTTTCCGTGAACGACGGCCCGCGCATGTCGGGAATGGAAATCGTCTGCTCATCGATGCGCGCGATGAGCGCGTCGCGCGTGGCAAGCCGGTCCGCATAGTCAGGCTCTGACGGCGCGGGCGTATCGTCGACGCCGCCGAATACATCAAGGCTCTCACCCGGTAGGATCACGCCCGACGACTGATAAGTGTAATGCGTGGCCGCGCCGCCGCGGTCGATCTGGGCCAGACCTATGAGCGCGCCGCCGGCGACCAACGCGGCGAGCCCGGCATAGAGCCAGCGGCGGGTGGTCGAACGCATGCCATGTTCGCGCTGGAGTAGATGCTGGCGCACCGCTGCAATGTCGCTGAGCCGGTCAAGCTCGGCGGGTTCGACGGCTGCGACGAGGGCCTCCGTGTCGAGGGTCAGCGCCGTAACCAGCCGCTGGTAAACCTCCTGAGACGGAAACGATTTGCCTGTCTCAAGCTTCGATAAATACGACTGCTCAATGCCGGCTTTGGTCGCCGCATCAGGCTGTGTCCACCCGAGTTCGGTGCGCCGGTTTTTGAGGTATTCGCCGAATTGCATGGGGCCTAGTCATTGGCAGGAATGCCAGGAATACAACTAGAATAGAAGGGAATAGCGGGAATTTGCCCTGGTCGGAGTGGTTGGGGGCGGGTGGAGGCGCTTGCTTTAGACGGCGCCTCGGCGCTCCGGAGGCGCGCACTCGCTGCGATAGTAGCTGTAGTTCAAAAGTACCGCGACGGCGCCCAAGACATGCCACACGGCGTGGCCTTGCAGCAGGCTATCGGGGGCGCACAGCGTGCGGGTGTTGTCTAGACTCCAGATCGCGAATGCGGCCGTGTTGGCGATCAGGCCGGCGTAGAAGAACCCGGCCCGCACCTTAGGGCGGCGCGGACGCGCGAGGATCATCTCAAGCGGAATGGCGAGCGCGAGCACGAGCGCAAATAGCCAACGCCGCGCTTCCGGCGTGGCCCAAAGCCATGCCACAAGCAGGGCGCACACTGCTATATAGAGGGTGAAGACCGTCCCGTTCGACCAACCGCGCCAGCGTTGGACGGCGTACGTAAGTACAAATCCGCTCATCAGATACATGCCGAGCACATCATAGAATTGGCCCCAAAGCGTCAGGGTGGCGTGCAACAAGAAGCTGCCTACCCCGATGACCACCGCGGTAAGGCCAAACCAAAGTGCTGGCCAATCGCGAAACGCCGTGTCTTTGCGTTGAGCCCGAGCGCCGAGCATGATCCAAAACCCGACCAAGACGAAGCCAAGCGACGACCAGCTATTGGCAGGCTGCAGGATAAGTGCGCCAGTGTTTAGGCTTTCGCAGAAGCAATGGCTTGCAAGGCAGGTCGCCGGTGCGAAGCTCGCCCAGTCTGGGCCGAGCGCATAAAGCAACGCCAATGTGATCGCCGCCGCAACCGACGTCAGCAGGATCGTTGCAATGGCTTGGCGCACCCAAAGTCTCCGTTGCCCGCTGTCGTGAGGAGGCGCGGTGGCGCTGTCAACCGCGGCTCAGGCGTCGTTGAGGGGGCGGCCGTTCTTAATGCGATCTTAATGGCCTGGGCCGCGCGGGCGCCTCGATCCTTTATGCGGCGCACGGCATCTCTGGTTCAATTGAGAGAGGGCCATGCATGCCGGATCTGATGGCCATCGGTTTTATTCTGCTCGCGTTCGCGCTGATCGGCGCGGCGCTCGCGGGCGAACGGAGGCTTTGAAGATGAGCCTCGATTTTCTTCTCGGCGGCGCGCTTGGGGCTGCGCTGCTCATTCTTTTTCTCGCTGCGCTGCTGCGGCCTGAGCGCTTCTAAAGGCGACATCACATGACATTGGAAGGCTGGACCCTGATCCTTGGGTTCGTACTGCTCGTGGCCGCGATCGCGCGGCCTCTCGGGCTTTATCTTGATGCTGTGTACGCCGGGCGCGGCACGGTGCTGTCGCCGGTGCTCCGTCCTATTGAGCGCGGCTTCTACGCGCTCGGCGGCGTGAAGGCGGAGCAAGAGCAAGACTGGAAAGGCTACGCGCTCGCGCTCGTGGTGTTCAGCTTGCTGTGCACGCTGGGGCTTTACGCGCTGCTGCGCTTGCAAGGCGCGCTGCCGTTCAATCCGCAAGGCTTCGAGGGCGTCGCGCCGAATATCGCCATGAACACGGCTGTCAGCTTCGCAACCAATACCAATTGGCAAGCCTATGGCGGTGAAAGCACGATGAGCCATTTCTCGCAAATGGCGGGGCTGACGGTGCAGAACTTCGTCTCCGCCGCCGTCGGCATGGCGGTGGCGGTGGCGTTCGCGCGGGGTTTTGCGCGCAAGGGCGCGGGAACGATCGGCAATTTCTGGGTCGATACGACGCGCGGCGTGCTCTACGTGCTGTTGCCGATCTCGATCCTGATGGCGCTTACGTTCATCGCGCTCGGCATGCCGCAAACGCTGGCAGGTTCACTGCATGCGACGACGCTTGAAGGCGCCGGGCAGGACATCGCCGTCGGCCCGGTCGCCAGCCAGATCGCAATCAAGATGCTCGGCACCAATGGCGGCGGCTTTTTCAACGTCAACGCCGCGCATCCGTTTGAGAATATGGGCGCGGCGGTGAACCTCATTCAGATGCTCTCCATCTTCGCCATCGGCGCGGCGATGACGATCATGTTCGGCCGCATGGTCGGTGATGAACGCCAAGGCTGGGCGCTGCTGGGAGCGATGGGCGTTCTGTTTTTGCTCGCCGTGGGCGTGACCTACTGGGCGGAAGCGCAGGCGACCCCGGCGCTGGTCGCCGCGGGCGTCGATCCGAGCGCGCTCAACATGGAAGGTAAGGAAGCGCGCTTCGGCATCGCGGCGTCAGCGCTGTTTGCGGTGATCACGACAGCTGCATCCTGCGGCGCGGTCAACGCAATGCATGACAGCTTCTCTGCGCTCGGCGGAATGGTCCCGCTGGTAAACATTCTGGTGGGCGAGGTGATTGTTGGCGGCGTCGGCGCGGGCCTTTATGGCATCCTCGTCTTCGCGATCCTGACGATCTTCGTGGCCGGTCTCATGGTCGGCCGCACGCCGGCTTATCTCGGCAAGAAGATCGAAGCGCGCGACGTGAAGCTCTCCGTGCTCGCGATCCTGGCTTCGCCGCTTGCGATCCTGATTGGTACAGCGCTCGCGGCGTCGACGGAAGCAGGGCGCGCTGGCCTGCAAGACGCCGGCCCGCACGGTTTCACCGAGATGTTCTATGCCTTCGCTTCGGCGGCGGGCAACAACGGCTCGGCGTTCGGCGGTCTCACGGCGACGAGTGACTTTTACACCTATGCGCAAGCCGCCGCGATGCTGATCGGGCGCTTCCTTGTCATCATTCCGGTGCTGGCGATCGCTGGCAGCCTGGCGGCAAAGGCGAGTGCGCCGGCCTCGGTGGGCTCGTTCCCGACTAATGGGCCGCTCTTCATCTTCCTGCTCGCTTTCATCATCGTCATCGTCGGCGCGCTCACCTTCTTCCCAGCGCTTGCGCTTGGGCCTTTGGCCGAAGCGACCGCTGGAGATCTGTTCTAGGGGGCATGAAATCCATGTCTGAGAAAAGCAAACCGGCGTCGCTGTTTGACAGCGCCATCCTTCGCCCGGCGGCACTCGACGCTTTTGCCAAGCTGAGCCCGCTGAAGATGTGGCGCAATCCCGTGATGTTCGCGACCGAGCTTGTTGCGCTCTACGTGACCATCCTGTTCGTGCGCGATCTCTTCGGCAGCGGCGACGAGACGTCGTTCGCCGGCCAGATTGCGCTGTGGCTTTGGTTGACCGTGTGGTTCGCGGCGTTCGCAGAAGCCGTCGCTGAAGGGCGAGGCAAAGCGCAAGCCGCGAGCTTGCGGCGCGCACGCTCGGAGTTGATGGCGCGGCGTATTGTGGGTGGAAAGCCGCAGGTGGCGGTCGCCGCGAGCGATCTGAAGATTGATGAGACAGTGGAAGTTGTGGCGGGCGAGCTGATCCCGGCAGATGGCGAGGTCGTCGAGGGCGTCGCCACGGTCGATGAGAGCGCGATCACCGGCGAAAGCGCGCCGGTGATTCGCGAAGCGGGCGGCGATCGCTCGGCGGTTACGGCGGGCACGCGCGTGCTTTCCGATCGTATCGTCGTGCGCGTAACGGCTACGGCGGGCTCGACCTTTCTCGACCGGATGATCTCGCTGGTCGAAGGCGCATCCCGCAAGAAGACGCCGAACGAGATTGCGTTGTCGGTGCTCCTGGCTGGCCTCTCGCTGATCTTCGTGCTGGCGGTCGCCACCGTCCCGGCGCTTGCGTCGTACGCCGGTGGCGGTGTCAGTGTCGTTGCGCTTGCAGCGCTGTTCATCGCTCTGATCCCGACAACGATCGGCGGCCTCCTCTCCGCTATCGGCATCGCCGGTATGGATCGGCTGGTGCGCTTCAACGTGCTCGCTACGTCTGGGCGGGCTGTTGAAGCCGCGGGCGACGTGGATGTGCTGCTGCTGGACAAGACGGGCACCATCACGCTGGGAGACCGTCAAGCCGTGGCGTTCGTCCCGGCGCCGGGCGTCACCGAACGCGACTTGGCGGACGCAGCGCAGCTTGCCTCGCTCTCAGATGAAACACCCGAGGGACGCTCGATCGTGGTGCTCGCTAAGGAGCGATTTGAGATGCGTGGCCGCGAGATGGCGCCGACGCACGCGAAGTTTGTGCCATTCACCGCGCAAACCCGGATGAGCGGTGTCGACATCGACGGTGTCTCGATCCGCAAGGGCGCGGTGGACTCGGTGCTCGCGTTCGTGAGCGCACAGAACGGCGGCTCGAACGTTCCCGGCGATGTGCGCCGCGCCGCTGAGGCCATTGCGCGCGAGGGCGGCACGCCGCTGGCTGTGGCCAAGAGCGGCCAGGTGCTTGGCATCGTGCATTTGAAGGATGTCGTCAAAGGCGGCGTCAAGGAGCGCTTCGCCGAGCTGCGCCGAATGGGCATTCGCACGGTGATGATCACCGGCGATAATGCGCTGACGGCCGCCGCGATTGCCGCTGAAGCGGGGGTGGATGACTTCCTCGCCGAAGCAAAGCCGGAGGACAAGCTCGCTCTGATCCGCAACGAGCAGGCGGCTGGCAAGCTCGTCGCCATGTGCGGCGACGGCACCAATGACGCACCAGCGCTGGCGCAAGCCGATGTCGGCGTCGCTATGCAGACGGGCACGCCCGCCGCGCGCGAAGCCGGCAACATGGTCGATCTCGACAGCGACCCGACCAAGCTCATTGAGATCGTCTCCATCGGCAAGCAGCTCTTGATGACGCGCGGTTCGCTGACGACGTTCTCGATTGCCAACGATGTCGCAAAATACTTCGCCATCATCCCGGCGATGTTCGCCGTGATCTATCCGGGGCTCGGCGTGCTCAATATCATGGGGCTCTCAAGCCCCGAGAGCGCCATTCTTTCGGCCATCATCTTCAACGCCATCATCATCCCGTTTCTTATCCCGCTCGCGCTGCGCGGGGTGAAATGGCGCGCGGCACCGGCGGGCCAATTGTTGGCGCGCAATCTTGCGATCTACGGCGTCGGCGGCCTGGTGGCGCCGTTCATCGGCATCAAGCTGATTGATGTCGCCGTTTCCGCACTCCACCTGGCTTGAGGCTCCTTATGCTGCAGACACTCCGTCCCGCGCTTGTTCTCCTGGCGTTGTTCACACTGCTCACTGGCATCGCTTATCCGCTAGCGATGACGGGCATTGGCCAGGCGCTTTTCCCAAGCGCCGCCGATGGGTCTGCTATCGTCCGCAATGGGCAGGTGGTGGGCTCCGCGCTGATCGGCCAAACGGTCACGCGCGACGACTATTTCTGGGGCCGCCCCTCCGCGGCGGGTGATGGTTATGACGCGCGAGCTTCGAGCGGCTGCTCTAACCTCGGCCCGACATCGCAAGCGTTGGCTGATCGTGTCGCGGCGGAGGCGGCGCGCTACGGCGTGCCGGTGAGCGAAATCCCCATCGATCTCCTGACCGCTTCCGGTTCGGGCCTTGATCCCCATATCTCGCCGACGGCCGCTTATTTCCAAGCGGCGCGCGTCGCTGAGGCACGGGGGCTAAGCCTCGAAGCTGTGCGCGACTTGATCGAAACACATACCGAGGCGCCAATCGCTGGTATCCTGGGCGAGGCGCGCGTCAACGTGCTCCAGCTCAATCTCGCGCTGGACGACCTCGCCCAAAGCTAAGGCCATGACAGACCCAGAAGATCGCAGGCCCTCGCCAGACGCCTTGCTCGCGCAAGCGAAAGCTGAAGGCCACGGCAAGCTCAAGATCTATCTCGGCGCAGCACCTGGCGTCGGGAAGACGTATGAGATGCTGTCGGACGCGCGCAAGAAATTGGCCGACGGCGTCGATATCGTCGCGGGCGTTGTCGAGACCCATGGCCGGCGAGAGACGCTGGCGCTGTGCGAAGGCCTTGAGATCATTCCGAAGCGCAAGCTTGGCTATCGCGGTCAAGAGTTGGAGGAGATGGACATCGATGCGCTGTTGGCGCGCCGCCCACAGATCGCGCTGATCGATGAACTTGCGCACACCAATGTCGACGGCTCACGCCATCCCAAGCGCTGGATGGATGTAGAAGAATTACTCGCGGCCGGGATCGATGTTTGGTCCACGCTCAACATCCAGCACCTGGAGGGCCTCAACGACATCGTCGCCCGCATCACGCGTGTTCGGGTGCGCGAGACTGTACCAGATGCGCTGCTCGATCGCGCTGATGATATCGAGCTGATCGATGTTACCCCGGAGGAGCTGATCGAGCGCCTGAAAGAAGGCAAGGTTTACGCGCCAGAACAGGCGCAGCGCGCTATTCGCAATTACTTCGCGCCCGCCAATCTCTCGGCCTTACGTGAACTTGCCATGCGGCGCGCCGCCGACCGTATTGATCAGCAAGTGCGTGGCCTTCGCCAAGCGCAAGGGGAGAGCACCCCCTGGGCGGCAAGTGAGCGCATTCTCGTGTGCATCGATGATCGGCCAGACGCGGCGGAAGTCGTGCGTCACGCTAAGCGTGTCGCTGACCGCGCCAAGGCGCAATGGGTCGCAGTCTATGTGGAGACGGCGCGACATGGTCGGCTTTCGGAAGTTGAACGCGGTCGTATCGCTGAGACGTTGCGTTTAGCCGCTCGCCTCGGCGCCGAAACCGCCACACTGCCCGGCGATCGCATCGCCGACACCGTGATCGCCTACGCTAAAGACCAGAACGTCACGCAGATCGTCGTCGGCAAGGCCAAGCGGCCGCCGCTCTTCGAGATCGTGTTTGGCTCGGTCGTGCGTGAGTTGATCGATGCGGCGGAGACGATTGCCATCTATGTAGTGCCGGAAGAGGGTGAGGGTGCGCGTAAACGAGCGCTCGGCAATTTGATCCCGCAGCCGGCGCTGTCCTCTCGCGCAGTTATTGAAAGCGTGGTGATGACGGCGGCGGCTACGGCGGTCGCCTATCCACTGGATGCGTTCATCGGCGTCAACAATTTGAGCTTGGTATTCCTGGCGGCGGTCCTGATCAGTGCGTTGACGCGAGGGCTGTGGTCAGGGTTGATCACAGGCATCAGCTGCGCGCTTGCCTACAATTGGTTTTACACCGAGCCGCGTTACACCTTCACCGTCGCCGATCCTGAGAATGTGCTGGCGATCATCGCGTTCTCGGGCGCGGCGATCCTTGTGTCGTTCCTCGCGTCCCGTGCGCGCGAACAGACCCAGTCGGCCCGCGCTGAAGCCAAGACGTCGCGTGAGCTTTACGGACTGGCGAAAGGGCTCGCGAGTGTCGCCACCGAAGATGAAGTGGCGCAGACGCTCGCCGCTTATGCTGCCCGCTCGTTTGATGCGGAATGCGCGGTGTTCGCACGAGTAGGCGTCAACGATTTGCGTTTGGCGGGCACAGCGCCTGGGGGCGCAAACCTAAACGACGCGGACATGGCCGCCGCACGCTGGACCGCAGACAAGGGTCAGGCCGCGGGGCGTGGCTCAGATACTTTACCCGGCGCGCGCTGGCTGTTTGTACCCATGAGGACGTCGCGCCTTTTCGCGGGCGTGCTGGCGATCGGGCGCGAAACGCCACTCTCGCCAGAGGAGCGGCGGCGTTTGGACGCGATGTCCGATCAGGCGGCGACGGCTCTAGAGCGCGCGCACATTGCCCGTGCTTATGAAGAGGGCCGTATCGAAATGGAGGGAGAGCGGCTGCGGGCCACCATGTTGGCCTCTCTCTCGCACGATCTGAAAACGCCTATCGCTGGCATTCTCGGCGCCGCGTCCAGCCTGCGCACGTATGGCGACAAGCACGATGAGGCCACGCGTACGGAATTGCTTGCCGGCATAGAGAGCGAGGCTGAGCGAATGCAGCGTTATGTCGTGAAGCTGCTCGACATGACGCGCTTGGAAGCTGGCGGCGTGAAGACCAAGGTCGAGCCGCTGGATGTTGCTGATGTCGTCTCCGCTGTATTGAAGCGCGCGGAGCCGATTGCGGAAGGCGTCTGGCTGGATGGCGACGTTGCGCCTGGCCTGCCTTTACTCACCGCCGACGCCACGCTGTTGCATCAAACACTGTTCAATCTGGTCGAGAACGCGATCGCGCATGGCGCACGCATGGTGGATGGCGGCGAGGTGCGGCTTGCGGCGCGCATGCAGGATGGTGGGATCGTGTTTCAGGTCACCGATAACGGGCCAGGTTTGCCCACCAATGCGGAGGCCCGCATCTTTGATCGCTTCTTCCGCGGCGACAAAGCTAGAGCGGGCGGCACCGGGCTTGGTCTGGCTATCGTCAGCGGCTTTTCGGCGCTGATGGGCGCTAAAGTGGAGGCGCAGAACCGGCGCGCGCACGCCGGCGCCATGTTCACGCTTGCGTTTCCAGAGTCCGCCACGGCATGAATTGACGGTCCATGCCGACCATCCGTCTCAAAGCCCTGATCGTCGATGACGAGAAAGCCATCCGGCGATTTCTCCGCTCTACGCTCGTGGCCGAGGACTTTGAGGTTGTCGAAGCGGAGACGATCGCGGAGGCGCGTGCGGCTGGCGAGAAGCTGAAGCCGGACCTTGTGGTGCTCGATCTTGGGCTGCCCGATGGCGACGGCACGGAACTCATTGCGTCCTTTATCGCCATGAGTAAGCCAGCGATCCTCGTGCTCTCTGCGCTCGATGAAGAGGCGCGCAAGGTGCAGGCGCTCAATCTCGGCGCCGATGATTTCATCACCAAGCCGTTCGGCGTTGCGGAGTTCATGGCGCGCGTGAGGGTCGCGCTTCGCCACCGCGTGCAAATGCAGGGCGCGCCCGCGATTTACGATGATGGCCGCCTTTATGTGGATCTCGGCAAGCGTATCGTGCGTGTCGGGGGTGAAGACCCCAAGCTCACGCCGCGCGAATACGGGTTGCTGCATCAACTTGTGCTCCATGCCGGGAAGGTGCTGACACATCGCCAGCTGCTGCAATCGGCTTGGCCGGACGATGCTAGTGCGGACGTGCAAGCTCTACGCGTGCACGTGCGGCACTTGCGGCAGAAGGTTGAAATAAACCCGGATGCTCCGGTGCTCGTGTCCACCGAACCAGGTGTCGGGTACCGTTTTACGCCTCCCAGCTAAGTATCGAGTCCCGGAACAAATATTCTTTATTGTGCGCAGTCGATCCGCGCGAGCCTGAGCGCCTCGAACGTTACCGCTCCGGCGGCGCATATTTTCAAGCGCCGTTGTAGGGCTGAGGATCGATTGGACCGTTCTGCGGTTTAATCCGATAAGCGTGCGCGCAGACGGCTCAGCTCGTACAAATCGTTGCGTGTGAAGCCGAGGCGCGAGTCTATGGCGGCGGCGACGGTTTTGCCTAAGCGCTGCTCCAACGTATCGAGGTGACGGAGCTTTTGGCGCTCAGGTTCGCCCGCAGTTGCGCCTTCACCCTCGTGACTGGCGAGGATGAGCTCTTCGGCGCGCAGCACCATTTCCATCTTTAGCTCCGCGTAAGACATGACCTCCGCCGCGGGTACGCTGCCGATCGCGCCGGCCTCGTGCAGCGCGGCGCCGGCTTTACTCTCGGCGAAACGCCCCGCGCGAATATCGTCGAGCAGCTGGCGGTGCGCCGCCGCGTCCGCCGCGAGCCAATGGCGCGTCGCGCGCTCGCTTCGTGCGAGCGTCAAGAACAGCGTAAGAGGCGCGAGCAGCAGCGTGAGCACCATGGCGATCAGCGGTTGCTGCGGGAAGTGGTTGAAGGCTGAATGGACCACGGTCGCCACCGCGAAGCCCGGCAAAAACAGCAGCGGCTTGAAGCTATAATGCGCCGCGGCGCTTTCGGACTGCTTTTCCGACATTTCGTGCGCGATGATCGCAAACAGCGCTGTCGCAGCTCCATGCATCACCGCCGTGCCGAAGCCGCGCACCAGCCAATCGGTTATGTTCGTGCCGGTGAGCGTCAGAAGATACCAAGCATTCTCGGCCACGGAGAATCCCGCGCCCACGGCAAAGCCTGCGATGGCGGCGTCGAGCTTAAAGCCGAGGCGATTGCGCGAGAACAGATAAATGATCGGCGCGGCCTTCATCGCCTCTTCGATTGGCGGCGCGACGTAGCGGGTAAAGGCGCTCCAGCCGATCGGAAAGCCGTCCATCACCCGCCAGTTCAAAACGAACGTCAGCACGGCGAGCCCGGCTCCAACGCCCGCGAGCACACCGATCTCCCGCATTGGAATGAGATTGAACACGTCCAGGCGATCGAACACCAGGAGCAGGATCAGCACCGGCGCCACAGCGATCAGCGCTTTCAGCACGAGGTCAGCGAGCATCACATGATCTTTAGCGAGACCAGCACCTCGTTGCCGCGGCGCTCGCCGTCTTCGAAGCCCTCAGCGTAGCCGACTGAGAGCACCATCGGCAATCGGTGCGCGACGGTGAAATTCCAATCGGTCTGGATGCCGATAGTTTGGTGGGATTGGCGTTCGCCAATGCTGGGTTCGGCTTCGAGGGCGCCGGCGAACACCGCCGTGCGCACTGAACTCAGGAAAAAGCCCGGAGAGCCGATGTCTTCGAACCGCACCGGCGGTAAATTGATCTCCGCTACCGAGCGCACGAAGCTTTGCGCGTCGATCTGGTTGATCTCAAAGCCCGGGAAGCTGTCGAACTCGCGGTAACGTTTCACTTCGCGGTCATCGACGTAGTTGTTGCCGAAGGCGCCGAGATAAAAGCTGCTGAGCGGGCTTAGCTCATCGCCGCCCGCCGCGCCGGCGGCGGTGTAGAGCCAGATCGAAGAATTGTTCATCGGCAGCGGCACGCCGAAATCGATCCCGCCACGGACGCTAGGAAAGACCTCGCCGTTGGCGTGATCAGCGCCGACGCCAAGGTTCCAGCGCCAGCCGCGCTCGTGATCGACTGCGCCAAGCGAGCGCGTTGTGTTGGTGTAGTGAAGCTCGGCGTTGAACGAGGCCAGCGTATCGAACTGGCTTTGCACATTCTGAGCGCCTGGGAGCGTATCGAGCCCGGTGTAATAGGCCGCCTCTACGTCGAGATCGAGTTGGCGCGGTGGGTCGTAGATGAATGAATGGCGATAGCCGACGATCAGCGCATCGCCCGCACGCGCACGTTCGGTGGGGCCGAAAAGGTCGTAGAAGTCGGCGTCATTGTGCCAATAGCGGAAGCGCCATTTCAGCGTCCGGTACTCGACGTCGAGGTGCCAGTCCTGGTCTTCGTATGGCGAATCCAGCGTGTAGGAGAGCGTCGCGTGCAGTTGATTGAACTGCAGCGGATCTTCGAACACCACGTGATAGCCAAGCGCCGCGCGGCCGCGATAACCTTCGATGACGGGATAGGCGGCGCCTAACGTCATTTCATCACGCGGCACGTAATGGCCTTGCGCCGTGACCATGGCGTCGAAATCGACTGCGCTCGGCGGGCCGGCCGTCCACGTCGTCACGACGGAATGGCGCTCAGCGATGTCGGCGCCCAGGAAGCGGATGTTGCCGAGGCTTTCGAGCGGCTCTGGCTGGATGACGGCGGGGCGGAAGCCTTCGCCTGTGTACTCATAAACAATGAGCGAGCCATCGGCCTGCGGGATCGGGCGGAAGAAGCCGGTCTCGGCATTTGAGACGGCCTCTAATTCCTGCGTCGCGATCTCGTAGCGGAAAATATTGGAGACGCCGGTGTAGTAGGCGCTGCCATAAAGGTAGCGGCCGTCCGGCGAGAAGACGAAGCCTTCCGGCGTTGATGTGCCGAGGCTGAAGCGGGCGAACGGTTCGGTGACGCCAGCGGCGAGGTCCGCCATTCGGAAGATCTGCACGGACTGATCGCCGTTCACTTCACCCACGGATGCCGCGAGCATTGAGCCGTCAGCCGAAATATCGAGATCGAACGGCACGCGCCCGAACGGGAAGGTGTGGACCTGATTCCAACTCGTATGCGGCTCGGGCATGCGCACGAGCGTGACGTAGCCGTTGAGGTGGCGGAGTCCCCAGAGCGAGCGGTCGGATGGGTTGAACACGATGTCGCCGATGCGCGCATCGCGCAGGACCATCTCTTCGCGTCCGGTCGCCACATCGAGACGCATGATGTCGCGATAGGCGTAATTGTCGGTCGTGTACCAGGCGGTGTTGGTGCTCGGGTCGTAGGCGAGCGAGGTGACGCGGTAGAGCATCGCACCTTTGATATCGGTGAGGTGGCGAATGTCGCCGCTGCCGGGCGTGAGTTCGCCGATATGACCGATCACGCCGGGATAACGGAAAGCGCCGATCAGGCCGCCGGTCTCCGGATTGACGAAGGTGCGCGACACTGAGCCCAGCGCGCGCGGTGAGAGAGCGTTTGCGTTCGTCGTTGGGTAGGCGTGCACCGAAGCCAGGTTCTCGCGCTGGAATTCGAACTCCCATTCGATCCAGTTCTGCCAGGCCTGGTGAAGCGGCAGGCCGAAGACGCGTCGGAACTGAGTGCCGTAATATGCGGCGCTGTCCTCATCGCGGCGCAGCCATTGGACGACTTGCTCAGGTGAGTAGTTGAGCGCGAGGTAGCTGAAGAAGCGCGTGCCATAGAGGTAGTCGTTCACGCCGACTTGGAAGTCGACGAAGATGCCTTCTGACTCCAAACCCACCGGTGAATAAAAATGCGCGTCATCGCGCACCATCGAGCGGAACACCATTTCATCGTAGGCGCCCTGCGCGCGGCCGAAGCCGCCGGCCATCCATGTTTCCATGAACACGGCGCTGCCTTCGAGATACCAGCGCGGCACGTTTACGCGCGGTGTGGTGAGATAATTGTAGAGGATCGATTCCGGATGCTCCTGCACCGGCATTGGCTTGCCGGCGAAGAAACGGCGCCAGAATGCATCGCGCTCGTTCCACACATCCATCAAAGCGACGTGCGTGACTTCGTGATTGGTCAGCGTGAAGAATCGTTCGCCGGGACTGAAGGTTTCATACGCCAAACTCAGTGGCGCGATGTCGATCAGCAGCGCGTTGTTCGGCGAAGAGCGTGCTGCGGCGTTGCCGTAGTCCGAGAAGTCCTTGAGCAGAACCGTGACCGGCTCCCACGGCTCCCAATCGAACATGCGCTGTTGGTACGCCAACGCATTCTCAAAGCTGCGGCCGACATAGGGCGTGAGATAGCTCTCCTGCGGCGCAAAGAAGAGCATGCGCAAGTTTTCGGTTTCGATTTGGCTGAGATCGATAACTGGAATGTCTTCGGGCGCGCGGCTGGGCGGCTCTTGCTGCGGCGGCGGCCCGGTGTCCTCGGGCGCGGCCACATCAACCGCGGGCGGATCGACCGCGATTTGCGGGGCGTTATCGGCGGGCGTTTGCGCCGATGCGATCGGCGCAAACAGCAAGCTCGCTAGAAAGAGTCCCCCGCGGATATCCACGCTCCTTGCCTAACACGGCTTCGGGCGGACGAAGCGGCGCATCGCTTAAAGCGATGCGCCGCGCCGTATCAATTCGCCCGTAGCGCGCTTGCGAAGCTCGCGTCTCGTGCCATCGCCGCAAACGCGGGCTCACGCGCCAGCGCTGCGAACGCCGGGTTGCGGGCCAGCGCCGTGAACGCTTGAGCGTTGGAGGCGAGCGCCTGCATCGCTTGCGGGTTGCGGGCCAGGGCCTCGAACGCTTGCGGGTTCTGCGCCATGGCGGCGAAGGCCTGCGGGTGACGCGCCATCAGCTGGAACGCCTGCGCGTTGATGCCTTGCGCCGAGCGCGCCGCAGCAGCCTGTGCCTGGAACGCCTGCGCGTTACGAGCCATGGCGGCTAGGCCCTGGGCGTCGCGCGACAGAGCTTGGAAGGCCTGGGCGTTGCGGGCGAGCGCCTGGAACGCCTGTGCATTCGAGGCGAGCGCGTTAAACGCCTGCGCATCCCGGGCGAGTGCTTGGAAGGCTTGGGCGTTGGAAGCCAGCGCCTGGAACGCCTGCGCGTCGGCAGCGAGCACGCGCATCGCTTGCGCATCGCGGCCCAGCGCTTGGAACGCCTGTGCGTCGCGCGCCATCGCCACATTAGCCTGCGGGTTGCGGGCGGCTGCCGCGAAGTTGGCGTCACGCGCGAAGGCGGCGAACGCCTGCGGGTTGCGCGCCATGGCCGCAAACGCTTGCGGGTGGCGGGCGAGTGCTTCGAACGCTTGCGGGTGGCGAGCCATGGCCGCGAACGCTTGCGGCTCACGCGCCATTGCCGAGAAGGCTTGCGCATTAGCCCCGAAAGCGGCGACCGCTTGAGCGTCGAGCGCTTGGGCCAACCGGGCTTGGGCGTCGAACGCTTGCGCGCTGCGCGCCATGGCGCTGAGGCCCTGTGCGTCGCGGGCCAGTGCTTGGAACGCTTCGGCGTTGCGCGCCATCGCATCGAAAGCAGCAGCGTTTGAAGCGAGCGCGTTAAACGCTTGTGCGTCACGCGCGAGCGCTTGGAAGGCTTGTGCATCGGCAGCCAAAGCCTGGAACGCCTGCGCGTCGGCAGCGAGTGCGCTCATCGCTTGCGCGTCACCGGCCAAGGCTTGGAAGGCTTGCGCGTCTCGCGCCATCGCCGTGGTGGCTTGCGGGTTGCGTGCGGCGGCGGCGAAATTGCCGTTGCGGGCAAAGGCGGCGAAGGCCTGCGGGTTGCGCGCCATTGCCGCGAACGCTTGCGGGTGGCGGGCCAACGCCGCGAAGGCTTGAGGGTGGCGGGCCATCGCGGCGAAGGCTTGAGGCTGGCGCGCCATCGCTTCGAAGGCGTTGGCGTGACGTGCCATCGCGGCGAACGCTTCCGCATTGGCGGCTTGCGCATCCATCGATTGGGCCGCGCCGGCGTTTGCGGCGCGAGCGAGCGCTGAGAAGGCTTGCGGGTCACGCGCGAGAGCTGAGAACGCCTGCGCGTCCTGCGCCATGGCGAGAAGCGCTTGCGGGTTCTGCGCGAGAGCTGCGAAGCCAGCATCCGAGGCAAGGGCCCGGAACGACGGATCGTTGATCATCAGCTCGAACGCGTCCGTCTGCATAAGAAGCGGCACGGCGTCGTCGCCAAGGGTGACATCTGCGTCGGAGACTTGCGCCGAACGGTAGCGCTCCGCCGGTGCGATCGTGCCGCCGCTTTGATTGCTGAGCGGCGGCAACACGGTGCCTACGGCCAAAGCTGCAACCGCCACGAGTGTAATCCCGCCCATGGCGGCGATGCCCACCTTGGCGTTCTTCGAAAGCGATTCATCGCTCATTTCAGGGTCTCCTCCACGCGGGCGAAACGTGCTGCCAATAATTACCGCCCGTCAATGCTTTCTTGGCCTTAGGGAACGCTCCGTGGTTTTTCGAGTGACTGCGGTCACGCTCAGAACGCGGAAAACATGGGGTTTTCCGCGTCCAATCGGCGTCAAAAAGTGATCGGGGTTCTGGCCTCATCTCGCGCCGTTTTCCCGGCTCAGGTGATTGGGTTGCGCACGTTTCGTGCGCGGATCAGGGATCGGCGCAGATTGCCGCCCGCATGAGACAAATGTAATATTATCAAACGCTACCCGGTTCGGTCGGGTCGTAGGGGAGAGTTCGACATGATCGTGCGGTGGTTGCTTGTAGGCTTTTTGCTTTGGATCGCGATTGCGCTTGGGTTCCGTTTTATGGGTGAGCAGGTTTTCACCTCGGGCAGCGATGGCATCTCTTGGATGTTTATGATCCTGCCGGCGGTGTTGCTGGTTGTGACGTTTGCGTTTCTCAAGATTTTGAACGTCGCGCCGACGGACCGTTCGGAAGCGGCGTCAATCATGGCGGTGCCCGGTCTGCTGATCGGCATCTACACGATCAACAGCTTCCAGTTCGTCTTTCCGAACCTTGACGCATCGCTCGGCCCGCAATTCGCTGCGCTGATGTTTGCTTGCTATGCGGCGGTGATTATCGCCGGCATCGTAACGTCGCGTCTCGAGAGCATCTGACTTAAACGTGGGCGGTGGATTTCCGCCGCCCACGCCAGTCCATCGGGCCACGTGGATTCCGTGGCGTGGGACGCGTATGACCAACCGCTTCAGCGAAACGTACCAAAGGTTCGCGCTGCAAGCAGCGGTGCTGGCCTGGGGCGCGCTTGTCGTTTTCTGGGCCTTCTATATCGCCGATTATTATTTGCTGCCGAGCGAAGTACCGGAGTCCGGCGGTCCGCTCGCGCGCTATTTCAGTTTTGATCCCTCAACGGATTCAATCTCGACACTCGTCGGCGTCAACGCCGCGGTGTTCGGTATCGTCATCACCGTCGTCAGCATTATCGTGCAATTGTCGGCCGAGCGGTACACTGGCGTCGCCCGCATGTTCTTGCGCGACCGGCTGAACATTTATGTCGCCGCCTATTACGTCGTGACCTGCGTGGCGAGCGTTTGGTTGTCTGCCGCCAGCCACAGCGACTACGTGCCGCGCATCACGCTGTTGGTGCTGCTCTGTATGACCATGGGCGGGCTCATCATCACGATGCCGTATTTCGGCTATGTGTTTTGGTTTCTGGAGCCGCGGACTCTGATCGCGCACATTCGCCAGGACGCGATCAAGCGTGCCGAAGATGGCGCAAAAGAAGACGATCAAGGCAAATGTTTCGAGGCGCAGGCGAAAACGCTCTTCGCGCTCGAAGAACTCACCGACATCGCCAACAATTCGATCTCTGGGAAGGACAAGATTATCGCGAGCGCCGCCGTCGACGCGTTAAAGGATTTCGCGATCGATTATGTGAAGCTGAAGCCGCAGGCGAGTAAGACCTGGTACTCGATCGGCCCCGAGATCCGACAGAATCCAGACTTCGTCGCGATGGACGCGGAGTCGCTTCACGATCTCGAACTGCGCCGCACCTGGATCGAATGGAAGGTGATGCGCCAATATCTGAGCATCTACAATGAAGCGCTCGGCTCGATGCGCGACATCACCTACGTGATAGCAATCGATACGCGATACATCGGCGAAGCCGCCGCCGATGCGGATGATCAAGAGCTGATCGGCCTCGTCTATCGGTTCATGAATTCGTATCTGCGCTCGACGCTGAACGCGCGCGATGTGCGCACGGCTTACAACGTGCTCAATCAGTACCGGAAGCTGGTCGAGTCGATGTTGCAGAAGGGCCAGCACAAGGCCGCGCTCGAGGGCGTGCGCCACATGAAGTATTACGGGCTCATCGGTTTCGAGATGGACCTAAGCTTCATCACCGAGACCGTGGCCTACGATTCATCGGCGCTGGCGCAGATCGCAAATGAGGTCGCATCGCCGGTTGAGCGGGACATTCTCGCCGAATTTCTCGAACTCGATCGTCCGCCTTTTGTGCGCGGGCAGGAAAAGGCGCTCATGGGCGTCCGCAAAGCCCAGGTGAAGTTGGCCGCCTTCTATATCTCCACCAACCAGTTGGATCGGGCCCGCGCCATCGCCGACGATATGCACGATGAGCCGCAGGAGCGTTTGTCGAAGATCCGCCGTCAGTTAGAGAACGTTGAGAGCAAGGATTTTTGGGAAATCATCGATCGCGGGCGCAATTTCGAGTATATGCCGCCTGCGCAACGTGAGAGCCTTGCGACGTTCTTCGGCTGGTTGGGGACGCAAGCAGACGTGGGCGCGGGGCCGGCCTAAGAGGGTGGCCGATCGGGTTTGGCAAAGGGGATAGCATGCTTGTCTGGGGCGCCGTCGCCGTCGGCGTAATCGTCGTGCTGTTGCTCGCGCTGCGGTTCGCGCCGGCCAGAACCAATATCATTATCGACACCGCCGCCTCGACGGCGCGGGCCGACATGACCCTGCTTTGGGGTTTAGGGCCAACGCTTGTCACCCGCGCTTTGCCAAAGGGCGAGGCGGGCGGCCCGCTTGCGATGTTCAACGATCCGCAGCGGATCGGAAACGCCCTGATGACGCCAGGCATCGCCGATGCTGCTATCGGCGCCTACCAGCGCTTGTACCAGCTGAAACCACAACGCTCGCGTTTTGAACTTGGGCTCAACCTGGGTGATAGCGCCCAGAACCTCGTGGTGCAGACATCGGTGGAAGCGGTGTTGGCCTCGGCGCCGCAGGCTTTGCGCCAGACGGTGACCATCCAAAAGTGCGGCGCGCCCGGCGCGGAACTTGCCGTGCGCGTGGAGCTCAGCGCGGCGCCTGCCACGCTGGACCGGATCTACAGCGATTTTAGGAGATCGCGCGCCGTTCGCGAATTCCGCCGCCGCCTGAAGCAGCGCGTTAAGCCGAAATCCTCGAAGGCGCCCCGAGAAGTCCGCGCCTCGTAAAAATCGCGTAGTGCGTTACCGGTCACTTACGGCCTAGTCGAACGTCGCCGGGTTCCTCGAAAGCGCGAATGTTGCGCCGGTCTGTGGGCTTTCGTTGCGGTCGATGCCGGCATCCACGCGATGTGAGGCACGAAATTGCTGAAATCGCGAAACCGCGATCAGCTGTTCGTGATTTCGTCTTTTACGATCTTGTCCCGCTCGCCACATCCACGCCTCGCTTGGTGATGAATATGCCTTCGCTGCGAAGCGATCAGGGGGCTGACGCTAAGGCGTGGGAGCGAAATCCCGCGTGTACGGACGGGGCCTTGAGCCAGCCCGGCGCCGATAGAAATGTAGGTGGTGGAGCGTAATGGATCACGATTTCTGCAATACTGACGGCGCGCGCCGCCTAAAGCAGCGGATCGAGGAATATTGGCGCGATCGCGGCTATCAAGTCGACATCAAGCTGATTGAGGCGGGTTTCGTTGCTGCGATGCGCTCTGCACGGACGGATGTCCGTAGCGACATGGTCAATGGTTTCCCGACGAAGCGTGCGAGCACGAACGAGCGCGAACAGCGGACGACGCCAGCGACGCGGGGTCCCCTAGAGATCGCATAAGAGCTGCGATTAAGGGCGGATCGCCAAAAGGCGCCGGCAAGCTGGCGCTACTTCTGAAAAGCTATTGAGAACAACGTCGGCGCCGAGTTTCTCGGCGCCGACGTCACAATATCCGAATGCGACAACCGCCACTGGTGCGCCCGCGCCGCGCGCAGTCGCCACGTCCGCGACTGTATCCCCGATCATGACCGAACGCCGGATCGTCCCGCCCGCGCGCGCTACCGCCGCGCGGTAGTGATCGGCGTGCGGCTTTCTTTGCGTCACGGCGTCAGCGCCGACGATGGCGGCAAACCAGTCGGTGAGGTTGAGCGCTGTCAGCAGCTGAAGCGAAAGCTCGGTGCGCTTGTTAGTGCACACGGCCAGTTTGGCGCCCATCGCGGCGAGGCCGGCCAAAGTGTCCTCAACGCCGGGGAATGGGCGCGACTCGCGGGCGATGTCGGCGCGATAGAATTCCACGAACGCCTCGGTCAGCTGGTCGAGTTTCTCATCGCGAAAGTTCACCCCGGCCCGGGCCGCAGCTCGCTCGATCAATACCCGGGCGCCTTGTCCGACCATGGATCGCACAGCGTCTAGTTTCACGCGCGGCAGGCCCTCGATCGCCATCGTTTCGTTGAGCGCACGGACCAGGTCCGGCGCGGTGTCGACGAGCGTTCCGTCGAGGTCGAAAACAATGGTGGCGTCGGCGAGTTCGCCGCTGGTCATGGGATGCCCCTCTAGCCTGCCATGGGCTAGAACTTACCCAGGATTCGGACAACAGGCGCTTCAACATATGAGCCGTGCACGAGCAGCAATCATTCTAGCCGCCGGCCAAGGCACCCGGATGAAATCGGCATTGCCGAAAGTGCTGCATGAAGTGGGCGGCCGCGCGATGTTGGATTGGGCGATTGCGGCCGCGGCCGACACCGGCGCTGCGCGGACCATCATCGTAACGGGCGCGCATTCTCCAGTCGTAGGCGAGCACGTCGCCAAAGCGCTTGGGCCAAATGCCCCGGTGATCCAGGACCCGCCGCTGGGCACTGCGCATGCGGTGCGCGCGGCTGAACAAGCGATGGCGGGCTTCGACGGCGATATCGTGATCCTCTATGGCGATGCGCCGTTCGTACCGGTCGAGCGCATCGAAGCGATGTTTGCGCTGCGCGCCGAAAAAGGCGGGCTTGTGGTCCTTGGCTTTGAGGCGCGCGATCCGACTGGGTACGGGCGCCTGCTCTTGGCCGCGGACGGTAGCGTTGAACGCATCGTCGAACACAAGGATGCGACGGCGCAGGAACGCGCGGTGAAGCTCTGCAATTCGGGTGTGCTGTGCGCCGATGCGCGGACCTTGTTCAAGCTGCTGGCGCAAGTGAGGAACGAGAACGCGAAGGGCGAATATTATCTCACCGACGTGGTCGCTCTGGGGCGCGCTGCAGGTGAACAGACCAATGTCGTGATCGGCGTTGAGGCGGATACGCTAGGTGTAAATTCCAAAGTTGAACTCGCGGCGGCGGAAGCCGGTTTTCAGCAGCGCATGCGCATCGCCGCCATGGAAGCAGGCGCCACGCTAATCGATCCGGCGACCGTTTATTTCTCGCACGATACCCAAATCGCGGCTGACGTTGTGATCGAGCCGAACGTGTTCTTCGGCAAAGGCGTGAAAATCGCGAAGGGTGCGCGCATCAAGGCGTTCTGTCACATCGAAGGCGCAGAGATCGGCGAGGGCGCCAATGTCGGCCCGTCTGCGCGTCTGCGCCCAGGGACGAAACTTGGGCCGAAGGTGAAGATCGGCAATTTCGTCGAGATCAAGAACTCGACGTTCGGAGAGAAGGCGCAGGCGAGCCACCTCACCTATGTCGGAGACGCCGATATCGGCGCGCGCGCCAATCTGGGCTGCGGCACGATCACCTGCAATTACGACGGCTTCGACAAATATCGCACCACGATTGGCGAAGATGCTTTCATCGGTTCTGACACAGCGCTGGTTGCGCCGGTCACGATCGGCAAGGGCGCCTATACGGGCACCGGCAGCGTGATCACCAAGGATGTGCCGGAGGGCGCGCTTGGCGTTGCGCGCGCGCGGCAGGCGAACATCGAGGGCTGGGCGGATAAGAACCGCGCCAAGAAGCGCAAGGACAAACCGGCATGAGCAACGATCCCAAGTTGAACGCCGCTATCGCCGCGCTCGATTTTATCGAAGACGGCATGATCGTCGGCCTCGGCACCGGCTCAACCTCGGCCCATTTCGTGCGTCAATTGGGTGAGCGGGTGAAGCAAGGCCTTAAAGTCAAAGGCGTGCCCACGTCGGAAGCGACGCGCAATTTGGCCGAGCAGCACGGCGTGCCACTGCTCGGGATCTCGCAGGTCACGGCGATCGACGTTGATGTCGATGGCGCCGATGAAGTCGATCCGCAGTTTCGGCTGATCAAGGGCGGCGGCGGCGCGCTGCTGCGCGAGAAGATCGTGGCTGCCGCGTCAAAGCAGATGGTGGTGATCGCCGATAGTTCGAAGTGGGTGGAAACGCTCGGCGCGTTTCCGCTGCCGGTCGAAGTCACGCGCTTTGGCTTTTCACTCACGCAGGCGCGCATTCAGGACGCGTTGCGGGCGACGGGGTGCTCTGGCGACGAAGTGGCGTTGCGCATTGCGGGTAAGTCGAACGAGCCCGTTATTACCGATGGCGGCAACTACATTTTGGATGCGCACGCTTTGCGCATCCCCGATGCCGATGCGCTTGGCGCCGCGCTGAAAAGCATCGCCGGCGTCGTAGAGCACGGGCTCTTTCTCGGTCTCGCGCAAACCGTCATTATTGGAACCAGCGAAGGCGCTAACGTAAAGCGTCTCTAATCTACCGCTTCGCGGCGCTGGCGCTCTTGCTCTTTGCAGCCTTCTTTTTCTTCGCAGCTTTGGCCTTGTTCTTGGCGACCTTAGTGGCGGTCGGCTTCTTGCCGGCTTTCGCCGCGGCGCGCTTTTCTTCGCACTTCGGACAAGCGCAGATGTCTTTCAGGTACTCGGTGAAATAGGCCTTGCCGTAGTCGTAGTTCAGTTCTTCGCCAGGCTTGATCTTGCGCTTGGCGTGAATGAACACGCGGGCCTTGTGGATATTCGGCTCGCAATTGGCGCGGCATGAGTGATTGATGTAGCGCGCCTTGTTCCAGCGCGGCGTGCCGTCGATGGTTTTGCGGGCGTTGATCTCGAACAGGTACTTCGAGTTGGATTTCTCTTCTTGCTCTTTGGTCAGCTCGACGCCGACATATTCGATGACGCACGCGCCCTTTGGGATTTCGCTTTCGGCGTAGAGGCCAAGGCCAGTCTTGGATCGGCCGACCCGCAAATCGAAATCGCCAGGAATATAGCTCTTGCGCGGCATCATCGCTCCGTTCTGAAACGCCTTGGAGGGCGATGCTCTTAGACAGCGTCGTGCAATCGGGGAAGCCCGTAAGGCTTGGCGCTGCGTAAGGTCTGGTTGTGGCCGGCCTTCGCGCAGCGAGGGCTGGCTGGGGTGCTAGGATTCGAACCTAGGAATGGCGGTACCAAAAACCGCTGCCTTACCGCTTGGCGACACCCCAAAACCGGCGAAGCGCGTACTTAGAGGCGCCCGGGCGGCGATGCAACAGCGGCGCTCTGGCGCGGGGAACTGACGGCAGCTGGGGCCCTCCCGCACTCCGTTGCATCCCCGTTTGGGCCGGTCTATAAGCCCGCCTCCTCGGAGTATAGCTCAGCCTGGTAGAGCACCACGTTCGGGACGTGGGGGTCGTAAGTTCGAATCTTGCTACTCCGACCACTCTTCTTTCCCGCATTCCTGATGGTCGTGAGCGACATGGCTTGGCGAGCGCCGGGGTCGACGCTTAGGGCGCCGCTGAATAGGGTTCTCTCATGACCGTGGCCATCGTCATGCCAGTCTTTGAGGACCGCGAGAGCTTTTCGGAGCTCTGCAATCGCTTGGCCGAGGCTGAGCGCGAGGCTGGGGTTGAGTTTCACATCATCGCTGTGGACGATGGCTCGCTTGGCGCGCCGCCTGAGGTGTCCGCGTTCAAGGACGCGGCCGTCTCAGGGGAGATATTGCGGCTGGCGCGCAATGTCGGCCACCAGATGGCGATCTCGATCGGGCTCTCGCACGCCTATGCGCTGGCGAACATCGACGCATGCGTAGTGATGGATTCTGACGGTGAGGATACTCCGCAGAGCATTCCGCGCTTGCTCGCGGCCGTGCGCGCTGAAGGTGTGGACGTGGCCGTAGCGGAACGGGCCAAGCGCTCCGAAGCGCTGACGTTCCAGGCCTTCTATGCGGTCTATAAGCGCCTCTTCAAATTGGCGACCGGCCAGGTGCTGCGCTTCGGCAACTTCATGGCGCTGACGCCGCGGGCGTTGGAGCGCATGTCCGGCATGCAGGAGACGTCGATCCATGTGGCGGCGGCGGTGGTGAAAGCGCGGTTGCGGCGCGCCGATGTGCCGACGGATCGCGGCACGCGCTATGCGGGCCAATCGCGGATGAATTTTCCGAGCCTGGTGCTGCACGGCATGCGCGCGGTGATGGTGTTTGCCGATCTGGTGCTGACGCGGATGGCGCTGGCGCTGGTGGCGATGGCGGCTCTGGTTGTGCTGGTCGTGGTGGCGGCGTTCACCGCGAAAATGCTGGGCGCGGCGACGCCGGGCTGGGTCACGGTGGTCACCGGTTTTGCGCTGACGCTATTTGTGCAGACGGGGCTTTTCACGATGATCACGCTCATCGTCTCAAGCTTGGGGCGGGTCGATACGCCGCCGCGCGTTCGTGAGCGGGCGCTTGAGTATGTGTCCGCTATCGAGCGCAGCGATACCGTGCAGCCATTGCAGGCGCGGCGCTAAGCCTTACGCCAAACGCCGATTACTGTTTTCCCGAGCATGAAGCAGGTCAGCGGATCGGCGAGGCGCGAGCATGGCACCATCAGATTATCCCAGAGCGCAATCTGCGATGGCTTCGGCGAGCTTGAGCGCAGAACGAGCTTGTTGCCGAGGCTGGCGAGCATGCCGACGCTGTCGAGATGGAAGAGCCGCTCTATGCTGAGGCCGGGCGGCGTCACGGCTGCGAGCGAGGTTTTGTCGTAACGGCGGAAGTGGCCGATGGCGCGATCGAACGGCGTGAACAGATATTGGTGAGCGGGCGCGAGCACGATGATGCGGCCACCCGAATGGAGGCGCCCAGCGGCGCGGGCCATTTCTGCTTTGTCGTCCTCGATGTGTTCGAGCACGTCGATGTAGAGGATGGTGTCGAAAGTTGGCTTGGCTTCGAGCGAGGCGAGCGTGCCGACTTTGATTTCGCAATTGGCCGGCATGCCCTGTTCGCGCATGCGCTCGGCGAGGCGCGGATCGGGTTCGAGCGCGGTCCAGTGCTGGTGCGGATCGGTGTCGAGCAACTGCACTGTGGCACCAATGCCAGCGCCGACGTCGAGAACGCGCGCGCCAAGATACGGGCGCACTTTCGACGCCCAGTAGCTCTTCCAGTTTTGCGCGGCGGAAAACAGTTCCAGTTCGTCGCCGATATACGCGATTTCGTCAGCCGCTGTTGTCATGGCGGCGCAGTCGTAGCGCCGGGCGTTTCGCGCGGCAAAGTGATTTCACCCGGGGGAATGATCACATAATGCACTGTCACGGCTTGCGTGTCGGGGCGGCCGTGCTCGGGCAGGAAGTCGAGCTGATTGCGCGGGCGATCACCGAGGAAGCCTGCGAGAGCCGCGGGCTCGCTGCCGCTCCACACCACCAGCGCGCCGTCGCGCGCCACGTCTTGCGGCGTGACCCAAGGCGAAATCGCGTAGTCCGCGTTCACCAGCACGTGCGGCGGCGGGCGATGGCTCATGCCGATGAGGCCTGTGCTCCAGATATCGCCGGCGACGATGCGTAGCGGCGCGTTGTTGGTGGCGGCGCGCCATTGTTCTTGGAGTTCAGCATTGATGCGCGCTTCCGGCCAATTGCCGCGCAGTGGCTTGCCGGTGAGCTGATAGCCGTAAGCCATGTGCGCGAAATAAAGCGTCGACGTGAACAGGATTGTCACGCCGGCGCCCATGAACACCGCCTTGAGGCGGCGTGCGTCGATGCGGCAAGTTAGCAGTGCGACAACGAGCAGCCCGGAGAGATTGAACATCGGCGCACCCCACGCGGTGCGCAAACCGCTGGCGCTTACGAGGCCGATCAGAGTGAGCACGATCGCGGGGCCAAGGCCCAGAAGTAGAAGGAAATGCAACGCGCGTTTGTCGGGCGGTTGAAGCGGTTCGGCGGCGCGTTTGCCCCAGAGACCAGCGCACAGCATCAGCACGAACATCGGAATATGATGCGCGAGTTGGATTGGCAGGAAGCCGAGCGTGTCGGTGAAATCGACGCTCGTTGCGCGGCGCGCGGCGTAGGCGAAGGGCTGGAAGTCGTTGTCGATGAGCCAGATGAGTTGCGGTGCAAAAACGAGCGCGCAGACGATCGCCGTGATCCACGGGCCGGGCGTAAAGATTTTTTTTCGCGCAATCGGATCGTAGAGCATCCAAACGCCAGCGATCAGCAACAGGATCGCGCTTGAATATTTTGCCCAAAGACTAAGGCCCGCAGCGACGCCAAGAACGATCCACCAAACGAGGCGACCGTTTGTGCTTGCCTTCCAGAGCGCCAAACAGGCGAGCGCCCAGAATGGCATTTGCATGACGTTGTGATTGAACTCGGGGCTAGGCCAAGAAAAGAAATAGACGCCGGTGAGCAGCGCTGTGCCGATGAAGGCGCGGCCGGGATCGAGAAGATCGCGGCCGAGTGCGTAGACGCAGGCGAAGGTCGCGACAATGAAAAGTTGCGAGACGACGTAAGCAGGCCATCCCGCAGCGCCAGTGAGAAAACGCACGGCTTCGAGCACGAGGCCGGGCGTGTTCGGGTGCTTGAAGGTGGCGACCACCCACTCGCGGCCGGTGGCTTGGATATCGACAACGTCGAGCGGCGGGGCCGAATGCGAAAGCAGCGGCGCGAGCGACCAAAACGCCAGCTGCGCGGCGATCAGAAAGAGGAGCGCGCGCTCAGGCCGTTCGAGCGTTCGCGCGATGAATGCATTCATAGGTAGGGCAGCCCTGCTCAGCCCTGTCCTTGCAACAAGAACCAGAGCCCGCCAAGCACCGCCGCAACGACGATGACCCAGCGTGCCGTCTCCGCCAGGAAATAGACCAGTCCACGGAAGGGACTGAGAAGGCTGAGAGAGAGCGTCACCAGAAAGCCCGCCGAAACCGCAAACCAGACCTCGACCTCGCCAAGTTGAGAATCCACGGCGGCGATCCAGGCTAGGTAGGCCCCGAAGGCCGCCAGTGCGAAGCGGACTATGGCCTTGAGGAAGGTGCTCCCGGTGCGGTGGTAATTGGTCGGGGCCGGCGCGTCATTGGCGGGCGGCGGCAACGCCACCGGCGCGGGCGGCGCGGCCATTTCATGGCGCAGCCGTTTCCAGGCTTCCGCCTCGAGTTCGGCCCGCATTTGCTGTTCCAGTATCCAGTCTTGACTGGCGAAACCTGGTTTGCGGGCTTCCGGCATAGGCCTCTCCAGGGACGCAGTATTGCCTGCCTTTCTGGCAGACGAAAATGGCTTGTAGCAGCAATATCTTGCGCCGCGCCGGCTGAGCCGAGGCTGAGGCGCTGCCGGGAAGTTTATCATTTTTCGATAAAAAGCAGCTTGCCTTCGGACGCCGTTCATATCATTTATCGATAAACCCGGTGGACGGTCCGGTTTGGGAGTGGTCTCGTGAAGCAATTTCTCATCACGGTGGCAGGGGTAGTGGTCGGCAGTTTGCTGTTCTGCTTTCTCGGCTTCTTCTTGTTGATCGGCCTGATCGGCGCGGCTTCGGCCCCGGCGCCCCAGCCGCGGCAAATGGTTCTGGCGCTCGACCTGCGCGAGGAAATGACCGACCAGACCCCGTCCAATCCGTTCGCCGCCTTCGGTGGCGGTAACGCGCTGCTCGACGTGCTGACCCGTATCGACGCGGCCCGCACCGATGATGCGGTGAAGGGCATTTACATCCGCGCCAACACGTCGGGCATGGCGGCGGCGCAAGCTGAAGAGCTGCGCGCGGCGCTGGCCGCGTTCCGCGCCTCCGGCAAGTTCGTCGTGGCGCATTTGCAGAACGACAACGTCCGCATGGGCATGCCGGGTTATATGGCGATCGCCGACAGCGACGAGGTCTGGCTGCAGGACGCCAGCGAATTTATGCCGATGGGCCTTTCGGCGGAGACGACGTTCTACGCTGGCACGCTGCAGCGCTATCACATGCAGGCGCAGTTCGAACGCCGTGAAGATTACAAAACCGCCGCGCACACGATGACGGAACGTACGTTCACGCCGCAGCACCGTGAATCGATGCTGTCGCTGATGAACGGCCTCTACGACACGATGCTCGCCAATATCGCGACCGATCGTGGCATCACGCCCGCAGCGACGCGCGCGGCGATCGAGTCGACGCCATTCACCGCAGCACGTGCGCGTGAACTCGGCCTCGTCGATCAGATCGGCCGTCCGGAAGAAGCTGAACGGGCCGCGCTGGCGCGGGCCGAAGGCGCGGAAATTCTCGACTTCGCCGATTATCGTGCGCCCGTGAACCACCGCGGCAGAGTCATTGCGGTGATTCAAGGCGAAGGCGCCATTGTCTCCGGCGTTCCGGAAGATGGGTTTTTCGCCGACACGTCGATGATGAACAGCGATCGCATCGCTGAAGCTCTGCTTGAAGCTTCGGAAGATGAAGACGTTGCAGCAATCGTGTTCCGGGTGAACAGCCCTGGCGGCTCGGTTGTGGCGTCCGACCAAATCCTGGCGGCGCTGCGCACCGCGCAGGAACGCGGCAAGCGCGTTGTGATCTCCATGGGCGATGTCGCAGCTTCGGGCGGGTATTACGTCGCCGCCTATGCAGACGAGATCGTAGCTAGCTCGGCCACCATTACCGGCTCGATCGGCGTGCTTGGCGGCAAGCTGATCATCGGCCCGGCGATGGATCATTATCTGTCGACTAATACCGAGACGCTGACTGTCGGGTCGCCGATGGTGGAAATGTTCACCAGCGAGCGGCCGTTCAATCCGGCTGAACGCGCCGCATTCGCCGGCTTCATTGACCGCGCCTATACGGGCTTCATCGGTCTCGTCGCTGAAGGGCGCGAGATGACTCCGGAGCAAGTGCGCGCCGTCGCTGGCGGGCGCGTGTGGACGGGTCAACAAGCGCTGGAGCGCGGGCTGATCGACCATATCGGCGGCTTCCAATTCGCGGTGCAGCGTGCACGCGCGCTGGCGGAAATCGGCGAGAACGATCAGGTGCAGCTGCGCTTCTACCCGGCCGCTGAAAACCCCTTCGAGGCGCTTGAAGGTCTGTTCGGCGCCTCGTCGGCCAGCATCGAAGCTTTGGTCCGTATCAATGCGGCGCTCTCTGACCCGCGCATGCAACGCGTACTCGCGGCGCTCCGTGAAGAGGACGCCAGCGTGCGCGCCGAGAGCGAAGCTCCGACGATCCGCTAAACTGAGTTGAACTCCATAGCCTCAAGGCCCTCGCGCAAGCGGGGGCCTTTTCTTATGAGGTGTCGGGCGCCGGCGGCGGCCAGGCGAGTGCGGTGTCGATGGCGGCGATGTCGCCCGGATCGAGAAAGCGCGCCATGTAGCGGCAGTGCCCCGTAAGTTCGCCGGCGCGTTTGGGTTTGGTGTTGAGCCGACGCGCCAGGCGCCGCGCATAGGGCGCTGGATCGTTGAAGACGCGGATGAGCGCTTCGATGCGCTCGGCGAGCGGGCGCGTGAGGTAGAGGCGCGAATACGGAAACGGCGCGTGGGTACGCCGGCGCGGCGCGGTGCGGCGTCTCTGTTGCGCAAGGGCGACGAAGCTGACGCGCCATGAATCGGGGTTTTCCGGATCGAAGGCGGGGCTTGTTCTTCGCGCCTGCGACGCAGCGCGGTCTGCCGATGGGGTTGCTGTTTGCACGCAGGCGCGCGCTTCGAGCAGCAGCAGCCGGCGCATCAGGTTTTCTGCGGCCGTGATCCAGGCGTGAAAGAGCCGGTGCTGATTGGGCGCCAGCGTGCGTCGCGCGGCGACGTGTTCGGGCGGGCCGAAAATGTTGTGCAACATATGCAGCAATGCCTCGGCGATGCGCCAGAATTCGATAGGCGCAGTACGGGCGGCGGCGCGTGGGCGGTGTGTCATGTGCGGCGCGCAGTTTAGGCGCGCTCGCGGCCGGTCGGATTGGTGCGGGCGTATCCTCGTAATTTGAGGCGCGAGAGACGCTAGCGGCGCTTTCGCAGACGACGGCCGCTCATGCCCGCAAAGTCGGCACCGCTAAAAAACCAACCTACAACGCGGACCTCTAACTTCGGCTTGAAGCGCAGCACCAGCACTCGCGGCCTGTCCTAGCGGAGAGTTCGCCCAGCATAGACATCAAGAGGAAATGGGCGGGCCACGCTCAGACTTGGCGCGCGTTTCGATGGCGGCGATGTCGTCATGCGCATAATGCGCTAGCAACAAGCGCACTTTGCCGGATTTAAATGTGAGTTCTAGTACGCGAGCGTTCGCCGCAGGCGGTTTGCGAGTGATGGAAAGCACATCACGCCAGACAAATGTCTTCCCGCCGAACAACCCACGCACCTCAAAGTTTTGGGGCGTCAAACGATAAGTTCGCCAAGCAAGCAAAAGAAAAGCGGCCGCGCCCGCAAACGCGGCAGCGAGCAACCAAGCGGTCATTAGCACTTGGAGCAAGCGCGCATTGTGGGCGGCGGTTGCGAACGGATTGGGCAACTGGAGCATCGCCCAGCCGCCGCCGACCACGCCCACAACACTTAACAACGCCACCCACGCCCTTGGCTTGATTATACGCGCATCCTGTCTCACCGCTCCGACACTATCGGGGAGCCAGCGCTCCGCACTCCCACGTTCTTGGGGGCGTCAACGATGATTGCGTGAGGGCGCGCGCCAGTTTTAAAGGTCGTCTCAGGACTCTAAAGCCGGCGCAGCAATGGCCGAATGGGGCCATGGGCATCGGAGGCCGCTAGCCCTTATTTTCGACTTCGTATTTCGGCAGATCGGCGCGGAGGGTTTCGTAGAGGCGTTCGACGAAGCGTTCGGGATCGTCGTCGACGAAATCGTCGAAATAGGCTTCGAGGTTTGACTCGAAGACGTACTCGCCATCCTCAGCGAAGATGAAGCCGAGTTCTTCGTCGGTTTGGACGTGGATGACGGCGATCTGGGTTTCTTCTTCGTCGTCGTCAGCCAATGTGAAGGCGAGACGACGCGAGGAGATTTTTTCCGACAGGATCGGCGCCAGCGCTTGTAGCGCGGCGAGGTCGTCGAAGCCGGTCTCTTCGTTCATCGCGGCTTCGAGGCGTTTGCGGGCGCCGTCGACTTCGGCGTCGAAATCGGAGCCGGGCGCAGCGGACTGTTTTTTCGCGCTCATGCTGCTTCCATGAGGCTTTGGAAGACAGCGGCGCCGCCGGTGCGACCGAGCACGGGATCGGAGGCGCGTTCCGGGTGAGGCATCATGCCCATGACGTTGCCGCGCGCGTTGACGATGCCGGCGATGTCACGCGCCGAGCCGTTGGGGTTGGCGAGATAACGGAAGACGACTTGGCCTTCGCCCTCGATGCGATCGAGCACGTCTTCATCGGCGACGAAGCGGCCGTCGCCGTGGGCGATCGGGATTTCGGTTTCGCGGGTATCGCGATAGGCGCTGGTGAAAGACGTGTTGGCATTGGCGATCGCCAGCGGCACTTCTTTGCAGGCGAACTTCAGGCCGGCGTTGCGGGCGAGTGCGCCAGGCAGGAGGCGTGTTTCGGTCAGAACCTGGAAGCCGTTGCAGATGCCGAGCACCAGGCCGCCGCGCTCGGCGTGGGCGATAACGTCACGGACGATCGGGCTCTTGGCTGCCATCGCGCCGGCGCGGAGGTAATCGCCGTAGGAAAAGCCGCCCGGGAGCACGACAAGGTCGGTGCCCTCAGGCAGCGCCGTGTCCTTGTGCCAGACCATGGCGGCGGGCTTGCCGGTGAGGCGCTCCAGGGCGCGTGCGGCGTCACGGTCGCAATTGGACCCGGGGAAGACAATCACGGCTGATTTCATGGGCCCTCAATAAGGTGCGTCGGCGGAGATTCAAAGGGCGAGGCGCGTCTCGCGGCAGGTCGCCACAGCGGATTTTGGCGGCTATAGGCGTGGGGCATGGGAAATTGGGTGATTGTCGCAGTGCTGCTCTCGGTCCTGGCGACCGTCTGGCTGGCTTGGCTGCTGTATCGGATCAACCAGCCGCCGGAGGCGCGGAAGCGGGCCCGAGACGGCGGTGACGCCGGCGCTGCGCCGTTCGTCGCGGACGGCGGCGGGCGCAGCCGGGCGGACTCGGATTCAGACGCCGGTTCCGATGGCGGCGGCGGCGATGGCGGCGGCGATTGAGACATTAGTGTCATAAAACTTTGGCAAAGCCCGCCTGCGTAACAAATGAAGGATTCGAGATGATGATGACCCAGGCATTGCGGCGCGTGGCGCTCGCGGCCACGGCGGCGTTCGCGCTCGCGGCATGTGGAAATAACGTCGAGCAGCAGGGCGCAGGCTCGACTTCGGAATCGATCCAGATCGACGGCTCGTCGACGGTGTTTCCGCTGTCGGAAGCGGTGGCTGAAGGCTTCTCGACGACGCAACGCGGCGGCGCGCGCGTGACCGTCGGCGAAAGCGGCACGGGCGGCGGCTTCCGCAAATTCTGCCGCGGCGAGACGCAAGTACAGGGCGCATCGCGTCCGATCCTGGCGACGGAGATGGAAGCGTGCGCGGCGGCGGGCGTGAATTACATCGAATTGCCGATCGCTTTCGATGGCCTCACGGTTGTCGTCAATCCAGCCAACAGCGTGCGCGCTGTGACGATCGAACAATTGCGGCGGATGTGGGAGCCGGCGGCGGAGCGCCAGATCACCAATTGGCGGCAAGTGAATCCGAGCTGGCCGGATCAGCCGTTGCTGTTGTTCGGGGCCGGCACGGCGTCGGGCACGTTCGACTTTTTCACGGAAGCGGTTGTCGGCACGGCCAAGGCGTCCCGCACCGATTACACGCCGACTGAGGACGACAACGTCACGGTTCAGGGCGTGCTCGGCAATCCCAGTGCGATCGGCTATTTTGGCTACGCGTATTTTGAGCAAAATCGCGAACGGCTGGCGGCGCTGTCGATCAACGGCGTGACGCCGAGCCCGGAGACGATCGCCGATGGCTCCTATCCGCTGGCGCGGCCGATCTTTATCTACATCAACGCCGATGCGCTGCAGCGTCCGCAAGTGCAGCGCTTTGCGCAGTATTATGTCGAGAATGCCGGGCGGTTGGCGCGCGAAGTTGGCTATGTCGCCATGAGCGATGGCGCGTACGAAGCGCTGGCGACGCGGGTGCGTGAGCGCCAAACTGGGACGGCGTTCGCTGGCCACCAGGAAGTTGGCGTCGATATCGATGAAGTGCTGTCGCGGCCCCTGGGCACGACGGCGCGTCCGTAAAATCGGCCCATAAAAATCGGAAGGCGGGCGCTGCGATTTGGCAGCGTCGGCCTTTTCGTTAGGGGGCTAAGTCCCCACATTTAATGAATGATGATCGGGCTGATCGCCTTTGGCGTCGGTGTGATCTGCCTAGTGCTGATCGCCGGCGTATCGATGATCGCAGAACACCGCGATCGGCGCCGGAGGTTTTAGTCCTTCTCACCCCAGCGCCAATGCCAGCCGCCCTCAGTGGTGCGCCAAGCGATGCCGACGAAGAGGATCGTCAGCACTACGGTGATGGTGAGAAACGGCAGGAGGCGTGGCTCGCCTGCGTCGTTGGGCATGAGGGTCATGCCGGCTGCTGCAATGGCGATGACGTAGGCGATAGTGAGCGCCCAGCCTTGCCACGAGGAAGGCGAGGCGCCGAGGCCGTAGCGCTTTGGTTTGAACCAAGCCGCCATCGGCTCAGCCCGTAATCTCGACGCGGTAGCTTTCGATGACGGTGTTGGCGAGGAGCTTTTCGCACATCTCTTTGACCTGCGCTTCGGCGGCGGCGCGGTCAGTGCCTTCAAGTTCGATCTCGATGCGCTTGCCGACGCGCGCATCCTGCACGCCGCCGAAACCGAGATCTTTCAGCGCGCCTGCAACGGCCTTGCCCTGCACATCCAGCACGCCTGGCTTCAGGCCGACAGTTACGATCGCTTTCATAAATGCTCCGATTAACCGGCGACTTCGCTGATGCCGGCTTGCTTCACGATGCCGAGGCGGCGCGCGACTTCCACGTACGCCTCGGTGACGTTGCCGAGATCGCGGCGGAAGCGGTCCTTGTCCATCTTCTCGTTGGTCTGGACGTCCCAGAGCCGGGCGCTGTCGGGGCTGATTTCGTCAGCGATGACAGTGCGGACCATGTCGCCTTCGTAGAGGCGGCCAAACTCGAGTTTGAAATCGACCAGCTTGATGCCGACGGCGCCGAACATGCCGAAGAGATAATCGTTCACGCGCAGCGTCAGCGCCATCAGATCATCGATCTCCTGCGTGCTCGCCCAATTGAACGCGGTGATGTGTTCTTCGGCGACCATCGGATCGCCAAGCTCATCTTTCTTGTAGTAAAACTCGATGATCGAGCGCGGCAGCGGCGTGCCTTCTTCGATGCCAAGGCGCGTCGAGAGCGAGCCGGCGGCGACGTTGCGGCAGACGACTTCGAGCGGGATGATCTCGACTTCACGCACGAGCTGTTCGCGCATGTTCATCGTCTTGATGTAGTGCGTGGGCACGCCGATCGCGTTCAGGTTCTGCATGATGAACCCGGAGATCTGGTTGTTGATCACGCCCTTGCCTTCAAGGATCGCTTTCTTCTGCGCATTGAACGCAGTGGCGTCGTCCTTGAAGTATTGAATGATCGTGCCCGGCTCAGGACCTTCGTAAAGAATCTTGGCCTTGCCTTCGTAGATCTTCTTGCGGCGTGACATGAGCCCTCCTCGAGGGGCGGCGGCTGGTGGCCGCATAATCGTACAAGCGGGGCGGAATCGCCGCCCCACGTGGAAATAACTTAGGGGAGATGAGGCGGGGCGCCAATTGGCGCAGGCGGAAGGACAGGCGCCCGCTTGCGGTTGATTGCAGGCGGGCGCGCCCCTATTCAATCGCTATAGCGACGGAGGCCTGAAAGGCATGAGTTTCGACGATCGGCAACGCGGCCAAGAGACTAAATTCCAATTAGATCAAGATCTTGAGTTCAAGGCGCAGGCCCGCCGGGCCAAGTTGGTCGGCCTTTGGGCCGCCGGCCTAATGGGCCTCGATGGCGACGCCGCCGACCAATATGCCAAATCTGTCGTGGTCGCTGACCTGGAAGAGGCTGGGACCGAGGATTTGTTCCGGAAGATCCGGGCGGACCTGGACCAGCAGGCCGTCCAGCTGTCGGACCACCAGATCCGCGCGAAGATGGAAGAAGCCCTCGCTGAAGCGCGCATCTCGGTGAAAGCCGGGACTTGAGCGACGCCGCGCGGCGGGCGTCCGTCGCGCGGACATTCTGGCGCGGGGCGCGGCTATGCTGCCCCCAGTGCGGCGCGCGAACGCTGTTTCGCGCCTATCTCAAGCTTAGCCCTGCGTGCCCGCGCTGCGGCGCCAGTTTCGCCGGCATGGAGACGGCTGATGTAGCGCCGTACGTGACGGTGATGCTTATGGGGCTCATCGTCATGCCGATTACATTGGTGCTGGTGTTGAATTCCGGCCTCGATGCGGAGCTGATGCTGGCGCCCACTCTGGCGTTGGCCGTGTTGTCGGCCTTGCTCCTTCTGCCACGCGTCAAGGGCGTGCTGGCGGCGCTTCTGTGGCGCGCGCGGCGTACGATGTAGCGTTAATCGCCGTTTAGCTTTTCGATGAACGCTTCGTCCACGACGCTGCGCCAAACTCAGCGTGGGTAGGGTGTTTTTCATGCTGCGGATATGGATCCTGGCGGCCGCGTTCGCTGCGAGCGCCTGTGCGCCGGCGCCGGTGACGATGCCGGCAACGCAAGCCAGTGAAGTGTTGGAGCTCTTCGCAGCCGGGCGTGCGCCGGGCGATGTGTGCACCGCCCAAGGTCGGGCGATGCTGCGCGGCGCTGTGCGCGCCTATGGTGCCGCGATGGCTGAGGCGGGCGAGGTGTGGCCAGATGCGAGTGCATTCGGCGATGCGCCGGATTCGCTTTCGAGTGTCGAAGTTTCGGTGATGATCGGTGTTGCGGCGGGCTTCGTTGAAGTTTCCGATTTGCATGGACCAGCGCGCGGCTTGGCGCGGCAGATGACGTTTGCGCACTGGCCTTCGATGCGCGATTTACGGCGCGCGGCGGATGTGGCGTGTCCCGAACTGGTCGAGCTGCAACAGACGGCGGCGCGCTTTGTAGTTGAACGCGAGCGTTACGAAAGCGCCATGCGCCGCGATGATGCGCGGGCGAGCGAACGGCGCCGGCGGCACGCGGAGCGCATGCAGCGCTCCCTGGCGGAGATGCAGATGCTGGCGGAAGTGGTGACGCGGAAAGTGGAAGAGAGCCGCGCGAGCTAGGCCGGGCCGAACACGCGTTTGAAGATGTCATCGACGCGAGCGAAGTGGTGGGCGTCGGTGAAGCAGGCGTCGAGGGCTTTGGCGTCGAGTTTGGCGGTGACTTCGGGATCCGCTTTGAGCTTGTCGATGAGCGCGGTCTCTGCGCGTGGCGGCGGGCTTTGCCAGACTTGCATCGCGCTGCGTTGCACTAGGCGATAGGCGTCCTCGCGGCTGACGCCGGCTTGCGTCAGCGCCAGCATGACGCGCTGCGAATTATGCAGGCCGCCGAGCAGCGCCAAATTGCGCGCCATGTTTTCCGGATAGACGACGAGCTTTTCGATGACGCCCGCCATGCGGTGGAGCGCGAAATCGAGATGGATGGTGGCGTCCGGGCCGATGCCGCGTTCGACTGAGGAATGGCTGATGTCGCGCTCGTGCCAGAGGGCGACGTTTTCCATCGCTGGCGTCACCGCGCTGCGGACGAGGCGGGCGAGGCCGCAGAGATTTTCGGTGAGCACAGGGTTGCGCTTGTGCGGCATGGCTGAGGAGCCCTTCTGGCCAGGCTCGAAGAACTCTTCGGCTTCCAACACTTCCGTGCGTTGCAGGTGGCGCACTTCGGTGGCGAGGCGCTCGACGCCTGCAGCGACGACGCCGAGCGCTGCGAAGAACGCGGCGTGGCGATCGCGCGGGATGACTTGCGTCGACACCGGTTCGACGACGAGGCCGAGTTTCTCCGCAACATAAGCTTCAACGCGGGGATCGATCTGCGCGAAGGTGCCGACGGCGCCGGAGATGGCGCAGGTGGCGATCTCGAAGCGCGCCATATGCAAGCGCTCACGATTGCGCGCGAACTCGGCGTAGTGGCCGGCGAGCTTTAAGCCGAACGTGGTGGGCTCGGCGTGGATGCCGTGGCTGCGGCCGATGGTCGGTGTGAGTTTGTGTTCGAAGGCGCGCTTTTTCAGCGCCGCCATGACTCGCTCGCAGCCGGCGATGAGGAGGTCGGAGGCGCGCACGAGTTGCACGGCGAGGCAGGTGTCGAGCACGTCGCTCGAGGTCATGCCTTGGTGCGCGAAGCGGCTCTCTGGGCCGACATGTTCGGCGACGCTGGTGAGAAAGGCGATGACGTCGTGCTTCACCTCGCGCTCGATCTCGTCGATGCGGGCGACGTCGAACTTGCCTTTGGCGCGATAGGCTTCGGCGGCGGATTTCGGAATCGTGCCGAACTCCGCCATCGCCTCCATGGCGAGCGTTTCAATCTCGAGCCAGATGCCGTAGCGGCTCTCGGGCTCCCAAATGGCCACCATTTCGGGACGTGCATAACGCGGAATCATGGGCGGTTGATGCGGCGGGAAGACCCGCCCGTCAACCGGCGTAAACGCCCCTGGATCATCACGTATTCGCTGCTACCCTTCGTGCCACGGGGGGAAGTTCTGCATGCTTGGGGAACGAAAGACCGCGGTCCAGAAGGCCGCCGAGGATGCGGGCGCTCTTGGCCTTGTGCTCCGGCGTTGGGCGGGCGCTTGGCTCGATTTGATCGCGCTCGCCATTCTGGTCTGCGGGCCGTTTTTCGCGCTGGCCCTTGTGCCGGCGCTCAGCGCCGTGCCTGCGACTTATTTCGTCATCCCGCTTGCCGTGCTCGGTGTTCTCTACTTTCCCGTCACTGAAGGTTTTTGGGGGCAATCGATAGGCAAGGTGATCGCAGGGTTGAAGGTGGTGGACAGGCATGGCCGTCCGCCGGGATTTGGACGCGCGTTGGTGCGCACCCTGTTTCGACTGATCGAAGTAAATCCGCTACTCGCCGGGGGTACGCTGGCCGGCCTCGTTGTGTTGTTTACGAGGCGCAAGCAGCGCATCGGTGATCTTATCGCCGAGACGTACGTATTGGACGTGGACATGCTGCGGCAGATGGAAGAGGTCGACGCAACGCTGGCAGCGATGCGCTCCTCGCCGACTACCTAGCTTGTCAGGCCGCCGCCTGCGCGCGGGCCAGATCGGCGCGGATGGTGCGGCTCGACATCCAAAAACACAGGAGGCCGATGACGATCACGCCGGACGTAACCAGGAGTGAAAGCCGGATGCCCTCGGCCTGCGCGGCGAGGCAGGCGGCTTCGGTCCCGCCCGGCGGGCAGGCGGCTTCGAACGCGGCCGCGGAGGCGGCGCCGAAATGCTGGGCGGCGAACACGTCGCTGAAATAGCCGATCGTAGTGGGGCCGAGGCCGAGTGCGATCAGGTTCAGGATGAAGAACATGACGGCGACGGCGGTGGCGCGGGTGTGGGGTTTCACTAGGCCCTGAATGGCGGCGTAGACGGGGCCATACCATACCGAGTTCATCGCCGTTGGGATCGCAAGCCAGAGCAGCACGATGTAACCGCTGCCCGGCGCCACCGGCCAGAACATGGCGGCGAGGAAAAATGGCGTGCCCAGCGCGAACGCGATTGCGGGTAGGATCACGTACGCGCGCGCATCTCTCTTGGCGTAGCTATCGGCGATTTTGCCGCCGGCCCAGGTGCCGAGCACGCCTGCGATCAACACCATGAACGCGAACGCAACGCCGCGCTCTTGCAATTCCATCCCGTGCACGCGCGCGAGGAAAGCTTGCAGGAAATAGGCGTGTCCGTAGCCGAGGAACGACACGACCGTCGCGCCGAGAACGGCGAACCAATAAGACGGAATGGCGCGGAGTTCTTTGAGCGCTTCGCCGAAATGCGTTTTCACCGCCGGCGGCATCGACAGGCCGAGTTTGCGCGGCTCCTTCAGCGTAAAGAACGCCAGGATGCCAAGCAGAACGCCGGGTAGGCCGACCATGAAGAAGGCGGCGCGCCAGCCGTAATTGGCAGCGATGATGGCGCCGATGGCGAAGCCGCCGAATGTGCCGATGGGGACGCCCATGGAATAGAGCGCGAGCGCCGAAGCGCGCTTCTCCGGCTTTACGTAATCGGAAATCAGTGAGTGTGCGGGCGGTGTGCAGCCGGCTTCGCCGACGCCGACGCCGAAGCGATAAAGCAAGATTTGCCAGAAGCTGGTGGCCGTGCCGCAGAGCGCGGTGAAGCCGCTCCATACGACGAGCGCGGCGCTGATGATGCCAACGCGATTGCCGCGCTCGGCGATGCGCGCGATCGGGATGCCGAGGAAGGTATAAAACAGAGCGAAGGCGAGGCCGC
>JAWXAM010000008.1:0-3272 GCA_034439495.1 Terricaulis sp. | reverse complement strand
CAGCAGGCGCTCGTTGCGAAGGTCGTGCAGGGCATTGATGCCGCCCTGCCGAATCTTAAAGACCCCGAAGCGATGATGCAGCAGGCCCGCGCGCTGATCGATGCCGCCGCCGCGCGCCAGCTGGATACGTTGGAGTTGTGGGGTGACAACCGCGCCGCGCGGCAGGCGCTCAAGCCGGTGGCACGAACAATCGTCGCGCTATACGACCGTGCGGCGACGGCGGCGGGTCAGCTTGTCGAGTCGATCGGCAACCAGCCCAACCCCGACGATAAACGGCTGGAAAAAATGTACAACCTCCAGCAACTTGCCACGTTCAACGCGCGCATGAGCGACTACCTGCTGGCGGCGGCGCAGGAACCGGGCGACGCGCAGCGGGCGACGATTGCCGATCGCGGCATTGCCTACCTGAAGGAACTCGACGTGCCCGAGCAGCCGATTCGCGTTGCGGTTCGCCTGCGCATCGGGAAGCTTCAACTGACACGCGGCGATTTCGCCGGCGCGAAGGCGAGTCTAGCACCCATCGCCACCGACGAGGCGTTCAAGCCGTCGCCGACGCCCATCGAAAGGTATCAGGCCAACTACTTTCTGGTGGTGATGGAATTGACGGCGCGAAACGCCAAAGCGGCGCAGGCGCAGCTGGATGAATTGGAACACTGGCAGTCGCGTAACCTTCCAATCGACGTTGGTACGCGCGCCAGCGCCGAGGCGGCATCGACCATGTTGCAGTATCGCGTGCATGAACTGTCGGCGCAGCTTGCCGGCAATGCCGACGATCGCCGCAAAGCCAATGAAGCCGCAGTGGAAACGCTGTCGCAGCTTCTGAAAGATCGCCCCGACCTCGCCGGCCCAATCAACGAATTGCTCACCGCGCGGCTCACCGATGACGCGCCGCTGACCAGCCTCGATCCACTCCTGCTGCAGGCGCTGGTGCGCCGGGGCGAAGAGCAGCGGCTGCGCCCGGCGAACGAAAAGATCGATGAAAAACTGCTGCGGCGCGGCATCGCGGCGGCGCGGGAGATCGTTTCCAGAGAGCCGTGGGGAAAGGTCGATCCGGCCCTGCTGGACAATTGCCGGTTCGTCATCCCGTTTCTACTTCAGCGCGCTGGCGACGATCAGCAATCCGCCGGCGCGTTCCTCGATTACGCTGCCGTCGCCGGCACGACCGAGCGCGGGGTGATCGCGCTGGATAACGCGCAAGCCGCCGTCGCGGCGCTGCGGAAAGATCGTGCCGAAGAAGAGAACGTTCGAAATCTTTACGATCGCTTTCTGCCAATGGCGATCGAGCAGTTTGATCGGCGTGAGTTTGCATTCGAATACGCCCGCCGGCTGCAACTGCTCAACCAGCTCAATGAGGCGGTACGGTATTTCCGCCTTGTGCCGGCGAATGATTCTCGCGCGCTGTCGGCCACGTTCCTGCAAATGTTGTGCGAAAAGCAGCGGCTCGATGCCCTCGCCTCAACCGACGGCCGACGCGGCGTGATGCTGACGGAGATTCAGCGCCTCGCCGATGTGATCAACCAGACGGCCGCCAAATCGAACGAGCCTTCGGCGCTTTCGATCCTCATCCGCACCAAACTTCTGGCGGCGGAACTGGCTCGGACGGAACAGAAGAACCCGCAGCGCGCGATCGCCATGCTGGCCGATATCGAGCCGGCGTTGGCTTCACTGGCAGGCAGCGATGCGTTGTTGCCCGAAGTGCTTCTGGTGCGTGTGCAATCATTCATGGCATTGGGCAAGAGCGATGAAGCGACGGCGGCGCTGGTGCAATTGCTGGCCAAGCGCGACGGCGGACAGGGCGCGGCGATCGTTTACTCGCTTTTGCAGAAGCTTAACGAAGAGCTGGAATCCGCCCGCGCCGCGGGTGATGCGGATCGCGTGCGCACCATCGCGCGAAACCGCGCCGATCTCAGCGGTTTCCTGGTGAAGTGGGCGCGCCAAAGCACTGACGCGAACATCAGCAAATTCGCCTATCGCTACATGGTGTTCGACGCCGCGAGCAAACAACTCGCCGCAGATTCGGTGACCGACCCGGCGGCGCAGCGTTCGGCGCGGGAGGCGGCGCTTGAACTGTACCGCTCGCTGCAATCGGCCGAGAATGTCGCGCTCTATCGCGGCACGCTGGATGCTCGCGCGGGAAAAACCGCGGGGGCGACGGCCGAGTATGATCCGGCCGTCAGCGTCGGTATCGCCATCCTTTGCTTCGACCTTAAGCAATACGCCGAAGCCCGCGACAGGCTGGCGCGTCTTTTGAGCGACCGCAAACTCGGCGCCGCGGTCGTCAACACGGATGACGGCACCGGCATCGGCCCGCGCGAAATGGATAACGATCAATACTGGGAAGCCGTGCTGCGGTTTGTGCAGGCCAATGCCAAACTCGGCGAGAAGCCGGAAGAAAACAAGAACTATCTCCGCGAGCAGTACATCCGCTGGGGCGATCGCGTGGGGGGCAGGAAATGGCGCGCCGATTTTGAAACGCTTCGCAGGCAGCTCGACGTCAACGTGCCGACATCGAAGCCAGCGGCGGAGTGAAACGGGTGGAGTGACGGCGTGGTCAGGCGGCGCAGCGATTTCGTGCGTCAGTTGGCAGGCCGCGTTGTCGGTTGCGTGGCCGGGGCCAGGCTCTTCATCAGCACATTGTTCAGCTTCTGGCGAATGGCCGCTTCGGCGTCGGCGGCGTTGGCGAAGCCGTCCTGCTCGATCTCATGCGCCGCTTCAGCCATGGCGTCGCCGAACATTTCTGTCAGCACGGTTTGCTTTTGCATGTCGCGAGGTTGCGAGCCACCGAAGTCGATCACCCGAAATTTCCAAACACCATCCACCTTGCGAAACCGAAGCGGCAGGGTTTGGCCGGGCATAACCAGCTCCGCGGTATCGCCGGTGATGGTTACGGCGGCGTGCGGAACATCGGCCTCATCCGCGGCGGCGATGGGGCCTTTGCCGATCGCATCGCCGGCCGGGCCAAACTTTGCCGTGGCCGCATCCGACAGTTTTCGTCCGGCCAGCAGCATGTTCGCAACCGCTTCCACGTAAGGCCGGTCGGCCGGCGTGGGAATGTCGCAGGCGGCAAGCAAATCGGCGCTGTTCTGCTGCGCCATGGCCGTCATCAGCGCCTGCATCGCCAGGCGCGGGTCGTCGCCGGGCGCGGCGGCACCGACGGCGATCAAGCACATGAATGCACTGATTGCCGAAGTGATGAACGTTGAACTGCGTTGGTTAAGGGTGAACAAGCGTGCGATCTCCTCGAAACGATTTTCGAGGATCATACGAAGTCT
>JAWXAM010000007.1:0-4786 GCA_034439495.1 Terricaulis sp. | reverse complement strand
GCCTCGTCCTGCAAGAGCTGGGTGAGCCGGAATCGCACGTCATCGGTTGGCTTACCTTCACGAATAGCGACCAGCCAATCCACCATCTCGTGCGTCTCGGTATCCGAGAATTCGTAGTAGCAGGTGAGGATGCGCGAGTTTGAGAGCGCGGGCGTCAGCGTCTGCGACGCTTCCAAGATCGCGCCCATAGATTTGTTGCCGCGAATGAGATCATCAACGACAGACCCCATGCGCGAGATGTTTGCCGCCGCCAACGCGGTCTGGGAAAGCGATCCCTGATAATCAAGGTCGATCAGCAACACCTTTTGGCCCTGTGCATCGAGATGCGCAGCGAGGTTTGCCGTGAGCGTGGTCTTGCCGACGCCGCCCTTCATGTTGGCCGTGGTCACGATCGGCTTGCCGCCATTTTCGACCATCTTCGGTCGCGGTGGTGAATGAATTGGCGGCGTCCACACGCTGACACGCGGGGCGGGAAGTGGCCCGATTTCAGGCTTTGGTTCGCTGGCGCGCGCGCGCCGCCGCTGAAGCTCCTGCCAAGCCTTGATGAGCTCGAGAATGGTTTTGAGGCCATTTATTACGAGCCACAGCAGGATGATGACGCCGGCGAAAATCCCGAGCGCCGGTCTCCACTCAGACGGCACAAGACCGACTAGCCACGCCCACGCGGAATCTATGCTCGGTGCCCGACCGTCCACAGTGCTTCTCCCCATTTAGGTATTAACAGGTCGGAAAGAAAAGTCGCGGCGAGAATGGTAGGGCGGGAGCCTCAGCGGCCTAACAATCCGCGGGTCATCGCCGTTACCTCGCGCTCGAACGCCACGCGCATTTGCACCGTCCGCTCCAGAACCACGCGTTTGCGAATATCGAGGTGCAACTCCATCGCTTGTAGGCGATCCCGCCAATCCGGCTGAAACGCCAGCACGTTTCGCTTCACCTCTTGCGCAAGCCCCATACGCTGCAACTCGCGTGCACGCTCTTTGAGCGCGAGGGTCGTGGACGGGTCGCCGCCGGGCGCCGCGAGTCCCGCAATGCGTATTGTCCTGTCTTGGGGCAGTTGTGCTTCGATCATCCGGTCGAGCCGCGTCGGGGCGTGGCGGGTCACTTCGCGATCAAGCGCTTGGCGCTCATCCGCCGCCGTGCGCGCGCCGAGCCATTCTGTCGCCACGTCGCGAGCAATGCCGCGAAAGCCGTGCTTCACGAAATCCTTGGGCAAGACGAGGTCCTGGCCGTTGGCGCGCCGCCCTCGGATGATGATGTGGGTGTGCGGGTTGTCGGTGTCGTGGTGGTCCACGGCGATCCAGTGCAGCTTGGTCCCGATCGAGGCGCCTGCGCGCGCCATCACCTCGCGCGTATAGGCCGGCAGATCGGTCAGCTTGGCGCCATTCTCAGCGCTCAGCACGACGCGGAAGTGGCGCTTGTCTGAACGCGCCCAGGCCTCCGCCCTCGCTGCGCCGTCCACGCCGCCGCTCTCGCTGTCGTAGAACACCGATGCTTGCGAACGGCCGCGCGACAGATAGGCGGCATGCGCTTCGGCTTGGAGCTCAGCCTCGCGCTTCGTTTCAGTAGGCTCGCCGCGCGCAACTGCATCGGCGTCGCGCAGGTCGTCACGGGTCGCGGCGTCGCGGGCCACGTAGCGCGCGTGCGCGTTAAGGCCGGCGCCGCCGCCGGAAGCGTGGTTGAAATAATGCACCTTCACCACAACACGCTGGCGGGTGTCGAAACCCGATGGCGCGAAGGCCGAAGCGTCTCCGTTGCCGTGGCCCCGCAGAAGCGCCGTGCGCTTGTCCAGGCGACGCGAGAGTTTGACGCCGCGCGGGGGCGCACCGCCACTCGATTTAGCGCGCCCCTCCTTGACCTTGCCGACGAGTCGATCGCGATCTGCGCGTGTCATAATGATTGATCGACCCACCATGAATTTGTCGGGGCCGATCGCCGGGGAGGCGAGACGAGAGGCGCGCAGCAATTGATCGAAGCTGGTCGCTGTCATAGCTGACTCATGCTTTGGCCGTGTTCGGCGTTGAGTTCTGCCGCGGCCCGCCGCGCGACCCGTGAGGTGGCGCGCGACCTGCGTGAGATGCTTTGCGCGTCAGCGTTTTGAGCGACCGCAGGTCGTCTCTTATCTAGCCCTAAGACCTTCATGCATCCCTCTCACGTTTTCATCATACCTCCGCACGCTTTTCTGGAGACAGCATACGTCTCGCAGGTGAACGCGCGGTTGGTGTGAATCAGCGACGAGAATTGCGCCAACGCAGGATCAGACCAGTGCCTATCAGCCCCGCTGCAGCTGAGACAACGACGCGCGCCATCACTGAATGCAGGTCAGTAACGCCACGAAAACGAGCAGACCACTCGTCATGCTCGTCGCAACGGTTTCCACGCCAAGTGTCGTCAACCGAAAGCCGCGCGAGCTAGAGTGGGCGCCGATATCGGTAACGAGGATCGCTCCAGAAAAGCCGCTGTCGCCGCCACGCAGGTCGTGGACAGGTCGCGTGTGCTCCACCTTTCCCAGCCGATGAGCACCGCAAGGGCGATGGCGGCAGCACGGCGGAGCATCGCCAGCGCAAATAGCAATAGGCCTAGAAGTACGAAGGTGAGAGTCATGTGCTCCAGCGGGGGACTCATCTCGGGCGGACGATTTCCCGGTCAAGCCCTTAGCCGGGAAACGGCCGCCAGACGCCTTCCACCAATCGCCGCGAGATTGGTCCCCAATAACGTCCATCAAAGCTATCGGGCGTGTCGCCGAGCAGCAGGATTCCGTCGGTGTTCAAGGTCCGGCATCCCGACCATGTCGGCAAACGTCGTCCCTCTGCATCGTATTGGGCGCGTCGCGCGGCGAGTTCACCATCAATAAAGAGATCGCCTCCGCGCGCGCACACGACCTGTCCGGAGGTCGCCGCGACCCGCTTGATGAACCGGTCTCTCGGATCTGTGAAGTCGCGCATCGCGGCGTAAGCGGGGGAGACGTCCAGTGCTCGAACCGTGACCAAGGCGCCGCGGTCGATGCTCCCGTCAATGCGCGCGTAAAAGCCGCGGGAAATGGAGTTGCTCGGATTGTAGAGGATGCGATCGCGCAAGCCGTCGCCGCTTGCCGCGACAAGCGCCGCAGGCACGAGCGCGCAGAGCGCGATGGTGCGCGTGTGCAGGCGAAGCAGCATCATGGTGACCACGATGAGGCAGCCAGCAAGACCCGCGCCGAGTCTTGCAGAATGTCGCGCGACCCGTAGGCAGGTCGCGCGACATTCTAGTTTCTTAGCTGGTGCTGAGCGTGTGGTGCGGGGAGCGTTGCGGCGTGGCGCTTAGCCAGTTCAAGCGCGTGATAGCGTCATCGCTAGGACGCTGTGCTATGGCGGTGACGGCGGGTCTGCACAGAGCTAACGGAGGAGCCTTGCATGTCTGAAGCGTCCCGCGCGCGCAGCCGTGCCGCCATCCCGCGCACGGTCTGGGCGCTGGGGCTGGTCAGTTTTTTCATGGACGTTTCGTCGGAGACGATCCACGCCCTGCTGCCGCTCTTCCTGACCACGACGCTCGGCGCCAGCGTGGCGCTGGTCGGGATCATTGATGGCGTGGCGGAATCGACTGCGGCGATCTCAAAAGTGTTCTCCGGCTACATTTCAGATCGCATCGGGCGGCGCAAGCCGCTCATCCTTCTGGGTTATGGTCTTGGCGCGCTGTCAAAACCGCTTTTCGCCATCGCCAGCTCGCCCGCTTTGGTGTTCGGCGCGCGTTTGGCCGATCGGATCGGCAAGGGCCTGCGGGGTGCGCCGCGAGATGCGCTCATCGCTGACGTGACGCCGAGTGAGATTCGCGGGCGCGCTTTTGGCCTAAGGCAAGCGCTTGACACAGCCGGGGCGTTCGCCGGTCCTCTCATGGCGATCGCGCTGATGGCGCTCTTCGCCGACAACATGCGGGCCGTCTTCTGGGTCGCCCTAATCCCGGCCGTGCTCGCCGTTGTTTGCGTCGTGGTCGGCGTCGAGGACCGCGCAGTCGGTCCCGACCAGGCGCGTGCGCCGATCCGGTTTCCCGACCTGAAGCGCCTGCCGCCGGCGTTCTGGAGCATCGTTGCACTTGGCGTCGTGTTCACGCTCGCGCGTTTCAGCGAAGCGTTTCTCGTGCTGCGGGCGTTTGACCAGGGCTTGCCGTTGATGTTGGCGCCGCTCGTGCTGGTGGTGATGAATGTCGTGTATTCCATCGGCGCTTATCCCGCAGGTGCGCTTTCTGATCGCCTGCCGGCGCGGACGCTCCTCCTGTGGGGCATTGCCGCGCTCGTTGCGGCGGACCTTGCGCTCGCGTTCGGCCCTGGGCTGGCCGGCGCCTTCGCCGGTATTGCTCTTTGGGGCGCCCATATGGCGCTGACTCAAGGCCTGCTGGCCAAGCTTGTTGCAGACCATGCCCCTTCCGAGCTCAGAGGCTCGGCGTTCGGGTTGTTCAATCTCGCGACCGGCCTCGCGTTGCTGATCGCCAGCGTCGCTGCGGGTCTGTTGTGGGACGGCGTCGGGCCTGAGGCGACTTTTGTCGCGGGCATCGTCTTCGCTGTCATCACCGCGGTTATGTTGTTGAGCGTCAAACGCGCACCGCCGCTGGCGTCTAGGTAATTGTTGCCACTTGCTGTGCGTGCATCCAGTCGGCGATCTCTTGCGCCTTTGAAGCGGCAGTGAAGATGGCGCGCGGGTCATCCCTCAGCACACTGAGTAATCACCAGCAGAAAATAATCAGCAGCAGTTCGGCGAGAGTCCTGATCTCACTAGTAAAAGCGTCGAGGATCGAGGCTTTTGCTGCGCATTATTTC
>JAWXAM010000006.1:0-3245 GCA_034439495.1 Terricaulis sp. | reverse complement strand
CCTACCTGTTGGCCGTCTATCGGTACATCGAGCTCAATCCAGTACGCGCCGCGATGGTCGATGCGCCGAATCGCTACCGATGGTCGAGTGTGCACGGCAACCTCGGATCGCTCGTTGATCCGGTACTGACGCCGCACGATTGCTTCATGGCGTCGGGGCTCGACGAGCGTGCGCGAGGCGATGCATATCGAGAATGGCTGCAGGAGGCGATCAGCGACGAGGAACTGGCTGCGATTCGCCAGCACCTTGCCCAAGAGCGCGCACTCGGTATCCCGCGTTTCCAACAGATGGTGGAAAAGACGCTCGGGCGGCCCGTGTCGCTGCGGGCGCGAGGCCGGCCGGCGCGACTGAGTACGGCTTAATTGCCTCCGTCCCCTTTAGGCTCGGTCCCCTTTAGGCTGGCTTAATTGCCTCCGTCCCCTTTAGGCTCGTAGCCGTCACCGCCCACGCCAGCGCCGACGACCGCGAGCGCTTCCTCGCCTTTGGTTTCGACGGCTATCCAGCCAAGCCATTCGTAATCGAAGACGTACGACAACTACTGAGCGAAATGACGCCCTCGTAGGGTGGGCTTGAGCTCACCACGGCGAAGCGCCAACGCCGAATCCTGCGGAAAATAATTCCATCGCGCTTGCTGTTGTAGGGTGGGCTTGAGCCCACCACGGCGAAGCGCCAACACCGAATCAAGCGACAAATAGACATCCGGCGCAACGCCCTTCGACAATTGCGCCCTACTCGCTACCCGACGACTCCCTCACGCCATGTCCATTATTGTCGGATAGGCGTCATTGACGACATCGGCGCCCAAGCTAAGCTGGCGATGCCATGCAGCCCACCCGCCGAATCCGCATTGCCAAGACGCTCGCGTCGCGACGGATCGGCATCGTGTTGTTCGACCAGGTCACCTTGCTCGATGTCGCCGGTGCGGCGGACGTGTTCGCCTGCGCCAACGATTACCTAGATGGAGCGAATCGATACGATGTCGTGACGCTGGCGACGTCGCTCGCGCCAGTACTGGCGGCCTCCGGGGTATTGCTGACGGCGCAGCAGCGCTTGTCGCCTACAGCTCGAATCGACACCTTGATCGTGCCGGGCGGCAGCGGCATACGCGAACCGCGCCAACTGGCCGCGATCTCCGTGTGGATCAAGTCCAGGCATCGATCCTTTCGGCGCATCGTGTCGGTGTGCACCGGCATCTACGCGCTGGCGGAAGCCGGGCTGCTCGATGGCCTTAGCGCCACCACGCACTGGCGTCATGCCGCCAATGTCGCGGCCCGCTATCCGCGTATCCGCATCGACGCCGATGCCATTTTCCTGCGCGAAGGTCGTATCGCAACCTCGGCCGGCATCACCGCCGGCATCGATCTTTGCCTGGCCCTGGTCGAAGAGGACCACGGGCCCGACCTCGCCTTGAAAGTCGCGCGCGATCTGGTGGTGTTCATGAAGCGCCCCGGCGGCCAGGCGCAATTTTCCGAGCCGCTGGAATTCCAGACGCAGGCACGCGATCGCGTCGGCGAGATCGCCGGTTGGATCGGTGCCCACTTGCGCGCCGACCTGCGCGTAGAGACGCTGGCGGCGCGCGTGCACTTGAGCCCGCGCCAGCTCTCGCGGCGCGTGCAAGCGCATTTCGGACTGCGGCCGGCGGATCTGGTCGAGTCGCTGCGATTGGGCGAAGCGCGTCGGCGACTGCTGGCTGGCAAGGAACCGATCGAGCGCATCGCTCGTTCTGTTGGCTACGTCAGCGCCGATGCATTCCGGCGCGCGTTCCAACGAGCTTTCGGCGTTGCGCCCACGCGCTATCGCGAACAGTTCAGCAGCACCAGCGGGCCCGACACCGCAGCCGATGCCAGAGCCACCCACTCACAACGGCGAAAATGACCATGAGTATCCGAACGTCTCTCCTGCGGGCGCTCGCCGCCAGTTTTTTCCCGCTGTCGGCCTACGCTACGGATACGCTGGATTTCAGCGCCGTCGCGCAACACGCGCAAAAGAGTGTCGAGGATGGCAGCGTACCTTCGCTGGCGCTGGCCGTCGCCCAGAACAGCAACATCGTCTATGAGCAGGCTTTCGGTTTCGCCGATATCGCACAGCGTCGCGCGGCCACGATAGACACGGCTTATCCGCTGGCTTCCGCGTCCAAACCCATTACCGCGACCGCGCTGATGGTGCTGCAGGAGCGCGGCAAGGTTGATCTCACAGCGCCGGTGGCTAGCTACCTCGCACCGTTTGAATTGCGTGCCGCGGAAGGCAGCGTCGATGCGGTGACTTTGCAGACGCTGCTCAATCACACATCCGGGCTCGGCACTTACGCGCAGATCTACTATGGCGACGCGATCGCGGCGCGACCTGCGTTCGCCGATAGCCTGCGCCGTTATGCGGTGCTGGTGCATCCGCCGGGTCGCGTATCGGAATATTCCAATCTGGGTTACGGGCTGATCGGCAATATCATCGCGCGGCGCAGCGGCAAAAGCTTCGCCGCATTTCTGCAGCAGACGGTGTTCCAACCGCTGGGCATGCGGCATTCCTTCATCGACGCACCAAGCGCTGAGAATGCCGACGTAGCCTCCGGCTACGATATCGCGATGAAGAAACTGCCGGTGCTTTACAACGACACGCCCGGCGCCGGCAATGCTTACGCCAGCGCGCACGATCTGCTGCGCTTCGGCATGTTCCATCTCGATCCTGAGCGCACCGCGCATGCACCGCTCAAGCGCGAAACCGTGGAACGCATGCGCACCAATGCGGACCCGCGCGCCTTGCATCATTACTACGCCGATTCGTACTACGCCCAGGGCTGGTACGTGCGACCCAACGACGACGGCTTGCGCGTGGCCTGGCACGAGGGCGGCATGCCCGGCGCCAGCACCATCATCAAGCTCATCCCCGAACATCGCATCGCCGTGGTGGTACTGAGCAATCGCACCGATGCCAACGAGCTGACACAGGAAATCGCCAATCAACTGCTTGCTGTGTTGCTCCCGGACTACAAGCCGGCGCGACTGGACCCCACCGCTCGATACACCGCATACGCCGCGCAGCCGGAGTTTCTCGGACACTGGAGCGGCAGCATCGAAGTCGAAGGCCATTCCCTGCCATGCACACTGACCTTCGCGTCGGACGGCACGGTGCGCATCGCCTATGCCGATTCCCTCGATGCGAAGCACCAGAGCGAAGCGAGCTTCGGTGGCCTGGCCTACGGCGACTCCTTCATCGGCGCCTTCGCCGGACACCTGCCCATCAGCCTCGTG
>JAWXAM010000005.1:0-5083 GCA_034439495.1 Terricaulis sp. | reverse complement strand
GTGGTGGCGATCATGGACGCTGATTTGCAGGACCCACCCGAGGTTTTGCCGGCGTTTCTGGGCAAGTGGCGCGAAGGGTTTCAGGTCGTCTACGCAATCCGCCGAAATCGTAAGGAAGGCGCGCTGAAGCGCGCCGCTTATTGGACGTTCTACCGCTTGCTCAACGCGATCAGCGAAATCTCCATCCCGCTCGACTCCGGCGACTTCTGTCTGCTGGACCGCTCCGCCGTCGATATGCTTAACCAATTGCCCGAGCGGCAGCGGTTCGTGCGCGGGCTACGGACGTGGATCGGCCTGAAGCAGATCGGCGTGGAATACGAGCGCGACGCGCGGCAGGCGGGCAAGCCGTCTTACACCGCCGGCAAACTGATTCGATTGGCGGTCGACGGGCTGGTGAGCTTCAGCAACGTGCCGCTTAAGCTCGTCACCCGATTAGGCGTGCTGAGTCTGATCGCCAGTTTCATCATGGGGTTGTGGGTTTCCTACGCTTTCCTTTACGACAAGCAAACCCTACGCGGCTGGACGAGCACCGCTTGTCTCATTCTGTTTATGGGCAGCGTGCAGATGATTTCGCTGGGGATCATCGGCGAATACCTTTCGCGAATCTTCGTTGAAGTGAAAGGCCGGCCGACGTTTCTGATCGCGCGCATCACGCAAAGGCGCGACGGAGAAGACGTGGGGGAAAACGCAGACGACCACGCAAACGAGCGCGTGCGGACGCGGCGGGAGGCGAATCGATGAGTTACATCGTCGTCCTGCTCATCTTCTCATCGGCCACTTACTTCACGTGGACGCGCGGGATCTCATTCGCGTTCGCGTGGGTGTATCTGCCGGTGCTCGTGTTGCTATCGGCCACCAAAGCCATCTCGCTGCCGCTTCTGCCGGACATGACCAGCCAGTTCGCCGTGGGCTACGGCGTGCTGGCGGGCTTGGCGCTCAAAGGTGGCGAGCGATTGACGATCCGCTGGAATCTGCTCGACACGATCATGACCGCGCTGTGGCTGCTCAATGCAATTAGCGCCGGCGTGACCGAAGGTAGCGAGCTGCTGCGCAACAGTCTCGGCGACGGATTTTTTGATTTTCTCACGCCGTACTTCATGGCGCGCATCGCCTTCCAATCCGCCGACGGCCGGCGCGCGGCGTTCTGGTCGGCAACCGCGTGCGCGTGCATCGTCGCGTTGATGGCGCCGATCGAAATGCGCCTCTGGCCGCAGTTCTGGAGCCGCCAGCTCGACGCGCTGGGTTTGTACACCCCGGCCAACTCGATGGCGCTTTACCGCTTCGGCCTGGCGCGCGCCCAGACGACCTTCTGGCAGCCGATGGATCAGGGCAACTGCGGCATTCTGCTGGCCGGGCTGATCGGTATCTTCGCCACCACCACTTCCATTGGCTTGCGCAATTGGCGCCCGCTGGCGGCGATTGGCGTGGCAATATTCGTTTCGATGGCGTCGCTGAGCTTCAGCGCGTTTCTCAACATCGCCGTCGCGTCGGGGATCTTTTTCGCGCTTCGCGCTATTCCTGATCTGGGGCGCGTCGTGGCAGTATTCGTCTTCATCGGAATCCTGGGCGGGGCGGCGGTGACCAATCACCTGCTCAGCCGGCCGCTCGGCGAACGCGATGACAAACTCGGTCAATCCGTCACGGATAGTTTGTACATGCGCACCAAGATCGTTCAGCAAAGCTGGCCGGTCGTTCAGGAAGCGGGCTGGTTCGGCTTCGGAAAAAAAATCAGCAAAGACACGCTCGACCTCGATAGCGTGGACAACGCCTACCTGCTCATGATCATGCAGAAAGGCTGGCCGTATTTCCTGCTGTTCCTTTCAATACCGTTCGTGATCGCGCTGCGAACGTCGTCGGCATTCTGCGTGGCGCCCACTGAATCGCAGCGGCTGCCCGTGATGTTTTCGGCGGCGGTGCTGTTTGCGATTCTCATCGCGATGTACACGGTCTTCTTCGGCTTCGTCTACGCGCGACTGCTCATCGTCATGCTGGGATTGTTCAGCTCGATCACCGACGTGCTCATCGGCCGGGTGATGCTGGAAAGCGAACGGCCCATCGCTTCGCTGCCGATCGCCCGGCGACGTGAATCGACCGGCGGCTTTCCCGCGATCGCCAGGGGGTCGTGATGTCGGCGGCGGGCTGGCGCCGCTGGATGGCGCTGATCATTCTGCTTGCGTTGACGGCGCGCCTCGGAGCGATCTTCACTCTCAAACGCTGGGATTCGGCAACGCCCGGCATAAACCGCCAGCTTGCGCTGGGCCTGCTCGACAACGGCTCGTTCACATTTCGTGAACACGGCTACTTCGGGCCGAGCAGTATCACCACGCCGCCGTATCCCGTGGTGCTGGCGGCGATCTTCCGGGTCTTCGGGCCCGAGACACCGACCGCTTATTTCGCGGCGCTGGCGCTCAACGCGATCTTCGGCGCGCTCTGCGCCGCGGTTATCGCGAAGCTGGTTCAGCGGCTTACGCAGCACGCCACGCTGGCGGTCGTTGCGGGTTTGCTGGTGGCGGTCTGGCCGCCGCAGATCTTCGCCGCAACGTTCGCGCAACCGATGGCGCTGGCGACATTGTGCGTGGCGACGACCTGTCTGTTCTGGGTGCGATCCCTTCAAAATCACAGCCTGCTGCCGTGGATCGGCTTCTCACTCGCCGCGGCGCTGGCAGCGTTGATCGAACCACCATTCCTCCTTGTGATATTGCTCGCGGCGGGGATCACGCCGTTCATCCGGAATTGGCCCGCCGATGTCCGCGTGCGGAACATGGCGGTGCTGCTGCTGGCGTGTGTGCTTCTGCTCTTGCCGTGGATCGCGCGCAACCACGCGGTGCATCAACAGTGGCTGATGACGACGACATTCTGGGAGCGCGTGTGGGCCGGCGCGAACCCGAATGCGACCGGCAGCGACCGCTTGCGCCTGACGCCCGAGCGCCACGCGGCAGCGAAACTGCTGATTGAAACCGACGACTCGAGCGACCTAGTGCGCGCTCCCATGATGCAGATCGACCCGCTTTCTCCCGCGCAGCGTTCGGCGTTGCGCGATCTGCCCGAAGCCCAGCGGGAATCGCTCTTCCGCAAGTGGGCCAGCGAGTGGCTGACCGTGCACGGCGGCGTATGGCTTGGTCAGCTTCCGGCACGACTCATCAAGGTCTGGTGGATCGACTACGATCATCCGATGTCGCGCAACCCGCTGGCGCTCATCCCACGATCGCTGGCGGCGCTGCTTGGATTGGTCGGCCTGTTGACTGCGTTTCGCGCGCGCCTGCCGATCGGCTTCCTGACGCTGGTGTTTATTGCAACGTTGATCTTCGCCGGGGCAACGGTGGCCAGCGTGAAGCAGATGGTTCTGATCGAACCGCTGCAGATCGCGATCGCATGCGCCGGTGTTGCCGCGATCGTCCGCACGCGCGCCAATCGCGCGGCGGCGTCGAGCAAACTGGCCGAGGCGGCGGCATGAACTACGTGCTGGTGAACCATGTCCCGTTCGCGTTCGGCCGGTCGGCGACGATGCTGCGCACCGCGCCGGCGATGCTCGCCGACGTGCGCGCCCAGGCCCGCGCGCTCGACGCCGTCGGCATTCGATTGCTGGTGGCGGCGCCGGTGCTTCCGACCAACCACCCGGCGGCCCGCAAGTGCACGTCAGGCGAGTTCAATCCCGACGACCTGGGCTTCGAGCTGCTTCATCTTCCTGTCTATCAATCGATGCGCGACTACCTGCGCCGCAAAGAAAAACTTGTCGCCACCCTCACCGGGCATCTGGCGGCGGCGGACGTTGCACAACTTGGTTACGGCGGCCATCCGATGATGCTCGGTGAAGTGGCTTGGCCTGTCGCGCACGAGGCGGGCGCGAAGATCGTGTGGATGTTTGATGCCGTCGATCCGTTCGAACGCATGCGAGCGCAGAACCAGCGCGATCGCAATCCGGTCCGCCGGCTTGCCAAGGGCCGGCTGGTTCATCACAAGATTCACTTCTGCAGGCACGCGGTCGCGACGGCTGATCGGGTGATTGCGCACCATCCCTCGATCAAGGAACGCTTCTCGCAAGCGTGGGGTACGCACTGCACGCTGCTCGAAGCGCCGCTGTTCGATGGCGATGAATTGCCCGGCGAAGAACAGATCGCCGCCCGTACCGCAACACGTTCCGATAAAATGCGGCCGCTGCGCCTCGTCACTTTCGCGCCACAGCAACCCACCGACCCGGCCGATCATTTAGTGCGGGCTGTGGCCCATTGCCGTCGGCTCAGCGTGCCGGTGACAGTGGATTTGATTGCCCCGGCGGCGAAGGCGCAGACCTATCTCAATCGTGCCGGCGAACTGGCGATGAGCGAACACGTTCGGCAAATCGATCCACCCACCGACACCGCCGCCTGGGTGAATTTGCTGGAGGCGTACGATGCTCAGGTCAGCATCGCGCGCGACGGCTTTGACGAGCGATCGATGTCGCTGTCGATGGGCGTCGGCCTGCCGACCGTGGCCTACGAAAACAGCGCGACCGATCGTCAGATCGAAACCGCCGATGCTGGCATCGTGGTTCCGCAGCAGAACGTGCTGCTGCTGGCCCAGGCGATCATCGACCTGCACCGCGAACGCCGATTGCTCAACCGCCTCGGCGAGAACGCCTGGCGCGCCGGTCAGCAGCGAACATTGCAGGTGAATCATCGACGGCGCGCCGAGATTGTGATCGGCCTGGCCAACAAACGATCGGCCCGCGTGGCAATTGGATGAGATGAGCGATATGAAGACTTTAGTGGTCATCGTTAACTATCGCACCGGCGGGCTAACCGTCGAGTGCCTGCGCTCGCTTGCACCGGAGATGGATGACCAGACCCGCGTCGTTGTCACGGACAACGCCTCCGGCGACGATTCGGTTGAGACGATCGCACGCGCAATTGAAGGCAATGGATGGCAACACTGGTGCACATTAATGCCGCTGCCGGAGAACGGGGGATTTTCGTATGGGAACAACCAGGCCATTCGACGCGCGTTGGATCACACCCACTCCGGCCTCCTCCCTAACCCTCCCACGGGGGACCGGGAGAGGGGACCAGAGTACGTCTATTTGCTGAACCCCGACACCACCGTTTTC
>JAWXAM010000004.1:0-8017 GCA_034439495.1 Terricaulis sp. | reverse complement strand
GGGAGGGGTCGGGGGTGGGGGTAACGGCGGCGCTAATTCGAGCAACCGATACCGCCCGCACCCCCACCCTGCCCTCCCCGCAAGGGGGAGGGTTCAAGAGATACGAGCATACACCCGTCCCAATCCGACCGACCGCGCGCGCACCTAAACTCGCGCGCATGACAGCAACCCCGATCCGACACGCACCGCTCGCGCTCTGGCGCATCGCGCAAGATTTCCTGCACACGCTGCACATGTTGTTCGGCGCGCCGGAGGATGTCGCGTTCGATCATACGCTGACGCACAAGCAGCACGCGCTGCTGCTGAAATGGCTGCGCGCCGGCGAAGCGTTGCTGCGGCGCCTGTTGTTGCTCGAAGCCGCGTACTATCCGCCGCAGCCGCCGCGCAAACCGCGCGCGCCGCACAAACGCGCGCGCGTGCGCATGAACTTCGCGTCGGACGAGCCGGAAAAATGGCGCGTCTCGTTCCGCTGTTTTGGAGACTGGCGCCGCAGTGCGCCGCGCGGCGGCCAGCGCCGCACGCTGCGTTTCCGCTCCGCCTGGCCGCTGGCCGAGCGTTACGAAGCGCTGCTGCGCGTCTTCAACGATCCGACCGGTTACGCGCGCCGCCTCGCCGCGCGCTTACGCGCCGCGCCGCACCGCCGGCTCGAAGTGCTGCGCGAGACGCCGTACGCCGAACATCTCGTCGGCGGCTATGACGAAATCACCCAAGCGCTCGCCGCCCCCGACACCAGCTGAGGCGCCTCACATCATGAAAGCAAAACGCTGCCGCGGCGGCGCGTTTTGTGCTGCGCGTTAGCGCGGCGGCGCGTTCGGATAAAAATCCACCACATCGCCGAGCGCTTCGCGCAAAGGCCCAAGACAGGGCTCATAGGGCTTCCAGCTATCGAGCCCTTTTGCGCTGATCGGCTGGCGCACCTGTTCCGAACTCGCCGTCTTCACCGCCCGCTGCGTTTCATGCGGCGAAAGGCAAGCTTCTTCAAAAGGCAATCCGCAATATTGGAGCAAAGCGCGGATATGCGGCTCGGGGTCGTGGACCAGATCTTCGTGGATCACCCGATGCACCCGGCCCGGCAAAACCTCATCGTAATGCTGCATCAGCCGCACATAATTTCGATAATAGGCGCCGAGTTCGCTCATCTCGTAGGTGTAATGCTGCCCCATCGCAAAATGCTGTTTGAAACATGACCAGCCGCACGCCATCGGATGGCGCCGGGCGTCGATGATTTTCGCGTTCGGCAAAATCAGATGGATGAGCCCGATATGCCGAAAATCGTTCGGCATCTTGTTGATGAACAAGGGCCGCCCAAGTTTTCGCTGAACCCGCGTGGTTCTGAGATAAGTTTCGCCAAGCGCTTTACGCTGATCCGCACTGAGCCCCGGCAATTTATCGACATACGGATCGGCATCGCGGGCGCCGCCAAGTTCGGAAACGATGGCGTTGACATCGCCCAATTCCATCGTGCCCTCGACCATCGAGTGCGACGCCAGAATTTGCTCCAGCAACGTTGATCCCGCGCGCGGCAAGCCCACGATAAAAATCGGATCTTGCGCCTCGCATCCGCCAGAACGCTCCGCGAAAAACGCCTTGGTCAGCGTTTTTTCCGTCGCTTCAACCAGCGAGGCCAGCCAAGCCGGATCATAATCGATGCTGCTCCGATAAAGCGCCGCCCCTTCGCTATAGCGCGCAAAAGCCGCCTCGACCCGTTTCGAATCTTCGTGCGCTTTGCCCAGCGCATAGAGCAAATTCACCCGATCATTCGTCGAAAGATCGGCGCGCTCCAATTGCGCTTCCATTTGCTTTAGATCGTCGTCGCTGAATTTGAACGTCTTCAAATTCGCCAAGCTGAACCAAGCCACCCCAAGTTTCGGATCCAGCACCACGCTCCGGCGATACGCCTCAACCCCGTCTTCAAAGCGGCCCTCGGTTTTCAGCACGTGCCCATAACTCATCCAAGTCCCGGCATGGCGCGGCGAATCTTTCAGCAGCTTCTCATAAACTTTAAGCGCCTGATCGTTCTCACCAAGCGCCACCAAAATCGCCGCTTTCAGCCGCCGCGAGCCTTCGTTGCGCGAATCGAGACGCAGCAATTTTTCCGCTTCCGCATCGGCCTCCTCAAGCCGCCCGAGCCCCATCAGCAATTGCCCCAAGGCATGGCGCGCATACCCAAATCCGGGCGCCAAATCCAAAGCGCGGCGCAAACTTGCTTCAGCATCTTTGCTGTTTCCCACGCGCGCCTGCGCTTCCGAAAGCAAACGGATCGCGACGATATCGTTCGGCAAACGTTGAAGGTGCGCCCGCAAAAGAGCTTCAGCTTTCGCCGCATCATTGTCCTGCAACGCCGCCTCCGCGGCTCGCAGATTAGGCTCCGGCGGAAATGCGCCGTATTGCGCATAAGCGTCCTGGGCGCCCTTAGCATCACCAGCGTTTTTCAGCTGATCGCCAAGTTCGCGCCAAATCGTCGGATGCCGCGGATTCAATTCGGCCGCACGCTTAAGCGCCAGCGACGCAGCCAAAGCCTCGCCTTGCTCGCCGAGGATAATGCCAAGCTGCCGTTGTGCGCCAAACCATTGGGGACGCGCTTCGACTTGCTGGCGCGCGAACTTCAGCGCCTCAACCAGATCGCCCTTCTTGCGAAGCGCCTCGCTCAGCACCAATTGCGCATCGTCATTACGCGGATCAGCCTGAAGAGCCGCACGCAAAAGCGCCTCCGCCTTAGCCGCATCCGCGTTAAGCAGCTTCAGCGCTTCGGCGACCAGCGCACTGGCGGCGGCGCTCATCTCTTAGCGATTTCTTCGGCGCGCGACAACCATGGCTCCAGCTTTGGCATCACCGCCATGATCTCCGCCTCACGCCCGCGCCATTTGCCATCTTCGGGCGGAGAAACCGTATGCCGCGCCAACGGCAAACCATCGGCCCCAAGCTTGCGATCAAATTCCAAGTCCATCGCCGCGCACAGGCGTTGCACTTCAGCATCTGGATCGGCGATCAGCGCGTCGTATCGCGCCACGGTCCAGCGCTCCTTCGGAATTTCGGCGAGGTCGCTCAAAAGAATTTCCGTGGTAGCGCTCCATTGCGCCGCCACTATTTCGTTCAGGGGCAACGATCCCAGCTCTTTCCATCCAGGTGTCAGCAACAATGACCAAGCGCGCTTTCCAGTCCAACCGGGCAGATTCGGGTAGGTGCGGAAGCGGCCGGACTCCCAAGCCTCCATCATCGAGGCCAATACTTCGCGCGGATCGCGATAGAGATAAATGAATCGCGCCTCCGGAAATGCGGCGCGCAGAAGCGGAATGCGCAGCGCATTCTTCGGCGTTTTTTCCAGCATACGAATGCGCCCCTCGCCCGGCGGGCGATTATCGCGATCGCGCAGCATTTCGAGAAAGCGCCCTCGCAAAGTCGTAACCGGGCCAGGCAGTGCGTGCTCGCGGCCGAGCCGGTTCGACGCAAACTTTTGCGCCGCCAGATTATAGGCCGGCACGCCTTCGACGATGTTGTGGCTTTCGCCACCCACTGTGTAGAGGTTCGGTGCCTGCAGCAACGTTTCGAACAACAAGGAAGATCCCGAGCGCGGCGGGTTCACAATAAAGATCGGCCGATCGAACTTCGGATCAGGCTCGCTCGGCAAAGTCAGCGCCACTCGGCCGGGACCAGTTGGCGCCGGGCCATCTGGATCTTCGCGAAGTTCACCGATTGCAAAATTGCGCGGCGTGTCCGCGAGCGCGCTTGAGAGCACCAAATAGGAAAGCGGGCTCATGAACGATGCGCGGTTGCGCAGACGGATTGTGTGGGCCTGCGCGGCTTTGAGCTCCTCGGTGAAGATGTTCAACGCCTTGCGATAGCGCGGCCAGCCCTCACGCGATTCACCGTAGATCGCCCAGAGTGCGCGCCACTTATGGAGGAAGTGCACGACCGCCTGACGCACTGGCATAATCGCTTGCTGGCCGGGCTCGGCCTCGTTGAGCAAGAAGGTGATGTGATCGCTGACTTCCCAAGGCGACATAACCGTAGGCGTGTTCAGCGTTTCGAGGTCCAACGCATCGATGCTGATGTTGGTCGGCTCGATCTTAGTCGCCGACCAATTCGGAGGCTCAGGAAAACTGACGGCACGACCGCGCGCCGCGAGATCCCAAAAGCCCTCGCCGCCGACCGTATCGGCGACCAAGTGGATGCGGTTGCGCTCGTTCGCGTTCTCGACGCGATGGAGGCTCCACGTGTCGAAGATCCAGCACTCGCCGGCCTTCATGTGGATGTTCTGATCGCCGCAATAAAATTGCACCGTCGGCTGCGTGATGATCGGCACGTGGACGCGCATGCGATCGCGCCAATAATAATTCACATCGACGTGCGGATTGACGTCGGCGTGAGGCCCAAGACGCATGAGGCGTGTACGACCCCAAGCAGCGCCGAGACTGGCCAGCACATCGATCATGTAGGGCGAGCGCTTCAGATATTCCGTTGGCCTCATAGGGCCTTCGAAGCTCTCATCGGCCGGCGAGCCGTTCGCGGCGATCAACGGCAAAAAGTCGTTGCCCTGAAACCCCTCAGGGTGCGGGCGCCATGCATCATCGCCCAGCGCCTCGATCTCTTGGCGCAGTCGCTCAACATCGTACGCTACCGGCAATTGAATGAAGCGCGCGTTCAGTTTCATGGAAATCCTCAGCCCCGGATTACCCTGCGGCGCTTCGCTCTCGCAAGGCGAAATGCCTGTGAGGGGCTGGCTTGCCCCTGCGGTGTTTCCCCAGCGAAGTGCGCAGCGGTCAAACAAAACGCGCGACGGAGCAAAACTCCGCCGCGCGTTAGTCCAAACCGCCAGCGCCACGCTCCACGGGTAACGGAGAGGCCTGACGCAACGCCGTACGGCTTAGAAGCGGTACGCCACCGAGGTCGATACGACCCACGGATTGATGTCGACTTCATCCGTCGCGTTGATTGCACCCGAGATCGTCACATCGGTGTTGATCCAGATGCGGCGCACATCGAAGTTCACGCCCCAATGGTCGTCGAGGCGATAATCGAAGCCCGCCTGCAGCGCCGGGCCGACCGAGGCATCATATTCGACCGAAAGGCCGGCCGGCGGTTCGCTGTCGATGAAGGCGGTGTAGTTCACGCCAGCGCCGACATAAGGTTCGAACTGACCGAAATTGGTCCAGCGATATTTGAGCGTCACCGTCGGCGGAAAGTGCGTGACTTCACCTAGGTCAATCGCGCCAGACGCCGCCGTTACTTCGTGCGTAGCGACGCAGCAGAGTAATTCCGCCGAGACGTGGTCGTTGAAAAAGTACTCGACTTGGAGCGACGGGACCCATTCGTCGGAGATATCGACGTCGATCGGATCGCCGGTTTCGTCAGGCAGTACACCCGAGACACCGACTTTGATCTGGAAGTTGTCCAGCACCCCTGCTTGCGCCGGCGCGGCGAGCGCCAGAGCTGTAATTGCCGCGAACGCGGCCGCACCCATTTTGATCATTGCAAAATCCCCTTGCGATCTGAGCAAGGAGAAGAATGACGCCGGCGTCACTTTTAATATTTGCGTTGGATCAAAAGACAGCAACGCCCGCGATGGACAAACCGTCGCGGGCGTTCGGCTTGCCGGACGTGAAGTGACTAGAGCGTCTTCGCCAGCGTTTCCAGCTGACGCGCGGTTTGGCCCCAGCCTTCATGGAAACCCATCTGCTCGTGTTGAGTCTTGGTTTCCTCAGTCCAGTGGCGGGCGACGGCGCGGTACTTTGTTTTGCCGTTGCCGAGATCTTCGAAGGTGATTTCCGCGACCATGAAAGGGCCTGCTGGCTCGTACGTGTCCGGAGTGATCGCATCGGTGGTGACGATCTTTTTGTTCGGCACGATCTCAAGGTAGATGCCGGCGTTCGGGTATTCCTGACCCTCGGGCGACGCCATCACAAAGCTGCTGCGGCCCCCGGGGCGAAAATCGTTGTCGACGCTTTTGATGGTCCACGGCTTCGGCGCGAACCATTGCTGCAAGAGCTTCGGATCGGAATAGCAGCGGAAGAGCTTTTCTGCCGGCGCATCCATTGTGAGTTCAAGAACCAGTTCGTGCTTTTGTTCGGACATGTGAGCTTCTCCGTGCATCTACAAATAGGACGACCCGGCTGACTCAGTCCCGACATTCGATGATTATTTTTGAGCGGCGCCGGCAGCGATTTTATCGAGATAGTCGCGAATGGTCGCCGCTTCCGCCGGCGTGTTAGCTAGCGCGATAGCGCGGTTGAAGGCTTCGCGCGCCTCGGCGTTTCGGCCGAGCTGCATGAGATACGAGCCGCGCGCGCCGTGAAAATAGAAATAGCCGTCGAGCCGTTCCGCTAAAGGCGCGATGAGATCGAGCGCGGCTTGCGGGCCGCTCAGTTTTGAGAGCGCAACGCTGCGGTTCAACGTGACCACTGGCGACGGCGCGCGCTGCTCGAGCGAAGCATAGAGCGCGTCAATGCCGGCCCAATCAGTTTCGTCGGGCGTTTCGGCGCGGGCGTGGAGGCCGGCGATGGCGGCTTGAATTTGATAGGCGCCGGGTTTGCGCGCGCGAATGGCTTTGTCGATGAGAGCCAAGCCCTCTTGGATCAGCGGGCGCTTCCAGAGCTTGCGGTTCTGGTCTTCGAGCAGAATGGCGGCGCCTTCCGCATCGAAGCGGGCGGCGATGCGTGAGTGCTGCAAGAGCATGAGCGCCAGCAATCCCATAATTTCAGGCTCGGCCGGATACATGCGCAACAACAGGCGCGCGAGGCGGATGGCTTCATCACAGAGCGCGGCGCGATCGCTGGCGGGATCGGCGGCGGAATAGCCTTCGTTGAACACCAGATAAATCATCGCCGCGACGGAGGTCAAACGCTCCGCGCGCTCGACAGCATCTGGCGCTTCGAACGGCACACCGGCGCCTGCCACTTTGGCTTTAGCGCGCGTGATGCGTTGCTCCATGGCGCTTTCGCCAACGAGGAAGGCGCGCGCGATCTGCGGCACGGTGAGTCCAGAAACGATGCGGAGCGCAAGCGCCACTTGCTGCGTCGCCGGCAAATCGGGGTGACAGCAGATGAAGAGCAGCCGCAGAACATCGTCGCGGTAATCGGCCTCATCGAGGCGCTGCACAACCTCGCCTTCGACATCGCTCAGATCGGAGATTTGGTCTTCATCCGGCAGCGCAGTTTGCTTGGCGCGGCGGCGGGTGACGTCGATCGCGGCGTTGCGGCCGACCATGATCAGCCACGCCGCAGCGTCGCGCGGCGGGCCGTTCTGCGGCCAGTTCTTCAACGCGCGCAGGCAGGCGTCTTGGTAAGCTTCCTCAGCCAGATCGAGATCGCGGAAGTAGCGCAGCAACGCCGCCACCGCCTGGGGCCGCGCGGAGACAAGCGCCGCATCGATCCAGGCGAGATCCGTCACTTAACGCTGCTCAACCGGTGAGCCGGGATTGTAGAGCATGATCGGGCGCAGTTCATAGGCGCCGCCGGGGTTTGCGGCGGTGAGTTCGCGGGCGAAGGAGAGGCCCTCCTCCAGGTCATCGACTTCGATGATGTAGAAACCAAGCAGCTGCTCTTTGGTCTCGGCGTAGGGGCCGTCGAGCACTTCGTTGTCCTTTTTCCGAAGCGTAGTGGCGGCGGAGGTCGGCAGCAGGCGCAACGAAGGCTTCAGCTTGCCGGCCTTCTCCCACTTTTCGTGCACCACATTGAGCCGGCCCATGACGGCGTCGTCCTCCTCCTTGGTCCAGGAGAAGACGGCAGCTTCGTCATTGTAGCAAAGGATGGCGTAGAGCATCGGATAGGGCCTCATATCGCAAGGACGTACGCTTACCGGCAGTGCCGACATGGCGCCCGCAAAATATGTCAGCTAAGGCAGCGCCGGTGACCTGGACGAAAACATATACCGGCGCGGAACCGCAGCGCGTCAACAAATGGCTGGCGAACGAGGGTGTCTGCTCGCGGCGCGAGGCTGAAGAGCTGATCGCTCACGGGCTGGTTTTCATCGACGGCGCGCGGGTGGACGATCCGGGGCGGAAGATCGAGCCGGGCCAGAG
>JAWXAM010000003.1:0-3328 GCA_034439495.1 Terricaulis sp. | reverse complement strand
GAATTAGCGCCGCCGTTACCCCCACCCCCGACCCCTCCCCGCAAGGGGGAGGGGAGCGAGGTTTAGCTTTGCTCTGATGCGTCGCTGCCGCTCTTCGGCGCGGTCACTTTGCCGGCGCCGGCGCCGAGGAGGAGGCCGGCGATAATGCCAATCGCGACTTGGTCGAAGATGATGCCGAGGAAGAGGCAGAGCAGAAACACGCCGCCAGCGGAGAGCTTGTTCATGGTGGGAGTTTAGCTGACTCACCTCGTCCCCGCGAGGGGGAGAGGTCGCGCGCAGCGCGGGCTTGGCCCGCCGAAGCGGCGTAGCAGCGAAGGCGGGTGAGGGGGTGGGGTGCAGGATTGCGCGCGTTCTGCACGACCCACCCTCATCCGTCGGCTTCGCCGACACCTTCTCCCGCCCCTGCGGGAGAAGGGTTAGTGCGCAGCCAACGCGCTTCGGAGCCGCAAGCTATCGCCGCGTGTGCTGACAAAGATCAGCGTTTCGGTAGCGGCGGAGACGAGGGCGGCGAGGGCGCGGGCGAAGGGGCCGTTGGTGTTGTGGTGGGCTTCGGCGTGGGCGAGGTGGGCGTCTTCTTCGACGAGAATGTCGCGCACGATCTGCGCGAGCGGCGGATCGGCGCGGTCGAGGAAGGCGATCTGTTCGAGCAAATGGCGATGCACCGTGCGTTCGACCGCGGCGGTGCAGACATAGATGCCGGTGCGCCCGCCGAGCGCGGTGAGTGCGCCGAGCGCCGCGCCGCCGAACGACCACACGAACATGAGGCGGCAGGGTTTGGCGTGGCGCACGGGCATCGCTTCGCGAAAGCGGGTGCGATGGGTTTGCTCGTGCGCGAGCGTGTCTTCGAGCCAGGGGATGAGATCAGGATGCGCGCGACGCGCACGCGCGAGCTGCGCCGAATAGATCGCCACCGCGCCATGCTCGCCGGCGTGGTTCACGCGCAGGATGCGGGAGATTAGGCGGGTTGGCAATTCAAGCCTAGAATTCGATAGGCGTTCTTCGGCTACGCCATTATAGCTGAATGTTGAACTCGTGATGCAGGCCACGATGCAAGCCTAGGCGGCGTCTAGTCGCAAAAGAGCTGCTTGGAACCAGGTATCTGAATTCATAAACGTTGCCGGGCGCCAAAACTCCGATGACGCTGGCCTCAAACAGCGTCTTGGCAAATTGTTCTGAAGTCTTTCCCTGAAGGTCAACGTCTCCAGATTGCTGCATCTGAGTGAGTTCGTCCGAAAGCTCGGAGAACGAAAAGTGCCTCTTGCGCAAGCGGTTGAAGACTTTGAATGCGCGCGCGGCATCCGGAATCGAGGGACTTAACTCGTTGATGAATTCGTTCTTGAAATGGGTTGAGTACGGCTGCTGCGCACTACGCACAGCGTCGACCGGGACGCGTTCCTTACCCATTGACAGCGCCGCACCAGCGCAGCACCGCATAAATGCTATCACGTCGCGCGGGCGCTGAAGGGTCTGATTGAGAATGTACTGGTCGAACATGGAACTCTGACTTCGACCTTTTCCTCTGCTCATTTGCGTTCGCGTGAAAACCTGCGTCCAAACGCTATCGAAGTCATCCTCAGGTGATGAAAGTTCAAGCTCACGCGATAAACGGAAATTCACTAGTCGAGCTAGGCGACGCGCGTCCCAGTGAAGGTTGACAGAGCGATCACTCGTCTTGTTCGTGTCGTAAAGCCCCTGGAGGAAGTCGAGCAAGTCCGACCGGATGAATATGATTGGCCGAATGGGTCGTCGATCGCGCAGTTCGGAGCGTATATGTTCGGCAGCGGCCAGCAGGCCGGCGACTTGGTACTGATACTCGCGGCGTTCTTGTGGCTCTGCATGGGGGTTGAAGTTGTCATCGAGCCCATCGAACAGGATGTAGAGCGGCGGCACATTGATTGTTTCAAAGGCGCTGAGGACGATGCGATTAAAATCAGCGACGGATGGCGTGGCCATCGACTGAGCGCTGGTTTGCGCGCCAATGCCTGTCCCAGCGATCTTTATTTCGCGTTGCGCAAGTGAAGAGACGAGATCACCAAGCTTTTGCTTTAGGTTCTGCCGGGGATCGACCCCGATTGAGAGCAGGAAGGTTCGTACAGTCGGATCTTCGTAGATTGTCTTGGCTTGTTCGGGTGCAACGCCGTCGAGAAGCTGGAGCGCGCTGCGCAAAATAACGAACTTCCAAACGGTCACATACCTTGCAGCCGCGGCAAAGCTCATGTCCTGCAGGCGCGCAAACAAATTCCAAGGAAAGTCTGTGGTCGTTGTTTGCAGCGCCTGGCGCCCAAACTTGTCGTTGAAATGCTCGCAGATTGCAGACTTGCCCGACCCTTTTCGGCCTACGACCATATCTTTCTTGCCAATCTCCAGATCAGCGAGATTGCCGTCGTCGTAAAAAAGTTTGCGGTCATCTTGGCTGGCGGCGATGGGCCAATCTTTGATCTTATTGAGAATGCTCTCGGTCGTTGTCATCGCTTAGCCCCGCTCGCCGTGAGGTGTGCAATCTTAACGAGAGTGTGCCCTCTAGCAAGTTTTGTTCTTAAGGCCCCTTCCTCCGCCGTCCGCGATACGCGTTCCGCGCCTTCGGCGTGCTCGGCGCTTTTCCCGCGCTCTCCCGCATCGATGCGTTGACGCTGGCGTTCACATCGCTTTGCCGCGCTAGCGGATCATCCGCGATGAAGAGCTCTGTTTCCTGCAGGCGTTTGATCTCGTCGCGCAGGCGCGCGGCGGTTTCGAATTCCAGGTCGGCGGCGGCGTCTTTCATCTGTTTTTCGAGATCGGCGATGTAGCTTTTGATGTTGTGGCCGATGAACGGCGTTGTGTCTTCGCCGACGCCGCGGCCTCTCTTGTCGCCGCCAGCGCCGCGTTTGAAGGCCATGGGATCGCGCGGGTCGATGGTGAGGCTGTCTTTTTCGTAGACGCTGTCGAGGATGTCCTTGATGTGCGACTTGATCGATTGCGGCGTGATGTTGTTGGCGAGATTGAAGGCGTGCTGCTTCTCGCGCCGGCGCGAGGTTTCGGCCATGGCCCGTTCCATCGAGCCGGTGATGCGGTCGGCGTAGAGGATGACTTTGCCGTCGACGTTGCGGGCGGCGCGGCCGATGGTTTGCACGAGCGATGTTTCGCTGCGCAGGAAGCCTTCCTTGTCGGCGTCAAGGATGGCGACGAGGCCGCATTCGGGAATGTCGAGACCTTCGCGGAGGAGGTTGATGCCGACGAGGACGTCGAACGTGCCGAGGCGGAGGTCGCGGATGATTTCGATGCGCTCGACGGTGTCGATGTCGGAGTGCATGTAGCGCACGCGCACGCCTTGCTCGTGCATGTATTCGGT
>JAWXAM010000002.1:0-96992 GCA_034439495.1 Terricaulis sp. | reverse complement strand
TGACGGACACCTTGCCCGCGGCACCGGCGAAAAGGGCATGGAGCTAAGCCCTGCGTTGCGAATCCGTCGGTGGCGGGTCCGTGGCGAAAGCGGGAGCGAGCCAGACTATCGGAGCGCACATACACCCCGCGCCCATCGTAAAGGAGGCGAGCTGGCCATCGTCAGCATCTTACAACTCCTCGGGCCCAAGCCGGGAAAAACGATCGGACAGTGGGGCGCGCGCAGCGCGCAATGCGGTTCAGAGATGAACCGCATACCTAACAGAGACGACTCAGCGCGGATCGCGCGCCCCGCTCTCCCATTGGGGAGACGTGAGTTAGCTTAGCGGCACAGACCGGTCGGTCTGGGCGCGCGAACGCATGTCCAATGATCGGCCAATCGCAGCAGCTTGCTGGCCTAAGGCCTGCTGCTAATGTCGCCGTCCAACAAGCGGACGCGAACAAGATGCAGATCAGCCGGTTCTTTGCTGCGGCCTTCTTCGCATTGGCGTTCGCGTCGTGCGCGCCAGCGCCAAGCGATCCCTTCCGCGTTCTGAGCCAAGCCTATGCGAACCGTGACGCCGCCGCCGCCGCGAGCGCTTACACGGAGAACGGCGTCGTCATCTATGCGTATGAAGGCACGCCGGAAGAACGCTTCGAGGGGCGCGCCGCGATCCAAGGATCGTTTCAACGTTTCTTCGATCAGTTTGCCGCCGCCCAGTCGCTCGCTTTGAGTTTCCGCTTTGAAGGCCGAAGCGCGGACGCTGCTGCTGGCGTCTATCAACTTCGCGTCGGCGAGAGCGATTATTACGGCCGCTTTGACGTCAGCCTGGAGGATAGCCTGTTCGCGCGGGATGTGAGTTCGGACGCGACAGAGGCGGACTTCGAGGCGCTGCCGGCGCCATGAGAAAAGGGCGCTGACTTGCGCCAGCGCCCTTGGAAATTCTCAAGCGTCTAAGAAAGGCTCAGCCTTCCTTCTTCTTCATGAAGCCGCCGAACTTGTCGTTGAAACGCGACACGCGGCCGCCGCGATCGAGCAGCGTCTGGTTGCCGCCGGTCCAAGCCGGGTGGACCTTCGGGTCGATTTCGAGGGCCAAAGTCGCGCCTTCTTCACCGTAGGTCGAACGGGTCTTGAAGGTGGTGCCGTCGGTCATCTGGACCGTGATGAAGTGATAGTCGGGGTGGCCGTCGGTTTTCATGACCCGGAATCCTGGGGAAAATTGAAGCGGCGCTGATAGCGGAAACACTTCCCCTCCGCAAGGCGGCTCACTGGAGCGGCAGCGGCTCGTGGGCGGGCTGGCGGTGGTAGAGCGCTGCGGCCAATTGGCGATAATCGAAGCCCTGACCGCAATGAGGGCAGGTTTCGCCCGCTTCCGGAGGCTCCGGCTCTTCAAACAAGACGCGGATGGTTACAGGATCGCCGTCCATAGGCCATGCTCCCAAGCTCGCGGGAAAACCACGATTGGGGCGGGGCGGTTCCTTCAGGGACGTGGATGCCGGCAGGATATTCAGGCACGCCGTTAGCCAAGAAGCTCGGCTTCCAACCGGGCGCGCCGCTCTGGGCGTCCGGCATGCCGGCCTCAGTGAAAGCGGTGCTCGATGCCGAGGCCGGCCCACGTTACCTGGCGCGCCCAACCAAAGCGCTGGCCGCGGCGCACATCTTCCACACCAAGGCGGCAAAGCTGTCGGCGGAATTGGAAAGCCTGCGCGGCAAGCTGGCGCCAGACGGCATGGTCTGGGTGTCGTGGCCAAAGAAGGCGGCAAAGGTCGAGACCGACATCACCGAAGACACGATCCGCGCCATCGCGCTGCCGATGGGCTTTGTCGATGTGAAGGTCTGCGCAGTCGATGAGACTTGGTCCGGCCTCAAGCTCGTGATCCGCAAAGCGCTGCGTTAGGCGACGCTTTCGCCAGCGCCTGGTTGCGGCGCGGGTTTGGCGACGGGCGCTTCCGGTGCGAGACGCAGCAGGAAGGGGTTGAGCGCGATCGAAATCAGCGCCGCCGCCAAGATGAGATTGTAGGTCTCGGACGACATGACTTCGAGCTGCAGGCCAAGCCCGGCCAGCACGAACGAGAATTCGCCGATCTGTGCGAGGCCGAGCGCCAGAATGATGCTGGCGTAAGGCGGCTGCTTCATCCAGCGCATCAGAACGTAAGCCAGCCCGGCCTTGCCGAAGATGACGATCGCAACGATCGCCGCGACCGCCAACGGCTCGCGCCACAGCACGCCCGGATCGAACAACATGCCGACGGCGACGAAGAACAGCACAGCGAACGTGTCGCGCAGCGGCAGCGAATCCTCGGCCACCTTGTGGCTGAACTTGGTGCCGTTGAGCGCCAAGCCGCCGAGGAAAGCGCCAAGCGCAAAGCTGGCGTCGAACCAGAAATAGGCAGCCCAAGCGACGCCGAGTGCGAGGGCCAGCGTGCCCAGCGAGAGCAGTTCGCGCGATTTGGTGTGCGCGATCTGGATAATGAGCCAGGGAAACAGGCGCGCGCCGATGACCAGCATGAACGCGACGAAGCCGGCGATCTTGGCGAACGTGACGGCCAACGCCCCCAACACGCGCCAAGGCGAGAGCGCCGCGCCCTCGGCCGACATCGCCCAGACCAGCGCCGGCAGCACAACGATGGAAAGCACGATCAGTAGATCTTCGACCAACAGCCACGAGACGCCGATCCGCCCCGCCTCGGTCTTCAGAAGCTTGCGATCCTCCAGCGCCCGCAAAAACACGATGGTGCTCGCGATTGAGAGTGAGGCGCCGAGGATCATGCTCTCGAGCAGAGGCATGCCCAGAGCCAAGCCGCCGCCAAACCCAAGCGCGCCGGAGGCCAAAGTGTGCACAACCGATCCCGGCACCGCGACCCAGCGGACCGACCAGATGTCCTCTATTGAAATCTTAAGCCCGACCCCAAACATCAGCAGGATCACGCCGATCTCGGAAAGCTGCAGCGCCAGTTCTACGTCGCCAGTGAAGCCTGGGGTGTAGGGCCCCACCGCCAACCCGGCCACCAGATACCCAACGATCGGCGAAAACCGAAACCGCTGCGCCGCCATCCCGAAGACGAATGCGAGCACGATCGCGGCCACCAAGGTCGTGATCAGTGCGTATTTGTCCTCCACGCGGCGGCTCCCTCCCGGTGTCACCCATAACGCACATCACGGCGACGTCAGGCAAGGTAACGGCGCCGTAAGGAACAAGAAAAGCCGCAATCCGTTCAACACCCCGAGGGACCGAACATTTTACGCGGGCTGAACATCATGACGTACCAAGCAGTTGATACCTTCGGACGAGTTGGCGCCCGCGCTGAACTGCGCCGCGATTTCCTCCGCTCCGAGCGCTTGGTGTTTCTGGTTGGCGCCGCCGCGTTCGGTTCAGTGGCGGGCTTCGTGCTGGCCGTATCGATGGGGCGGCAAGATTTGTCGACGCAATGGCTGGCAAGCGCGCCGGTTTTGGCGCTGGCTTTTTTGCTGGCCTCGAACACTTTGGTGGAAGCCGTGAAGAGCCGCGCTTATGGCTGCAGCACCATGGCATTCGCCCATGCTGCAACGTTGGTGGCGTGGCCGTTCACACTCATGATGCCAGGCGCGCAGTTCTGGATGGCGCCGGTTGCGGCGCTGACCACGGTGTTGCTGCTGGCCTCGTGCTGGAACGGCTCACCGACCGCAATTTATCGCGCTGCTGGCCAGACCGCTTTGGTCGCAACTTTGGCAGGCTATCAAGGCGTGCTCGCAATCCTAAGCTAAGCCGACCTGCTTCACTGCATCTGACTGACGTTGTGCGAGGGCTTCCGTAGAGAAGCCCTCGACGCTTTGTGCGAACATCTCGCTGAAGTTCAGCTCCGCGCGCAAATGCAAGAACGCAGCGCCCAGGCCAATGGCGGCGCGGTCCATAAAAACGAACTCGCGCGGAATGAGCACGGGGCCGAGCGTTTTCAGGCGCGCACGCACAGCAAAGGCTTCGCGGCGGCCGTATTCGCCGGGCGGGACATCATCGGCAATGGTACGTACGCGATCGTCCAGCATCGGCCCGTAGATGAAGCGGGCCCACATCGTCAGGGCGTCGATCAGCTCAGCGTTGAGATTTTTGAAGCCCCAAATCTCATATGAGTGCGCGACCTGATCCATGTCTTCAGCTTTGAGTCCGCGCCAGAGTCCTACGACGCCTTCCAAGAAGCGCGGCGGGAAGATGCGGACGCAGCCAAAATCGAGCAGCTGCAGGCCTTCGGCGTTTTCGGTGAGCGCGTAATTGCCGAGGTGGGGGTCGCCGTGAATGACGCCATAATGCGTCATCGGCCCCCACCAGGCCTTGAACATCAGTTCAGCAATGCGATTGCGCAGTTCTTGTGGCTCATCGAGCCAGTGCATGAGGCCTTTGCCTTCGAGCCAAGTCATGGTGAGGAGGCGCTTGGTGGATAGCTCCTCCAGCGGCTCGGGTGTTTGAATGCGCGGATCGTCGGCCAACATCAGCGCGAAGAGGCGCATCTGCTTTAGCTCACGGGCGTAATCCAGCTCCTCGCGCAGACGCTCGCCCACTTCCTCGATCGCTTCGGAGGAATCGAGCGAGCCGTCCATGCTCTTGAACAGGCCGAGGAGAGTCTTCAGCTGGCCGAGATCGGCTTCGACAGCGCTGGTCATATCCGGATACTGAAGCTTGCAGGCGAGGGCGCGGCCGTCATGCGATGTCGCGCGATGCACTTGACCAAGAGAGGCCGCTGCAGCGGCTTCGCGCTCGAAGCTGGCGAACTTGGTTTCCCAATTCTCACCAAGTTCAGCGCGCATGCGCCGCTGCACGAACGGCCAACCCATTGCCGGCGCGTGCGCTTGCAGTTTGCGGAACTCTTCTGCGTAAGCCTGAGGCAGCAGATCAGGAATTGTTGAAAGCAGCTGTGCTACCTTCATCAATGGGCCCTTGGATTGGCCCAAGGCTTGGCGCAGCACGCGCGCCAGCGTTGCTTGATCGGCGCCGGACGCACGCGCCACGACAGCGCTCGACATGCTCGCGCCAACCTTCGCCACGCGCCCGATGCGCGCGGTAATGCGGTTGCGTTCTGGATCGCGCGGATCGGTCATGTGGGGGAGGACGTGGTGAACACAGCGTTTATCTAGTGCCTATGAGGGCTTACGATAATCGCATTCTGGTGTGCCATTTTAACGCGACCTGAACCTCCCTTGGTTATGGTCCCGCCAACGAACAGCGTTTCCGTCAGAGAAACGCGTCGAAACACGGTGGGTATAACATGGGCAAGACGATCCTGATCGTCGATGACGATCCGGCGCAGCGCCGCCTATTGCAGGCGGCTGTAGAGCGCAACGGTTTCCTGACACGCGCGGCTGAAAACGGCGCCCAAGCGGTTGAGGCCGTCGATAAGCACGCGGACATCGACATCGTGCTGTTGGACCTCGTCATGCCGGGCATGAGCGGCCAAGAAGCGCTCAAAGAAATTCGCCAGCGTCGGGCCGATCTGCCTTGCATCGTGCTGACCGCTTCGGGCGGCATCGACACGGTCGTGCAAGCCATGCAAGCGGGCGCGACGGACTTCTTCGTGAAGCCTGCCTCGCCAGAGCGCATCATGGTTTCGGTGCGCAACGCGCTCGAAATGTCGAACCTGAAAACCGAAGTCGTGCGCATGAAAAAGCGCGTGACCCATCAACTAGGCTTCGAAGACATGGTCGCCAACGCGCCGGTGATGGCGCCGGTGGTGCGCATGGGCAAGCGCGCGGCGGCTTCCAACATTCCGGTGTTGATCACCGGCGAAAGCGGCGTCGGCAAGGAATTGCTGGCGCGCGCGATCCAGGGCGCTTCCGAGCGCGCGGGGCGTCCGTTCGTGACCGTGAACTGCGGCGCCATCCCGGAGAACCTGGTCGAGAGCATCCTATTCGGCCACGCCAAGGGCTCGTTCACGGGCGCGACGGACAATCACGCTGGTAAGTTCGTCGAAGCGCATGGCGGAACCCTCTTCCTGGATGAAGTCGGCGAACTGCCGCTAGATATGCAGGTGAAGCTGCTGCGCGTACTGCAAGAGGGCGAAGTTGATCCCGTTGGCGGCAAGCGCCCGGTGAAGGTCGATGTCCGTATCATCAGTGCGACCAACAAAGATTTGGCGAAGCTGGTTGCTGACAACCGCTTCCGCGAAGACCTCTATTATCGCTTGAACGTTTTTCCGATCGAAGCGCCGCCGCTGCGTGAGCGCAAGGAAGACCTGCCGACGCTCGTTCAGCGCTTCGTCGCCCGCTTCAATGCTGAAGAGGGCCGCAATGTCCGCGGCGCTTCGCAAGCTGCGATGCAGATGCTGATGGACTATGATTGGCCAGGCAACGTGCGCCAGCTCGAGAACTCGGTGTTTCGCGCCGTGATCCTCTGCGAAGGTGACCTCCTGCAAGCTGAAGACTTCCCGCAAATCTCTGGCCTGAAGCCGTTGGTTGCGGCCAATGACGCCATGCCCGCCGATGTGCCAGTGCCTGCGAACGATCATCACGTGACGGCGGCGCATGTCGCTTTCACGCAAGCGGTCGCGGAAGCGGCCGAGACGGTGACGCCGCCGGTTGCTGTGTTCGACGGTGAAGGGCATCTGCGCCAGCTTGAGCAGATTGAGCGCGACTTGATCGAACTTGCGATCGACCACTATGCCGGCCACATGTCGGAAGTGGCGCGCCGCCTCGGCATCGGCCGCTCGACCCTCTACCGCAAACTGCGCGAGTATGGGCTGGAAGAGCGCGCTGTCGGCGAGGGCTGAGGAGCTAGGCGATGATATTGATGCTGGTTTTGCTCGGCATCAATGTCATCGCGTTCTTGGCGTTCGGTTGGGATAAGCGTCAGTCGACGCAGCCGGGCGCGTCCCGTATTGCCGAGCGGACACTATTGGCGCTCGCGCTGTTTGGCGGAGCGCTGGGTGCGCTTATCGGGCAGCAGATTTTTCGTCACAAGACCAAGAAGCAGCCATTTCGCACGCTGCTCTGGTGCGCAGCGCTAGTGAATATCTTGGCGGCCGCAATCGTGCTGCGCATGGATTGGTTGGGCGGCTAGTCCTCATCGCGCTGGCGCGGCGGCGGGCGGTTTTTCCAGCCCATTGGCTTTTTCGTCGTCAGCCCTTTGCGTGGTTTGCCGCGCGCTTTGGCGGCGATCTCTTTCAGCTTCACGGTTTGCAGATTGGAAAGCGCATCGTCCTTGCGCCCCTTGCTGAGGTCGTTGAAGGCTGAGCCGTATTTTTCCAGGCGCTTATCGACTTCGGTGAGAAACTCATTCTCCCACTGCGAGTAGTCGACCGCGCCTTCGCCGGGCTTCACTTCGCCGGTTTCGGGATCGATCGTCTCCGGCGCGCTGCCTTTGGCGGCGAGCTTGCGGATGATCCGCAGCGCTTTACGCGTCTGTTTGCGATCAACTTCGCGGGGCATTGCGAGTTCGTGGCGGGACGCGGCGTCCAAATATCCATACAAGACTGACGAAGGTGTGCAGCGTCAGAACGACAAACGCTCCCAACCGCCACCATACCTCTAAATCGCGAGCAAGTTCTCTAGCTTCAGGCCCGCAATCTGGAGCGCTGCACATGCCGGTGCCAAAAAAATAGAGGACGCCTGTGATCCACCAGGCGAACGCCAAAAGAGTCAGCACCCCAAGGGTAGCGACCATAACAATGAGAGTTTTCTGCCAGCGCTTCATGCTCGGGCCCTCGCCCGGGGCCGGAGCTTATAATCCTGCGCTTCTGAGGAAAGCTAAATCTCGCCCAGCGCGTGGAGATACAGATCGCGGACTTGCTCTTGCTCTTCGCGCTCTTGGCGATCCTGTTTGCGGATGCGGATCACCTGGCGGAGCACCTTCGGATCGAGGCCGAACGATTTCGCTTCCGCGTAGGTCTCTTTCACGTCGTCAGAGATGCCCTTTTTCTCTTCTTCGAGACGCTCGATGCGCGCCACGATTTGGCGCAGCTTTTCTTGTGTCGTTTGCGTCAGCGACTGCACCGCAGTGACCGTATCTGTCCCACCAAAATCCGGCATAGCGCCCACCCTCAATCGTTTCGCGAATCGAATCGTTGAGAAAGGTTAGTCCGCCGCCGCGGCTGACGTCATCTCGTTGACACGCCGAATCGCCGCGATGACGAGATCTGTCCTCAGGCGGTGCGGCATGTGACCGGCGTCAGGCGCGATTACCAGTTCCGCTGCCGGCAAATCGGCGGCGAGGGCGCGGGCGTGGCGCTTCGGGGAGACGACTTTGTCTTTCTCCGCCGTGATGATGACGGCAGGTGTGAGTAAGTCGCCGTAGCGCGGCTGCTGGGCCGCGAATTCTTTGTTGCTTGCGACGACGTCGCAAGCGCTGGCTTTGAACGCGCTGGGGCGGAAGATCATCGGCACGGCGGCGTGTTCGAGATAATTCACGGGCACGGGCTGCGGCCAGAAGTTATTGGCGACAGCGCCGGCGCTGCGCATCGGACCGAGCAATGGGATCAGCAGATTGAAGAGCGGGCCGGTGATTGGCGAAGCGGATGCGCGTGCCCACCATGCGGGCTTTCCGGGATAGGGATGGCTTGCGGGTGCGACCAGCACCATGCCGGTTACGAGTTTCGGATGGTCCATCGCGAGGCGCAGCGCTACAGCGGCGCCGAGCGAGTGCGCGACGACGAGGGCAGGGCCGCCAGTTTGCTCGAGCACGCGTGCGGCGATGCGCGCTTGTAGCGCTAGCGTGTGGGCGTTGCGGCGCGGGCGGGCGGAATGGCCGAGGCCTGGGCGATCGTAAGCGATGACGCGATGGAGCGGCGAAAACTCTTCCGCCAACGGCCCCCAGAGCTCCATCAGGTTCGCGCTGGCGCCGTGAATGAGCAACATGCGCGGCCCGTGTTCGGGGCCGGCTTCGCGCACATGGATACGCGCGCCTTCGGCCTCGATGAATCGGCCTTGCGGCGGAAAGCGTGTTTCAGTCTCGCGCGTATAACGCGCGGCATGTGAAGCAAGCGACCAGATCGCCAGCGCCGCCGCGAGCGCGGCGACGACGAGCCAGGCGATCATGCGTCGCGGCCGTCAACGCGTGGTTCGAGCCGGCGCACGCCTTCAAGCGCCACGTCGTAGTGTGGGTGCACGACGAGCGCCGCGCGATACGCTTCGAGTGCGCGGCGCGGCTGGCCGATTTCTTCGTAGATGAGCCCAAGGCCCGCCATCGCGCCGAAGTGGCGCGGCTCGCGGCGCAGCGTCTCCTCGATCGCGCTGATCGCGCCGGCATAATCTTCAGCGCCGTAAGCGATGTTGGCGCGCAGACGCCACGGTTCGGCGAAGTCCGGCGCGAGCGCGGTGGCTTGGTCGAGAAAGCCCTCGGCCATCTCCTCGTCGCCCTCGGCGGCGGCGGCTGTGGCGCGTTCGAGCAGGATGTCGACGGTCGGTGATCCGGAGTCCGACCACTTGGCCATGATCTGGTCCTGGATCGGCGTCGCCGAGTCGGCGTCGGCGGCTTCCTGCAATTGCTCGAACAGGGCGTCGAGTTCCGGATCGGCGCGCACGTCGCGTTCGTTCGCCCCGCAAGCGGCGAGCGTTAAGGCGGCTGCGAAAGCTAGAACAATACGGCGCATCGCGATTGAATCGCGTTCAACTTACTTGATTTTGACCATGCCCGCGAGTGGGCGAGGGCGCCTATGGGCTCGGATTAGGGCCTAATTCAGCCCTGCTTCGCCTTATAACGCGGGTCCACCTTATTGATGATGTAGACCCGACCCTTACGGCGCACGACCCGGCAAGCCCGGTGACGGGCCTTCAGCGACTTGAGAGACGACTTAACTTTCATGACCGAAATGTCCGGGGCGAATTGGAAGCGGGGTCAATAAGGGCGGGTCCGGCGTAAGTCAATGCACGGCTGGGCCCAGAGATTGCGTGTGGCGCCCGACGCACCCTAGAGGCGTTCTGGGACGATGAGGAAGAGGTACCTAATGGCGCGAGCGATGTTCCTGGCGGTAGCGGTTTCGCTGGCGATTGCCTGTGGCCCGACCACCGTGGTGGCGCAACAGACCCCGCCGCCCCCGAGCTTCCAGACCTCCGGGAACCAGGAGTTCGACGCCTGGCGCGACGATTTTGCGCGCCGCGCGGTTGCCCAGGGGCGCGATCCGGCGGTCCTGAGCCGGCTCCTCAGTGGGATTAGCCCTGATCCGAGGGTGATCGAACTCGATCAACGCCAGCCTGAATTTGTCAGCCCGGTTTGGGACTATGTGACCAACCGGGTGACAGAGCGCCGGATCACTGACGGGCGCGCGCTGAAGAGCGCCATTGGCGATACCCTGGCCGCTGTCGAGCAACGCTATGGCGTGCCGAGCGGCATTATCGTCGGCATCTGGGGTCTGGAGAGCAATTACGGCGAGGCTGATCTGAACTGGACGCCGCAGGCTGCGCTTTCGACGCTGGCGTTCGAAGGTCGCCGCCGCGCGCAGTTCGAGGGCTATCTCCTGGCGCTGACTGAAATGGTCGAACGCGGTTTGGCCGAGCAGGGCGAATTGCGTTCGTCGTGGGCGGGCGCTTTGGGCCAGCCGCAATTTATGCCGGATGTTTATCTCACCACCGCTGTGGATTGGGACAATGATGGCCATCGCGACATCTGGAATAATCGCGGCGATGTCGCTGCATCGATTGGCAACTATCTCGCTGATCGCGGCTGGCGGCGCGGCGAGCCGGTGTTCGACGAAGTGCGGCTCCCTAGCAATTTTGATTATGCGCTCGCTGATGGCACTGCGCGCACAGTCGCCGATTGGGCGGCGCGCGGCGTAACGCGTGTTGATGGCTCTCCGTGGGCTGGCGCTGAAAACCTGCAAGCGCAGCTCTTCTTGCCGGCGGGCGCGCAGGGGCCAGCGCTTTTGCTGCACCACAATTTCGGAGTGATCCGCCGCTACAACAATTCTGATCGCTACGCGCTTGTGGTTGCGTTGTTGGCGCGCGCAATGGATGGGCGCCCCAGCACGCTTGAGCGCAGCTGGCCGCGCCAGATCGGCTCGCTCAACCGCGAACAAACCCTGGAACTGCAAACACTGCTCAATGGCCTCGGCTATGACGCCGGCCCGGCTGATGGATTGTTCGGTTCAGGGACGCGCCGTGCTGTGCGCGCGTTTCAAGCCGCCGAGAATCTTCCGGCGGATGGCTTTCCCACCGCGACACTGCTGAACGAAGTGCGCGCGCGCTCGGGCGTTGCCGTGGAAGCGGCGCGTGAGCCGCGTGGCCTGGGCCGGAGCGGCGTGCGCGAGTTGCAGCGGCTGCTGAACCGGCTCGGGCACAGCAGTGGAACGCCGGATGGCGTTATTGGCACACGCACGCGCGAAGCCATCCGTGACTTCGAGCGCGCCCGCGGGCTGCCCGTGCGCGGGCGTGCGACGGACGTTGTGCTGGAAGCGGCCCGCGACGCGGCTGGCTGAAGTCAGCCCGGCGTGGTGGGCTCACTCGGCGGTGGCTCGATCGTGCGCACGGCGCGCAGCCGCCGGCTCACCAGCACAAACGCGAACATCGCTAGAAGCAGCGCGACCGTGATGATCAGCGGCGCGTTCATGCCGACGGTTTCATAAACGACGCCGCCGACAAGCGGCGAGAACACAAAGCCCGCGCCGTTCACGGCCACGACCAAGCCCGCTGCTGCGCCTTGTTCATGTGGCTCGACGGCGACCGAGGCGCCGCCGGTGAATCCAGGCCGCGCGAGGCCCGCGCCCAGCCCTTGAACAGCTTGCGCCACCAGCAATGCGCCAAGGCTCGGCGCAATGATCTGGATGGCGACGCCGAACGCCAGCAGGCCAGCGCCCCAAGCCATCATCCCGCGCGGGCCGAGCTTGATGCGGGGCAGGATCGCCATCTGCGTCGCCAATAGCGCCAGCGCGTTGACCATAAAGCCGGCGGCCGTGAGTTCGGCGCCCTCGCGGCCCTCAACGCCCAAGCGGTCCATAGTGAACAGCCCGAACACTTGCACGGTGACGCCGGCGACGACCGAAAGCGCAAAGCCGTAAAGCAGAAACGCGGAGATGCGTTTGTCGGTCACGAGCTTCAGAGATTCTCGCCACTCGCTTTTCGGACGCTCGGTCTTTGGCGGTGTGTTCTCCGGCAGATAGCGCCAGATGGCGTACGAGGCAGCCGCGGCAAGCACGGCGACAAGCCAGATCGGAAACACAAGTCCGAAGCGTGCCGCCAGCGCCGCGCAAATGGCGGGGCCGAACGCTTGGCCGAGTGCGAACGCGGCAGTGAGGCCGGCGATCTGTTCGGTGCGCTCATAGCGTGTTGTACGGTCGGCGATGTAGGCTTGCGCGGCGGGGGAAGAGGCGGAACCGAACGCGCCAAAGATCGCGCGCGCCAACATGAGCCAGGTGAAAAGCCAAAAGCCGGTGATCAGCCCGTTGAGGCCGAGCATCACCACAAGCCCGAACGAGGCCATGGAGACTGCGTAGGCGGCAAGGCCGAGCGCGGCGATCGGCTTGCGGCCGTGTCGATCCGAAGCGCGGCCCCAGCCCGGGCTCATCAGCACCCACAGCAGCGCCGAGAGCGAAAAAATCCAGCCGACGCTGGAATCGCTGAGCCCAAGCTGGCGCACCAAAGGCGGCGCGACCGCAAGCAGCATCGAATTGCCTGCGCCGATGACGAGCAAGCATAGAAACAGCAGCCGGAATTGCCGATTGCGCCCGATTGGCGCGCGGGAGTCGGCGCGCACGCCGTCAGGTGAGGGAGGTTGGGAGTCGGGCATCGGTCGAGTTGCTTTGCTACGCTGAACGCCACGGGGGCGAAAGGTGGTCGTCGGCGGTATTCACCCCGCTTGGGTGTTCTGTAATTTTGCTACGGGGTTGCGTAGGGAGAGGCGGGTGTGATCGCCGCCGGCGCAGCGTTCATCGAACGACAAAGTCGAAATACGTCTCCGGATGCGGCTCGCCCTCAAGCGTGAAGTGCCACCATTCTTCACGCAATGATCTGAAACCGTGCGCGCGCATCAGGTTCTGAAGCATTAGTCGATTGGCGCGTGCTTCGGGACTTACAGTTTCATCCGTAGGCCATGAGCGCGTGTCGAAGAGATCGAAAGGTGTGCCCATGTCGAGCTCAGCGCCTGTGGCGAGATCAATGATCGTGAGATCAAGCGTCGACCCGCGCGAGTGGCCCGAGCGCTCGGCGATATAGCCAAGCTCAAACAGCCGGCTCTTGTCGACGTTCGGATAGAACTCCGATTTCGTGCCCTGATCGCTCAAATCCGCCGCCCAGCGTGCAAAGTGCGCTACGGCGCGCTGTGGGCGATAGCAATCAAAGACCTTGAGCCCCAACCCGCGCGGCGCCAGTGCGGCTTGCGCCCGCGCCAATGCTTCGGCGGCCTCGCGCGTCAGAACGCAAACCGGCGCCTCGTAGCCATCGATCGGGCGCCCGACAAAATTGCGCGCGCCCATGTAGCGCATATCAACGCGCAGGCCTGGGACAATCTGCGCGGCGTCGACAAATCCCGCCGGCCGATCTGGATCGGCATGCGCGCACGCGGCGAGAGCAAAGCTCAGGACGATCGCGCCAATTGCTCTATTCATGACCTCCCCCTCGCTTCACGCGCGATGCTTCGCGGATGGTGCGGGAGTCTCGGGTGCGTAGCATGCGGCGAAAATCCTAACGCCTGTTAGTGTTTCATTCCGACAACCGAAACGGCTCCTTAAGCGCCAGCATGCATAAAGCGCTGTCGGCAGAACGCCTAAGGTAAACGCGCGCTTCATGTTTCCAATTATCGGCCTCGCTGTTGTGTTCGGGATGGTGTTCGGGGGCTTCATGCTCGCGGGCGGCCACTTCGAAGTCATCATCGAAGCGGCGCCGATGGAATTCATGATGATCTTCGGCGCTGCGGTTGGCGCGATGATCATCTCCAACGACATGCATGGCCTCAAGAAGGTGGTCGGCGGCTTCGCCATGGTGATGTCCGGCCCCAAGTGGAATAAGAAGGACTATTCGGATCTGCTCGCGCTGCTCTTCCAGCTGACCAAGCTGATGAAGACCAAAGGCGTCGTCGCGCTCGAAGCGCACATCGAAAAGCCCAATGAGAGCCCGATCTTTCAGAAATACCCAAAGCTCTGCAAAGACCACTTCGTGGTCGATTTCATCTGCGACACGCTACGCATGATGACCATGAACCTCGACGACCCGCACCAGGTCGAGGACGCCATGGAAAAGCAGATCGAAAAGCATCACCACGAGAGCCTGCATGCTGCGCACGCCCTGCAAGGCATGGCTGACGGCTTGCCGGCGCTTGGAATCGTCGCGGCCGTCCTCGGCATCGTGAAAACGATGGGCGCCATCAACGAGCCGCCTGAAGTGCTTGGCCTTATGATTGGTAAGGCGCTTGTAGGCACGTTCCTCGGCGTGTTCCTCGCGTACGGTATCGTCGGGCCCATGGCGTCGCGCTTGAACTCGGTGATCGAACACGATGCGCAATTCTATAAGATCATCCGCGACGTCTTGGTCGCGCACCTGCATGGCAACGCAGCGCAGGTTTCGGTGGAGATCGGCCGCGGATCGGTGCCCTCGGTGATGCAGCCGACATTCGCACAACTCGAGGAATCGCTGGCAGCCGCCACCGAAGGCTGACAGCAGACTTGAGTTCCGTGCGCTAAGCTATGCGTATTTGCATTGCCCTAAACGCACGCGCCGCTTGCCATCTGGGTTAATCCTTGGCATGGAGTCGCCTCCCGCGTTGGGGGCAGACCCTAACGCTGAGACGAGGGGTAGTACCTATGACTAAGTTCAAATTGGGCATGGCCGCCGCTGCTGCTGCCGTTCTCGCCTTCGGCGTTGCGGCCTGCGGCCAAACGACGACCGTGACGGAAGAGCCGGCTGCGGAAACGACGACGGAAACGACGACCGAAGCTGCTCCGGCCGCTACGGACGCCGCGCCGACCGATCCGGCCGCGACCACGACGACCACGCCGGAAGGCACGTCGACCACGACCACGACGACCACGCCGTAATTTAATTACGACCGTAGAAATCGCGATGAGCCGCCCGAAAGGGCGGCTCATCTGCGTTATAGGGTGCTGCAATGCCGCGCCTTCCGCCTGAGCCCGATCTCGATTGGTCCGACCCAAGCGCGCCCCGAGCGGCGGCTTTCGACGACGTTTACTTCTCCCGCCGTGGTGGACTGGCGGAAACCGAAGCCGTGTTCCTGGCAGGAACTGGCATGCCGGTGGGGTGGCAAAACAGGGATCGTTTCGCCCTGTGTGAGCTCGGATTCGGCACGGGTTTGAACGTTTTGGCGGTATGGCGGGCCTGGAAATTAGCCCGAAACGCCCATGCGCAATTGCATATCTCGAGCATCGAGGCATACCCTCTCGCAAAGGCCGATGCGGCGCGGGCGCTCGCTCAGTTCCCGGAGATCGCAGAACTCGCGGAACAGCTGCTCGCCCGTTGGCCCGTGCGGGTTTACGGGCCGCAGCGGCTCTGGTTTCCGGATGACGGACTGTCGCTGACGCTACACATTGGCGAGGCCGAAACGGTCCTAGGCGGGATGAGCGGGCGATTCGACGCTTGGTTCTTGGACGGTTTCGCACCGGCTCGAAACCCACAGATGTGGTCGCCCCAGACGCTGCGGCAGATTGCGCGCCTCAGTGCGCCAGGCGCGCGGGTGGCGAGCTTCACAGTTGCCGGCGACGTCCGCCGCGGATTGAGCGCCGCCGGCTTTGCGGTTGAAAAGAAGCCAGGCTTCGGCGCCAAGCGCGAGAGGCTGGAGGCGGTATACGCTGGCCAACCTGCTGCCGAAGAGAGCGCGAGCCTTTATCCGTATGCGCCAGCGCATCCGAAGCGCGTCGTTATTGTCGGGGCGGGCATTGCGGGCGCAAGCGTTGCGCAAGCGCTGACGCGGCGCGGCGTCGAAACAATCGTCTTGGAGGCGGCGCGCGAACTTGGCGCGGGCGCCAGCGGAAATCCCGCGGCGCTGGTGATGCCGCGCCTCGATCGCGGCGGGGTGCTGCGGGAGTTCTATTTGGCCGCCTACCTCCACGCCGTGACGACGTACGAAGCGCTCGGCGCCTTCGATGCGTGCGGCGTTGAGCAACGTGCTGGCGCAGACGCGGAGGCTTTCGATGATCTGCTGGCTGATCCGCCTCTACCGACAGATTGGCTGTCGGCATTGCCACATGGCGCGGCGCTGCACGCGCGGGCTGGTGTGGTGCGCCCTGGCGCGGCGATCGAGGTGATGTTGCGTGGCGCGCAGCTGATGCTGGAATCGCCCGTTGTGTCGCTGGAGCGGAGCGGCGATGGCTGGCTGCTGCGTGCGCAGGACCAGCGCGCGCTGCTGAAGGCGGACGCCGTCGTGATCGCTGGCGGCGCAGCGCTGACGCAGTTTGAGCCGGCCGCGTTTTTGCCGATTGCACTCTCGCGTGGACAGGTGGAGTGGGGCGAAGGGCCCTCGCTTACGCGCGCGCTGGTGCAGAGCAATTACCTGACGCCGTTCGAAGGCGGCGTTCTGTTTGGCGCGACGTTCGACAAAGCAGAGACTGCGGAAGCCGTAGTCGCGGACGATGCATCGCGTTTGCGTAACCTCGAAGCGCTGGCCGCATTGGCGCCAGAAATCGCCGCCAGCGTTAACGCTGAATCACTGCGCTCGCGCGCCAGCTTGCGCGCCACAACGCCGGACCGCGCGCCGATCGCGGGGCTGTTGCCCGATGCGGAAAAATGGCTGGCCCAGTACGAGCCACTCGCGCACGGGCGCAAAATCGAGACGGATTTGCCGCCTCCGGCGCATGCGGGCGTTTACGTTATCGGCGGATTAGGCGCGCGCGGATTTACGCTGGCGCCGCTGCTTGGCGAAATAATCGCCGCGGAAATGTTTGCAGAACCAAGCCTCTTGCCGCAGTTCGCGCGTGACGCGATCCACCCGGCCCGCTTTCTGCATAGGGCGCTCAAACGGCGTTAAAGCAGCGTTTGGGTTAATGACATGGCGTTCGACGGCATCGCGCAAACTTCGCGCTCGGTAGAGTTTCTCGATCTTCAATTCAGTGGTTTGGACATCGATGCGGCGGTGGACGCGGTGGCGGTGCGCGCCAGCCTCAACCTCCCGTTTGCCTATGTCGCCACGCCGAACGTTGACCATATTGTCGGCCTCGCAAACGAGCCGGCGCGGCGCGCGCTTTATGACCGGGCTTGGCTTCTGTTGAATGATAGCCGCATCCTCGAAAAGTTGGCCAAGCGCGTTGACCGCGCGCTTCCGGTTGCGACGGGCGCTGATCTGGCGGAGAGCTTGCTCGACAGCGTGATCGATCGCCACGAGCCGGTGACCATCATTGGCGGCGATCGCGATCAAATCGAAGCTTTGAAGGATCGCTACCGCCTAACGGACGTGCGCTGGCACAAGGCGCCGATGGGCTTGCGCAATAAGCCGGAAGCCATCGTAGCCGCGGCAGGCTTCGCCGCGCAGCAGCCTTCGCGCTTCACCTTCATTTGCGTCGGCGCGCCGCAGCAAGAATTGATCGCGTACGCTCTGAGTCAGCACCCGGACGCGCGCGGCGTCGGGCTGTGCGTTGGTGCGGCGCTGGATTTCCTTTCTGGCCGCACCAAGCGTGCCCCAGCCTGGATGCGCCGTGCGGGCCTGGAATGGCTGCACCGTCTCGTCAGCGAGCCAGCGCGGATGTGGAAGCGCTATTTGGTCACCGGGCCCAAAGTGTTTTCGCTGTTCGCAGCGTGGCGCGCTTCGATTGCAGCGTGAAGCTCGGCTTGGGCTTTCTCGTCTAGCGGATAATCGCGCAGAAGCCAGGCTGCCCAAAATGCGAACAGGGCTGGCGCGCCGATAAAGGCGGCGCCGAGGGCAAATAGCATTGATGGAGAATTGGCTCCGCCAAGGCCCGCCTGAAAGCCCATGAGCTGCAGCACCACGAGAACGAGCGGCCCGGCGACGATGGCGATCTTGGAGGTCGTCAGCAACAAGCCGAAATAGAGGCCAGATCGGCGTGCTCCGGTTTCAAGTTCGTCAGCATCGACGACATCGGCCATCAGCGCCCGTGTAAGCAGAATGCCACCTCCTTGTGCGAGGCCCGCGACGGCCATTGCCACCGCGACCAGCGGAAAGTTTCCGGCCGGCATGATGACAATCATCAGCGTAGTGACGGCGGTGTAGATGAATGCGCCTTGCAGGCCGCGGTGCTTGCCCCAGCGACGGCCCACCCACATCCAAAGCGGCACGCCGAGAAGCCCAGCAACGAAATAGATGAAGAGCAAGGCGTTCGATGTCGTGGTGAAGCCCAGCACGAACTGAAAATAGAACACGAACAACGTGCCAGCGATGCCTTGGCAGAAGCCGAACAGAAGATCGACCAAGAGCACGCGGCGTGCGAACGCATTGTCCCACACGGCTTTCAGTGAACTTACGATGCTGAGATGTGCTTGTGGCGGCGTCGGCCGGTCGGGGATGAACACCACCGCGATCAGGGTCGTGATCGGCAAACCAATAAGCAGAAACCAGCCCATCGCGGCGACGACGTCGCCCTCATTAGCGCCTGGACGTGTCTGCACATAAGCGGCCAGCGCCAGCACACCGACCTGGCCGACAAGGCTGACCAATTGCACGATGCCCAGCACGCGGGTGCGGCCGTGATACGTGGGGATGAGTTCGCCCGCCCAGCCGAGATGCGCAATCATCATGGACGCGAAGGCCGAGAATAGCGCCAACACCACGATCGTCGCCGCGATAACGCCGGAGGTGGAGGAGAGGCCGAGGAAAGCCCACCAAACGAAGAACATTAGAATGGGGCACGAAACCGCCAGCCAGAAACGGCGGCGGCCCCATTTGCTTACTGTGCGGTCCTGCAGGCCGCCGATTGCGGGGTCGATGAAGACGTCGAGGATGCGCGCCAGCACGAAGATCGCGGCGCCCGCCTCGATCCCGAGATCGCGGATAAAGTACTGCGGCAGGAACATGATCGTCGGCAGGCCCAGCGCAAGCAACGGCGCCGCCGGCAAGGCGAAGGTGAAAATGTCGAGATTGGTGACCTTACGTTCGCCCGTGTGCGTTTGCGTCACGCATGTTCCTCCCGGGCCCACGGGAAGGGGCGCGTTGGGCCTAGTGTCTACGAGCGCGCGCGCGCGATCAACTGCCGCGCACGGTTTGTTGAAGCTGCGGCGCCAGCGCCTGGTTTGACGCCAGGACAGCGCCGGTCTTCATGAAATCGTCGCCGTCGATTTCGGTGACGACGCCGCCAGCCTCGCGCACGATCACGGCGCCAGCGGCGATATCCCAAGCGTTGAGCCCGCGCTCCCAGAACCCGTCGAAGCGGCCAGCCGCCACGTAAGCGAGGTCGAGCGCAGCGGAACCAAAGCGGCGGATGCCGGCCGTCTTTGCGATCACACGCTCGATCTCGCCGAGCGCTTTGGCGTGGCCGGGCTTGCCATTGAATGGCGTGCCGGTGGCGAACAGCGCATCGCGCATGTCGCTGCGACCAGCAACGCGCAGGCGGCGATCATTCAGATACGCGCCAGCGCCTTTCTCAGCCCAAAACAATTCGTCGCGCACGACATTGTAAACGACACCCGCGACGAGCACGCCTTCGCGCTCAAGGCCGATTGAGATGGCGAAGTGTGGGATGGCGTGCAAAAAGTTGGTTGTGCCGTCGAGCGGATCGACGATCCAGCGATTGGTCTTGTCGGTGCCTTCGACGACGCCGCGCTCTTCCATGACGAAGCCGTAGCCCGGGCGCGCCTTGGATAGATCTTCGAAGATGGTCTTCTCGGCTTTGATGTCGGCGGAGGTGACGAAGTCGCTCGGGCCTTTGCGCGAGACCTGCAGGTTTTCGATCTCGCCGAAATCGCGCGCGAGCGCCCGTGCCGCTTTGCGGGCGGCGGCGATCATCACGTTCATCGTGGCGGAAGCTTGCGGCATGGCGATCCTGTGGGGAGGCGCTTGCTAGCAGTGGCGCTTAGGGGCGGCAAGGGCAGGCGCTGTTCCCGCGAAATCAGCGCTTCAGAATGGCGCGCGCCGCCCATGCGCCGGTGGCAAAGCAGCCCTGCAAAAGGTAGCCGCCCGTGGGTGCTTCCCAGTCCAGCATTTCACCGGCGACGTAGACGCCAGGGATGGCGCGGAGCTGAAGGTTCTCATCGACCGCGCTCCAGGCGACGCCGCCTGCGGTTGAGATGGCGCGGTCGAGGCCGCGCGGCGCGGTCAGCGTGATGGGCAGCGCTTTGATGCGTGCGGCAAGGGCTTCCGGTTCGCGCGGCGGCGGTCCGTGTTCGTGGAGCAAGCTAATGGCGAGCGGTGATAGCCCCAGCGTTTTTCGAAGCGTGGAGGAAAGAGAGTCGCTTGGCTTTGCAACCGAGAGCTTGGCGATGACTTCTGCGCGGCCAAGATCAGGGCGCAAGTCGATCTGAACAATCGCTGGGGCGGCCGCGCGCAATTCACGCGACAGTGCGTAGATGGCGCCGCCTTCGATGCCGTGTTGCGTGATCATTGCTTCACCACGCACCCAGCGCGAGGTGTGTATGACAGCGATGCCCTTAAGTGGCTGGCCAGCGAAACGCGTGCGAAAGTGTTCGCTCCAATCGACATTGAAGCCGACATTGGCCGGCTCGAACGGTGTCAGTTCGACGCCATGCGTTTCCAACGGCGTGCGCCATGCCCCATCCGAGCCCAAGCGCGGCCAGCTGGCGCCGCCAAGTGCGAGCAACGTGGCTGTCGCCCGTGCGCAGTCGCCGTCGGTGAAGGTGAGGCGGCCTTCGTTATCCCAGCCCGTCCAATGTGCGCGTGTGCGGATGAGCACGCCTTGGGCTTCCAGGCGCGTCAACCAAGCCCGCAAAAGCGGCGAAGCTTTCATCGCCTTTGGAAACACGCGGCCGCTTGAGCCAACGAATGTCTCCTGCCCCAGTCCTTCGGCCCACGCGCGCAGATCATCAGGTGTGAAATCTGCGAGCATCGGCGCCAAGTGTGGCTCAGCTTCCGCGTATCGACTGAGAAACGCCTCGAGCGGTTCGGTGTGCGTGAGATTGAGGCCGCCGCGCCCGGCCATCAGAAATTTGCGCGCTACGCTCGGCATACGCTCAAACACGAGGACACGTTTGCCGGCGGCGCTGAGCCTCTCGGCTGCGATCAGGCCGGCTGGCCCCGCTCCGATGATCGCGACGTCTGTCTCGTCCGTCATGTCAGCGCCAGCGGGCAAACCAGTCGAGCGTGCGGGCGAGCGCGAGATCGCGCGATGGCGCGCGATAATCCGGGCTGCCTTCGCGGCAGAAGCCGTGTCCCGCGTCGTAGATGAACAGCGGAGAAGTGGGTGACGCGTGCTGCACACGTTCGTAGTTCGCCGGCGGTATCGATGTGTCGTGCGCGCCGTAGTGCAGCATGACAGGGACTTTAGGCGTTGCGTCCCGAAGATCTGCAATCAGGCGGCCATAGAAGCAGGAGACTGCTTTCACGCCCGTGCAGTGCGCAGCGGCCATCCAGGTGGCCGCGCCGCCATAGCAGAAGCCGACGGCGTAAACCGGTTGCGGCAGCGCATCGATGGCGGCTTGCACATCGGACATCACTTGCGGCCATGTCGACGCTGTGGCGGCGCCGATGCCCTTCTTTACGCCGTCCGGATCGTGCCCGGCTTGAAAGTCCGGCTCGACGCGATCGAACAGGCTCGGCGCAATAGCGACGTATCCCGTATCTGCGAACACGCTACACATGCTGGCGATGTGATCGCTGAGGCCGAAGATTTCTTGAATGACGACAACCCCGCCGAGCGGCGCTGAGGCGGGCGTCGCTTTGAGCGCGGAGAGTGCGAAACCGTCAATACGGCTTTCGAGCGTGAGGCGTTCGATCATGGGTCATCCGTCGCATGCGCTGGTGCGCCCGTCGAGCGCTCGCAAGAAGTTGAGACAATGATGGCTGGCGCTGCCGCTGCAAGCGGACCATGGTTCCGCATCATGGGGTTCGGCCGTTTCTTCGCGCTGTTCGTTGCCGCGGTGGCGTTTGCTGGCGGTGCGGCAGCCGAATGTGTCGATGCGCCAGACTTGGCCGCCTACCAGACCGCCACGCCTGAAGATTTCGCGCTCGGCCCAACGCGGTCAGATCGGCTTGGCCGCGTTGTCGCGCCGATCAGCGTGAACGGGCAGGGACCGTTTCGGTTCATTGTCGATACCGGCGCCAATCGTTCGGTTTTATCGCAAGCCCTCGTCGAGCAGCTTGGGCTGGCGATAACCGGCAGCGGCGACGTGCATTCGGTGCACGGTGTCTCGCCCGCGCCTTTGGTGGAGGTCGCGTCTTTGCACTATGGGCAATTGGCCCTGAACGGCACGGCGCTGCCGATGCTGGATGGAGCGGTGCTTGCGGGCGAGCACGGCTTGCTCGGCGTCGATGGCATGCGCGGGCGGCGCTTGCGGATGGATTTCGAGCGGAATTGTATCGAGATCATGCCGTCGCGCGAGGCCCGGCGCTTGCGTGGCTGGGCGACCGTTCGCGGAGAACTCCGCTTCGGACATCTGGTTGTCGTGCGCGGCGCCATCAACGGCGTGCGCGTCAATCTGCTGATCGATACAGGCTCCGACACCTCGCTCGCCAACAACGCGCTGCGTGATGCGCTGAACGCACGTGTGCGCAACGGTGCCCGACTTGATTATACCATCGCGTACACGGCGGGGGATCAAGTGATCCTCAATCGGGCCATGTTTATCCAGCGCCTCAGTATTGGCGAGGTGGAAGTGCGTAACATCACCGCGTACGTCGGCGACTTTCACATCTTCAATCTTTGGGGCTTGCAGGCCGAGCCTACCCTGTTGGTGGGCATGGATGTGCTGTCGCAAGCGCGCGGCTTGGCGATCGACTATGAGCGCGCCACTGTGCATTTGCGAACGCGCGATGATTTGCGCTTCGGAACGCGGCTGCAGAATTAGGGCAGGCGCGGCGTATCGCCGAAGAGGCGCCCGCGTTCGGTCCATAGAACCGTAATCAACGTCGCAAGGCCGCACAGCGCAAGTCCCGTTGCGAACGGCGCAGGCGTGCCATCGAAGCCGCGCGCGATAAGGCCGCCCATGATCGCGCCCCCCGTCGCTGTGACGCCGCCATAAAGCGCCGAGGCTGAGCCGGCTATGCGCCCGACGGGCTCCATGGCGAGTGCGTTGAAATTGCTTGCGATCAACCCAAACATTGCGAACGCCGCTGCAATGAGGACCGTGAACGTCCAAAAACCGGCGGCGCCGAGGGCTGCGAGTCCCGCCAGCAAAGCTGCCGTCGCCGTGAACGCGATGATCATTGTGTGCGAGAGCCGGCGCATGCCTTGGCGCACGACGAGCCGCGAATTCATGAACGTGCCGCCCGAAATCGCGATCGCCACAGCGCCGAACGCGATCGGGAAGGCGGGGCCGAGATTATAGACGTCGACGAAGATTTGCTCCGACGAGGTGATGTAGCCGAAGAGGCACCCGGTCACGAAAGTGGTGGCGATCATGTAGCCGATGGTCTGACGCTCGCGGAACACGGCTCGGTAGTTCGTAAGAATGGCGCGTGCATTGAACTGCGCCCGATATTCCGGCTTCAGCGTTTCCGGCAAACGCAACATTGCCCAGGCCAGAATGATCAGCGCGTAGATCAGCAACGCGCCAAAAATCCAGCGCCATGGCGCGATGAAGAGGATGAGCTGGCCGATGCCGGGCGCAATGATTGGCACGATCATGAACACCGTCATCGCCATCGACATGACTTGCGCCATGCGTCTGCCTTCGGTGAGATCACGCACGACGGCCGTCGCGATCACGCGCGTTGCGGCGGCGCCGACGCCCTGCATCGCCCGCGCCGCAAGGAAAAGTTCGAAGCTCGGCGCCAACACGCACAGCACCGTGCCTGCGATGTAGATGCCAAGCGCATAGATCAGGACGCTGCGGCGGCCGAACGAATCCGCGAGCGGGCCGTACACCAGCTGCGAAACACCGAACAACGCAACATATGCGACCACCACCAGTTGGCGGTCATTGTCGTTGGCGAGCGCAAATTCGCGGCTGATGTCCGGCAGCGCCGGCAGCATGATGTCGATGGCGAGCGCGTTCAGCGCCGAAAGCGCCGCCACCATGGCGACGAGTTCAAACGTCGAGAGCGTGCGTGGAGCAGCGCTTGGGGCCTCAGGCATTGAACCGGAAGTGCATCACATCGCCCTCTTTGACGACGTATTCCTTGCCTTCGAGGCGCATCTTGCCGGCTTCCTTGGCGCCTTGCTCACCTTTGAAGGTGATGTAGTCGTCATAGGCGATCGTCTCGGCGCGGATGAAGCCTTTTTCGAAATCACCGTGAATGACGCCGGCGGCTTGCGGCGCCGTCCAGCCTTTTTGGATCGTCCAGGCGCGGGCTTCCTTGGGGCCGACGGTGAAGTACGTCTGCAGACCGAGGAGATTGTAGCCGGCGTGGATGAGCTTGTTTAGGCCGGGCTCTTGCAAGCCGACAGTTTCGAGAAACTCGACCTGCTCTTCATCGGAGAGGGCGGCGATCTCGGCTTCGATCTGCGCGCAGATGATCACGCACGCGGCGCTCTCTTGCTTGGCGCGTTCCTGCACGCGTGCAGTATGCGCGTTGCCGCCTGCAGCATCCGCTTCGTTGACGTTGCAGACATAAAGCACCGGCAGCGCGGTCAAGAGCTGCAGCATCTCGAAGGCTTTTTCTTCTTCCGCGGCGCGCGTGGTGTGGCGCGCAGGTTTGCCGTCTTCCAACAGCGCTTTGGCGCGCAAGACGAGATCAAGCGTTAGCTTTGCGTCCTTGTCGCCGCCCTTAGCCTTCTTTTCGAGATTGCTGACGCGCTTTTCGAGGCTTTCGAGGTCGGCCAGCATGAGCTCTGTTTCGACCGTCTCGAGGTCAGCGATCGGATCGATGCGACCTTCGACATGGGTGATGTCGTCATTCTCGAAACAGCGCAGCACGTAGGCGATGGCGTCGCACTCGCGGATAGTGGCGAGGAATTGATTGCCCAAGCCTTCGCCTTTCGACGCGCCGCGCACGAGGCCGGCGATATCGACGAAATTCATCCGCGTCGGGATGATTTCCTTTGAGCCGGCGATCGCCGCGAGCTTGTTTAGCCGCGGTTCGGGCATCGCGACTTCGCCGACATTGGGTTCAATCGTGCAGAACGGATAGTTCGCCGCTTGCGCGGCGGCGGTTTTCGTCAGCGCGTTGAAGAGCGTCGACTTGCCGACGTTGGGCAAGCCCACGATACCGCATTTGAAACCCATTTCTTGGTCCTTCAGTTCAATTCTTATGTGCGCCCGAGCGCTTTGGCGGCGAGGTCGCGCCAGATGCGCGCTTCGGCCCTGAGCGGGGGAGCGATTTTTGAGAGGCGGCGATCGAGTTCGGCGAAGCCGACTTCGGCGTCTTCCCGGCGGCCCGTCTTGGCCATGAACGCGACATAGCGGCCGCCGGCTTCGAGGCCAGGAACCCGGTCGGCAGCGTAGCGGTACGCTTCATCGGCTTCGTTGTTGCGGCCAAGCGCTTCGTATGCGCGGGCGAATGCGAGCGCGGTGAGCGGCGCTTTCGATTCAGGGCCGCCGAGTGAGCGCAAATGTTCGAGACTCTTCAGCGCTTCTGGCGCGCGGTTGAGTTCAAGCAATGCTTCGGCGTGGCCGAGCAAAACCGCCGGATCGTCGCCGCCATGGCCGCCAGCGCATAGCGCCCATTGTGCTTCAGCGTCGCTCCAGCGGCCAAGCGCGGCGGCGGCGTTGGCGAGGCGCATGCGATTGCCGATGCTGGGCGTGTCGTCGAGCGCGCGCAGAGCGTTGCGATAATCGCGCTCGGGATCGAGCGCTTGCTGTGCGGCTTTGCCGACAGCGCGTCCGGTGCGGCCGCCTGACAGTTCAGGTACGATGACCGCGAAGAAATACACGGCGGCGCCGATGCTGCCGCCGACGATCAGAATCCAGAGCCATGTCTGCTGGCGGCCGGTGCGCACCGCGTGAATTCCGCAGATGAGTGCTGGCAGATAGTGCAAGATGAGGATCATGTTTCGCCCTCCGCTGGGCCTTTGCGCGGATCGGCTTTTGCCGCGGGCGCGAGGCGCATCACTTCGCCTTGATACTTTTCGTCTTCGCCTTTCGCCAGCAGCGGCGCAGCGCGCGCGCAGGCGTCGAGCAGGGCGTTCACCCAGTCATGCTCGACCTTATAAAAATCGCTCAGCACGTAGTGGTGCACGAGTTCTTTTTGTCCCGGATGGCCGACGCCAAGACGCGCGCGGCGGAAACCTTCGCTAACCGATGAAGCGATGATCGAACGGATTCCGTTATGGCCCGCGGCGCCGCCGCCGGTTTTCATACGGAAACGGCCGGGCGCGAGATCGATTTCATCATAGAAGGCGACAACGTCGGTGGGCGAGAGCTTGTGAAAACTAGCTGCTTCACCAACGGCGCGGCCGCTTTCGTTCATGTAGGTTTGCGGCTTCAGCAGCAGCGTGCGCACGCCATCGATGTGGCCTTCGGCGAGCTCGCCATGAAACTTCTTCTTCCACGGGCCGAAGCCATGCGCGCGCGCGATCGCATCCACGGCCATGAAGCCGATATTGTGCCGGTTGCCTGCGTATTTCGCGCCCGGATTGCCGAGGCCGACGAGGAGCAGCATGTACGCCTTCTAACTCTTCCCAGTGGCGGGAAGTGGAAGGCGGCTTAGCCTTCCTTCTTATCGCCTTCAGCCGCAGCAGCGCCTTCAGCCGGCGTTGCGGTTTCTTCGGCTTCAACCTTGCGGCCGACAATGGTGGCGACGGTGAAGTCACGGTCGCGGATCACGGGACGCGCGCCATTCGGAATTTCGATCGACGAAATGTGGATCGACTCGCCGATTTCCTTGCCGGTGAGATCGACGACGATCTCTTCCGGAATCTTATTGGCCTTGCAGCGCAGTTTGATCGTGTGGCGCACGACGTTGAGAGCGCCGCCGCGCTTCAGGCCCGGCGAGGCTTCCTGGTTCTTGAAGTGAACGACGACATCGATGTCGATCTCGGAATTCTCTTCGACGCGATAAAGATCGAGGTGAACCACTTCATCCGTCACCGGGTGAAACTGGATCGCGCGCGGGATCACCGGCTGCTTCTCGCCTTGGTGGTTGAGTTCAACCATGTGCGAGAGAAACTTGCCGGAGCGGATCGCCATGATGACGTCCTTGGCGTTGACTTCGATCGGGATCGAGCCGCGCGGGCCGCCATAAAGGACGCCTGGGATCAGGCCGGATTTGCGCGTGGCGCGGGCGCCGCCCGTACCGGTTTTTTCGCGCTTTTCGACGTTCAATACGATGCCGGCCATGGCGGGAGCCTTTAATTCTCTGGTCGTCCGGGAAATTGGAAGCGGGGCTTCTAGCTGAAGGCTTGGCTCACCGCAAGGCGGGGCCGCCCGTGGGGTCTGGATCGGCAACCGATGGGGGCGGATTTGCGCTCTCGCGTCCCTCGGCCTCGGAAATGGCCTGCTCCACGGCGGCCAGAAGCTCGGGAACGCAGCAGGCGTTCAGGAAGTGGTCCCCGCCCGGGACACTGATCAGGGTGTGGCCATACTCACTAGCGATGCGCTGATCCGCCTCCAGGGGGACGAAGGTGTCGGCGTCGCCGTGTACGAAAATGACCGGCTGGTCGAGGCCCCGCAGCGCCGTCCAGACGGCCGGCAGCTGGTCGGTCTGGGCGACCATCTCGCTGATAGAATTGCGGAAGTCCCGCGGCAGCAGACCGTGGACGAGGCGCCCGGCGCCGAACATACGCCGTGCCGTTGGGCCGCGATCGCCAAAATAGGCTGAGACCAGCACCACCGCATCGACCCGGTCCGGGTAGCGCTCGGCCATCAAAGTCGCGACTGGAGCGCCGAAGCTTTGCCCGATTAGCAGCACGCGCTGACCTTCGCGCGCCTCCAGCATCGGTGAGAGCGCCTCGACCTGAAGCTGAAGGTCGCGGACGGGACCTTCAGGCTCGGACTCAGCAAAACCAGGCCGGTCGGCGACGATCAGTTCGCGGGTGGAGGGCAGGCCTGCAATCGTGGGCGCCCAATATTCGCTCCATGAGGGGGTGCCGGTGATGATGACGACCTTCCAGGTCGCGTCCGGACGCTCGGGCGTGCGCAGCGCTGAAATTCGCCACTGATCGGCGACGGGGGCGGTGAACGTGATCCGCTCCATCGTCCCCGGTGGATAGGAGCCGGAGGTCGGGAAGCGCTCCTCTTCGTTTTCTGCCGCGCCAGCAACGCAGGCGGAGAGCACAAGGGCGCTAATCAGACCGAACAAGGATCGCATACGCGGTATTCTCCTAAATTTGGCTGCGCCTGCCCAGCCAGTTGATCGAGATCAATGCGCCATTCGTCGTCCGGCCGCTCCCTTGAAGTTGACGCCTGCGTCATTTTCCAGGGAGGACTATCAATGCGCGTCACGATCGTCGACCAGCCCCCGCAAGAGGTGCGTACGTTTGAAGATGTCGATCTGTCCGAAAAGCTGACCATGCAGGATGTGGAGACGATCCGCGAGATCTTCCACACGCCGCTCACTGGTTCGTTCAACTGGGACTACGACAGCGCCAACGCCAAAATTCGCCGCCTCTACGAACTCGGCAAAGCCTACAATTGGAATCCGACCGCCGACGTCGATTGGGACGCGCCGTGCGACATGAGCGACTTTCCGACCGAAGAATCGCTCTCGGCGCTCAACGGCTATCCCGAATACGAAGCGTTGAGCCGCGAAGAGAAAGTGGCGTTCGCGTGGAAAGGCCACGCGCAGACGATGAGCCAATTCCTTCACGGCGAGCAGGGCGCGCTGCTTGTGGCGTCGCAACTTGTGTCGTGCGCGCCAACGGCTGACGCCAAGCTCTATGCGGCGTCGCAGACGTTTGACGAAGCGCGGCACGTCGAGGTGTTCAACCAATATCTGCGCCGCCGCTGCGGCCGCATCTATCCGATCAACAAGAACCTGAAAGCGCTGATCGATAAAGTGCTCGCTGATGAACGTTGGGACCTGAAGTTTATCGGCATGCAGCTGATCATCGAAGGCTTGGCGCTTGCCGCTTTCGGTACGCAGGTGCGCACAACGAAAGACCCATTGCTGAAGCAGGTCGTTGAACTCGTCATGCGCGACGAGGGTCGGCACGTTGCGTTCGGCGTCAACTATCTCGAAGATTGGATCAAGGCGTTGCCGGAGAACGAGATCGAGGATCGCGCCGAGTTCGCCTACCAAGCCTGCGCCATCATGCGCGACCGCCTCTTCGGTATGGATGTGATGCGCGAGTACGGCTTCAACGAAGAAGCGGCCAAGAAGCACATCATGGATTCCATGGTGATCGGCTTGTTCAGAGAGCTCCTGTTCGAGCGCATCATGCCGAACCTAAAGCGCGTCGGCTTGCTGACGGAGAAGGTGCGGCCAAAGTACGAGGCCCTTGGCGCACTGAAGTACGAGGATCTCGCCGGCGATGTGCTGATCGATTGGGCGCAACTCGAAAAGCCGCTGCCGACGAAAGAGAACCTGGCGGCCGCGCGCGTGGCTGCCGAATAAGCTCTCCCCTGAAGCGGCGGCGCTACACTTCGCGTCGCCGCTTCTTTTTTGGCCGCAAAGTCAGGCGGAGGACGTTGCGTTTCCCGGATCGGCGGATGAGTGTGCCGCCCGCGAGGGATAGGTGGCGGGCCGCGAGCTTTCACAGCAGGCGCTGGACGTTTTCGAGCAGGCTCTAGGGGAGCCTGAACAGACGCGCGCCGATTGGTTGGAGCGCGCGACGGCACACGATCCCGCGTTGCGCGCCAAGGTTCAAAGTCTCATCGAAGCGGATAAGCAGGGCGCGGCGCTGATGCCGACGGGCGGTGCACTGGCTGCTCTGCCGCTGCCTGCGCCGGAGCGCATCGGCCCTTATGCAATCGTGAGCAGCCTGGGCGGCGGCGGCATGGGGGAGACCTTCCTCGCCGCACGCGACGATGGCCTCTTCGAACATGAAGTGGCGATCAAATTCATGCGGCCGAGCCAGATGGGGGCGATGGCGCGCGCCTTATTCGATCGCGAGCGGCAAGCGCTAGCGCGGCTCAGCCACCGCCACATTGCAAAGCTGTTTGATGGTGGCGTAGCTGCGACGGGCGCGCCGTATCTGGTGATGGAATACGTCCGCGGCGCCCCCGCGGATGCATGGGCGGCAAATCAAAGTGCGCGCGCCATCGTAGCGTTGGTGCGCGATGTCACGGATGCGGTGCACTACGCGCACCAAAACCTTATCGTTCACGCCGACCTGAAGCCATCGAACGTGCTGGTGAACGAGGCGGGCGACGCCAAGGTGATCGACTTTGGCGTCGCGCGGTTGATGGGGGAAAGCGAAGCCGACGCGGTGCATCCCTTCACCGCTGAATTCGCGAGTCCTCAACGCCTTGACGGCGCCATACCGACGCCCGCCGATGACGTCTTCGCACTTGGCGTGTTACTTCGGACGCTCCTGCGTGATCCGCACCCTGATCTGGCCGCTATAATTTCCCGCGCGACAGCGGCGGAGCCGGAGGCGCGCTATCCATCGGCGGCAGCTCTCGGCGATGATCTTCGCGCTTGGCTGGAGATCCGCCCTGTGGCGGCGCGAACGCATGAACGCTTCTATCGCGCATCCAAGTTCGTCGAACGGCGTAGATGGGCGGTCGGCGCCGCCGCGGCCGCGCTTATTGCCGTTTTGGCAGCCTTGGCGGCGACGACATTTCTTTATTTTGAAGCAGACCGCGCCCGCATGTTGGCCGAGCAGCGCTTCGCCGATGTGCGCGGGCTTTCTCGGTACTTGCTGTTCGATGTCTACGACCGTTTGGAGCGCTCGCCGCGCACATTGGCGATGCGTCGTGACGTAGCGCGCGAAGCGCAGCGTTACTTGGAAGATCTCTCACGCGCGCCGAACGCGCCAAGCGATGTGCGCTTGGAAACGATCGAGGGTCTGTTGCGTGTGGCCGAGCTGCAAGGTGGTTTGCAGCGCTCCAATCTGGGTGAATTCGGCCACGCACGTGTCAGCTTGGAGCGCGCCGAGGCGCTTGCGGCCGCTATGCCGGCGAGCGCCGCCGTGACGTCGCTGCGGGTACGCATCGCGATGGCGCGCGCCAGCATCGCGATGAATGTCGACCAGGACCTGACGCAGGCGGCGTCACTGCTGGCGCAGGCGCATGCATGGAGCGCAACGCTCGCGAACGCGCGTGAATTGGAGGCGGCTCTGGCGTTGGAGGATGCGACGCTTGCGAACTGGCAGGGGCGCTATGTTGATGCAATCGCCTCCGGCCGCAGCGCCGTAGCGCTCGCACCTCAAACCCGGGAGGGTGCGTTGATCGCTTTGCGCGCACGCGATGCCGTGGCCGAGGCGCTTTACTATCAAGATCTCTTGGCAGAGGCCGAGGCGGAGTATCGGCACGCCGCGCGTGATGCCGATGCGTACGCCGCGGCGGACCCCGGCGACATGAACGCGCAGCGTTATGCCGTACGGGCGCGCTGGGCGCTGGCGACGACGCTGCTTCAGCGCGGGCGCCCACGTGAAGCATTGGCCGAACTCAATGTGGCGGCGGTAGCGTTGCCCGGCATTCTGGCTTTCGAGCCGGCGGATGAGGCGGCGCGACGGCTCGATAGATATGTGCTGACAGCGCGGGCGCAGGCGTTGGCGATGTCAGGCGAACTCGCGGAGGGCGTGCGCCTGCTGCAGACCCAGATTTCGGCGCGGCGCGCTTTGCATCAGCGCGAGCCGGAGGTCGCAGATTATGCGCGCGGCTACGCAATCAGCTTGGCAATGTTGGGTGATCTCTACGCAGACAACCGCCGCATCGCGGAATCGTGCCCGCTTTATGCCGAAGCGCGCCAAATGCTCGAAGCGCTGGACGCGCGCGGCTTGCTCTCGGCGCAGGACCGCGACAACGCGCTGCGTATGATTGTTGAGCGCCAAACTACGGCAGTGCGAGCCGGCGCCTGCGCAACATCTCAGTAAGGCTTACTCGAACAGCGAGCTGACGCTCTGTTCGTTGGCGATGCGCCAGATGGCGTCGCCCATCAGAGCCGCGACGGTGATTTCGCGGATTTTGTTGCTTTTGTGCTTGCGGGCTTTCGGGTCGATCGAATTGGTGACGACCAGCTCCTTCAGCTTGCTCTCATCGATGCGCTTGACCGCGCCGTTTGAGAGCACGCCGTGCGTGATGTAGGCCGAGACCGACTTTGCGCCTTCGGCCAGCAACGCTTCGCCCGCATTGCAAAGCGTGCCGCCGCTATCGACGATGTCATCAACCAGGATGCATTCGCGGCCGGCGACGTCGCCGATAATGTGCATGACTTCGCTGACGCCGGCCTTTTCGCGGCGTTTGTCCACGATGGCGAGATCGGCGCCCAAGCGGTTGGCTAGCGCGCGCGCGCGGACGACGCCGCCAACGTCAGGCGAGACGATCATCAGCTTTGTGGTGTCTTTGCAGTTCTCTTTGATGTCGCGCTCCAGAACCGGCGTCGAGAAAAGGTTGTCCGTCGGGATGTCGAAGAAGCCCTGAATCTGGCCCGCGTGCAGTTCGAGTGTCAGCACACGATCGGCGCCAGCGGTGGTGATCATGTTGGCGACGAGCTTGGCGGTGATCGGCGTGCGGCCGCCGACTTTGCGATCCTGGCGGCCGTAACCGTAATAGGGGATGACCGCAGTGATGCGGCGCGCGCTGGCGCGGCGAAGCGCGTCAATGCCGATCAGCAATTCCATCAAATGGTCGTTGGCGGGGTAGGACGTCGATTGGATGAGGAAGACGTCCTCGCCGCGCACGTTCTCCTGAATCTCAACGAAGACTTCGTTGTCCTTGAACCGCTTGAACTCGGCTTGCGCCAGCGGCGTGTCGAGATGGTCGGCGATCGCCTGCGCGAGCGTGCCGTTGGAACTGGCGGCTAGAAGTTTCATGGAGCGGGCCCCGCGCGTCCGGATTGCGCCCGTTCCTAGCGCTCGACTCGCGTCGCGGGAAAGAGATTCGCTGCAGTTTGATGACAGTCTGGGACGCGTGGCGCCGGGGACACGGCTCAGACCAGCGCGATCGCGGCGCAGTTTCGGCCATAATCGCCCGCCTTCTCGTGGACCGAGCGGCGGTGGCTGAAGAGCGCATCGGTTTCGGCATAGGTGTCGAGCGGGATTGTTTCGATGTCGGGCACGCCAGCTTGAACGAGGCGCGCCGCGCAAAAGGCCGGCAAATTGAACTGGAACTTGCCCTGGCGTCCGGGCGCGAAGAAGCGGGCGTAATCAGGATCGGCTTCGGTGAAGCGATCAGCGAATTCGGCGCCGACTTCGTAGGAGGGTTGGTGGATGCAGGGCCCGATAGCGGCTGTGATCCGGTCGCGCGCCGCGCCGTGTTCGACCATCAGTGCAATGGCGCTTTCGAGTACGCCGCCAATCGCGCCTTTCCAGCCGGCGTGCGCGGCGGCGATGACGCCGGCGCCTTCGTCTGCCAGCAGCACCGGCGCGCAATCGGCGGTGAGAACTGAAATCACCAGGCCGCGCGTAGTGGTGACGAGCGCGTCGGCGTGCGGGCGGTCGCCTGACCAAGGCTCGGTGACGAACACGGCGGTGGGGGAGTGAACTTGGTGGACGCCGATAAGGTGATCGGGCGCCGCGCCGAACGCCGCGGCGATGCGGCGGCGGTTTTCTTGCGTGGCGTTAGGATCGTCGCTCGAGCCAGTGCCCGCGTTGAGCGAGGCGTAGATGCCGGTGGATACGCCGCCTTGGCGACCGAAGAACGCGTGACGCACGCCGCCAAGCGCGGCTGCGGTCCAATGCGGCGGCGCGTCGGCGCTTAGAAGCCGGCTGGCGGCGGGAGGTTGGGGCTCGATAGACATATGACTTTGAACAAGGCGCCCATTTGATCGGCGCCGATGAGGCGGTTGAGTTCGCGCTTTAAACGCTCAGCGTGCGCGGGATTTGCTTGCGCCAGCGTGTCGTGGCGCACCTCAATGCCAAGGCCGCGCAGGAATTGCGCTTGCGTAATGGGGCCATGCACCGCGAGGCCTGCTTGTTCTGCGAGTTGCGCAACGCGCGCGAAATCGACGTGGGCGGTGAGATCGGCTTCGCCCGGCGTTTCGGTCCGATCGACCTTCTTATGGTTCTTCAGCGCCTGCAGCGTGTCGGCGCCCTCGGGGCGAACGTAGCCGTAATCGATCAGCAGCACGCGCGCGGGCGCTTCGTGCAGGCGGCGCTCAATCTCGTAGATAAGGGCTTCGAGCGCAGGCGCGATCTCGCGGACGGTGCCGGGCTCGTCTTCGCTGTCGGGCGCGGGGATAGCGGCGCTGAGGCCGAAGACGAGTTGATCAGCTTCGTCGAGGCCGACGAGCTTTTCATGCCAGCCTTCTTCGCCGGCGATGAATTGGCGGATCGGCATGCAGTCGAGGAATTCGTTGCCGATGATAAGCGAGGGGCCAGGCGGCGCGTCGTCGAGGCGCAGGGCCCATTCGGCGTCGGGGATGCGATCGGCTTGTTCGTCGCGGAGCGGCGCGCTGGTCTCGACCAGCACGATGTTGGCGGCGTCGTGAAAACCTTCGAGGCGCTGCGTGGCGCGCAGCACATCTTGCATCAGCACGCCGCGGCCAGGGCCGAGTTCGATCAGATTGAACGCCGGCTTGCCGAGCAGGTCCCATTCATGTGCGCACCAAAGGCCAATGAGTTCGCCGAACATCTGGCTGGCTTCCGGCGCGGTGAGGAAGTCCGCATTGGCGCCGCCAATCGCTGGCCGCGTGGCGTAATAGCCGTCCTCCGGGTCATAGAGGCACGCGCCCATATATTCCGCGACCGTCATCGGCCCGTTCTCGCGGATATGCTCGACCAATTTTTCTTTCAGGCTCACGCCGACGCCAGTTTCGGTTGCGCATAGGCGCGGCGGAGGAGCCATGCGCCGGCGATGATCATCGGGATCGAGAGCAGCATGCCCATAGTGATGAAGCCGCGCAGAGCTTCCGGCATGTGGGCATCCGGTTCGCGGACGAATTCGAGCACGAAGCGCGAGAGGCCGTAGAACACCAGGAAGAGTCCAACATTAGTGCCGGGGCGGCGCAGGCTGTCGAACTTCAATGTGGCGATGGTGATGATCGCGAACAGCAGCAGGCCCTCGAGCGCAGCTTCATAGAGTTGGCTCGGATGGCGCGGCGTGACGCCGGCGGGGCAGGAGCCGTAATTGAGCTCCATGATTGTCTGATTGCAGAAGATCACGCCGAACGGGCCGTCAGTGGCGCGTCCCCAAAGTTCGCCATTGATGAAGTTGGCGATGCGGCCAAAGAAGAGCCCGATCGGCGCGGCTGCCGCCGCGAGATCGCCGAGGCGCAAGAGATCCACGGTGTCGGTCTTGGCCTTTTCACGCAGCTTCTCGGCTTCGTCTTTCTTCAGCCAGCCCTCAGGGCCGATGCGCGTGTATTCGCTCTTCGTCCCCGCAGCTGGTTCAGCCACGACGTGCTTTTTTGCGAGCGCTGCGAATTGCTCTTCATTGACGTGCTTTTGCCGCGCGAACCAAACAGCTGCCGCGAGCACGCCGAGCAGGCCGCCATGGAAACTCATGCCGCCTTGCCAAATCTGAAAGACTTCAATCGGCGTTTCCCAGATGATGTTGGGCTTGTAGAAGATGACGTAACCAAGCCGACCGCCGAGGATGACGCCCAGCGTCGCCCAGAAGAGAAAGTCATCCGCCTGCGGCACGCTCATCGCTGGCTTGCCGGGCGCCCAGAGTCGGTCGCGGCGGATCAGCCAGACCATATAGCGCCAGCCCAGGACGAGGCCGGCGATATAGGCCAACGCATACCAGCGGAGTGGGAAGGGCCCGAGCGTGTTCCCGAACAACTCGAACGACGGCAGGGTGAACGCCGCCGGGTCGATATTGGGGAATTGCATGGCTGCTTCGATCATCGCCCGCCCACTCTGGTTTAGCTCATTGGCCGCATTGCCCGGTTTGGTCCGGGTTTCTAAGTAGGCCGAAAGGATCGGTCCACATGCAAACGACAAGCTCGGTGTTCGATGATCTGGCCCGTTTGATGACGGGCGCCATGGGCATGGCCCAAGGCGCTGGCGACGAGGCCAAAAGCTTCATGCGCGCCCAGGCGGACCGTTTCGTTGCGGAAATGGACCTTGTCAGCCGCGACGAGTTCGAGGCCGTAAAGCAGATGGCCGCTGACGCGCGCGCCGAGGCGGACGGGCTGCGCGAGCGGCTTGAGGCGCTCGAAGCTGCGCTGAAGGCGCAGGGTTAACCTATCGCGTTAAGTTTCGCGCAAGACTCTCAGGGCTTACCTAGTGTCCTAGGGGCTTGATTCGACGCGCTAGCGCAAAGCGCGCATCACCAAGGCGAAGAGATCATCCACTAGCCGCGCGGGCGGCTCTTGAGCCCAAAGGGGACGCTCATGGATCTCTGGATCGACGACGAAGTCGAAACACCTGCTGACCCGCTCGATACGGTTGAGGCCGTCATCGGCTCGGATGACCGGTTCAAATGCGAGCGCGCCGAAGACGGCGACGTGCATTTTTCGTTCAAGTCATCTTGGGGCGATAGCGTCGGCTACTTCTCGTATCGCCATGAATTGCCGGCGTTGTTGTTCACGCTCGGCTTTGAAATTCAGGCGCCGAAGTCGCGGCTTACCGAAGCGGTGAAACTCGCTGGGCTAATCAACGAAAATCTCTGGCTAGGCCATTTCGATGTCTGGTCAGACGACGGCACCATCATTTTCCGCCACGCCATGCCGATGATCGGCCGCGATGAAATTTCAGTCGGCGAAGTGCAGGCGATGCTGGCGGCGGCGATGGATGCGGCGGACCGCTTCCAGCCGTCGTTCCAGTTTGTTATTCTCGGCGGCATGACGGCTGAGGACGCGTCTAGCGCGGCCCTGTTCGAAACCGTCGGAGAAGCGTGAGCGGATTAGAAGCTCCAACGATCGCCTTAGTTGGCGCGGGCGCTATGGGCGGCGCCCTGGTGCGCGGGTGGCTACAAGCTGTCCGCAAAGGCGGTGGGCTGACGCTTACTGTAGTCGAGCCCAATTTCGATCCTGAACTTGAGCGCGAACTCGAAGCGGCGGGCGCCGTGCTTAACCCAGTCGCGCGCGGGGCTGTCGATGTACTAGTGCTGGCTGTAAAGCCGCAGACGTTTCCATCCGTGATCGAAGCGGCGCGCGCCCTGGTGGGTGAGCAGACGCTCGTGATGTCGGTGATGGCCGGCGTCACGCTCGACAAGCTCTGTCGCGAGTTTAACGCGCAGCGCGTCGTGCGCTGTGTACCGAATACGCCGGCGCGGATTGGGCGGGGCATTACGGCCTATGTGATGACGCAAGCTTGTACGCCAGCGGATCGCGAGCTCACTGAGCAATTGCTGGAGCCTTTAGGTTCGGTCGAGCCGATTGCCGCCGAACGCCTGATGGATGTCGTGACTGCCGTTTCGGGCTCGGGGCCGGCTTATGTGTTTCTGCTGGCGGAAGTGCTGGCGGCGGCGGCTGAGCAGGAGGGGCTCGATCGCGAAGCGGCGATACGGCTTGCAAACCGCACGGTCGCCGGGGCCGGCGCGCTAATGCTCGAGACGGGCGATAGCGCCAGCACACTGCGTAAGCAGGTGACCTCTCCCGGCGGCACGACTGAGGCGGCCCTCGATGTACTCGGCGCGGGCAATGGTCTCGGGCCGCTGCTGCGCCGCGCTGTCGCAGCGGCCGCGCAGCGTTCGCGCGATTTGGGCAAAGCTTAAGCGCTTCTCCTCGTCTCCTGATTTTGGCAGAGTACCGCTTAAGGAGGCGGAGCATGGCTGCAAGCGATGTCTCTGCGAGCGGCAATGTTCATCGCGGCGCGTGGCTGCGCGATTTTCATTACGAGCGCGGGCGCATATTGGTGAAGTCCACCGGCGTCTGGATGAAGAACGATCTTCAGCTCTGGGCCGATATCGGACGCTGGCTCACCTATTATGCATTCGTGCGGCTGCGCGGGTTTTGGGCGCGGCTGACTAAGCCTGCGGGGCCGCGCATTTGGTTCACGCCTTATCGGCCGCGGCCTTGGTATGTGATTTGGGCGGCGACGGTGTGGGGCGGGATGCGGCTCGCGCGTTCGCCCGATGACGCGGACGCGGCGTTCTACTTCGAGGATCAAACGATCGCTGCGCCGCCGCCGCCGCGTCACACGCGCGCGTTCAACTTCGCTGTCGGCGATGTTTCAAAGACGCGCGTGGCCCAAGTGATGGAAGAGGCGTTCGGCTATCCGCTCGCGCTCGATCCGGCGACCCATGTCGGTGAAGGGGTAGAGAAGGGTGAAGGCAATGGGCTGCATGATGGCCGTTTGGTGCAATGCCCGACGGCGCCTGTCGCGGGGAAGGCGTATCAGCGTCTGATCCGCACCGAGGGTGATGACGGTTGGGCATGTGATCTGCGTACGTCGTGCGTCGGTGGGCGGCCGGTGCTGGTGTATGTGAAGAAGAAGCCGGCGGCTGCGCGGTTTTCGATCCAGAACACGAGCGTCGTGGTGCAGGCCCCGGAAGATGTGTTCTCACCAGCGGAGATGGCGCAGCTGGAGCGCTTCTGCGCGGCCATGAAGCTCGATTGGGGCGCGCTTGATGTGCTGCGCGAGCGGGCAACCGGGCAGCTCTACATCGTCGATGTGAACAAGACCGACACCGGGCCCGCCGTGGTGCTGAACTGGCGTGATCGCGCGCGCGCTACGAAGCTGCTGGCGGCGGCGTTGAGCGCGATGGTTTTGGTGCGCGATATCGCCCCGCCGCTTTAGCGCTTGATTGCCACGAGGCCCACGGCGGCAATGCGATCTGCATCAGCGTAGGCGGGCTGATCCAGTTCTTCGCCGAACACGTCGGGATCGAGTTCGCGATAGCTGACGTCGAAGCCTTGAAGCGCGCCGAGCAAAGCCGCTTTGAGTTTGTCCTCGCCATTGATGATCGCGCTGCCAGTGTAGAGCAGGAACGCGCCGCCCTGCGTGAGGCGCTGCGCGGCAGCTTCCGTCCAAGCCAGCGAAACTTCACCGCCATGAAGGCTGCCGCCATCGCGATACGCGCGCCGGGCGGGATCGGCGATGTAGGGCGGGTTGGCGATGATGCAGTCGATATCGCCGGAGACAGCCCCGAGCGCATCGCTCAAGACGGTGTGTATCGTAATGCCGGCAAAGTCCGCGTTGATGCGCGCAAAGCGAAGGGCTTGCGGATTGATGTCGGTCAGCGTGAGGCGTTGCACAGCGATCGTCTTGGCGGCGACGAGGGCGCCGACGCCAGTGCCAGCGCCGATATCAACCAGATGCGCACGGGCGCCAACGCGCGGCAGCTCCGCCTGCAGGAAGCTCGCGAAGCGATACGAATCCGGCCCAAAGAACACTGCGTCACGCTGCGTTGTAGGGTAGGCGGAGTGCAGCAGCAGCAGATCGTCCAAGCTGGAAATGCGAACGCGGCTGGTGAATATCCGCCCCTTCTCATCGAGCGCGTCGGCGCGGGTGAGCAGATCCACCAGCCCACGGTCTGAATCATCGCTGTGATCGAACGGCAGACTCCAACCGAGTATGCTGCGCAAGTCTGAGCGCCCGGGTAGGCGGGCGTACACGCGGGCGTGTGTGGCGGGGGTCGGGGTGACGAACGTGTAGCCGCGCGTGCGTGCGAACTGCAGCAACTCGCGCAGCGCGTGATCTTGCTCCTCGGTCAAGATGGCGGCGCTTTGCCATGGCCACCCCAGAGATGGCGGCGATAGGCGTCAAAGCTCTCGGCGCCGCATGCGAGCCGCATGAGCGCACCTTCGGCGATGCAGGGCGCCGCGTCTGGCGTCTCGGCGACGATCGAGGCGAACACTTCGCGGTTCCACGCTTCCGAATGCTTCACATCAAGCACGGCATGCAGATCGAAATAGTGCCGCGCCTTGGCGGAAACTTTGAGCCTGCGCAACGCGAGGCTGACCTGCGTCGCGCGGCCGGGGGCGGTGAGTTCGATCACGCCGAGTGCGCCAATGGCGTGATAGGCGTAGGTGCGGTGCGTCGCGAAGGCGGCCATCGTGTTGCCGAGCGCCAACGACGGCGCAACCGTCGCGTCGATCGTGGGCGTCGCGTGCATGGCGTGCACCAAGGCTTCTAGCATCGGCCCGTGCATGCCCTTCGCGTTGCCGCGGCCCATCTCGTCCCAATAATTGCGGGCGAGTTCGAGCTTGGCCCGCACCGGCATCTTCACTTGCGCCATGGCGACGAGGTCGTCGAAGCCAGCTTCGCCAGCCGCTTCCTGCTCAACGAACCAGCGCATTTCATCGAGCGTCGCGCGTTCGGCGAGCCACGGAAACAGCGGATCGTGCTGGCCGGGGCCAGTTTCCTTCAGGTTCTCAAACCACGCAACGAAGGCGGCTGCCTCGCGCGGGGCGCTGGCCGCGCGGGCTATGTGCGCTTTTCGCGTGGCCTCGATGAAATCCAGCTCGAGCCGCTGCATCTGGTGCTCGCGCTCCAGCGCCTGCGCCCAATCCGCACGGGGGCGCTGCGGCGCGAGCCGGTCGCGATTCCAGCGGGCGAGGTTCGCCTGCAGGGCGTGGTCGTAATATGGATGCGGCCGCAATCGCTGGCCGTGAGCGCCATCTGCCAAGTGTGCCTCCTGCTGGTGAGCCTGCACCCCTGCTTGACGAGGCACTCTGGTCCAGGCTTGTTCGGGGACGCAACTCACTTGTTCTGCGATGGTTTCATGTCCGCACTGCACGACCCCGTATTACGCCGCGATCTCGCCCGTGCGGCGCTTTCGCTCGCCGCAAATGGTGCGTGGCGCGAGGTAACATTGGTTAAGTTGGCCGATGCAGCGGCTAGGCCCGTGGCGGATTTTTATGGTGCAAGCCCAGGCGAGGCGCTCGATTGTGTCGAAGAAGCTTTCGATCGCGCCATCGCCGACAACATGGATCAACTGACAGCTGGGCAAAGTGTACGCGATCGGCTGTTTGATCTCATTATGCGGCGCTTCGAAGCGATGGAGCCGCACCGCACCGCCGTGTTGGCGATGGAGCAGGGCGCTGACCGCGATCCGACCTTGCTAGCCGCCGCGCACCAACGGCACGTGCGCTGCGCACGTTGGGTGCTAGCGCTCTCTGGCCTCGAAGCGGATGGGATGACGGGCAACGCCCGCGCGCAGGGCCTGGGCGTCATCATCGGCCAAGCGCGCGCCGCCTGGCGCGGCGACGAGGCCGGCGACTATGCCAAGACCATGGCCTCGCTCGACAAGAATTTGCGCCGCGCCGAAGAGATGTTCGGCCGCTGGGCGGGGTTCGAAGCCAAGCCGAAGGAAGAGCCGCAAGCGTGAGCGGCAAGCTGCATCCGGTGCGCGGGCAGGGCGAGGCGGACGTAAAGCCGATCGCGCCGGATCGTCTGATTGAAGGCGCGCCGTTGACGGAGACGCGGCTCGATTACGAGGGCGCGGGCGAGACCTATGCCGGCGAATGGGCGGCCGATGTTGGCGCTTGGCGCGTTGCGTACGAGGAGTGGGAGTTCTGTCATATGCTGGAAGGCATATGCGAACTCACCCCCGATGGCGGCGAGACGCAGCGCTTCGAAGCTGGCGACAGTTTCGTGATTGAACCTGGTTTCACGGGCGTATGGCGCGTCATTGCGCCGATGAAGAAGCGCTTCGTCGTGCGCTACGGCTAACGCATCACTGCAATTCGACTGCAAAAGCCGCGTGCGTAAACCTTTCGGTTAGCTCTTGTTTACGCTTCACACGCAATGATGAGCGTGCATTAGCCATGAGGCGCGCAATGTTCAGCTACACAATCGATCTGAGTGGCGTGAAGGCGTGGTTTGACGGCGCCGCGGACGCCGGTTTCAACGCATTGGCGGGTTTCGCCTTCATGGTGCTCGCCATGGCGGCAATCCAGTACGACGAGCAGATCGCACCGGAGGTGTCCCGCATCTCCGACGGCTGGTCGACCGCAACGATGGATTTCCGCTCCAAGCTTTCGAGCTTCACGCTCTAAGCGTCAGCTCGGCTTACGGGTGCGGCGCGACCGGGCGCGTGCAAGCGGCTTCGGCAGATCGTCCATGAGCTCCCCGAGGTTCGGCGGCTTGATGGCGTCGAGCATCGCTTTGGCGGTGCGATCGATCGCCTTTTCCCAGCGCTCGGAATGCCGGATGGGCAAACCGAACTTCTTGCCCATCCCCAAGAACACTAGTTCCGGCACGTTGATAGCGCAGGCGCGCTCCAGGCCCTGGAAGCCTGGCGCCGAGTTGGCCTCGCAAATCCGGAAGCCGTCTTTGTCGAACAGGATATCGATGCCGGCGATGTCGAGCTTCAGTTCGCGCGCGACCTTGAGAGCAAGCTTTGCCATCTCTGGCGGCGGTGCGAACGGCAAGCCGTGGCCGCCGAGCGAGATGTTTGACTTGAAGCCGCCATCGGCCGAGCGGCGCTCCATGGCGGCGACGACGCGGTCATTGATCACCAGCACGCGCACGTCGCGGCCGTGGCTGGTTTTGATGTATTGCTGAAACAGAAAATCCGATGCCGCGGTGACGCCATCGAGCAAGGTTGCGAGATCGTCGAACTCGCTGCGCTTCTGGCAAAGCAGGACGCCAGCGCCGCGCGTGCCGCGCAGCTTTTTCACGACGACAGGAAAGCCGAGCTCTCGCTCGACGAGATCGATGTCGATCGGAAATTTGCCCAGGATCGTCTTCGGTATTGGCAGGCGCGCGCCGGCTAGCACTTGCAAGGTGTGAAGCTTGTCGGCGACGGATTCCACTGCGGCAGGGCTGTTGGCGATGGCGACCCCTTGCCGCTCGAAATGGCGCAGCACCGCAAGCGTGAAATCGCTGGTCTCACTGCCGCAGCGGGGAATGATGAGATCAGGCTTGCGCAGCTCGCGGCCCTGATAGATCGCCGACCAGCCGTGCTTTGAATCGACAACCAGATCGAACTCGCTCGGCTTCAACACCAAGAGTTCGATATCGAGCGCTTTCGCGGCTTCTTGGAAGCGCTGAACTTCATGCGCTTCGGGAACGTCGGGGGCGATATCACGGTTGAAAAACAGCCAGCAGCGCATGGCGACCCCCAAATGAAAGCGCGTTAAGCGACTACGCGGTGCGGAGCATTATGGTTCCCAAGTCGTGTGCCAGGCGAATTTACGGGCCGGACGTGACACTTATGTGGCGGGGGTAGAGGTCGCCTGCGTCGGTCCGGCCCGGCGCGCACATGCGCGCTACCTTCCGGGCTTGTCATCACCCATAACTGTGACGCGCTCGACGATGCGCTCGTGCGGCCAATAATCGAGCACGCCGTAATGCTGCGTGGCGCGATTGTCCCAGAACGCGATGGCATTTTCGCTCCATCGGAAGCGCATCTGGTATTCCGGCGCTTTGACGCGATCGAGCAGGTAGGCGAGCAGCGCGCTCGCTTCTGCTTCTGGCAAACCCAGAATGCGCGCGGTGAAGACGTGATTGACGAAGAGGTGCTTCTCGCCCGTCTCGGGATGGCGGCGCACCACCGGATGAACGACCAGCGGATATTCTTCGCGCAATTGCGCGGCTTTCTCAGGTGTCACCCGATAGCCGTAAGAGCGAATGATATCGTGTTCGGCGTCGAGCGTGTCGATCTTGTTTTTCACGTCCTGAGGCAGGTCAGCGTAGATCGCGGCGGTGTCAGCGAAGATGGTGTCGCCGCCATATTGCGGCATCTTCCGCATGCGCAAAATGCCACCCATAGAAGGCTTCTCGCGGAAGGTGACGTCGGTGTGCCACTTGTTGGCGGGGCGGGCGATCGGGAAGGTTTTGTCGCTGATCTTCATCCCGTCAGCGGCTTCGATGAAGAGTATTTCAGGAAAACCAGGAACGGTCGCAGTGACCGGATGGCCTTCGAGATCGCCGAAATAGCGGCCGAAGCGGACGTGATCTTCGTAGCTGATATCTTGATCGCGGAAGAACAAAACTTTGTACTGCAGAAGCGCTTCGCGGATCGCAGCAACCTCAGCTGCGCTCAGCGCTTGCGTCAGCTCTACGCCGGAAATTTCAGCGCCAAGCAGCGGTCCTGTCGGCTTTACGCTGACGCTTGCTTCATCGCTGCGGGAAGCGGCGAATGCATTTCCGTCCATGACATGACCCTCTCATTGGCTCTTGAGAAATCATGTAGAGCGAAACGCACAGCGCCAAGCCTTAAGGCTAACCGCAAACGGATAGCTTTGCGCGCCGCGCGGGCGCCTAACGCATTGTCTCTTCTCAGACGTTAGCTGAGCTAAACATTTCTCAGCCTTCGCGCTGCACGCGCTCGCGGCGTTTGCGTTCCAATTCGTTCGGCGGCTCGACCGCGTAATCGCCGACCTGAACTGCGCCAGCGCGCGCGTAACGCGCGATCGTAACGCCGGCTGACGTCGTCGTGCTGTGCGTGAGCTTAAACGCAAGCGGTGGCAGGCCGGCTTCGAATAGGCGTTTTCCTTTGCCGAGCACGATGGGGAAGATGAGAGTTCTAATCTCGTCGATCAGGTCATGCGCGAGCAACGTTTGAATGAGATCGCCACTGCCTTGCGTAATCAGTGGCGGGCCGTCTTGTTTTTTCAGTTTGGCGACATCGGCAGCGCCGTCGCGAAGTAAGACTGAGCCGTCCCAGGTGAGATCGACACCTTGGCGGCTGGCGACGTATTTAGTCGCGACCTTGAAAGATTTCGCGAGGCTATCGTCTTCACCGCCTTCGGCGAACGGCCAGTGCGCGGCGAAAATCTCATACGTCTTCCGGCCGAGCAAAAGGTCGAAGGGCCTAGTGAAGAGGTTATCGACTTCCACGCCGAAGCCCTCGTCGATGTAAGGGACAACCCAGCCGCCCTTATCAAACCCGCCGACCGGATCTTCGGCCGGGCCTCCCGGGGCTTGCAGGACACCGTCCATCGAGATGAAAGCGGCGGTGATCACTTTACGCATTGGACGCTCCTGAAAGCTGCTTCGCACCGAGGACGATTGGGTCCGCGCCGATCCGACACTTGCGGATGCCGAAAAGAGCGCCTTGATAACGCAGATGAACCAAACCCAGCTCCCCATAATCGACGTATCGCCGCTGCGAAGCGGAACCGGAGGTGCGGAAGCAGCGGCTGAGATTGGCCGCGCCTGCCGCGATCTTGGGTTCTTCTACGCATCGGGCCACGGCATCAGCGCCGATACGTTGGCGGCGCTCGATGCGGCGAGCCGGCGTTTCTTTGCGTTGCCGGAGGCGCGCAAGATGGAAATCGCAATGGCGCGCGGTGGCCGTGCGTGGCGCGGCTATTTCCCGGTGGGCGGCGAGCTCACGTCCGGCGCGCCGGATCGAAAGCAGGGGCTCTATTTCGGTGAAGAGCTCGGCCCGGATGATGTGCGCGTGCAGGCGGGGCTGCCGCTGCATGGCGCGAACTTGTTTCCAGAACATGTGCCGGAGCTGAAGCCGGCAGTGCTGCGCTTCATGGATGAAGCAACGCACGCGGCGCATGCGATCATGGAAGGCGTAGCGCTGAGCTTAGGGCTCGACGCGCACTACTTCCGCCGCACCTACACGGCGCAGCCGACCTTGCTGTTTCGGGTCTTCGAATATCCGGCAGGCGACGATGCAAGCTGGGGCGTTGGGGAGCACACCGATTATGGGCTGCTGACCTTGCTGGCGCAGGATGAGCATGGCGGCCTGCAGGTCCGCACGCCGCAGGGTTGGATCGAGGCGCCGCCTGTGCCCGGCGCGCTCGTGTGCAATATCGGCGATATGCTCGATCGGCTGACGGGCGGGCTCTATAAATCGACGCCACACCGCGTGCGCAATGTCAGCGGCAAGAGCCGGCTATCGTTTCCATTCTTCTTCGATCCGGGCTGGGATGCTGAGATCGTGCCGCTGCCTGAACACGCACACGCCGGCGATGACAGCAGCGAACGCTGGGACCGCGCCAACGTTCACGCCTGGAGCGGCACGTATGGCGACTATCTGCTGAGCAAGGTGTCGAAGGTGTTTCCGGAGTTGGCGGGACGCGTTTGAGCGCTATTGCGCCGGCATCATCTCAACCAGCGCGCCGCCAATGCTCATTGCGATTTGCGGGAAGGCGTCGCGGAGCGAGGCGTCAACGCTGGAATAGAGTGGGTTCGCGGGCGAGAGCGGGCCGACGCGCAATTGCACGTTCGTCGGGCGCAGCGCCCCAGCGCTCTTCACCAGATCAACCATAAACGGCAGCCGCGAGCCGCCGCCGGCTAGAACCACATCGACGACATCGGCATTGGTGGCCTCAGCGCGGGCGAGGACGCGTTGCAGGCTGGCTGCCACAGTCTCGCGCAGCGCCGTGAGATAAGTGCGGAAGTTCGGGTCTTCCATCAGATCATTGGCGCGGATGGTGGTCGCCATCCAGCCGGTCTTCAGTGAGCACTTGCCGGTGGTGAAGAGTTCGCGCTTCAGATCGCGAATAGCGAGGATGATGGTGCGTTTGAGCTTCAACTCATCGTCGCGGCTTTTCTCGCCGCCACGTTTGCGCATGTAAAGTTCAGCCAGAATACGGTCGATCTCGTCGCCGGCCAGAGCGCTGCATTGGCGCGCTTCTTTGACTTCCGAAAGGGCGGGCGGCTCAGTGCTTTCATCGAACTCGAACGCGGCGATATCGACTGTGCCGGCGCCCATGTCGAACACCATGACATACCGCGTCGGCGCGTTCGTGAAGGCGAGTGCGGTGGCGGCGGCGGCGTGCGGCTCGAAGATGCCGGTTTCCAGGCGGCCATTGCCGGGCTGGGCGGCGGCGCGATCGAGCGCGTCCTTGCATTGCGCAATCGAGATGCCTTCCGGCGCGATAAAGAGCTTACCAAGCCGCTCCGAAACGGCGGCAGCTTCGTTGAAGATGGCTTCGAAGGTTTTGTCGGCGCCGCTGCCCGGGCGCCAGACAGGGCTGGTGTAACGCCGGCGCGCATTGGCGACGATGTTGGGGATGTTGGGCGCGAGATCGATCGCTTCTCGGATCAGCTGATCAAGATACGCGAGATATAGCACGAGCGCATCGCGCGCTTTGAATGTGCCGGTTGGGTCCATCGACGGGCGAAGCTTTTGCGCCAAGGCGGCTTGCGGATCGGTAGCGCCGAGTACGGTCTTGAACGAAAGCAACGGGTCGCGCGCGCTATCGACGCCGCGGCGCGCATGGTCGAGCGCGGCCGGGCCGAAATACATGCGGCCTTGATCGACATAGAGCACGGACGGCGTCAGCAGCGGGTGCTCTGCGCGCGCAACGGCGCCAATCGGCAGCGGCTTTACGCCCACTTCGAGCGGCATCAGTGGATCGAGGCAGATCGACGCTTTAGACAAAGCGGTGCCGAAATCGATGCAGATGCGCGCGCGCTCGTAGCGGGTGCTTTCTCCGTCATCCATCGCGTTCAAAGCCTATCTCGCGCCGCTCGTCTTGGACCTAGAGCGGCCCGCCCACCCCCGGCTTAATTCCATCTTAACCGTATTGGAAGCGCCGCCGCGCAGGCCTGGCGGTTACTCACAGGGCTAGACGCCGCGTTGCGCCCCAAAAAGGTGGATATGGAGCCGGTCTGTGAAGTTGAAGCCGTGGGCGAGGATAGGGGCGAGCAAGGCCTGTCCGCGCGCCATGAGCGTCTCGGAGGTGACGCCCTCGGGCATGATATAGATGCGGGAGGCCGGGATGTTGTGGGTTTGGGCCAGCGTTGCAACCACCGCGATATCCTCGGCAGTGCGGGCGACGAACTTGAAGTAGGCGCTCGGCAGCGCCGCGAAGGCGGCGAGCTTGTCCGGCTGCAGCGCTAGGGCGGCGGCATTGCCCGAATGCGCGAGCTTGGGGGAGACCATGAAGAGGTCGACACGCTGCGCGAGTTCGGCGCCCGGCGAGATCGTGCCGTTGGTCTCCACTTCGAGTTTCAATCTAGGCTGATCGCGTTTCAGAACATCGATCAGCGCGACCAGCGCTTCGCTCTGCATCAGCGGCTCGCCGCCGGTGAGCACGACGCCCTCACTCTCGCCAAGCGCGCGGACGAGTTCAGCGGCATCTTCAACGGAAACCTTCGACATCTCCGCTGCTGGCGAAAATTTGTATGGGCGGCCCGGTTCGTCGCGCTCGTGCCTGAAGTCTGAGCCGACCCAGTTCCAAGTGTAGGCGGTATCGCACCAGACGCAGTGCAGGTTGCAGCCTGAGAGGCGAATGAAGGTGCGCACGCGGCCGATCGCGCGGCCTTCGCCCTGAAACGAGCGGAAGACTTCCGGTTTGCCCTTGTCGTTATGCGCCAGCCGCAAATGCATGCCGCTATGTATGCGGCCCTTTGCGGCAACGCCAGCGGTGGAAGTGTGGGGCTGGAGCGGCTAGTTATGGGGCGGAAGGAGCCGCCCATGGCCGAATTGTCCCAGCCCGCTTTGCGCAAGTTCGTCGATGAGATTTGGAACGCGGAGATCGTGCCGACTTTGGTCGAGTACATCGCCATTCCGAACAAATCGCCGTCGTTCGAGCCGAACTGGGAAAAGCTCGGCCACATGGAAAAGGCCGTCGAGCTCTTCGTCGCCTGGGCGGCGCAGAAGCTGCCGGCATTGGGCGCGACGCTTTCGGTGGAGCGCCTGCCGGGGCGCACGCCGCTGATCTTCATCGACGTGCCGGGTTCGGCGCGCGATGGCGATACGGTGCTGCTCTACGGGCATTTGGACAAGCAGCCGGAAATGACCGGTTGGGCTGAAGGCAAGGGGCCGTGGATCCCGGTCATCGAAGGCGACAAGCTCTATGGCCGCGGCGGCGCCGATGATGGCTATGCGATGTTCGGCGCGCTCGGCGCGCTGCTGGCGCTGAAAGAGCAGGGCGTTCCGCATGCGCGCGCGGTGGTGGTGATTGAAGCCAGCGAAGAAAGCGGCTCGCCGGATTTGCCGATTTACATGGATGCCTTGGCGGAACGCATCGGCGACGTTTCGCTCGTTGTGTGTCTCGACAGCGGCTGCGGTGACTACGATCGCTTGTGGTTGACGACATCGCTGCGCGGCATGGTTGGCGGCACGTTGCGCGTCGATGTTCTGGAAGAGGGCGTGCACTCAGGCGATGCGTCAGGCGTGGTGCCGTCGAGCTTCCGCGTGATGCGCCAGCTGTTGGCGCGGGTGGAAGATATCGAAACCGGCGCTATCAAGGGCGACGCCTTCAACGCGAAAATTCCCGAAGAACGGCAGCGTCAGGCAAAAGTCGCAGCGCAAGCTTTGGGCGATCAGGTCTATGCCAAGTTTCCGTTTGTTGACGGCATGAAGCCGAACGGCGCTGAGCTCGATCAGCTGGTGCTGAACCGCACCTGGCGGCCAGCGCTTTCGATCACCGGCTTTGCCGGTGCGCCGGAGCCCGTGAATGCCGGCAACGTGCTGCGGCCGTTTACCGAAGCAAAGCTCTCATTGCGTGTGCCGCCTACGACGGATGCGAAGAAAGCGAGCGCGGAGCTGAAGCGCATTTTGGAAACTGATCCGCCTTATGGCGCGAAAGTCAGCTACGCTGGCGAGAAGGATGGCTCCGGCTGGAATGCGCCGGCGACGGCGCCGTGGCTGGAAGCTGCGCTCGAAGACGCCTCGCATGCCTCGTTCGGCAAGCCAGTGGCGATGATGGGCGAAGGCGGCTCAATCCCGTTTATGGGCATGCTGGGAGAGAAATTTCCGCGAGCGCAATTCGTGGTGACCGGCGTGCTCGGTCCACACTCAAACGCGCACGGCCCGAACGAGTTTCTGCACATCCCAACCGGCAAGCGCGTTACGGAAGTCGTCGCGCGCGTTTTGGCCGCGCACGCGGTGCGGTGATCAACCCACCTGCTTGACCGGCGTCGCGAGCGCCGCAGCGAGTGACGGACGCTTGCGCGCGTAGCGCATCACGGTTGCGGCCAAGCGATCGCGATCTGCTGGTTTCACAATGTGCTCGCAGGCGCCAAGCGACATGGCATGGGCGCGGTCTTCGTTAACCGAGAGCACCACGACCGGAATGTCCTGCGTCTTCGGATCGTGCTTCAGGCTTTGCAGCACGCGCCAGCCGGAGCGATCGGGCAGGAAAATATCGAGCAGCACCAACGCTGGATCGCGACTGCGGGCGAGAGCTAAGCCCGCTTCACCACCGCCAACGCCGAGCACGGAGAAGCCCGCGCGCGTCAGTGAACGGGCCGCGAGTTCGCGCGCGTCAGGCTCATCTTCAATGACAATGACGAGCGGGCCGTCTGCAGCGCCCTGAATGTCATCGATTTGCGCGGCGGCGCCGATGGCCATGGACGCGTCCGCGAAATCGGCGGGCACATGCAGCGTGAACGTCGAGCCTTGGCCGAGCTGGCTCGTCACCGTGACATCGCCGCCAAGCAATTGCGCAAGGCGCCGCGTGATGGTGAGCCCGAGGCCCGTGCCGCCATATTGCTGCGTGATGTTGGGATCGGCTTGCACGAACGGCTGAAAGAGACGCGACAGATGCTCGCTCGACATACCGATGCCGGTGTCGCGCACGGTGATGAAAATCTGGTCGACGCCGTTATGGACCCGACGCTCGAAGCCGACATCGATCTTGCCAGAACGGGTGAACTTCGAGGCGTTCGAGAGCAAATTCAGCACGCATTGGCGCAGCTTCATCGCGTCGGTGTTGGCGAGCCCATCGGGCGCGGCGCCCATGAGCGCGATGGCGTTGCCGTTCTGCTCGGCGAGCGGACGCACTGTCTCGATCAGATCGTCCAGCATTTCGTGCGGATCGAAGGTGGCGGCGATGGCTTCCATGCGGCCGGCTTCGATCTTGGAGAGATCGAGAATCTCGTTGATCAGCGCCAGCAAGTGCTTCGCGGCGGTGAGAATGCGGTTGAGATCCTGGACGGTAGCGGTGTCGCCACTATCCTCCGCGTCCTCCTGCAACATCTCCGCGTAGCCAATGATGGCGTTCAGCGGCGTGCGCAGTTCGTGACTCATGTTCGCCAGGAATTGCGATTTGGCGAGGTTGGCGCTCTCGGCTGCATGGCGCGCGTGCGCGAGTGAATCGACGCCGCGCTCGATCGCGTCGCCGCGCAGCGCCACGAGGCGGAGCATTGTGGCGAGATCGGCGTTCGCGGGGAGAGTGTCTGGCTCAAGCGGCGACGAAAGCTCGTTGCTGAGCGTTTTCAGCGTCTCCGCCTGCTGGGCGAGCGCGATGGTGAGGTGCTGGATCGCGCTTGGTGAAACGGAGGGCGCCTGCACGGCGGCTTCGGCGATGCTGCTGACGCAAGTGAGGCGCACCGGCGCGCCGCCGGCTGTCGTGCGGATGAAACCCTGGTGGCGCACGCGCAGGCGCGAACCGTCCGGGCGAACCACTTCATGCTCGATGGCGATACGGCGCACGGCGCCAGGGGTTGGCGCGAACGCTGCTTGCACAAGCGCGCGATCCTGCGGGGCTGCAAAGCAGGCATGCTGAATGATATCTTCGACAGTGACTGGGCGGCCCACGAGAGCGGCAAGTTGATCTGCGCCGAATAGCTTATTGCTCGCGTAGTCGATCTCCCAGGCAGCGGAGGCGCGGTCGGAGAACGTCATGTTGAGCTGGCGGATCCACTCAACGTCCTGGGCCCGCGCGTGCGAGCTGCGATGCGCGTGATGAAGCGCGGCCATAGCGATAAAACCAGCGGCGGCCAGTGCCGCGAGCGCCGCGCCGAAAGCTTCGAGGCTGACGACATCGGTCGCGAATGCAAGCCCTACGACCGCATACGGGGCGCAGGCAATCAGCGTGTGGAGGCGCCCGTGGCGCGCGTTGAGCATCGCATTGGCGACGAGCGCGCAAAGCAACGTCAACGCCAGCGCCGCGCCAAGGTCCGCGCGCGCGTACCAGACGATAGCAGGGGCCGCGGCAAAGCTCGTCGCTGAGACGATATCAAGGCCGAGGCGCACGCGCTTGATGTGCTGCGGCTGTGCGTCATTGGCCCAAGAGAGCGCCGCTTTGCGCGCTTCATCGAGCAAGAGTGCAAAGCCGAACCATATGGCGCCAGTTGCGACACCCGCGGTGGCGCTGACGCCAAACGCCAAAAGCGCCATGACGTAATAGGGCGCGCGCACGCTCGAGAAGACTTCCTCTACGGCGCGCTCCAGAGCTGCACGGTTGATGAAGTGTTGCACGCGTGGTCCTATTGGCTAATTTCCCGGTAAGGCTATCGCGGCTTCCTAAAGCAAGCGTTCGTGAGGCGCTGTTTTGTGCTGATCTGATACGATTTTTTGACTTGCGCGGCGGCCAAGCGTGAACGAGAGCTTCATGCTGACTAAGGTGGCGTTCATATGAATTTCAAATCCGACAACACCGCCAGCGCCGCCTCGGAAATCCTGCGCGCGTTGAGTGACGTGAATGACGGCGCCGTTGCGGCATATGGCGATGATCCGTGGTCACAGAAATTGGACGAAGCGTTTAGCGCCGTGTTCGAGCGCGAAGTGCGTGTGTTCACAGTGGCGAGCGGCACGGCGGCGAACGCGATCTCGATCGCGACGCTTACGCCGCCATGGGGTTCGGTGCTCTGTCACCGCGAGGCTCACATCGAGTGCGACGAGTGCGGCGCGCCGGAGTTTTTCTCCGGCGGCGCCAAGCTGGTGCTGATGGAAGGCGAGGGCGCGAAGGTCACGCCGGCAACGCTCGCTGAAGCGGCGGCGCGCAACGCACGCGGCATTCACTCAGTGCAGCCCTCGATGCTCTCAATCTCGCAAACCACCGAACGCGGCGCCATCTACACACCGGCGGAGGTATTTGCCTTAGGCGAAACGGCGCGCGGCGCAGGATTGCGGTTTCACATGGACGGCGCACGGTTCGCAAATGCCGTGGCGGCGCTTGGCTGCAAACCTGCAGACGTGAGCTGGCGCGGTGGCGTGGATCTGTTGTCTTTTGGCGCGACCAAGAACGGCGCCTTGGCGGCAGAATCCGTCGTGGTGTTCGATTTGGAGCTGGCCGAGGAAGTGGCGCGGCGGCGCAAACGCGGCGGGCACTTGTTCTGCAAGGGCCGTTATCCGGCGGCGCAGTTCTTGGCTTATCTGAAAGACGGTTTGTGGCTGAAGCTTGCAGCGCGCGCGAATGGCTTGGCGGCGAAACTAGCTGACGCGGCGGGCGTGGCCGGCGAGAGCAATCAAGTGTTCATCAAGCCGGGCGCGGAGGGCTTGGCGAAACTGCGGGCGGCAGGCGCACAGTTTTATGATTGGGGCGCGGATGGTTCTGGCGAGGCGCGCCTCGTCGTGTCTTGGAATCAGCCCGAGGCCGAAGTCGAGGCGATGTGCGCGCTGTTGAAGTCGTTGCGCTGAGGCGCAGTGTAAGCGCGCATGCGGCGGCGCTGAGAAAGCCCGTGCGCCGTCTTGGCCCAGTGATGCGGGCGGAACACCAATTCGAAAAGCGCGCGCCATGCAGCGATGGTGGCCAGCGGCCAGTAGGCTGGCATTGTAAGCGCGGCGCGCAGGTGGCTGAAATTGCCTGAGACCGCGCTGGCGGTCAGTGCGGCGAAAAACGCGACGCAGAGGCCCGCGAGCGCCAGCGTGAAATCGGCGGCGCTCAGAAGCTTGTAAGGTGAAAGCGCGGCGATCAGCACGATGCAAGCAAGCGGCCCATGCGCGAATGCGGCGACGAGACCGCCGCCAAGCATAAGCTGCATCATTAAAAAGCCGCGTAAGCCAAGCTCGCGCAGTGTGCGCCAGGGATTGCGCATGAGCATGAGCCAAGTCTGCATGTGGCCTTTGATCCAACGCGTGCGCTGAGCCAGCCACGCGCGGAACGTGATCGGCGCTTCTTCGTAGGTCGGCGGGCCGATCATGGCGGCAGCGTAGCGATCACGCGCCAAGCGATAGCCGAGATCGGCATCCTCGGTGACGTTATACGGATCCCAACCACCAACGGCGCGTAGGGCGTCGATGCGGAAATGATTGCTGGTGCCGCCGAGCGGAAAGGGCAGGCGCAAGCTGGCAAGCAGCGGCAAGAGTTCGCGAAAGAGAATGGCGTATTCGGCGGCGAACTGGCGCGCGATCCACGAGGCATTAGCGTTGTCGATCTCAAGCGGCGCCTGCACGCAAGCGAGATTGTCCGGGCCATCCTCGAATGCGTCCAGCGCGGCGCGCAGCTGCGCCGGGTGCGGCCGATCTTCCGCGTCGTAGACGACGACGTAGTCGCCGCGTGCATGGATCAAGCCAGCATTCAGCGCTTTTGGTTTAGTACGTGGCGCGGAGGCCGGCACGATGATGACTTCGATATGCGGCGCCCCCGCAACCGCCAGCGCCGCGGCAAGCGTATCAACGTCATCACCTTCCACGATGAGTTTTATATCCAGCGCCCCGCGCGGATAATCGAGACGATCGAGCGCCGCGACGAGGTCGGCTACGACATTGGCTTCGCGGTAGAGCGGGCAGAGGATCGTGTAAGTTGGGCAGGTCGGAGTATCGGCAAGCCGCGAGAGCAGCGGGCGCAAATGCGCAGCCGCAAAGAGGCGCAGCAAAATCGCGGATGCAAAGAGCGTGATCGCGGCGGCTCGGATGAGGGGCCAGGCAAGATCAGGCGCGATATGAATGCCGTAGGCGATTGCGCTCGCGATCAGCGCGAGGGCGAAAATCTGGGTGTAATGGAAGGTGCGTTTGGCGGAGCGAGACTTGTAGGCTCGATGAAAGCCTTCGCGCGCGGCCTCAAGGTCAGCCGCGCCGATTGAAATCGCCGCGGCGCGCAGTTCGTCCAGCCGAACGCCGCCATCCAACCCCATGGCTGGCAACAACCGGAAGTAGCGGGTTACCCACAACCGCGCACAGGTTGTTGTGACTCAACCCTAGGAAGAAACGAGAGCGTCCTCAAACGGTTGTAGAGACCGAAAATGTGGCTCACGCCGCCTTCAGCAACTCGCCCGCCAACCCCTTGCGCAACAGAGCCGCTGTTTCACGCACGCCAAAGATCGCCGCGAATTGACCAAAGCGCGGCCCGCTTTCGACCCCGAAGAGCACTTCGTAAAGCGCCTTGAACCAATCGCGCAGCGGCTCGAACGCGTGCTCTTTGCCGACGGCGTAAACTTCGTTCTGGATGATTTCGCCGTCTGTCGTGTCGGCGGGCAATGCATCGAGACGCGCGATCAGATCTTCGAACGCCGCGCGCTCTTTATCCGTAGCGGCGCGGAACTGCTTCGTCGGCCGCACGAAATCGTTGAAGTAGGCGATCGCGTAGTCGGTGAGTTTATCCAGGAACGGATGCGTTTGCGGCGTCGTGCCCGGCGCGTACTTGCCGATGAACGCCCACAGCAAATCCTTGGTCTCCGCGTTCGAAGCGGACACAAGATTGGTCAGCAGCGCAAATGAGATCGGCGTTAAATCGCGCGGCGGATTACCGGCGTGAATATGCCAAGCCGGGTTCTCCAGTTGCTCGGCGGTGTTCTGGCCGTGGAAGCTCTCGACATACGTGAGATACTCATCCACCGCCTTAGGGATCACGTCGAAATAAAGCTTCTTAGCCGTACGCGGCTTTTGGAAATTGTAGAGCGAAAGCGATTCCGGCGCGGCGTACGAAAGCCACTGCTCGACGCTGATGCCGTTGCCCTTAGTCTTGGAGATCTTTTCGCCGTTCTGATCGAGGAAAAGTTCGTAGACGTAATTGACCGGCGGCTCCGCCCCGAGCGCCTTGCAGATGCGCGCGTAGACTTGCTGGTTCGGCTGGTGATCCTTGCCGAACATTTCAAAGTCGACGCCGAGCGCCGCCCAGCGCATGCCGAAATCCGGCTTCCATTGCATCTTGGCGCGGCCACCGGTCACGGTTTGCGTGATCTCTTCGCCGTCCTCGTCGTCGAAGGTGATCGTGCCGGCGTCGGCGTCGATGCTCTTCATCGGCACGTAAAGCACGCGGCCGCTCTTCGGTGAGATCGGCAGGAACGGGCTATAAGTCTTACGACGATCTTCGCCAAGCGTCGGCAGCATGATGGCCATGATCTCGTCATAGGCCTTCAGCGCGTTGAGCAGCGCGGTATCGAAGGCGCCGGACTTGTAAAGATCGGTGGCGGACTTGAACTCGTACTCGAAGTCGAAGCCATCGAGGAACGCGCGCAGGCGCGCATTGTTGTGATGCGCGAAGCTCTCGTGCGTGCCGAAGGGGTCAGGCACGTCGGTAAGCGGACGCTGCATGTAGGGGATCAGCGCTTCCGGGTTCGGCACGTTGTCCGGAATCCTGCGCATGCCGTCCATGTCGTCGGAGACGCAGATGATCTTGGTCTTGATCTTATCGTCGGTCAGCACGCGAAAAGCGTGGCGCACCATCGATGTGCGCACGACTTCGCCGAACGTGCCGATGTGCGGCAAGCCTGAAGGACCGTAGCCGGTCTCGAAGATGACCGTGTCCTTCGGCGCTTTCTTCAGCCGCTCGACGACCAGGCGCGCTTGTTCGAACGGCCAAGCCTTGGCGGCGGAGGCGAGGGTGGTGAGATCTGACATCGGCGAATCCTTGGGCGTTCTGCTTAGACCGCCCAAGTGCGCGATGCCAAATCCCTTAGGGCTGCGCAGTCGGCGGCGTTTCGGCGTCGCGCTTGCCGAACAGGCGGTCCTTGAACCGGCCGAGCGCGGCGCGGCGCTTAGCCAGGAAGCCCCAGCCGAACACGCCCGCCGCAACCCAAAGGAAGCCTTCAAGGCTCAAGGCCGCAGCGGTCACCAAACCGATCCAGATCGGCGTGCTGGGACGGTAAAAATAGCCAATGCCCATCGCCGTCCAGGCGGCGATGACGATAAGGCCGGCTACCGTGAGGATGATCCAGCGCGCTTTCATGTGCGAACTCCCGTGTTTCTTTGGACCTAAGTGGCCGCCGCTGCGCGCGCTGGATGCGGGCCGTTGCGATTTTTCGCGAGCCGGGCACAGTTCGAGTCGATGCGCACCTTGATCCTCATGCGGCACGCCAAGGCCGTCCGCCCCCACGAAGCCGAAAGCGATAAAGCGCGCGGGCTGACCGGCCGTGGCCGGCGCGAGAGCGCCGAAGCTGGCGAGGCAATGGTGCAAGCCGGCCTCGCGCCGACGCTGGCGCTTGTCTCGGCGGCGCAGCGAACGCGCGAGACGGCTGAGCATGGTCTGGGCGGCTTTAAACTCGAGACGCAGTTCGACGAAGCGCTCTACCACGCCGCGCCTGAGAGCATTTGGGATGCGTTCACGGCATGCGACGCCGAAAGCGTCGTGATCGTTGGGCACAATCCAGGCATTGGCGAACTGGTGTCGATGTTATTGCGCGAGTCGCATGACGGCTCGCGTCTCGCGCGCGATTTCGATGGCCACTTCCCAACCGCTGCGTGGGCCGCGTTCGAAATTCGCGGCGGCCTAATGCACGCAGCAGGCCCGCGCATGATTGCTGCATGGAAGCCGGATCGGGAGTGATTACTGGCTCGCCCAGACGATCCGCGCGATCCAGTCGATATCTGCAGTCGCAAGCTCACGCGGGCCGTGCGCGGGGTTGAGTGAGATGAGCTCGATCATCTGATCGTTGCGACGGCCCAGAACCTTGGCCATCACTTCGCCCGCGCGCGTGCGCACCACAATGCGATCACCGCGGCGCACGGCGGCGCCCGGCTGCACCACGACAATGTCGCCAGCGCGATAGGTGGGCTCCATCGAGTCACCTGCGATTTCGAGCGCGTAGACGCGGTCATCGCCGAGATCGGGAAAGCGCACGGTTTCATCGGCGCCGATTGGAAATCCGTTTTCATCGAAGAAGCCGTCAGCGCCGGCGCGCGCCATGCCGACAATCGGGATTGCGCGGCCAGCGGCGCTAGCGTGACCTGAAAGCAAAGCGGCGAACTCATCCCAACTTGCATCGGCGGCGGCGAGCGCACGCGCGATGCTTTCGGTGGAGGGCCAGCGCGCTCTGCCGTCAGCGGCTTGGCGCTTGGATTTGTTGAAGGTGGTGGGATCGAGCCCTGCGGCGCGTGCGAGGCCGGACGCGGAGAGCCCGCGCTTGGCCGCCAGAGCATCGATCGCCCGCCAGATTTGGCTGTGCTGCATTGGGATACGCTTTTAGCGGGTGGCTCAGGACTTTCAACCCACTATAGGATGAAAATCACATTTCGGTGGCGCCCGCTACCGGTCGTTGTGGAATGGTCCGCGCGGTAGGCGACACCGGGAGCAGAATCGGCGATGCGCACGGGTGTGAGCTTCGTCCACGATCTTGCGACGGATGCGCTGCGCTTGATCGATCCGGAAACGGCGCATCATGCAGCGTTGGCCGGATTGCGCGCCGGCCTAGGGCCACGCGTGCGCGCCGATAAGTTTCCACGCCTGCGCACTACGCTCGCCGGACTCGATTTGCCCAACCCGATCGGCATGGCGGCGGGCTTCGATAAAAACTGCGAAGCGCCGGATGCGTTGCTTGCGAGCGGCTTTGGCTTTGTCGAATGCGGCACCGTCACGCCGCTGGCGCAAGAGGGCAATCCGCGACCGCGCATCTTTCGGCTCGGCGAAGATCGTTCGGTGATCAATCGGCTTGGCTTCAACAATAAGGGGCTCGATTGCTTCGTAGATTGCTTAGCGGCGCGCGCGGGCAAACAGGGGATCGTCGGCGCCAATGTCGGCGCCAACAAAGAGAGCGCCGATCGCGCCGCCGATTATGTGCTCGGCATGGGCCGTGTGTGGAAACACGCATCCTATGTGACAGCCAACATCTCCTCGCCGAACACACCAGGTCTGCGCGGACTTCAGGAGCGCGGCGCGCTTGAGGATTTGCTCGGCCGCATGCGCGAGGCGCGGGCGCAGCTGGAAGCAGCGCACGGGCGCCGGCCGCTATTTCTCAAAGTTGCACCCGACCTAGATGATGTCGCCGTAGCCGATATCGCTGAGCTTGTGCCGAGTTGCGGGCTCGATGCACTGATCGTCTCGAACACGACATTGCAACGCCCGCCGCAGCTCACATCGGAATATCGCGACGAGGCTGGCGGGCTTTCAGGGCAGGCGCTGTTTCAGATTTCCACGCAGACCTTGCGCTTGTTCGCGCAGGCGCTGCAGGGGCGGTTGCCGCTTATTGGCGTCGGCGGCGTGGCGAGCGGGTTGAACGCGCTGGCGAAGATCAAAGCTGGAGCCAGCGCGGTGCAACTGTACTCAGCCATGGTGTTCGAAGGGCCGGGGCTGGTCGCGCGCGTGCTCGATGAACTCGACGGGCTGCTCGCCGCCGAGGGCTTCGACTCTATCGCAGAAGCCGTCGGCGCCGATTTGCGTTAGGCGTTGCGCGCCATGATGCGCTGACGCATCGAAGTAGTGAGCTGACGCAAGTTCGCCATCAGCGCGCGGATGTCGCCGTTGTTGCGGCCAAGCACCGCAAGAAACTCGCTCTGTTGCTGTTGCGCCAACCAGATCTGGTTGCCTTCCAGCATGAGCGAAACGTCGATCACCTTCCAGCCATTCGCGGCGCGCAGCATGCGCCATTGCACAGGCAACGCACGGCCGCCGCCGCGCGGCACGATTTCGCTGGAGACGATGACATCGCGCCCGGCGATGCGCTCAACCGAGTCAGTGACGCGGATAGAGGCGCCGCTATAGCTGTCGAGGCGGTCTTCGTAGACGGCGATCGAATATTCGCGGAACGTGTTGTTCCAGTCGGTGCGCAAAGCCGCATCAGCGCGCAGCTGCGTGCCGTAGCGGCCAAGCACGAAATTGGCGATGCGCGGCATGTCCGCAAATTGCGTCATCAACCGATCGAACGTCTGCCGGCGTTGCGCTGACGAGATCGAACGGTCGCCGAGCGTGCGCAGCGCGGCGCTGGCGTTCTCTTGCACGTAGCGCTCAGCATCGGCGTTGCGCGCCGCGTGCGCTTCAGGGGCGATCGCGAGAACGCCAACGCCCAGCATGCCGGCAAAAAACGCGGCGCGGGTCAGTTTAGCGGTCACGAAGCTTCTCCTGTAATGTTGTCCAACACATAATATGCCAGACCGTATTCTTCATCGGGCGGGAGGAAACTGATTGTGTCGCCCCCCGGCGCGTCGGCATCAGTGATGTCCTCGAAATCAGGCAAGTCTTGGACATCGGTGCGACCGTTTTCGATCGCGCTATCACGAAGTTGGCCGTAAGAGGCGCGGATCGTGGCGTACGGATCGATCGAATTCGCGCGAATATCGTCAATGGTTTCGAGCACTTGTTCGCGTGCGGCGAGGCCGGTGAGGATGCCGCGCGCCATGCGGGCGGTTTCCGCTTCTTCGCCGCGCGCCCAATTCAAAGGATCGAACACCATGTCGACGACGCGGCCGGTGGTGTCGCGCAAATTGCTCGGACCAAGCACAGGAATGAAGAGGTAAGGGCCGGGCGCTACGCCCCACACAGCGAGCGTTTGGCCGAAATCTTCGTCGTGCCGCTCAAGGCCCATGCTGCTCGCGGGATCGAACACGCCGACGATGCCGATCGTGGTGTTGACGCCGAAGCGCGCAGCCGTAGTGCCAGCACGTTCAAACTCGCCTTGCAGCACATCGTTCGCAAAGATCACCGGGCCGCGCAGATTGCGGATGAAATTCAGAACGCCGGTGCGCACGGGGCGCGGCGTTACAGCGCGATAGCCGCGCGCGACCGGCTCCAGCACCGCCTGGTCGATACCTTCATGGACGGCAAAAAGACCGCGGTTAGCGCCCTCCCAAGGGTCACTCACCGCGTCCTGCGCGAAAGCGACCGTCGGCGCCGCCAAACAAGCAGCAAACGCTAGTACAGAAACACTTCCACGCATGGACCACCCTCAAGCCCGGCAGATAATAATTGGCCTTGGTTAATCAACTTTGCCGTTTACGACATCTGAACGGGATACCCAGGGCAGGTCGGATTTGAGCTACCGGCCATGCCTCAGCAGATTGAAATAGCTCATTAAAATCCAGTGTGAGGCACGGCGGCCACAGCCTGAGAAAGTTGTTGTGCAACGCGAAGAGGCGCCGGTGGCAAGGGGGCTTTCATCCGCGCCTGTTTCCATGCCATATAAAGATATGTTTATATCTCCAAGCCAGCCTGTGCCGGAGCGCCGCGACGCCGAGCGGGTCGTCGGCGCGTTGCGCGCGGCCGGCGAGCAGACCCGGCTGCGGGTGCTGGCGCTCCTAACCGAGGGCGAGTTGGCTGTCGGTGAGATCGCGCAGGCTTTGGCGCAAAGCCAGCCGCGCGTGAGCCGGCATTTGAAGTTGCTGACCGAAGCAGGATTGGTCGAGCGCGCGCCTGAAGGCGCCTGGGTGTTTTATCGCTTGGCGCCGGCGCATACGACGGAGCGCCACTTCGCCGAAGCGATGCTGGCGATGCTCGATCCGCAAGATCCGTCGTTGCAGCGCGATGTCGAACGCTTGAGTCAAATCCGCGCCGCGCGCGAAGAAACGGCGGCGGCGTATTTCGAACGCAACGCGGCGGACTGGGAGCGCGTGCGCGCGCTGCATTTGCCCGAAGCTGACATCGATAGCGCCATCCTTGAGGCTGCGGGCGAGGGGCCGTTTGAACTGATGGTCGATGTTGGCGTTGGCCAAGGTCGGATGATTCAACTCTTCGCCGAACGCGTGCGCCGCGCTGAAGGCTTCGATACATCGCGCCAGATGTTGGCGATTGCACGCGCTTCGCTTGATGGCTTGAAGGCAAAAGCGGCGGTGCGGTTTGGCGATGCGTACTCGCCGCCCGTTGAAGCTAGCGCAGCTGATCTCGTTACGATCCACCAAGTGCTGCACTTCTTGGTCGATCCAGGGCGGGCTCTGGCTGAAGCCGCGCGTCTGCTGAAGCGCGGCGGGCGCTTGCTCGTCGTCGATTTCGCACCGCACGATCTGGAATTTCTGCGCGAAGAGCACGCGCATCGCCGGCTCGGTTTCAGCGACGCCGAAATTCGCGGCTGGTGCGCGGCGGCGGGCATTGCGCGCGTGAAAGCGACGACGCTTGACGCCAACGACGGCGGCAAGCTCACGGTAAAAGTCTGGGTGGGAGACAAGGCATGAGCATCGCTCACGCACATAATTTGATCGCGGAAGCGGCCGAGCGCCTGGCGCAGCCGCGCGTCTCGTTCGAGTTCTTTCCGCCGAAAAGCGAAGCGCTGGAGGCCCAGCTCTGGGAGTCGATCCGCAAACTTGAGCCGCTGTCGCCGAGCTTCGTCTCTGTTACATACGGCGCCGGCGGCTCAACGCGTGACCGCACCCACCGCACAGTCTCCCGCATCGTTGACGAAACCAGCTTGAAGCCGGCGGCGCACTTAACCTGCGTCGGCGCCAGCCGCGAAGAGATCGATGGCGTGCTGCGCGATTATTGGGCGGCGGGCGTGCGCCACATCGTGGCGCTGCGCGGCGATCCGCCGGGCGGCCTAGGCACGCCATACGAGCCGCATCCCGAAGGCTACGCGAGTGCAGTCGATCTCGTCGCCGGCGCCAAGCGCGCTGGCGATTTCGAGATTTCGGTCGCGGTGCATCCAGAAAAGCATCCCGCGAGCGCAACGTGGGCGCACGATATCGAGAACTTCAAGGCGAAGTTAGCGAACGGCGCCACGCGCGGCGTGTCGCAATTCTTCTTCGATGCCGATGTGTTCTTGCGCTTCCGCGATCGCCTCGCCGCGGCGGGCGTCGATGCGCCGATCGTGCCAGGCATCATGCCAGTCACGAACGTGAAAGGCTTGAAGAAGATGGTTGATGGCTGCGGCGCGACTTTGCCGGGCTGGCTGGTGCGTCTGTTTGACGGCCTCGATGACGATCCAGATACGCGCCGCTTGGTGGCGGCTGCGACGACAGCGCAACTCTGCGCGCATCTGGCCTCCGAAGGCGTCGAGGATTTCCACTTCTACACGCTGAACCGCGCCGATCTTACATTGGCGATCTGCCGCATCATCGGCGTGCGCGCGAAGGAGCAGGCGGCATGACCCGCGAACAACGATTGCAGCTCATCAACGCCGAGATCGAAAAGCGCATCCTGATCCTTGACGGATCGATGGGCGCGTATCTGCAGGGCTTTGGGCTCACGACCAACGATTTCCACGGCACGCGCTTTACCGAGCATCCAATGTCGCTGAAGGGCGACACCGATTTGCTGACGCTGACGCAGCCTCAGATCATCACCCAGGTGCACGAAGCCTACATCGCCGCCGGCGCCGATATCATCAGCACCAACACCTTCACTGCGACGCCGGTCAGCCAAGCGGAATACGCGCTGGAAGAGGTGGTGTACGAGATCAACGTCGATGCGGCGCGGCTGGCGCGCGAGGCGTGCGATCGCGCCGAAGCCGCGGATGGAAAGCCGCGTGTCGTGGCCGGCTCTATCGGGCCGACGACGAAACTTCTGTCGATGTCGCCCGAAGTTGGTGATCCTGGCCGGCGCGATGCGGATTTTGTCGGCATGGCGAAGGGGTATGAAGAGCAAATCCTCGGCCTCATCGAAGGCGGCGCCGATTTGCTGCTGATTGAGACGATCACCGATACTTTGAACGCAAAGTCGGCGCTCTGGGGCGCGTGGGAAGCGTTTGACAAAACTGGGGTTGAATTGCCGCTCTGGATCAGCGGCACAATCACCGACCGCTCCGGCCGCACGCTTTCGGGGCAAACTGTGGAGGCGTTCTACAATTCGGTGCGCCACGCCAATCCGTGGGCGGTTGGGCTGAACTGCGCGCTCGGCCCGCAAGACATGCGCGCGTTCCTGGCCGATCTGGCGCGCGTCGCGGAGTGTTATGTCGGCGCCTATCCGAACGCGGGTCTACCGAACGCAATGGGCGGCTACGACGAGACGCCGCATTCGATGGAAGAGCACTATTCCGAATGGGCGCGCGCCGGCTTGCTCAACATCGCCGGCGGCTGCTGCGGCACGACGCCGGAACACATCACACACATGCTGCACGCCGTCGAAGGCGTAACGCCGCGCGCGATCCCGGCGCGTGATACCCGTCTGAGGCTCGCGGGCCTTGAGCCGTTCACGGCGGCAGCGTGATGAGCAATCCTTTCGCAAACTTCGTCATCGTCGGCGAGCGCACCAACGTCACGGGCTCGGCGAAATTTCGCAAGCTGATCGAAGCTGACGACTACGCCGGCGCGCTTGTCGTTGCGCGCCAGCAGGTTGAGTCCGGCGCCAACGTGCTCGACGTCAACGTCGATGCGGCCATGATCGATGGGCCGGCGGCGATGACGCGGTTCTTGAACCTGATCGCGTCCGAGCCGGACATCGCCCGCATTCCGCTGATGATCGACAGCTCCAAATGGGAAGTGATCGAAGCGGGCCTCCGCTGCGCCCAAGGCAAGTCGATCGTAAACTCGATCTCGCTGAAGGAAGGCGAGGAGGCGTTTCTGCTGCACGCCCGCAAAGTGCGCCGCTACGGCGCCGCCGCCGTGGTGATGGCGTTCGATGAGCAGGGCCAGGCTGATACCGCCAAACGCAAAATCGAAATCTGCACCCGCGCTTATAACACGCTGGTCGATAGCGGCTTTGCGCCGGAAGACATCATCTTCGATCCGAACATCTTCGCCGTCGCGACCGGCATCGAAGAGCACGCCAACTACGCCAAAGATTTCTTCGAAGCGACAGCCTACATTCGCTCAGAACTCAAGCACGCGCACGTTTCCGGCGGCGTCTCCAACGTCTCATTCTCGTTCCGCGGCAACGAGCCGGTGCGCGAGGCGATGCACGCCGTCTTCCTCTATCACGCCATCCGCGCCGGCATGGACATGGGCATCGTCAATGCCGGCTCGCTCACCTTGTACGATGATGTCGAGCCGGAATTGCGCGAACGCGTCGAGGACGTGCTGCTCAACCGCCGCGATGATTCCACCGAGCGGCTGCTTGAGATCGCCGAACGCGCCAAGGCTGGCGGCAAGAAGAGGGGCGAGGAGCGAGACCTGACGTGGCGCCAAAAGCCCGTCGGCGAGCGGCTCTCGCACGCACTCGTACACGGCATCAACGAATTCATCGTAGAGGACACCGAAGAAGCGCGTCTCGAAGCGGTGCGGCCGCTGCATGTGATCGAAGGGCCGCTCATGGACGGCATGGGCGTCGTGGGCGATCTCTTCGGCGCCGGCAAAATGTTTCTGCCGCAAGTGGTGAAGTCCGCGCGCGTGATGAAGCAAGCGGTGGCGCACCTCATTCCGTACATGGAAGAGGAAAAGCAGCGCACCGGCATGGCCGGCAAGTCGAACGGCAAGATCGTGATGGCGACCGTGAAGGGCGATGTCCACGATATCGGCAAGAATATCGTCGGCGTCGTGCTGCAATGTAACGGCTACGAGATCGACGATCTCGGCGTTATGGTCTCGTGCGACAAGATTTTGGCGCGCGCCAAGGAGATCGGCGCCGACGCCATCGGGCTCTCGGGCCTGATTACGCCGAGCTTGGACGAAATGGTGTTCGTCGCCAGCGAAATGCAGCGCACTGGCATGACGCTGCCGCTCTTGATCGGCGGCGCCACCACATCGCGCACGCACACGGCGGTGAAGATCGCGCCGGTGTATTCCGGACCGACGATCTATGTGACCGACGCTTCGAAAGCCGTGCCTGTCGTGCAAAAGCTGCTCGGCGACGATCGCGATAAGCTCATCTCCGAAACCAAAGCCGATCAAACGCAAGCGCGCGAAAGCTACCTCGCGGGCCAGGACAAGCGCCCGCGTTTGCCGCTGGCGAAAGCGCGTCAGCGCGCGCCGAAGCTGGAATACGCGCCAGTGAAGCCCAGCTTCCTCGGCGTACGCGCATTCGAGAATTTTCCGCTGGCGGAGCTGTTGCCCTACATCGACTGGACGCCGTTCTTTGCATCTTGGGATTTGGTCGGCCGCTATCCGGCGATCCTGGAGGACGAGATCGTCGGCGAAGCCGCGCGCAACCTCTATCACGACGCGCGCGTCATGCTGGATCAGCTCGTCGCCGAAAAATGGGTGAAGGCCTCTGGCGTCATCGGCTTCTGGCCCGCGAACGCCGACGGCGACGATATCGTTCTGTTCGAGGATGACAAACGCGGCAAGGAATTGGCGCGGTTGCACACGTTGCGTCAGCAAATGGACAAGGGCGAAGCCAAAGGCAATTTTGCGCTCTCGGACTTCGTTGCGCCCACCGGCACACCTGATTATGTCGGCGGTTTTGCGGTGACGGCGGGCATTGGCGAGGAAGACGTCGCCATCCGCTTCCGCCGCGCCAATGACGACTACTCCGCCATCCTGGCGCAAGCGCTCTGTGATCGTCTGGCCGAAGCGTTCGCCGAAGCCATGCACGCCAAAGTACGGCGTGAGCTTTGGGGGTACGCCAAGGATGAAGCGCTCGGCTACGATGCGCTTCTCGAAGAGAAATATCGCGGCATCCGCCCGGCGCCCGGCTATCCGGCGCAGCCCGACCACACCGAAAAGCGCACCATCTTCGATCTGCTGCAGGCCGAGAAGAATGTTGGTATCGAACTCACCGAGAGCATGGCGATGACGCCGCCGTCTTCTGTGAGCGGGCTCTATTTCGCGCATCCGCAAGCGGAGTATTTCGGCGTCGGCCGCATCGATCGCGACCAGGTCGCTGACTACGCGCAGCGCAAAGGCTGGGATTTAGCCACCGCCGAACGCTGGCTGGCGCCGATCCTGAGCTACGACCCGCTGATCGCGAAAGCGGGCTGAGCCATGAGCGATAAGCCCACCCAGAAAGAATACTGGAGCGGCAAGGTCGGCGACGAGTGGGCCAATCGCGCCGATCGTATCGACATCATGCTCGCGCCAATGACGGACGCTGCGCTCGCGCGCGCGTCGTTTCAGCCGGGCGAGCGCGTACTCGATATCGGCTGCGGCGCCGGCGCGACGAGCTTCCGGATCGCGCAAACGGGCGCGCGCGTAACTGGCGTCGATATCTCGGCGCCGTTGTTGGATGTCGCGCGTAAGCGCGCCGCCGCTGCCGATCTCCCCGTTGAGTTCATCGAGGCCGATGCTGGCGCGGCGAAGCTAGAGCGCGCCTTCGACGCCGCGTTCTCGCGCTTCGGCGTGATGTTCTTCGAAGACCCCACGGCGGCGTTCGCAAATATCAGAAGCGAATTGCGCCCAGGCGCCCGCGCCGTCTTCATCGTCTGGCGTCAGATTTCTGAAAATCCCTGGGCCACGACCCCGATCGAAGCGGTGCGTCCTCTTCTGAAAACGCCGCTTACGCCGCCTGATCCAAACACCCCGGGACCGTTCTCGCTGGCAGATCCGAAAAAGATCGTGCGCCTGTTGGGCGAGGCGGGCTGGACCAACGTCAAGATCACGACGTGGGACGGTGAAATCGCCATCGGCGGCGGTGGCGGACTCGAAGAGAGCGCGGAGTTTCTGCTTAAAATCGGCCCCTGCGCGCGTGCGATCGTGGACCAAGGCCTCGATCCGGCCGAAGCGCGCCAGCGGCTCATCGATAAGCTTACGCCGCTACGAAGCGACGATGGCGTCAAACTCGGTGCGGCCTGTTGGCTGGTCGAAGCGGTGAGTTGAGCTTGCTCGCGCCGATACGGGGATACAACCGCACCAATCCGACCGAGTTCAAACCGTGCTTATCATGCACGCATCGCTCCGCTGGAGGGCAGTTGGCCAATGTTCGACCCAATGCGACGAGCGATATGATCAAGCGTGAAGTGTGAGCGAAACTAACCGCACACGCTGAAGCCCGAGGGAAAGCCCTGATAAGGCGGAAACGACGGGAGTACGCACCGGGGACTGTCAACGAACATGACAGCCCGCACGCTGCCGGCGCTGAGCCACGGGAGTGAAAGACCTCCTCGCGCCAAGCCGGTATAGGTCGATCATGGGACGCGATGGATCGCGTCTATTTCGCGCTGTTCACGCAGCGCACTAACGAGACGAGACCCATCGCGTCCCGCTCTCCACTTTTTCCGGCGAAAGCCCACAAGGATGGGCGCGCCCTTAGCCTAAGCGCCAAGGATAGAGGGGAACCAAGCCCATTCGTCCTCACCCAACGCCCAGCCCGTCGCAATTTTCTGGCGCCTCAGCCTTCGGCTGCTAGAACGGCCCCAATCCTCTGGGGGGCTCATGAAACGCTTTTTCTCGATGGTCATCGCCGCTGTGGCGCTGGCCGCGTGCGCTACCGCTTCGGCGCCGCAAGGGCAATCCGGCGCGCTCGAAGTTGCGCCGCTGCGCTACACAATGCGGACACTGCCCAATGGTCTGCGCGTCTACGCGATGCCGGACGCCAACACCGCGAACGTCTCGGTGCAGGTCTGGTATGACGTCGGCTCGGTCGACGATCCCGAAGGCCGCTCCGGCTTTGCGCACCTCTTCGAACACATCATGTTCAAGTCGACGCGCAACATGCCGGAGCAATTCTTCGACCGGCTCACCGAGGATGTAGGCGGCTACAACAACGCCTCCACCTATGACGACTTCACCAATTACTACGAGGTCGTGCCGGCGAACCATCTGCAGCGCGTGCTCTGGGCCGAAGCGGACCGCATGGGCTCGCTCGTCGTCAACGAAGAGAGCTTTGATTCAGAGCGCGACGTTGTGAAGGAAGAGCTGCGTCAGCGCGTGCTCGCTTCGCCGTATGGCCGCTTATTCTATCTGTTCTTGCCGCAAGTGAACTACGACGTTCACCCGTACGGCCGTCCGGGCATCGGCTCGATCGAAGACCTCGATGCGGCGACCGTGGATGATGTTCGCGCCTTCCATGCGCAATATTATCGCCCGGATAACGCGATCCTCGTGGTCTCTGGAAATTTCAACCAAGCGCAACTCGATGCTTGGGTTGATCAGTATTTCGCGCCGATCACGCGTCCGACGCGCGCCATCCCGCGCGATTATCCGACTGAGCCGGAGCGCACCGCGGCGCGTGAGTACACGGTCTATGCGCCGAACGTGCCGCTCCCGGCAGTGATGATTTCGTATCCGCAGCCGGCCTCAACCGATCCGGACATTCCGGTGCTGATGGTGATCGACGGCATTCTTTCAGCGGGGCTGAACTCGCGCCTCTACAATTCGCTGGTCTATGAGCAGCAGATCGCGGCGCAAGTATTCACAAACCTAGAAGCGACGCAGGATCCGGGCGCGTACGGCGTGTTCGCCATCCTCTCGGACGGCCAAACCGCCGAGGCCGGGCAAGCCGCGCTCGCCGCACAAATCGCGCTCATGCGCGATACGCTGGTGACGCAAGCTGAGCTGGACGAGGCCAAGAACGAGATCGTCACCGCGACGCTGCAACAGCGCGAAACCGCTGAAGGCCGCGCTGACGTGTTGGCCGATGCCGTCATCCGCTATGGCGATGCCGAGTACGCCGACCGTCTCTTGGCAGCGATCCAAGCGACGACCGCGCAAGATATCCAACGCGTTTCACGTCGCATCTTCAACGAGAACCGCCGCGCGGTCGTGCGCTATCTGCCGGAAGAGCAAGGCCGCACGGGCGACACGATCCAAACCTCGTCGCGTATCCAAGCGCGGACGCTGAATATACCGGCCTCGGAAATTCAGACGTTCGCGCTGGCGCCGGAAGGTCAGCGTCAGCAGCCGCCGGCCGCGGGGACGCCCGTGGATGCGCGTATCCCGCCGACCTCGCAGCGTACGCTTGCGAACGGCCTGCGGGTTATCGTTGCGCCGAACCGCACGTTGCCGCTGATCAGCGCGGATTTCCGCGTTGCATCGGGTAGCAGCGCCGATCCGGCCAACCGCGCTGGCGTCGCCGGCCTGACCGGCGATCTGCTAACGCGTGGCACGACCACCCGCGGCGCCACGGAAATCGCGAGCCAGATTGAATCGCTGGGCGCCGCGATCGGTTCGGGCGGCGGCATCGACTCGTCTGCGGTCTCGCTGCAAACGCGCAGCGATCGTTCGGACGCAGCATTCACGATCTTCGCTGACGTGGTGCGCAATCCGGCCTTCGCCAATGAAGAACTGGACCGCGCCAAGTCGGAAGCGCTCGATGGTCTGCAGGTGGCGTTGAGCCAGCCTGGCTCCATTGCGGGCTTTGCGATGACTCGCGCCATCTACGGTACTGCGCCGTACGGCGCGATCGCCTCGCCAACCAGCATCGGCGCCATTACCCGTGATGACATGGTGCGCTACCACAGCACCTATTGGCGTCCAGACAACGGCGTGCTCGTCATCACTGGCGATGTCTCGGCCGAAGAGGGCTTTGCGCTCGCGGAACGTCATTTCGGCAACTGGGCGCGCCCGACTACGGCGCTCCCGGCGCGTCCGGATGTGTCAGCGCACGCCGCCCCATCGCGTACGATCGTCGTCGATCTGCCGAATACGGGCCAAGCAGCGGTGCTGATGGGCCTGCGCGGTGTCTCGCGCACCGATGCGGATTACTTCCCGCTTTTGGTTGCGAACAACGTTCTGGGCGGCGGCTACTCGGCACGTCTCAACAACGAAATCCGCATCCGTCGTGGCTTGTCGTACGGCGCGGGCTCGAGCCTTTCGGCCCGCATGGGCCCAGGCCCGATCGTCGCTTCGGCGCAGACGCGCAACGATGCAGCGGTGCAAGTGTATGAGCTGATGCGCGCCGAGATCGATCGCATCGGCGATGCGCCGACGCCGGAAGCTGAACTCACCGCGCGCAAAGCTGTGTTGATCGGCTCGTTCGGCCGCAGCGTGGAGACGACATCTGGCCTTGCCGGACAAATCTCGACGCTGGCGCTTTACGGCCTGCCGCCAGAACGGCTCGGCACCTACGTGGCCGACATCACCAACGTCACGCCCGCGCAGGCGCAGGCGGCGGCAGCCCGGTACTTCAATCCGGATGCGGCGGACGTGGTGGTCGTTGGGGATGCGCAGCATTTCTACGATGCGCTGCGCCGCGTGCGCCGTAACGCCGAACGCATCCCGGCCTCCGAACTCAATCTGGACGAGGAGGACCTCCGCTAATCGCCTGAGGAGGCAGCGTCACGTTCAGAGGCGTGACGCTGCCAGCGACTCAGTTAATTCTGTCGGCTTGGCTGGACAGAACCTCCTCCGGATCAGCGCCGTCGCGCTCGCGCTTTGCACTCTGTCGTTCGCGGCGGGCGTCGCGGGCGATTTGGCGGAGCCGCCGACTTCAGGCGTCCGCGTAGTTCTGCGAATCCCGCCTGAACTGCCGCAAGACAGCGTTCGCGCCGGCCCGATCGCTCAGGTGCTGCAAACGCGGGTCGCCGCGGCTGCCACGCCGCGGAGGGCGCCGCGCCAGCTTCGGGCCGAAACGCCGCTGGCCAAAGACGTGATTGAGCCGCTGGAAAAACCACATCGCGCCGCCCCGGCCCGTTCGGAGCCCAAGCGAGACCCCGATCGCGCCCCCAAATACCGGGCGAGGTAGGTAAAGTGCGGCTTTGCCGCAACAGTGGCGCCGGGCGCCTGCAACACGCCAAAAAAGCGCCTAGGTCGCAGCGCTCTTCTCCTCGCCCATGAGCCAAGCCAGCGAATCGAGTCGGAAAGGACGCAGTGTTGCAGCGTTCGCCGCCGCGCTTGCTGTAGCTGTCCCTGGCCTCGCTCTCGCCCAACAACAGCCCGCGCCTGCGCCCGTGCAGGGTCTCTATACCAACGCATCTAACGCCACCCGCTATTCAACGCCGGACGGCGCCGTGCGCTTCGTGCTCGACCGCACCGGTGGTCGCGCTGCGCTGGTGCGTTTCGAGGGTGATCCGGAAGTGCACGTGCTCCGCCCCGTCATGGCGGCCGGCGGCGGCGAAATTTACCGCACCGAAGATGGCGCGGTGATGCTCCGGATTACGCCCCATGGCGGCATTACGGTGTTCACCCGCACGCTACGCACCGGCGCTGCTGCTTCTGAAGAGGCGCGCGTGGCGCCGTTAACGCCGGAAGTGATCGCGTTTGCGGAAATGCAGGAGCGGTTTCGCCGGATTTCGTTGAGCGCGCGGCGCAGCGTCGGCCAGCCGGTTACGTTCACGGTGCCGGCGCGGATGTCGGCGCCGGCGGCGGGGGTCGTGGTCGATGCGGCCGAGCGCGCAGCGGAAGGTTTGGCGGCGGCGCCGATGACGAACGTACGGCGCGTGATCATTAGCTTCGGCCGCGTGCCCGCGGTCGAGCTTCGTGGCGCCGAGCTTTATATTCAGGTCGCGCCGCAGCTTGGGTATGCGGGCCGGCCATCCTCCAACACGATCCGCAATGTCGTGTCGGGTGCGGTCCAAGGACCGGAACAGTAGTCGCCGCCGAGAGGCGGCTTTTTCATTAGCCTTTGAACGTATCCTTGCGTTTGCGGACTTCTGCGAACGCCTCCCAGTCGGCAGCGCCGGCGAGGCCGAGCGTTTCCTTCAGCATCGGCGCGCGCAGGAAAGGGTTGGTCGCCTTTTCCAGGCTCAGTTGCATCGGGACGGTCGGCTCGTTCGATGCGCGTAGCGCGTCGATCTGGGCGACACGGGCTTTGAGCGCGGCGTTTTCGGGATCAATGGTGACGGCGAAGCGAGCGTTCGACTGCGTGTACTCATGCGCGCAATAGAGCGTCGTGGCATCCGGCAGTGCGGCGAGTTTTTGCAGGCTGTCCCACATCTGCTGCGGCGTGCCCTCGAACAATCGTCCACATCCGAGTGCAAACAGAGCATCACCGACGAAAGCGGTGTTCTCGGTGCTGATCACATAGGCGATGTGGCCGAGCGTATGGCCGCCAACATCGAGGACGCGCGCGTTGACTCCGCCGAGTTGAACTTCGTCGCCTTCAGTTACGATGCGGTCCGGGGCTTGGCCGATCCGCTCGACCTCGGCAGGGCCGGTGACGGTCGCGCCGGTGGCGGTCTTAATCGCGGCATTGCCGCCAGCGTGGTCTGGGTGCCAGTGCGTGTTCCAGATGTCGGTGATCCGCCAACCCTTGGCCGCCGCCTGCCGCAGGATTTCATCCGCGTCTGGCGTGTCGATGGTGGCGGTGGCGCCGCTCGACTGATCGTGGATGAGGAACCCGTAATTGTCGGACAGGCAGGGGAATTGATGGATTTGAAGCATGTCCTAGCTTAGCCCTGGCCTGCATGCGCGTCGATGTCCTCGCCCTTCAGCGCTTTTATGCGTCTCCGCTCGGCGCAGCGGTGCACCGCGCCGCCTCGCGCCGGCTCGGCGCGTTATGGCCGAACACCAGCGGGCTCGACATTTTGGGCCTGGGCTACGCGACCCCTTATCTGAGCGCGTTCAAAGATCCCCGGCGCGCGGTGGCGATGATGCCGGCGGCGCAAGGTGCTGAACCGTGGAGCGCAGGTGCAGATCGCGTCTCGACAACGCTGGCGGAAGAAACGCGGTTGCCGTTCATGGACGCCGTGTTCGATCGCGTGCTGCTCGTTCACGCGCTGGAGGAATGCGACGCAGCGCACGCGATGCTGCGCGAGGTGTGGCGGGTGATGGCGCCGGAGGGGCGCCTGGTTGTGATCGCCGCCAATCGCTGGAGTTTGTGGGCGCAATCGGACGCCACACCCTTTGGCCACGGGCGACCGTATTCGCGGACCCAACTCGGGATGCTGCTCTCGGACTCGATGTTCGAACCCGTGGTGTCGGCGCGGGCGCTCTATGCGCCGCCGATCACGTGGTCGCCGCTCGTCCGCGCCGCCGAGGCTTTCGAGCGCGTCGGCGAGTTGCTGTGGCCGGCGCAGGGAGGCGTCGTCCTGATGGAGGCAGTGAAGCGGCTCTATGCCGACACCGCGCGTTCGCGCGGGCGTGTCCTTTTGGCCAAAGCGCCGAGCCGATCGACCCAAGAAGCGCCTGGCAACTTGCCCAAGCGCGATCTGTGACGTTTATATTGCAGGTGCGAAGGGTCCCTGCATGAAACTGATCACAGCCATCATTAAGCCGAGCCGTCTCGATCCCGTGCTGGAGGCGCTGAAAGAGGCAGGGGTCGGCGGGCTGACGGTGTCTGAGGTGCGCGGCTTCGGTCGTCAGAAGGGCAAGACCGAGGTCTATCGCGGCGCCGAATACGAGGTGAAGCTGCTCCCCAAGGTAAAGATCGAGATCGTGGCGCCGGAGGCGCTCGTCGAACGCGCCATTGACGCCATTGCTGCGGCGGCGAAGACCGGCAAGATCGGCGACGGGAAGATCTGGGTGGCTGACCTCGACTCGATCGTGCGTATTCGCACCGGCGAAAGCGGCCAAGCCGCTGTGGAAGGCTGACGACGAACGCCGTTCGTCGCAGCGCCGGGGTGCATTGCGGCGCTGGCGCATTAAGATCGCGCCCAATCTCACTCGGAAAGGGACTTTCGATGTTTACGACGCGACGCGCTTTCGTGGGCAGCACGGCTGTTGGCTTGGCTCTGGCCGGCTGCGCCACGCCCAGCACTGAAATGGCAGCCTCCGGCAGCACATCCGATTTCAACGCCCTGCTTGATCGCATCTCGACCGAAATTCTGCGTGAAGCTCCGGAATACTCGACGATGCTCGCCGTCAGCGAAGAGCGGGCGGGCGGCCGTTACATCGATCGTCTGAGCGATGTTTCCAAGGCTGGCAAAGCCCGCAGCATTGCGCAGACCGAACGCATGATCGCTGAGATGCGCGCGTTCAACCGCGACACGCTCTCTGCGGCTGATAAGGTCAGTTACGATGTCGTGCTCACGGCAGCGGACGCGAATTTGGCTGCGGCGCGCTTTTCGCCAGGCGGCGGCGCCACTGGCCCTTACGCCGTCACCCAGCTCACCGGTTCCTACACCGGCACGCCGGATTTCCTGGCCAGTCATCACCCTGTCACCAATCGCGAACAAGCCGACGCGTATCTGACGCGCCTTTCGCTTTATGCGCGCCAGCTCGATCAAGAAAATGCGGTGATCACCGAGGACGCGGGCGCCGGCACGATCCCGCCGGACTTCGCCATCCGTGGCGCTGTGAGCCAACTGCAAACTTTCGCTCGCATCGCGCCGGACGAGAACCCGCTGGTCTCGGCTTTCGCGCAGAAGCTGCAAGCGGCGGAGGCGATCCCTGCCGCCGACAAGACGGCGCTGGCGCAGCGCGCGCAAAGCATTCTTACTGGTGAAGTGCTGCCGGCCTATCAACGCCAGATCGATACGCTGAACGGCGTGCTGCCGCGCGCGACTTCGGACGCCGGCATCTGGAAGCTTCCGCAGGGCGCCGAAATGTACGCCGCGGCGCTCCGTGTTCACACGACGACGTCGATGGGCCCGGACGAGATTCACAATCTCGGCGTCGACCTGCTGCGCCAGTTGCAGAGCGAAATGGAAACCATCTTCCGCGCTCAAGGCATGACGCGCGGCACGTTGCTTCAGCGCTACGAAGAACTCGGCCGCCGCCCGGATCAAATTTATCCGAGCACGGACGAGGGCCGCGCTCAGCTGCTTGCGGCTTTGAACGATCAGGTGCGTGCAATCACGGTGCGCATGCCGGAAGTCTGCCACACGCAGGCGCGCGCGCCGCTCGAGATCAAGCGCGTGCCGGCTTACACCGAAGCGGGCGCGCCAGGCGGCTATTATCAGCCTGCCGCGCTCGATGGCTCGCGTCCGGGCTCGTACTACATCAACCTGCGCGACCCTGCGAACGAGTGGCAGAAGTACAAGTTGCCGACGCTCACCTATCACGAAGGCGTGCCGGGCCATCACTGGCAGATTTCCGTCTCGCAAGAAGCGCAAGGTCTGCCGTTCATCCGTAGCGCGTTGCTGGGCTTTGGCGCCTACCAAGAAGGTTGGGGGCTCTATTCCGAGCAACTCGCCGACGAGATGGGCATGTACGCAAACGATCCGTTCGGGCGCCTTGGCTATCTGCAATCGATGGCGTTCCGGGCGTCGCGTCTCGTCTGCGACACCGGCATCCACGACAAACGCTGGACACGCGAACAAGCAATCCGCTCGATGGTGGAAGCCACCGGCAACGAAGAATCCTCAACGACGACGGAGATCGAACGCTATTGCGTGTGGCCGGGCCAAGCGACGGGCTACATGGTCGGACGTCAGGCGATCAACAACATCCGTCAGAATGCACGCAATGCGCTGGGCGCCCGCTTCGATATTCGCGGCTTCCACGATGCGGTGCTGACCAATGGCGCGACGCCGCTTTCGGTTACGGAAAGCCTCGTCAACGAATGGGTCGCGACGCAGCGCGCCTAAACGCGAAGTAGTGCGTGAAAGTGCGAAACGGCGGCGTGGGGCAGACTCACGCCGCCGTTTCTGTGCGAACGGGGACTGGGCGGGCCCGTTCGCCTTGGCCGCTGCGGCCGAGGAAGCGCACGCCCTTTGTGAGCATGATGATCGCTTCCCAATGAATGCCGGCGATGACTTTGAAGGTCATCAGCGGATTGGCGGCCCAAGCGCGGAGGAGGTTCGCGTCGGTAAGCTCACGATGTTGGCCGGCGAATGAGGCGGTGAGCGCGGTTTCCGATCCGCGCTTGACCGTCATCGCGACAATAACCTTTTCGCCCGGCGGCGTGACGCTGAATTCGTAACGCAGGCCGCCTTCAAGGAATGGCGAAACGAAGAAGTCCTTGTCGCAGCTTTGCGTGATCTGGCCGTTTTCGGCGATACGCGGCGGCAGGACGTAGAAGTGACTTTCGCCGAATGTGTTGGACACTTCGTGCGCCAGCGCGGCGAGCGTGCCGTCTTTGCGCCAGCAGAAATAGACGCTGAGCGGATTGAACACGTAGTTGAAGAGCCGAGGCATGCTCAGCAGCACGATGCGGCCGCCGTCCCAGGCGATGCCGGCTTCACGCAGTTTGGCTTCGATCTGTGGTTTGAGCGGCGCTTCGCTGCGATCGCCATGGTCGCGGTTGAATACGGAGAAAAGCCCTGCGCGATTGTACTTCAGAAATTTGAGCGAGGGCATCGCGTCGAGATCGAGCGCCAGCATAAAGACGCGGTACCGCAGCCGGTGCTTGCCGGGGCGGTTGTGGGCGACATGGCCGGTGTAGATCGCGTTCACGCGGCTTCGGCCTCCGCTTGCGGCGTGCTGCCAAGATAGATGCGGCTCGACTCATCCGCCACGGTCCAGGGACGCCGAACGCCGCCGAGTTGTTCCGCCACCGCGAGGCCGGCTTGCAGCCCATCCTCGTGGAAGCCGGCACCGAAGTGTGCGCCGCAATACCAGGTGTTCTGCACGCCTTGCAGTGACCAGATTTGCTCCTGCGCGCGAATTGCGCCCGCGTCGAAGAGGGGGTGCTCGTATTCCTTCTCGTAGAGAATGGTTTCATCACGCGGCATGGTGCACGGATTCAACGTAAGGAAGATTTGTTCGCGGCTTTCGATGTTCTGAAGCTTGTTCATCCAATAGCTGACGATGCAGCCGCCATCCGGATTGTCGCCGACATAATTCCAACTCGCCCAGAGCGGCTGGCGTTTCGGCATGAGCGCCGTGTCCGTGTGCAGCACTGCGCGGTTCTTTGCGTATTTGAATGCGCCGAGCAGGGCGCGTTCTTGCGGTGTCGGGTCTTCCAGCAGCGCAAGCGCCTCGTCGCCGTGCGTGGCGATGACCACGTTGTCGTAACGCTGCACGTCACCCGTGGTGTCACGAACGATGGCGCCGCCCGCTTCGCGGCGGACCGATACGGCGCCGGCGCCGAGCCGGACGCGGTCGGCATAAGCGGCCGTCAGTTTTTCGACATAGGCTTGGCTGCCTCCTTCAACGGTGCGCCATTTCGGACGGCCTTTCAGCTTCAGCAGGCCGTGATTTTCAAAGAAGCGCACGAAGGCGCACGCGGGGTAGTGGCGAATTTCGGCCATCGTTGCCGACCAGATTGCGGCAGCCTGCGGCAGCAAGTGATCGCGTTGAAAGGCTTCACCGTAACCGCGCTGCTCTAGATAATCGCCAAGCGATGTCATGTCGTCGCGCGTATCCAGCATCTCAAGCGGCGCTTCTTTGTAGAAGCGGAGCAAATCGAGCGTCATCGACCAGAAGCGCGGGCTCATCAAATTTCTGCCGCCGCACAGAAACGCCGATGCGCCGACTGACGAATATTCCGTCCGCCCTCCGTTCAGCGAGACGCCGAATGACATGTCTGAAGCTTGGGTCTTCACACCCAAATGCTCGAAGAGGGCGATCAAGTTGGGGTAGGTCGCATCGTTGAAGACGATAAAGCCGGTGTCGACCGGTGTCGCCCCGAGGCTCGTGTTCACCATAACAGTGTTAGAGTGGCCGCCGAGCCGATCGTTTCGTTCATAAACAGTGACGTCGTGGCGTTGGCTCAGAAGCCAGGCGGCGGACATTCCAGCTATGCCGGAGCCGATGACGGCTATATTTTGCCGGCGCGTGGAAGGAAGTGAAGTGAACGCCATGAGCCTCGCCTGTGCCGCCGGATCGCGTCCCGGCTGGTCTATGGGTCAGGTACGCGGGTCCGGTCAGGCCGGATCAGGTGATCCGCTGGCGGCGGTTCCCCGTAATGCCGGGTATGAGTGCGATCGCCATGGTTCCCGCCTATTCGGCGCCGGTGGCGCCGGCACGCAAGACCAGGACGCGCGCCGTGCATGATGGTGTAGGCGATAGCGACGAAATGCTCGTCGCCCGCATCAGCCAGGGTGATCGGGAAGCCTTCGCGGCTTTCTTCGGCCGTTATGCGGCGCGGGTGAAGGCTTACCTCATTCGGCTGGGCGCGCGCGGCGCGCAGGCGGAGGATTTGGCGCAGGACGCGATGGTGGCGGTCTGGCGGCGGGCCGGCTCGTTCGATCCGGCCAAGGCCAAGGCGTCGACCTGGATGTTCGTGATCGCGCGCAACGCCTGGATCGACCGGCTCCGTCGCGAGCGGGTCGAGTTCGCCTACCATGGTTCGCTGATATTGAGCGAAGAGAGCGACGACGAAAGCCCTGACGACGCCGCTGTGCGCGGGCAGACGGAGGCGCAAATGCAGGAAGCGTTGGCGCTGCTCTCTGAGGATCAGCGTGAAGTGGTGCGGCTCTCGTTCTTCGAAGACCGGCCGCATTCGGAAATCGCTGAGCGGCTTGAGTTGCCGCTTGGCACTGTGAAATCGAGGCTTCGCTTGGCGATCGCCAAGCTCAGGGCACATTGGGAGAAGTACGAGTGAACCCGCGTCATCATCCTTCGCCGGACATTCTCGCGGCCTACGCCGCAGGAACGTTGGCGCCGGGCTTTGGCCTAGTCGTTGGCGCGCATGTCGAGACATGCGCGGCGTGTCGAAATCAAGTCGCAGCTTACGAAGCTGCGTCGGGCGCGGCGCTGCAGACTCTGCCTTTGGAGGCGGTGGGCGGCGATGCGTTGGCGCGGGTAATGTCGCGCATCGAGGCGGCGCCGGCGTCCCAGCCGATGCAATTTGATGCGCGGCCGCTCTTGGAGCGCTTGCCGCTTAAGCCGAAGCGCTGGGTGGCGCCGGGCGTATGGGTGGCGGCGGTGGATACTCCGCACGCTGATGAGGACCGGGTTTATCTTCTCTCGGTCGCGCCGGGCATGCCGACGGCGCGTCATGAGCACACTGGGGCGGAGTTCTGCACTGTGCTGCAGGGCGCGTTCCGTGATGAGGTAGGTGTTTTCCGCGCCGGCGATTTCGCTGCTGCAGAAAATGATCTCAATCACCAGCCGGTGGTGGAGGGCGACGAGCCGTGTGTGTGCTTGTTCGCCACTGAGGGCCGGCTGAAGCCGCGGGGCGTGATCGGTAAGCTCGCTTTCGCTTTTGCGGACGTCTGACGAGACGTTTTCAATCTCGGCGCCGCGCGTGACCTGAGGCATAGTCCGCGCGCTTCGTTCGGGGTGGACTAGCGTCATGACAAGTTCTGCAGCGGCTTCGGCCGGGATCGCCGTTGGCGGCGTCAATTCACGCATCAGCGAAATCGATATGCTGCGCGGGCTGGTGATCGTGCTCATGGCGCTCGATCATGTGCGCGATTATTTCTTCACCGGCGGCGGCCTTGGCGGCAATCCGCTGGATCCGAACACGACGACCAAGTGGCTCTACACGACGCGGTGGATCACGCATCTCTGCGCGCCGACCTTCGTGTTTCTATCCGGCGTGTCGGCCTATTTGCAGTTTGCAAAAGGCAAGGCCACTCCCAGTCTTTCGCGCTTCTTATTTACTCGCGGCCTATGGCTGATCTTCCTGGAGTTGACGGTTCTGAGCTTCGGCTGGTCGTTCGGGTTTCCGTACCTGTTCTTTATGCAAGTGATTTGGGCGATCGGCTGGTCGATGATCGCGCTCGCGGCGTTGGTGTGGTTGCCGCGCCTTGCCGTGCTGGCGATCGGGGTGCTGATAATCGCCGGCCACAACTTGCTTGACCCAATCAATGCGGCTGACCTCGGCTCATTGTCGCTGCTGTGGACCTTCTTGCACGATGGCGGGCCGGTGTTTATCGGCGGCCAGCCGGTTGGCTTGCTTGGCTATCCGGTTTTGCCTTGGATTGGTGTCGCCGCGTTCGGCTACGGCTTGGGCGCACTCTTCGTGCAGCCCGCTGAGAAACGCGACCGCACGGTCTGTTTGCTCGGCTTGGCGATGCTGGCGCTGTTCGTGGTGTTGCGTAGCACGATGATCTACGGCGATCCAATTTTTGCGACTGGGCCGGAGGCTGTCGCGCTCGATTGGCGCGAGCAGGAAACGCTCCGCGCCGCGATCATGGTCTTCTTGGACGTGCAGAAATACCCGCCCTCGCTTCAATTCGTGCTGGTGACGCTCGGTATCGTCTTTGCGATCTGGCCGCTCTTGTCGTGGCTGCGCGGGCCGGTTGGCTCGCTCCTGAACACGTTCGGCGCAGTGCCGTTCTTCTTTTATGTGCTGCACATCTATCTGGTCCATGCGTTGGCGATCGCCGCCAACGCGGCAGTGGGCAATCCGATCGGTGGGTATTTCGACTATTTGATCAACGTGTTCACGGCGCCGGAGAAATTTGAGGGCGTGGGCTTCTCGTTGCCGTGGGTTTATGTGGCGTGGGTCGTGGTCCTCGCGTTGCTCTATCCGGCCTGCCGCTGGTGGCAGGGCGTGAAAGCGCGACGGCGCGATTGGTGGCTGTCGTACCTCTAAGCGGCGCGGGCGGCGCGGAGTTCGTCAGAGATTTCGCGCGCAAAGCGCAGCACCGGCTTGGGGCGATAGGTGCGATCGGCCTGCCAGCGCAGGCGCGCCACTTCGTGCAGGTCCGCGTACTCGCTCGGACCCACGCGCCAACGGCGGCCCATGAGATCGAGCATTGAGCCACGCTTGCAACCAATCGCGGCGCTCAGCGGATCGACATCCGCCAGAGCGCCGGAGATGACTGAGCCTGGTTCGCGCGCGAGTGTAAGGCCCACAAGCTCAGCGCCTTCGAGCACCCAAAGCAGCGCACAATTGGAGATGCCGCGCGACTCCGCGTTGCCGCCAATGGCCCCGTGATCTCCTGGAAACCAGGACTGTACCACGCGTGGACGCCGGCCCGGCGGATTGAATGCGTCAATGTTCGACCAAAGCGTCGGCGCAAACGCGGCGCGGCGCTCATCGATGGCGACCGCGTGGCGCGCAGAGAATACAGCCCGGGAGAGCTCGGTGTCGTGGAAGCGGTAGCCTTCGTTAAGGCCAATAGAGATGGGCAACACCCGTGGAATGCCGAGCGAGCCAACTGTGTCCCATACACCCACGTAACGGACGCGCAGATCTACAGGCGGCGCGTCAAACGTCGCGCCATCTCTTGTAATGCGCGGCCATGCAATTGCGTGCGCGGCGCGGAAGCGAGCCGCGAGGAAGGAGTCAGCATTGGTTTCGCGGTGACGGTACAGTTCGAGTGCGGCGCGGGCCTTATCGACATGAGCACGGCGTAAGAGGCCGCACTTGCGCAACAGTCCAGCGAGGCTACGCACGGTGTAGGCGCCGCGCGAATAGCCAAAGAGAAAAATCTCGTCGCCGGGCTCATAATTCAGATTGAGAAAAAGGTAGGCATCGAGCAGGTGGTCGTCGAGATCGGCGCCCGTCATGCCCTGCCACATGCTGACGCCGTACATCGAGGCGCCGACACCGGGCGAATAATATACGATCTGTGCATTGCCCTTCGCGTCGCGCGGCGCGATGGCGCGAGCCGTAAGCGCGACATTGGTGAGGCTGTCGTTATAGAGCCTCTGCCAAGTGCCGTCGCAACATATGACGATGCGTTTCATGGGCTCAATAAAAACACGGCTTGCTCGGCGAACCAATTTGCGCGCCACAATGTCTTGGCGAACGGCGCGGCGGCATTGCCGCGCGAAATCGGCACGCCGCGTTCTAATGTTAAACGCATCTCGCGCGCCATTTCGGCAAAGTCGCGCACGGTGCACGGCGCGTCTTCCTGCCAGCGTGTAAGACGCCCAGAGAAGGCGTGGCGCAGGCGCGTTGTGATGTGGCCGCTATTGTTGAGCGAGACGATAACATTGGCGCCGACGCGCGCGGCCGTTCTTAGAGCAAGCTGTGGGCGGCGCAGTTTCATCAGAGCGTGCGAAAAGATTACGTAGTCGAATGAACCGTTTGGGAAGTGCTCAAGGTCGCGTTCGGCGTCGCCCTGCACTACGGAGAGGCCGCGCGAGACGCAATTGTGCACTTTGATCGGATCGATCTCGAGGCCGCGCACGCGCGCGCCGCAATCGCGCATCAGCTGGCGCATCAGCGCGCCATCACCACAGCCGACATCCAGCACGCGGGCGCCGTCGCTGACCATTTGAGCGATGACGTCATGGTCAGCGCGCGGCGCGGTGCTGAGGTCAAGCGGCGCGCGCTGAACGAGTTCAAGATGCGCCATCAGACGCCTCCATGCAGGGCAAGGCCCCGCGCGGCGGCAGCGGCGTCGACAAAGCCGGTCAGCGCCGCCTCAAACGCTGGCTCGTCAGCGAGATAAGCGTCGTGACCGCGCTCGCTCTTGATCTCGACGAATGAGGCTTCAGCTCCGCTGGCGATCAGCGCCCTGGCTATGTCGCGGCTTTCATCCACGGGAAAGCGCCAGTCGCTGGAGAAAGCGAACACGCCGTGGCGAGTGGGGGCGTCCTGAAACGCATTGGAAAGGCGCCCGCCAAAGTCTGACGCTAGATCGAAGCCGTCCATTGCGCGCGAGAGGTAGAGATACGAGTTGGCGTCGAAGCGCTCGACATAGCCGGCGCTCGTCGGCGCGCGCTGCGCCTCATCGGCCTCTAGTGTGAACGCAAATCGCTCTTTGGTGCGGGCGCTGTCGAAACGCGAGCGCACCTCGGTCGCTGCTAGGCCTGCGATGTGCGCAGCAGTGCGCGCAACGGCGGCGCCTTTGGCGGGGCGCACGCCGTGCGTGAGATAAGCACCATTGCGCCAATCAGGATCGGCCATGATGGCTTGGCGGCCAAGTTCGGCGAAGGCGATGTTCTGCGCCGATTGCTTGGCGGCGGAGGCGATGGTCGCACATGCAAACACGCGCTTGGGATAAGCGCTCGCCCAGTTCAGCGCCTGCATGCCGCCCATGCCTGGGCCTATGACCAAGAACAAGCTTTCGATACCAAGTGCTTCCACTAGCATCGATTGCGCGCGGACGGTGTCGGCTAGGGTGATAGGCGGCAGACGAAGGCCGTAGGGCTGGGCGTCGGGCGCCATGGCGCCAGGGCCCGTCGAGCCCATGGAGCCTCCGAGCGTGTTCGCGCAGATCACGAAGAAGCGGTTTGTGTCGATCGGCCGGCCGGGGCCGACGATGCGTGGCCACCAGGCCGGGCGGCCGGTGACCGGGTTTGGGCTCGCCACGAACTGGTCGCCCATGAGCGCATGGCACACGAGAACCGCGTTTGTGCGCTCGGTATTCAGCGCGCCGTAGGTCTCGAACGCGAGCGTGAGCGGCGAAAGCGTTTCGCCGCTGGAAAGTTGCAACGGTGCGGTCGCGTCGAACGATATGGAGCGCACGCCGCCCGCCGCCTGCAACTTGGCTGCTGCTCCGCCTGCATGAATCATGTGCTTTTGCATAAACTGCTTCGCGCCATACGCATCCCCCGAAGCGGCGTGCGCTTGTTGATGACGCCAGCTGGGCGCGGGCGTTGGCGGGAGCGCCGAAAGGCGGCTATGGTCGCCGCCAATGAGCGATGTGAGCCCCCCGCAAGGCGTTTCCGGCGACCCGATAGACTCGGTTCGGCGCCAAATTGATACTTTAGATTCCGAGCTGCTTTCGCTCGTCGCGCGACGTTTGCAGCTGGCGGAAGAAATCGTTGCGCTTAAGGCGCCGCAAGCGGGGTTGCCGATCCGGCCGGGGCGGGAGGTCGCGCTGCTGCGCCGATTGGTGCAAGCCGCGCCAGAACCTCTGGAGCGCGAGCTCGTGGTGGAGCTTTGGCGCGCGCTGATCGCGGCGTCACTGCGCCGGCAACGGCTGATCGATGTCGTCGTCGGCGGGGGCCGCGGTGATCCGACGCGACTGTTCGATATAGCGCGGCGTCATTTCGGGGCGCGTACGCGGATTAAGGATGTCGGAGAGGCGCAAACCGCGCTGCAGAAGGCGGTCGAAAATCCTGAGAACACCGTCGCGGTGACCTGGTGGCCTGCGGCGCCGAGCGTCGGCGGTTGGTGGCCGGCGCTTTCGGAGACGCGCTTTCAGAGCTTGCGCCTGATTGCAGGGCTCCCGCTGCTCTCGACAACAGGCGAGCCGGAGGCGGCGGTGTTTGCCGCGTCAGCGCCGGAAGCATCCGGGAGTGGAGATGTGTCGTTGTTGTTTGCTAATGACGCACATCACAAGGTGCAGCGCGCGCTGAATGAAGCCGGGTTCGACGGGCGCGAGATCGCGCGCGCTGAGCCGCGGGTGCTGATCCGCGTGCAAGGCTTTTTGACCTCCGAAGACCCGCGCGCCATGGCGCTCGAACATGCGAGTTTGCGCAACGTCCGCGTCCTCGGCGCTTACGCGCAAATCTGATGGCCATGGTGTTCGATCGCATCGCTATTATTGGCATCGGCCTTATTGGCGCGTCGATTGCGCGCGCGGCGCGTGAATATGGCGTCGCCAACACGATCCACCTTTATGACGCCAACCCCACCGTGCGCGAACGCGCGCGTGAACTGGGGTTGGGCGAGGTTTTCGACGATGCCGAAAAGGCGGTGGCCAAAGCTGAACTCGTTGTGCTTGCGGTGCCGGTTGGCGCTATGGCGGCTGCGGCGGAAGCCTGTAAGCGCGGGCTGAAGATCGGCGCGATCGTTACGGATGTTGGCTCAGTCAAGCAGGCGGTGGTGGACGCGCTGAAAGCGGTGCTGCCGACGTTTGTGTATTTCATTCCTGGCCACCCGCTCGCGGGCACGGAGCATTCCGGCCCCGACGCTGGCTTCGCTTCATTGTTTCAAAATCGGTGGCAAATCCTCACGCCTCTGCCGGACCAGGGCGCGGCATATCCCGCAGCCGTTGATCAGTTGGAAGAGTTTTGGCGTGCTTTAGGCGCCAACGTCGAACGGATGGATGCTGCCCGCCACGATGTCGTGCTTGCCGTCACCAGCCACTTGCCACACCTCATTGCGTTCAACATCGTGGCGATGGCGGAGGATTTGGAGAGCGTCACCGAAAGCGAAGTGGTGAAGTTTTCCGCTTCCGGTTTCCGTGACTTTACGCGCATTGCAGCGTCCGACCCCACGATGTGGCGCGACGTGTTCTTGAACAACCGCGAAGCCGTGCTCGAAGTGCTTGGTCGTTTCTCCGAGGACTTAGCTGCGTTGCAACGCGCAATTCGCTGGAGCGAGGGCGACACGCTTTACGATCTGTTCGATCGCGCCCGTCGCATGCGCCGTGAGGTCATCGACGCTGGCCAAGACACGCCGGCGCCGAACTGGGGCCGCGAAAACTAGTCGCCGTAGACCGGCGGCAGCGATCGCACGGTCACGCCTTCTAAGCGCAACACGCCGTTATTGGCTTCGACATCAAGATTGATATCGTCACCACTCAGCATGTAGGCGGTGGCGAGCAGACCTAGGCCGTTGCGGGCGTCTTCGTCGACATCGGGGCCGTTGGCGATTGCAGCGAACACCGGGCCAGGGCGATCGATTGGCAGCCTCAAGATCCCTTGCAGGCGACGTTGATCATCGAGCCCGCCTTCGCCAGTGCCGGTGGATTGAAGCGCGCCCCAGTTCAGCACCAGAGCATCGAAGCGCAGCTTGCCGTTGGCTTCGCGCCACGGTGCAAGTGGATCCCCCGGTGAGGTCTGCAGCAGCGCCGCGCCCTGTTCGACGACGATGGCGGCGCGCAACGCTTGCACGTCCTGGCCAAGGCCTTCGAAGCTGCGAACCGGCCGCGGCAGCGTCAGCGCCTGCGCGTCGAACGCGACTTGATACTCGCCCGAGACGCGCGGATCGGGGCGAATGCTGAGCACGATCTTGCGCGCGGTCAGCACGCCTTCTTCGACCGGATCGTCGAGGGTCAGATTGTCGGCTTCGATGCCGGCGGTGGCGAGTGCGCCATTGGAGGTGCGCAAAGTGGCGATCAGCGTATCTGCCGTGACGTTGGTGACGGTGCCCCCGGCGCGTTGGAAAGCAATCGGCGCCTCTGCTTCGAGCGTGACGTGCTGGGGGTTCAGCAAGTTGAGGTGCAGGTCGGCGCGCTGTGTCGCCATTTGCCAGCCGCCGCGGGCGGGGCCGTAATTCACGTCCTGCAACTCAAGGCGCAGCATGACTGGAAAGCCATGGCGGACGATGCGGTCAATGCTGGCGTTGGCGCCGCGCGATTGCTGCTCGGTCAGGAAGCTCTGGATGCGCCGCTCAGCCTCGGCGGCGGCGACGTGCCAGTACGTCACCCAGCCAATGGCGAGCACAATGAAGAGAGCCCACGGACCCGCGAGCCAAAGCCAATTGCGTTTCATGCCGCCACGCTGCGACGTTTATCAGGCGGCAACATGGCTTCGCTCTCGGTTTCTATCACGCGCTCCAGTTCCGCCATGAAATCTTCGCGTGAAAGACCGGGCGGGATCGGCGGCAGCACTTTGAATGTCACGTGGCCGGGTGTGCGCATAAGGCCCTTGGGCTTCCAAATGAGCCCGGTGTTGAGCGCCACCGGCGTCACCGGGATGTTGAGATCTTTATACATCGCGGCGATGCCAGGTTTGTAGTCAGGCGCCGCGCCGAGCGGTTGACGTGTGCCTTCCGGGAAGATCACGATCTGGCGGCCCTTCGCGACCGCTTCTCGCGCCCCGCGCACGAGGCTCTTCAGCGCCTTGGCGTGGCCGCCGCGATCGACGGCGAGTTGGTTCTTTTTCAGATAGGCGCCCATCACTGGCGTCGAGCCAAGTTCTTCCTTGTAGATGAAGGTTGGCTTTTCGAGGATCAGCGAAGGCACGATCGTGTCGAGCATCGATTGATGCTTCATCGCGATGAGCGCGCCGCCTGTCGGCACGTGCTCGAGGCCTTCGAAGCCCACCCGCGCGCCGACGATCCAGCGCAAGCCCCATATCGTTGCGTGCGACCACCAGCGTAGCGCAGTGTACACGTGCTTTTCGTCCATAAGCACGAACGGCCACAGCACGAGGCCGACGAAAGCCATGGAGGCGTAAAGCCATACAGCGAAGATGAACGAGCGCAGCAGTCTCATGCGCCGTCTTTAGCTTCGCCGCCGCTGCGTGCAAAATCGATTACAGCTTCGCGGCCGCGGATCACGAGATACTTGACGTATTCGCCGCCAAGACGGGTCGCAGCGCCAAGATCGCTGCGCCAGAGCGCCGGGTCGGTCCAGCGCGTGCGGACAGGATAGGGATAAATCTCGGCTTCCGGCATCGCCAGTGATAGCTCTGCGTGCGAGCGCGGCATGTGATAATCGTCGGTCACGAGGATAAGGCTGGTGTAGCGGTGCTCGCGCGCCCAGGCCGCGGTTTCCGAGGCGTTGCCGAGCGTGTCCTCGGCGCTGCGGCCAAGATCAATGCAGCACTCGCCCAGCGCGCGGTCGACTTCGAGCACCTCGTACAATTCCTGATCAGTGACGATGCGATTGACGCCGGAGATTAGCAGCCGTTCGCCTTTTTGTTCTTGCAACAAACGCACGCCGGTCGAGAGCCGTTCGAGCGAGCCACCAGTGAGCGCGACGATGGCTTGCGCTTGCGGCGGCGCTTCGGGTTCGAGGCGCACGCGCTCGGCAAAATTCCAGAACCCGAGGATGAAGGCTATGACGAGGCCAAGCGCCACCCAAGTGAGGAGGGTGCGCATTAACCGAGCCGCGCTGCCTTGGCGTGAAAATAACTCGCGGCCGCGCGCGCGCCAGCGCCGGCGGCGACAGCAGCGCCGAGCGGCGCTGCGATGATGGGGGCAAGATCGATCGGCAGAATCATCTGCGGCAAAGCTTCGATGGTTGCGCCGGGAATGACCAGCAACATCACCACAAGCGCGACGACGCCAGCGAGCACGCCGCCGACTGCGCCAGCATAAAGGCCGAGCACGGCGGCCTCATCGGCGATGCGCCCGGCGGCTTGGCCGCGCGTTGCACCGAGATCGCACATGACGGTCACGAGTTCCCGCCGCCGCGCCGCAAGTCCGCGCGCCGAGAGCGAGACGATTATCGCCATCACCAGAGCGAATGCGATTGCGCCCCAGAGCGCGGCCGTGCGCACCCGGCTGACCGCGCCGCCGCCAGCCGTTGCATCGGGCGCCTCGATCACCTCGGCGGTGACCCCGCCTTGTGCGAGCGCTGCGACTACATCGCCAGAGACATCGACGCTCGGCCCGGCCGGTCGCAGTTCGATCTCGAGAAGGCGGATGGGCGGCAAATCTTCAGGCAAGACCTCGCCGCCGCCCCACTGCGTGAGCAGCTGCGCTGCGCGTTGGGCGTCCATCACCGAAGCGCTGGCGACATGGGGTGCGCCGCGCAGCGCGGATTCGGCAGCGCTGAGGCCCGTTGGGCCCTCAGGCGCCAGGACGCGGACGATGGCGTAGGCGTTGCGCTGGGTTTCGTACTGCACTGCGAGCCGGTCGACAGCGCGGGCGCCTAAACCTGCGGCCGCAGCGGCAAAGGCGGCGAAGGCCAGGGTCCAGAACAGGGCGCGTTCTACGCCCGTCAGTGCATTTCTCATTCGGACGCCTCGGTCTCAGCCGGCAGGGAGGTGTCGACTTGCGTCAGCCGCCCTCGCTCCAGCCGCCAGCGTAAGATAGGGGCGCAATCGGCCAAGCTCTCATCTTGGCTTGCGATGACAACGCCAGCGCCAACACGGCGCATTTCGGCAAGCAAGCGCACCACGCGCCTGCCGTCAGCCGGGGACATGCCTGCGGTAGGATCATCTGCAAGGATCAGATGTGGCTTTGCGGCGAGCGCGCGCGCTATGGCGCATCGGCGACGTTCCGCGCCCGAAAGTTTTTCCACAGGCAGATCCGCGGCTTCGCTGATGCCGACGAAATCCACAAGTTCGCGCACGTCATCTGCGTAATCGCGCGGCTTCTTGCCGATCATACGGAGCGGCATCGCGATGTTGTCGAACGCGCTCCAGTGTTCAATGAACGTTGGAGTTTCAGCTACATAGCCGATCTTGCGCTTCACTTCGGCAAGCTGGCGCCCACTCGCACGCCCGACATCCACGCCCATAATTAAAGCTCGTCCAGACCGGGGCGGCAGCGCTAGGCGCAAAACGTGCGTTAACGTAGTCTTACCTGCAGCGGCGGGACCGGTGACGAGCGCGACTTCTCCAGCGCGCGCTTCGAAATCTACACCCATCAGAACGGTGGCGGCGCCGTAGCCGGCGTCGACGTTTGAGAGGCGGACCAAAACCCCGCGCTCGAACAGTTCAAGATCAGTGTGATTTAACCGGGACATAACTAGACAAGCTAAATAGAATCAATGCACCGAAGAGAGTTACTGGGGCAGCTGAACGTTTCATTACCATGATCCTAACATGCACGTCTTGCTCAACTCGCTATTACGCTGACGATGCGGCCATCGGCCCGGCGGGCCGAACCGTGCGTTGCGCCGCTTGCGGGTTCTCTTGGTTTGCCGAGCCGCAGCTTGAGCTGCGCACCACGGCGGAAGCGCCGGATGCCGTGCGCGCCGAAGCGCCGGCCGTTCAGGCTCAGGAGCCGCTGACACGCGAGCGTGTCGAGCGCCTGCGCCGCGCCGCTGAGCAGCCGGGGCCTGCGCCGTCTGCCGCCGCGAAATTCCGCGCCCAACAGGCCGAGCGTATGCGCCGCGAGCGCGCCCGCGCCGCCATGGTCGTCTGGACCGCCACCGGCGCTGCTCTCGCGGCCTCGGCCACGGGCATGGTCACCTTCCGTCAGGACGTCGCCGAAGTCTGGCCGCGTTCGGCCAGCGCCTTCGCCGCGCTCGGTCTCGATGTGAACGTCTATGGCCTTGAATTCTACGACCTCGCAGTCGAGCGCGCCTTCGATGGCGCTACACCGATCCTTCTGGTCAGCGGCGAGGTCCGCAACATTGGCCGCGATGACAAACTCGTCCCGCCGGTGCGCGTGTCGCTGCGCGACAGCAACTCGCATGAGATTTTCGAGCTGGTGAACGCGATCACCGATCAGCCGGTTGCGGCTGGCGGCGCGATCCCGTTCCAAATCCGCGTCGAAAATCCGCCGACAGATGCGGTCGATCTGGAAGCCACGTTCGCAAACTTCAACGAAGCGTCGTTTGCGGGCGGTGCGGCGATGGTTTCGCCATCGGCGCCGGCTGCGCCTGCCGCACCTGCTGCAGACGAGCCGTTGGTGCTCGACACCCCGCTCGAGGGCACGGTCAGCGAGATCGGACCAATTGAGGGCCTGCGCTCCGGAAATGGCTGAGACGCGCCTGCGCGTCCTGCTTGATGAAGCCGAGATCGCGAAGCGCATAGAGGCGCTCGCGGACACGCTTGCCGAAGTTGATAACGATTGGACGGTGGTGGCGCTCTTGCAGGGCGCCATTCCGTTTACTGCGGATCTAATGCGCGCATTCGAGCGGCGCGGACGCCATCCCATCTACGATTCACTGTGGCTTGAGAGCTATCGCGATGCGCGCGAGAGCTCCGGCAAAGTGGTGGTGCGCGCCGATATCTCGCGCGCGATCGAGGGGCGTCCGGCGCTGATCCTCGACGATGTGTTCGATAGCGGGCGCACGATCGCGTATGCGCGCGCGCACCTCATGGCGAAGGGCGCAACGCGCACTTTGGCCTGTGCATTCGTTCGTAAGCCGCAAGCTATGGGCGAAGCGATCGACGCGATCGGCTGGGATGCGCCCTCCGATTTTCTCGTTGGCTACGGCATGGATGATGCCGGGCGTTATCGCGGCTTGCCCTACATCGCGGCCATCGACTAGCGCGCGACTTCTTCGCCAAGTTCGACAATCACACGTGTGCCAGCTGAGCTGGATTCTGTTGAAAGCGTGCCGTTGGCCTGGCGCACGAACGCATCCACGAGCCGCTTGCCCAAGCCGCCGCCGGGCCGCTGCGGCTTCGCCGCGTCGAGGCCGACACCGTCGTCCTCCACGTAGAGCCGCCAACCCGCGCCATGACGGCGGAAACTGACATTGACGACGCCGGTTTCGCGGCCGTCGAAGGCGTGCTTGGCGGCGTTGGTGACAAGTTCATTGACCAACAGGCCGATCGAGACGGCGCGGTCGCGGTTCATAAGCGCTTGGTCTGATGCGCAAGTAAGCGTCACGGCGCCATGCAGTGTCAGGGCCTGCGCGAGCGCATCGCAAAGCTCCTGGAGATATTCCTTCATCTGCACTGCGCCGACATTGCGCGGGTCGTGGTAAAGGTGATTGTGCGCGCGCGCGAAGCTATCGATGCGAGCGAGCACCTCCGCCAATGCGTCTTTCACCGGTGCGTCTTCGGAGCGACGACGCTGAATGTCGACGAGGCTCGCCACCATCATGAAGTTGTTTTTGATGCGGTGATCGATCTCGCGGAGCAGAAGGTCTTGTTCTTCAACCTGCGCCTTGCGTGCGCGTGCAGCGCGTTGTGCGGCCTGACGGAAGACATCGGAGAGCGCGATAACAAGGCTACCGCTGAGCAGGATCACCAGCATGCGCGGAATATCCGCCGGGTTTTCGATCCGGAAGCTCATCGGCGCGGGCAGAACGAAGTACCAAGCAGCCAGCATCGAAATGGCCAGCACGATGAACCCGCATTGCCAGCCCGCGAACAAGGTGGCGGCCAGGATGCCAGGATAGATTACTGCAAACGGCGCGGCGCCCGGGGCCAGCGCGTTGATCACGAGCCGTAGCAGCACTTCCATCCCGAGACAGAAGATCGCGAATGCAATTTGGCTGAGCCAAGCCGGCAGCGGCGCTAGCCGCTCCCGGACATCGAACTCGGCAAGGTGTGGAACTACACGATGTGGCATCGCACGCATGCCAATAGGCGCACGCGCTCCAGGTCAAGACGAAACAACTTCGTCATTAATCTACGAGTTAGCTCAATGAGTATTTACCGCTGCGCAAAGGCGAGCTGCAATTCTCCGTCGGCGCCGTCTGCAATTCGAAGCTCCAACGCGCGGCTTGCCGCTGCAAAGCTCGCGTCCACATCGCCGACGCGCCCGCACGTATAGGTGAGGCGTGCTTGCGGCGCTTCGGTGAGCGTGGCGCTCCAACGATCTACGACGCTGGTCGGCGTTGTGCCGGCCCAGTTCAGCGTCACCACGCCTGTCGTGGTGTCTTCACTCACTTCGAGCGCGACGGCGCGCGTGCCGTTCCAGCCAGTCGCGGCGCCGACGCGGCGTGCGCTGGTGAGATCATACAGGCCGGGCGTCAGCTCTCCGCCGCGCAGATCAGAGGCGATCGCGGCAACCGGCGGGGTTTCGACGCTAACTTGCCGCGCCAGATCGGGCGTGAGCGTGTTGCAGGCGAGTTCCTGTGGCGGCGGCGTTTCGGTTTCCGTGCTTTGCGGTGGCGCGGGCGGGGTGCAGGCGGCGGCGCTGGCGAGCAACAGTGCTGCAAAAGTGCGTTTCAACATTTCTCTATCTCCTTAGCTGTCGCCGAAGCGTTCGAGCAGGCGACGCAGATATTCGCGCTCTGCTTCGGGGCGGTTTGGATCTTGGGCGCGGCGGCGGATTTCATCGAAGATCTGACGCGCGCGGGCGGGGTCCGATTGGCTTGGCACGCTTTGGCCGTCGCCGCCATCGACGCCGCCAGTCGCACGGCCGAGCGGATCGCGATTGCCGCCGCTCTCGCCTTGTTCGCCTTGCTGTTGCGCCTCGCGGCCGCGATTGCGCATCTCGGTGGCAAGCGCTTCGGCGCCTTCGCGTAGATTTTCCAGCGCAGCAGATTGCGCGCGTTCGGCGCCTTCCAGGTCACCACGACGCAGAGCGTCCTCAGCTTGGCGCATAGCGCGCCCGGCGGCGTTCAAATCTTCGCTCGGCGCGCCTGCTTCTTCAGCCATTTGCTGGGCTTCGGCGAGCCCTTGGCGAATTTCGCTCTGGCGCTGGGCGAGCTGTTCGCCGCCCTGGCCGCCTTGCTGCTCGCCGCCACCGCCGCCGCTGCTTTGTTGCTGTTGCTGCTGTTGTTGTTGCTGCTCAGTTTGATCGCGCAGCGCGCGTTGCTCGCCCATCGTTTCCGACAGCTCGTCCATGCTCTGCTGCATTTGCTGGTCGGACTCGCCGTCGCCGTCGCCGCTGCCGGATTCGCTGAGCTGCACGTCCATGTTTGCAAGGATGTTGGCGAGCATTTGCAGCAATTGCTGCGCTTCCGCCTGACGTCCCTGTTCGGAAAGGCGTTGCACTTCGTTCAACAGCTCTTCGATATCGCGGCTGCTGATGGTCGCCTGATCCTCGGTGTCCTCCATGTTCTGGCGTTCACCGTTGCGCAGCGCCTCTTGCACCAAAGCCTGCATGTAGTTCTCGGTCGCTTGGCGCAAGGCATCGAGCAATTGGCGGATGCGTTCTGGCGGCGCGCCTTCCGCCAAGGCTTGCGCCAGCTGACGCTGTGCCTCTTCGAGTGTACGGCGGGCATCGGCGGCGCCGCCATATTCGGCGCGTAGTGCGGTGCGCCAGAGCGTGTCGGCAGCAAGGTCCGTATCTTCAATTGTGCGGGCGACATCTAGTTCGGCGCGCGCGGTGCGGAAGCCGAGATAAACCGCAAGATCACGGAAGTAGCCGTCTTGCGGCGTCATCGTCACGGCGTCCATCAAACGAACCGCGCGGCGAATGCCTTCAGGCGCGCGCTGCAGCGCTGGACGGCGATCATAGTCGCGGATTTCAATGCGCTGATTGCCAAGCAGGATGTCACCCGCAGGAATGGTCCGGCGTTGCGCGAAGCGTTCCTCTCGATAGGGCCGGCGCTCAGCCAGAACGTGGCGGCGAATTTCGATGGCGGCGCGGGCAAGCGGTTGGAGAAACACTTTCTCTGGCAGTGTGAACCGCATCCCGGAGCTCACGCCTTCCTGGCCAAGCGCATCGAATGCCACGATCTGCGCTTCGACTTCCATCCCTGCGTAGGGATGGTCGGCTAGATCGACTTGCGTTTCGCCTTCCGCTTCGCGTGGATCGCCGGCTTGGGTTTCAAGTTCGGTGTCGATTGCATCGGCGCGCGCGAGGCCTTCTGGCGGATCAACCGGGCGCACGCGCAACGCCAACCGACGTACGCCAAAATCATCGCGCGCGCGCCAGCCGACGATAACTGTCTCGCCTTGCAGCTGCGCCAATGGCGCGGTGAAGGCAGCGCTCGGCCGCGCATCGCGCGTTGGCGTAATGCGCCAGTAGGCGCGGGTATGGAAGCGGACGATCTTCAGTCGCCCCGCGCCCGGGAGTTGCAGGCGCGCTTCCCATGCGCCGTCAGCTGCGCGGACGAAGCGTTCGCTGCGCTGACCGCCGCGGCCGTTAAAGACGAGGCGTGGCGCGCCCGTCGGCCCGGTGACGCGCACCGTGACTTCGACCGAGGGCGGCGTCGAGACAGTTTCGCCGATGCGGTCGCTAATCGAAACGGGTGCGGCTTGTGTGTAGTCCGCTGGCGTCGCCCAGGCTTCGACTTCCATCGGGCCATCGCCGAACAACGGACCAGGATCAGGAACGAATGCGCGCGCTAGCCGGTCTGGCGCGTTGAAACCGCCCACAGCCAGCGCAATGATCAGCGCCAGTGCGAGCGCATCGCGCGTCCGTCGTGGATCGAGTTCATCGAGATCGATAGGTGAGGGTGTGGGCCGCGCGTGCTCAATGCGCTCAACGGCGCGTTCGCGCTCGCGCCGCCACAAGGCCGTGCCAAGCGGATCGTAGCGCGACGGCTGATCGCGCAGCGCATCGAAAGCGCCGGGATCGAGACTGCAATCCGCGGCGAGGCGGGTGCGCGCTTCTTCTTCAGTCGGCGCGCGCCAGCTTTTACGAATACGCAGCGCCAGAAACACGAATGCCGCGAGCGCGAGCGCCGATGTCATGCTTTGCAGCAAAAGCGGCAGCGCCTCGTGAATGCCGACGACGGCGATGAAGGCCCAGGCGCCAATGGCTAGCGCCAGCGGGAGGCCAGCGCGCAGCGCGCCTTCGATCGTGAGCCGGCGGCGGGCGCGGGCCGTCTCGCGGGCGAGTTGGTCGAGGGCGTCCTGGTGTTTCATGCCGGCGGGGGCGAGCCTAACAGCGCGCCTCTGGCCAAACCATGACCAAGCCCAGCCGGGAACCCGGATTTCGGCGCTAATTCGCCCTTAATGTTCGTTCGGCAGTTGGCCCCAGGAGGCCATTGGCGTGGGGACTTCCTGGGTCAGATCGAACTCCACGCGGAAATGGCGATCTTGGCGGCGCAGCTCATAGGCGAACGTTTCGCTTGGGTGGACCTCGACCGCCCAGATATTATCGGCCGAGGCCGGGATTTCGTTCGCCGTGAACAGCTGCTTGGAGAAGTCGTCGGCCGGGAATTCCTGACGCTCTGCGGTTCCTTCGCTTGTCGTGTCGCCGCCGTACTGGGTCAGCACGTCTTCGCTGCCGTCCTCGTGGCGGTGATCGTGCTTGAGGCGGAGGCCGCTTTCGGCGCGTGTTATGACCCAGGTGCGTGAACGGTTTTCGCCGACATTGAACGGGATGCGGATCTCATCGGCGCTGCAATCGCGCACGTGCATCACAAGCTGCTGGCCCGCCCTGTCGGCGTCGCGCTCATCATTGGTGACGACCCGTCCCTCATAGCTACGGCCACACAGCGCAGAGAGACTTGTGAAGAACGCGTCTTGCGGTTCAACCGCTGGCGCTGGCGCAGGCGCAGGGCTGCAGGCGGCAAGCGCCAGAGCAGCAGCGGCGATCCAGGACTTGTTCATGACATCTCCTTCGAATTTACGATGCGCTCAGCCACGCAGGCGTGTGTTCAAGCGCGAGTTGATCTTCGAGCGTCCAGCGTCGACGGACGATTTCGTATTTGTCGCCAGCAACGAGCACTTCAGGCACAAGCGCGCGGGCGTTGTAGGTTGAGGCCATCACCGCGCCATAAGCGCCAGCTGTCATGAACGCGACGAGATCGCCAGGGCCAAGCGGCGGCAGAGTGCGGTTGCGCGTGAACGTGTCGCCGGTCTCGCAGATCGGTCCTACTACATCATACTTTTGCAGCGGCGCGCTGTGCGCTTGGTTGAGCGGCTTGATGTCATGATAAGCGTCGTAGATGGCTGGGCGAATGAGATCGTTCATGCCCGCGTCCAGCACCAAGATCGGGCGTTCAGCTCGTTCTTGAACTCGGATTACACGCGAAAGCAGCACGCCCGCATTTCCCGCGATCATGCGCCCAGGCTCAAACGCGAGCGCTATATCCAGGCCGTCAAAGACGCGATTGACCATCGCCGCATACTCGGTCGGCGTGGGCGGATCGGGTTCGTGGAAGTACGGCACGCCAAGGCCGCCGCCGAGATCAAGGCGCTCAATGCTGATGCCTTGCGCGCGGAGTTGTTCAGCCATGCCGCGCAAAGTCTTGAACGCGGCTTCGAGCGGATCGAGCTGGCGGATTTGACTGCCGATGTGAACGGCGAGGCCTTTGGCAGCGAGATTAGGATCGGCGTGCGCACGCGCATAGAGCGCTAGCGCCTGATCGACGGAGACGCCGAACTTCGCGTCGCTCTTGCCGGTGGAAATCTTGTCGTGGCCGCCGGCGCCGACATCCGGATTGACACGAATGGCGATAGCGGGTCTTGCGCCGAGCGTTGCGGCGCACTGCGCAAGCGTCTCTAACTCAGCGATGCTCTCGACGTTGATTTGATGCACGCTGGCTTTGACGGCGAACGCAAGTTCGTCCGCAGTTTTGCCGACGCCGGAGAAGATGATGCGACCCGCTGGCACTCCAGCACGTAGTGCGCGCTCTATCTCCCCGGCGCTTACGGTGTCGGCGCCGGCGCCTTTGCGCGCCAGTGTCGCCAGCACTGCGATGTTCGCGTTGGCTTTGACCGCGAAGGCGACCAAAACATCGCGCGGCGCGAACGCACTCTTGAACACGTCGTAGTGCCGCTCAAGCGTGGCTGTTGAGTAGACGTAGACTGGCGTGCCGACAGCCTCGGCAATCTCCAACAAACGCACGCCTTCGCAGCAGAGCGCGCCGTCGCGATACTCGAAATGGTTCATTGCGCGGCTTTAACGGACCTGAAGGTCCATAAACCCAGCGTCAATTGCCCGCGCCGCTCTGGTATTGCGCGCATCGCGGGTCCTGCGTCTCGTTGTTTTCCAGTTGGCGCTGGCATTCGCGGCGGATGGCGTCTTCGTTATTCCAGAGCGGATCGGGCCGATCGAGATCGCCGCGAATGCCGCATGCCGAAAGCATGGTGACGGCGGCAAGAGCGAGAATGATACGGCTCATCTG
>JAWXAM010000001.1:0-49499 GCA_034439495.1 Terricaulis sp. | reverse complement strand
GTTTGCGACGAATGCCGGGGTTTCAGCGACCGGCCGCGCCTGCTACGGAAGGGCCAAATCCGGGAGGACATTATGCGTAGAGCAGCTTTGGTCGTGATTTCAGCGGCGCTTTTGGCGGCCTGCAATCCTAGCGGGCAAACGGCGTCCGAAGCGGGCGGCGGCGGTGGCTTGTTCCCGGACCTCACGAGCAGCGCCTATCGGGCCGAAGCGACGATCACCGCTGAGGACGGTCAGACCGCTCCAATCGTCATGATCCGGGACGGAAACAAACTGCGCATGGAGATGTCCACACCTCAGGGAGATATGGTCATCATCACCAACCCGGATAGCGGCGAAGATTACGCGATCACCAGCGCTGGCGGTCAGCGCATTGCGATGCGCCTCTCGCAGACTGGCGCACCGGTCACCGACCCGTCTGCCGAATGGCAAGGCGAGATGGCGACAAACGCCACCCGTACCGGCGATTGCTCGGCGGCTGGGGAAAACGGCGTCGAATGGACTCGCACCGAAGAAGGCGAGCCTGCGCGTACGGCATGCGTCACCAATGACGGCATCATCCTGCGCGCGACCGAGGCTGGCCGCACCGTGTGGGAAACGACCAGTGTCCAGCGCGGCGCTCAAAGCGCCGATTTGTTCACATTGCCGCCGGGCGTCGAGGTTCTGGACCTCGGCAACATGGGCTCGGCCATGCAAGGCATGATCGAGCGCGCTCAGGGCGGGCAATAGGGCGCCAGGCGGGGGAGGCTTTTCCCGCTTCAGGGGCGAGCTGCGTCGCGCGGCAACGCGGGGCGCCGCAAGCCGTTGTGCGCCGCCCAACGCCACGCTAGAGGTCAACGCTCGGCAGGGACCACGAACGCTAAATGGTTAATATTACTGGAGCTACGGCGGCCGTGCCGGAGATGGCCTCGAGCGCGATGCGCTTGATGCCGCGCGAGCTCCAAGAGGCTTTTGTACAATCGCCGAACGTCTTCATGTTCTTCATGTCGATGGGCTTGGCGGCTGTCTTGATCGCCGCGTTCTGGATGCTCACCGGCATGGGCAAGGCGTCGAGCGCCGCTCGCATCGCGCTGCGCGCACAAGCGCTGAAGCGCAACAAGGATCACCGCGCGTTGGTGCTGATCGCCGAGATCGAAGGCGCCGGCAACGATCTCCGTCAGGAGATGAAAGAAGCGGTCGAAGATAATTTCGGCATGTTCTCATTCGAGAATGATGTGCAGGTCGATCTCTTCCCGGTGCGGCTGAAGACGGTTGCGCCGCGCGCGCATCCGGAAGCGCGCCGCCGGGTTGCGGTGGAAGCCGCAGACGCACTGGAGCGCTCCGCCGCGGACGTGATCGTCTGGGGCAAGCGCAACATGCTGGGTAAGCTTGATCTGCGCATCACGACGCTGCCGGGATACGGCCGCACGCATGATGTACAGGATTTTCAGCTCGGCTGGAAAACCGGCCGGCCGGACGAAGCCGTGCAACGCGCGCTTGCGTTCGCGCTGGCGCGCAAGGCGCGCCCGGTGCTGCACCGCCCGCAAGATTATAAGCCGGATCGTCTGCAACCGATCGTCGAAGGTCTCGACAAGATGGTTGAAGCGCGGCCGGCGGAGATCAGCGACAATCTCCATCTCGACATTCTCTCGGACTTCGCCTCCGGTGCGCTCAGCCTCGGCGAGCGCGGCGGCCATATTAAGTGGCTGAACAAAGCGCTCGATGCGCGCCAGCAATATCTGGACAAGGTCGATCGCACGACCGATCCGGGCGCCTGGGGCGCGGCGCAGCAAGAGATCGGCCGCGCGCTGACGGCTTTGGGCGAACGCGAAGGCGCGCGCGACAAGCTGGAGGAGGGCGCGTCGCGCCTGCGTCTGGCGATGGACGCGCTGCGTTCGACGGATTCGCTCCAACAGGCTGAAGTGGCGCTGCGGGCGCTGCAACGGGCCGAGCAAACGCTGCAGCAACGCCGCCGCGTCGGTCTACGCTGGCCGGGCTAATCTTGGGCGTCGAGCGCTTCGCGTACGCGGCGTGCTAGTTCCGAAACCCGATACGGCTTTGGTAGCAGCCGCGCCTTGGCGTCGATGTGGCCCCGGCTGGTGAGCGTCTCCGACGGATAGCCTGAGGTGAAGAGCACGCGCAGCGATGGTGCGATTTCGCGCGCGCGTTGCGCCAGCTCCCAGCCGCTGACGCCGCCTGGCATCACGATATCGGTGAACAGAAGTTGCGGCCGCGCGCCGTGGTGAAGCAAGTCTAGCGCTTCACGTCCATTAGCCGCGAAGCTGACCCTATACCCGAGACCTTCCAGTGAAGTGACGGCGTGGCTGCGCACGAACGGATCGTCTTCGACGACGAGAACGTTTTCTGTGCCGCCGACAACTGGCCCACTCGCGGGACGCGTCTTGGTCTGCACCTCGCCAGCGGTTGAGAGCGGCAAGAATAGCCGCACGCTCGTGCCGATGCTCGGCTCGCTGTAGATCGTGACGTGGCCGTTCGATTGCTTGACGAAGCCGTACACCATCGAAAGCCCAAGACCCGATCCTTTGCCGACCTCCTTTGTGGTGAAGAATGGCTCGAACGCGCGCTCGCGCACTTCGCGCGGCATGCCTACGCCCTCATCGGTGACTGCGATCATTGCGTAGCGGCCGGCCCTAACATCGATGTTGGTGCCAAGCGATTCCGCGTCGAGTTCGATCTCGCTGGATGTAATTGAAAGCGCCCCGCCTTGCGGCATGGCGTCTTGAGCGTTGAGCACCAGATTGAGCACAGCCGATTCCAGCTGTGTGGAGTCTGCGAGCGCAACGACAGGATGAGCCGCAACACCGATGCGAAGCTCGATGTCTTCGCGCACCATGCCGCGCACCAGAAGGTCCATGCTCTGCACGAGTGCGTTGCAGTCCAGCACGTCGGGTTGCAGCACTTGGCGACGACTGAAGGCGAGAAGGCGCTGGGTGAGCTCTGCGCCAGTGTCCGCGGCGCTGATGATGACATCCGCAAGTTTTTTCAGATCGCTTTGCTCACCGAGGCGCGCGCTAAGCACTTCCGCGTTGCCGAGAATGGCCGTGAGCAGATTGTTGAAATCATGCGCGATGCCGCCGGAAAGTTGGCCAACCATCTCCATCTTCTGCGCTTGCACCAATTGCTGCTCGGTGCGCTTGCGGCTGGTGAGATCGTGCAAGATGCCAACGAAAATCGATGCGCCTTCCTGCTTGGCCTCACCGACAGAGAGATCCATCGGGAACGTCGTGCCGTCCTTGCGCAGTCCGGACACTTCGCGTCCGATGCCAATCACTTTTGCGGTGCGGGTCCTGTGGTAGTTGGTGAGGTAGCCATCGTGTTCGTGCCGATATGGAAGCGGCATCAGCATGCGGACGTTGTGGCCAAGCACCTCTTCGGCCGCATAGCCGAACAGCCGCTCGCACGCAGGATTGAACATCTGCACCGTGCCGACGGCGTCAATCAGGATGACGCCATCAACGGCGGTGTCGACGACGGCGCGCAAACGTTCGCCGCCCTCGCGCAACGCCTTCTCCGCCGTTTTGCGCTCGGTGAGGTCGCGGATGATGCCGACGAAAATCGGTTTGCCGTCTTCTGACGTCTCACCGACTGAAAGGTCCATCGAGAAGGTTTGGCCGCCGCGCTTACGGCCCAAAACCTCGCGGCCGATGCCGATGATCTTGCGTTCGCCGGTCAACTGATAGTTGGAGAGATAGGTGTCGTGTCCGGCTTGATGCGGATCTGGCATCAACATTTTCACGTTGCGCCCGACAACTTCGAAAGCGGCGTAGCCGAATAATTGCTCGCAAGCCGGGTTGAACATCAGCACCAGGCCTGCAGCGTCGATCAAAATGACGCCGTCAACCGCTGTATCGACCACCGCACGGAAACGCGACTGTTCCTGATGGGCGTGCATTCTACGTCAGGGCTGAGATGACAGAGGCGGGAGGAAGCGGCCGAGAACTTCGGCAAGTTGACGAGCGCGAAACGGCTTCATCAAGGTGGCGTTGGCGCCAAGCGAGGTGGCGATCGCCGCGGTCTCCTGCCCGTCGATAGTGACGGCGCCGGAAATCGCGACGATCGGAATGTCTGGCCAGCGGCCGCGCGCTTCGGAAATGAATTGCGCGCCATCGGTGCCGGGCATGTTCATGTCGGTGACGATCGCGTCGATGCCGCCGCGCTGGACAATATCGAATCCGGCTGCGGCGCCGGGCGCGGTCACCACGTCAAAGCCGGCGTCGTTGAGGCCTAGCGCCAGCGCATCGCGGACGAAGATGTCATCATCAACCAGGCAGACCTTCGCACGCGCCGCCATCAACCATCCTCGCAACTACCTTGGATTGGTAACATAGGGGAAAGTGGAAGTCTCGTGGCGCGCGTCGGTGAAGAGTGCTTGTTCCAGGCTTGTTTAATCAGCGAAAACCAACGTCACGCCGAGCTGACGCCAACGCCGATCGGGCAGCTCACGCCGGTTCCGCCGAGCCCGCAATAACCGTTCGGATTCTTCGCCAAATACTGCTGATGATAGTCTTCGGCGTAGTAGAAGGCTGGCGCCTCTGTGATTTCGGTAGTGATTTGCCCGTAACCGGCGGCGCGTAACTTGTCCGCATACGCCGCGCGCGCCGCTTCTGCCGCCGCCTTTTGCGCGGGCGATGTAGCATAAATCGCCGACCGGTATTGCGTGCCGATGTCGCCGCCTTGGCGCATGCCCTGGGTCGGGTCGTGGTTTTCGAAGAAGAGCTTGAGCAGCGCCTCATAGCTGATGATCTTCGGATCGAAGATCACGCGCACGACTTCAGTGTGGCCGGTGCGGCCGCTGCAGACTTCTTCGTACGTGGGGTTCGGCGTGATGCCGCCCGCGTAGCCTGCGGACGTGCTCCAGACGCCTGGGGTCTGCCAGAACTTGCGTTCGGCGCCCCAGAAGCAGCCGAGACCGAACACCGCCTCTTCGAGCCCGGCCGGGAACGGCGGTTTCAGCGCATTGCCGTTGACGAAATGGGTCTTTCCGATTGCCAGCGGCTCGGCGCGGCCGGGGAGGGCTTGGTCGGAACTGGGCAGGACTGTGGAGCGGGCCATGAGAACCTCTTTTGGGATTGGGCCTAATGTAGGCAGCCCGCGCGCGGCGCGCACCCCGGGAGAGTGGGTGCGGGCTTTGGTCTCGGGGAGGAGAAGGGCGCGGCGGGCTGCGAGAAGGAGTACGCGGGCGCTGGCCGGCCGGTTACGCGCCTTGCGCGCGGCGGCTGCCCCCGTCATAAACCGCCCGCCGGACAGGTGGCCGAGTGGCTGAAGGCGCACGCTTGGAAAGCGTGTTTAGGTGCAAGCCTAACGAGGGTTCGAATCCCTCTCTGTCCGCCACCCGCATTCTAACGTGTTGAATCTAAAGGCTGTTGGGAATCGGCTTCGTCCACATTTGGGAAAATGCGTTCTTGAAGTGTGCGCCCGTCAATCATCGTCGAGATATTTGATGGCTTGCCGCGCCATTTTTTCTTGGCTCGCCGCTGCCGTGTAGTGTGTCACTTGCGCGAGAGTTTTGTGGCCCGTGAGCGCCTGTATCTCATGAGGGCTTCGTCCGCTTTCAGCCAGCCGTTTTGCCGTCGCCTTCCGTAGGCCGTGGGCGCTCAAATGCGGCAATCCAGCTTGGTTGCACATGTCACGAAACCAGTTGCCGAACCCGGCCACGGAATATGGTTTATCCCACTTGGTCAAAAGGAATGTGAGGTTGTTGGAGCACTTGCTGGCCTCAAGCTCGATCTTCAGTTTCGGATGAATAGGTATCGACAACGAAACGCCCGTCTTGCTCTGCTTGAAGCGCAGAGTGTCGTTGGTGACGTGCTGCCTGCCTAACTTCACGACATCGCCACGGCGTTGCGCCGTGTAGAACAGTAGCGAGTAGGCGAGCCGCGCCTTGCTGCCGCTCGGATGAACACTTTCAAACTGCCGCCGCTCATCATCTGACCATGTGGCGAACCCATCGGTTTTGTTCTCGATCCAATCGACGCCGATGGCGGGGTTGTCGATGCGCCAATCATGTTTGACGGCGAAGTCCAGGATGACACGCAGGACTTTCAGCAAGTTGTTCGCGGCGGCAGGGCCGCTCTTGATGACTGCCGAGTCGATGATTTCATAAACGTGAGAGGTTTTGATGGTCGCCACGCGGTTTTGACCGAAGGTGTTTCCGTTCTTGCCTACAGTCGCGCAGAAGCGATCAATAATGCCGCGATACGTCCCCTGCGTGCTCGCCTTCAAGCCTTGAAATGAGCCAGAGCGATAGTAGGCGAGCGCAAGCGCAGAGAACGAACCAGCCACGGTGAGATGACGTGGTGGTCCTTTTGCGCCGCTTGCGGCGAGCGCTGTTTCGTAGGCACGCATGAACTCCGCATCGCCGGGACGGCCCGGCAGCGGGATGCGTTTATGCTTGCGTGACCGGCGAAAGTAGTAGCGCCACACGCCGCCCATTTTGAAGGCATCCACGTATGCGAGCTTGACTGTTCCCATTGCGCTAATCCCAATCACTTGTTTCGTCGGCGCTGGGCTGATCGAGATTATCTAGCGCCGCGTCCAAGTCCCTTCGATCCCAGATCACGCAACCTCGCAGTCGCTTGGGTTGAGGCATCAATCCCTCTGCTACCAATGTATCGAATGTGCTCGGCGAGACTCCCACGTATGTTGCCGCTTGTTCGCGTCGCAGGCCGCGTGGCCAGTCGAATGGGAGCCAACGGCGTGTCGTCTTGGCGATGGCCGACGAACTCTGTTCACTCGCCTTGAAGGGCGAGCATTGTCTGATCTCCATGTTGTTGGAAGAATCCTGTGCTTAGATGTTTGATCACGGGCACATAATGAAGTGGCTACTATACCACGGAGCCGCGTGTTTTTCCACCAGAAAACGCTCACGATCTGGTGCTTGGCGTAAGTGTCGGGCCGCCTTCGCCTCTTCAATCTTGAATCATTTCTGGCTCCGCGCTTTCTTGCATCATTCGCGATCAGAAGGAGCGGGACGTGTGCAATCGATACGCTTCTGACATTCGCAAAGCCGGTCTTGAAAAGGAATTCTACGGCTTCGAGGAATGGAGCGAGACGCGGATCACGCCTCTGCTCGGCAACGCACTGCTCGAAGTGTTTCCGAAAAGCTTCGGGCCGGTGATTGTTCGTGCGGAGAGTGGCGCTCTCGAATGGAGAAAGATGCGTTGGGGATTGCCGGGACCGGCAACGATGGGCGGCGCACCAGTCACGAACGTCCGCAATACTTCGAGCGCACATTGGCGGCCCGTTCTTGGTGTCGAGCATAGATGCTTGGTCCCGTTCACCGCCTTCAGCGAATACGACGACGCATCGCCCAAGGGAGCAAAGCACATCCGTTGGTTTGCACCGCCAGATCGTGGAATCCTTTTCTTCGCGGGCGTTTGGCGTGTGTGGTCAGGCGACTACGGCACCAAGAAGGAACCGAACGTGGGCGAGCATCACCTGTTCAGCTTCTTGACGACCAAAGCGAACGATCTCGTTCGGCCCGTCCATGCGAAGGCAATGCCGGTGGTCTTGGGGACGCCCGAAGAGCGGGAAGAGTGGCTCACGGCCCCGGCATCTACAGTGGCCGAGATTCAGTCGAGAGTGCTGCCTGCCGACGTGCTTGAGACTGTGCCCGATGATGAAGCCGCAAGCTTTGTGGGCGGTTACCTAAAGTGATGGCAACGCTCAAGGCTTACTCTCTGCCATAGAAATGTCGTTCCACGCAGAGGACGCCCATTCAAAAGACGACCATTGCGGACTTGATCCGAAGGTTCGGGGCGCACTCATGAACAGGAATTCGGATGAAGACGGGCCGACTTCGGCGGCGTGGGTGGTGAGCACTTCGGACGCCACTCGAAGTTTGTGCTCAAGCACCCTCTGATCCTGATGATAGGTGACAAGAACCTTCAGTGGCGATTGCCAGCACGCGAGATTCCAGACTTCGACGTGCGTGTCGTCATTGTTCTCATGTTCGAGGGTTAGCCGTGGCGCTGATCGCCACCAATCATTCGCGGGACCAATCGCGGGGCTGATGACCATGAGATCAAACTTACGCCATTCGCCCCGCACATCGTATTTGCGCGGCCCAATATTTTCTTCGGCCCAATCACTCGCGGCCTCGAACATCACGCCACCTTTGTGGAGCATGAAGGCGGTCCACCGGGTTGAGTTGAGCCAGCAAGCGCCCGCGTCTCGGTCTGGATCGCTGCACGCTTGCTCAAACCGGCGAGTGAAGTGATCTCGGAAGCTTCGTGCGAGATTTGGCATTGGGGTCCCGTCAGGTTGTTGCTTAGGCTCGGACGACTTCATGCCCGCAATCGAGCCAGAATGCCCGTGGAGCGCGGCCCCGCGCAATCCCTCTATCGGCCCACCCAAAGAACGATTAGTGCGGCTGGCCAATGCACACGCTCGACGATTTTCAGCATCAGTTGGAGAAAGCCATCGGAAGGTCCGCCACGTCGCGACCATTTGTCTGCGAAGGCTCTCCGCTTGACTGCGGCGTCTTCATCGTCGGCTTCAATCCCGCAACTGACATGTCTGCCGACTTTTGGAAGTTCTGGACGCCGGGCTATGGCTTCGACAAGGCCGCGTGGTTCGATGCCTACAAGGCTGAAAGTCTGAACAAGCCGCTTCGTCCTGGAAAGACCAGACGCACCGCCGTTAGCCCCACCCGCCGCGTCATCGAATGGATATGCGAGGCAGCGAGTCCGGTGCGGTGTTTAGAGTCGAACATCTACTCGACGGCTACGCCTGACATGAACTCACTGGGGCACGAAGACCGCGATGCGGCGATCTTCAGGTTTCTTGTTGAAACGATAAAGCCGTCCGTCATCGTTGCTCACGGGAAAGACGCTGGCCGAGAGGCAGACCGCTTTTCGGGCCGTGCGAAGATTCTGGCAGTGCCGCACTTTTCGCGAGGGTTGTCAGAGAAGAAGGCCCGCGAACTTGGGGCAGAGATTCGATTGCTTGCGGCGTGACGAAACCCGCTCGGTGGTCAGGCATTTTGGGCATCGCGAAGCCGCCCAATAAATACCTCCATCGCCTTCAGCCAAGCGTCCGCATGCTGGGGCAGGAGTGCTTCGATCTTTACGAGCGACTTCTTGTCGGCTGCGACAAGCAGCGGACCAGCTTGGTAGTATTTGCTTTCTACAACGGTCCCGCCAGACAGCCGTGCGAGCGTCTCCTGATATTCTCTGGTCGCAGCCGGGTCGATCTGCGAGTTCGTCACTTCTGTCGAGAGGCTTCCATTCTTGTTGATGAAGCCGAGATTGATGTCCGGGCCGTCCGATAAGCCACGCCATTTCAGGTTCAGCGTCGCCCTCCAATCCTGCTCGACGCCGATCAGAGCGGCCTTCTCCAAAAAGCTCCGTATTGCGGCGGGCAATTGGGGATCGCGTTTGGCGATCTCTTCCATGAACAACTCTTCAGTCATGCTCACTCCCCGCTTTGGAGTGATAGCTGCTTGGCTGGATTGAACGGGCGGTGACACGTCTATGCGACCGTCTCGTATTTCGACGACGCCGCGTTCGATCAACGTCGTCTTCGCGATGTTTCGCGGCACGGCGAGGATGAGGCCATCAGGGTCGCGATAAAGCTCGATGGCCACCAGTGCGAATGTAAATCGAACGCCCGCGTGAGACTGTAGGTGCTCTGCGATTGTCTCCGTCTCGCTACGAATGCCATCCCCAGCCGCTATGGCGATCATCCGGCCACGCCGAAGGTTTGTTGAAAGAGCGTCGATGAATGAAGTTTCGTCCAGGGCGTCGGCATTGCCACTGACCAACTCGTAAAGTGAGCGAGGGCGGGGGACGGCAAGCACGCCGGAAAGTGCGGCGGCCTCGAAGTCAGCGTAGCTCATTTTTGCGAGGGCCGATGCGTAGTCCAAAGTTTGGGCAACGACTGCCCGTCGTGCTTCCGGGTTTCGCCAAAGCTTGGTTTCGACGAACGCGATCCCGCCATCTCCCGTCACAAACAGATTGTCTATGAAACCCTGACTGCCGCAGGAAACTTCCTTGGCCACTGGAATCAAGTCGCCAAAGCCCGGCTCAATCTCTGCGATGGGCAGTATCGACGGGTTGTGCTGGATTAGATCCTGAAGCCACGCTTCATCATAAGAAAACTGGCTGGAAGCATCTTTGCTCGGACCCGCAAGGGAAACTCGTTGAAGCGGCACAAGCCGATTGTTTTTCAAGACAACAGGTGTCGTGCTGCTCATTGAAGCCCCCAAGCCGACTGCATAGAGCGTGGCGTTCTAGCTCATGTCAAATCGCCCCCCATCAAAGGGTGGTTCCTGGCTAGGGCGTAACAGGAATGGACGGGCCGCGTTCCGAGCGATGGCTCAGAACTGCATGGGTGCAAGGTTGGCGTGAGTTAGACTGCGTGTTGTCTACTTGGCCGCAGTCTAACGCTCGCCGTACGCTCTAGGGGACGGGCATGTCCAATGCTTCAACCCATCCAACGACCTTCAAGCCGCCCATCGATACCTCGAAGAACGACATTTCATCCCAGACCTTTGGGATCGTTGTCCCGACTGTGAGCTTTCGGCCGTCGTTCGTCTCGAACGTCGTGACGGTGAAGTGATCCGGTGCGTTGGGTGCTTGTTGGATGTGACGCCACCATTCCATTGCAATGACGATAGCCGCAGATTCCCAGTTCTCGGCTGGATAGTCTTGATCGGGCGTGATCGACAGCAGCAGCAACGAGTCGCTGTCGCGGCAGTCAATCAACGAGAGTACCAATAGATAGGCCACACCGGCCCGATCTTGTGGATCAGTTCGTGCGATGTAGCACGCGATCTCGGTCAAACCGGTTGAGTTGGCTTTGCTCGATGTTGCTTCATGGCATTGAGCACAGCCGCGTCCGCCGCAGTTCGGGCATTCGTTATTTGCAGATGCGGGGCGGCATTGAACGCAGCCGCAACCGCCACAGTTCGCACACACGCCCTCGCGTGCGAGCATCGTTTCTATTTTCATGTAAGGGATGTCCTGTGAGGAGTTGATTGATTCACGGGCACATAATGTAAGCGGCAAGTATACCGCGACTTCGCTCAATTTGCCACTGAAAAATCGCTCGCATCGAAGTTGTTGCAGCGAGTTTGATCGACGCAAACTCATCGTCGTCTTGAATCTTTTCTGATCTGTTTTCCGGAATCTTTTCTAATCGCGCAGTGTTTAACACGAATATTCTCTTCCTCTTGAACGCCGCGAAACGTGCGCCAACATTGTGCAGCGGGCGGGACTTCAACAACGCAAGCAGAGAAGAGAATTGGAATTGTCGCAAAGAAAAAATCACGCACGTCACAGTGCGAGCAGGCTCGGACTGCGGAAACGCCGTAATCGCGTGCCCGAACTCCGGAGCGTGTATGACGCCTACATGCTAGCCAAGACGGACCAAGCTATTGGGGCTGGCGCACACCCGCACGCTTACTTGGCCAACGTGGAAGACATCGAGACGTGTCTCCGGGAGACAAACTGATGAGCGTCGTCAGCAAGCTTCCCGTAACTGTGGACGATCACCACTATTGGAACACGCACGGAAAGATCATCCGCTTCGCATCGGCTCAGTGTTGTCGGGTGGGATTTCTCGCCCGATTCGAATTGATCGAGGGTCAGCGGAGACCGCCATCTTCCGTCGCCTGGGACATAGTGCGCGAGTCGATGCAGGATGCATTCGACAGGCTCGATAGTTGGACCCAAATGCGCTTGGGGCGGCCAACGAACCGCTGGCGACTTGTGTTCTTCGGTCGAGACGCAGAAGGGGTGGGCTTCCGTTGCTTCGGCAAATTCTTTTTGCCGAACACACTCCGCGAAAAAGATGCCATCGCCTGGATGAATGAGGGCGCGACAATCGGCGGGCTAAAGATGTCGATGGTCGCGTCACCGGCGATTGAAAGGTCGTTGGGGAGCAGCGCGATTGGGATGGCTCGCCACAAGAAGCTTCTCGATTGCTTCGATTGCAGTCTCTCGGTTTTCCCAAGTGACGACGTGTTGTAGCGTTTCTAAGCGGCCGATGGTTCACACCAGATACCCTCTCAATCGCGCCAGGATGGTCGTGGGAGGGCGTTTGCGTGTGTCGCTGATGTCGGGCCGCCTGGCGGACGGCTACAGCGCACAAAGCTGAAGATTGATGATTTTGCAGTTGGACGGCCCGTCAGATTGGTGGCCGTCGATAAATACTGATGCCGGTCTTTGGTTAGAGTCCCGGCAGCCGTGATCCGTCACGGCGAAATGTCTGGCCCACGGTTACGTCATCTTCCGATGGGGACCGGGTTGAGTTTGGAAGAAACGATTAGGTCACAATCAGGCACGCATTGAAGCGTGCGTTGCGTTGGCGCAAGCCAACCTGAAACTCAAACACCACCCCCGAAGAATGTCCGGCTTTGCGTGTTCAGCCGTAATGAACGCGATGCGCTGGCGGGAGCTTTTGCCGGAGGGAGGTTGATCTCTTCGGACTTTCCGACCGCTTCAAGGCTTCATACGAGCCTGAAGGCATCTGCACCTACTGAACCCCGATTTGAGTTTCGACTCGGAGGGGAGCGTCTGGCCCACGATACGGGCAGTGCAGTTATACCGGCTGAAGTATGCCCTCTAGGTCCGCATCCCTTTCCGTTTTTCGGGGAGGGGAGGGTAGCGGAAAACGGACTATGCCTGCTTCAATGTTGGTTGCCCTCATTCTTTTCTTGCGGCTTGTTTATATTGAAACTGGTGTGATCGGTACTGGGTTTGGAGACGGCGGTGACAGCGAGTGAAAGTCGGAATGATATTTTGAAGGCGTTCGCTTTCGGCTTTGGTGCGGCGACATTCCTAGTGATTGCCTCCGGGGTTGGATGGACGAATCATGCGCGAAGAGAGCCACAGGTAGCGGCAGCCATTGCCTGTCAGGCCGGTTACACGGTTGAACGTGACGGAGTTGAGGATTGTCGGTCGCTGGTTGACAATTACTCGCCTTGAGTTGAGTGCCGCCGCTAATTTCGAGGGTGGGCCTTCGAGAGCGGGTGTAACCATCCATGCGGCATTACCCGACACGGATCAGCGTGAACTTGTAAGTGTTGTCGAGATGGTCTTGGCAACGCTTAATACGCCAGACCTCGCCGTTGTTGTGGGTGACTTTTCTCATTTCATCGTAAGCGTCCAGGTAGCGTTTTCCTTCAAAAGAGTTGCGCACCAACACCACAGTCGCCTCTTCTCCCACCGCGATTCCGCTCGGAGGAAAGTAGGTCGGTTTGATGACGCCAAGTTTCTCAAGGAGAAGGCCGCCGAGGAGATAAATACCGATGACCAGCACCAAAGCCGCCATGCCCAAGAAACCCAACACGGTTGACTCCATTTACGGCCTATACGGTTCGGTAGTGATCCATCGGCGCTTGGAAGTCTGCAAGCCCTTTCGGGCAAGTGATCAATGCGGCGCGGTCAGAGCCGAAGCGCGGCGTCCATCGCGGGGGGCGACTGGGAGCTAACACTGCTTGTCGGGGGGACCGCGCTCTCAACCTACCAATGAATCGCGCTTCCCTGCCGCATCCGGGGTGACATACTGCGGGTGGGGGAAGGCTCATGAGCGACGACGACACAGATGGTGTAACCGTTACCGGTGCGGTTCGCGATCTCGGCTGGTTTTCTTGGTTGTTCGCGCTTGTGGTGGGCGGGCCGTCTTACCTTGCTCTGTTGCAAGAGGTATTTGTCGATCATCGCCTGTTGACCGTGCTCGGTCGCATCGTAGACGGCTACAATCGCATTCTGCTTGTGATCGGTGGAGTCTTTGAGCCATTGCTCGGTGGCGTCATTCGTGCGGTTAGCGAGTGGGTCAACGTCTCGCTGGTTCTTCAACCCCACTGGAAGCAGTTGTTCGTGCTCGGCATGATTTTTGTGGCGAGCTACGCACGCACGGCATGGCGTGGCAAACAGCGTGTAGCTGCGGTGCTTGTCGGAAGCGCCCTAATGGTCTTGGCGTTGACGTGCGCGGCCGCCGCCTCTCTCTCGCCGTTGTCGTCTTGGCTCGCACACGGCTGGGCCGCGTTCAGCATGACGGTGCTGCTAACGGTCGTTCTTGCAGTCACCGTGACCATCCGAACAAAACGATCCGTTGGCTTTGCGCCGCCACGCGAAGGTTTTGTCAGAATCAAAAACACGTCGAGAACTGCTTATTCTCTGAACGTGTTCGCGCTTGCTCTTCCCGTGGTCGCGTTTGCACTCGGAGCATTCGGGGCGTTCATCGCACAGCTTCACGCAAGCGCCGGGATTATTGCGTTCAATCTTGTTCTTCTCGGCACCGGCATCACCGCGGTGGTCATGGGGGTGCGGGAGCAAAACAGATCTTCAACACGGCTTGGCCTAACCATTCTTGGCGGTTTTCTCGCCGCGACACTCATCATTGTCGCGGACAGACTCATCGCCCTTTTGCAGACGCCTTAAGGGAAGTGCTGATGTCTGATTGGATTTTTGTACTGACCGCCGCTTCGGCAGTCGCGGCAGCTCTGGCGGCGATAGCCAGCCTTCTTCAAGTCCGCAGTGCAGCGCACGGCAATGAGATAGATGCGTACTTGCGATTAATGCAAGATTACGGGTCCCCAGAGATGCGGGGCGCTATCTCGGACTTGGCCGCATTTTGGCGAGATCGACGCGAGTCCTTCGAGACGGCGGGCGAAGCATTCTTGGCGGAGCGAGAGCGCGACCCAGATGCGGCAAGCAAGCTGCGCGGACAATGTCGGCTTCTAACATCCTTCTTCGGAAATGCTGCTCGGCTCCACGACACGGGCTTCATCTCAAGGCGTCTGTTTCGTCTACTGATCTCGCGTCCGGGGCTGAATGTTTATTATGATGTATGCGAGCCAATCAACCTTGCACGTAACCCTACGGGCCACAGCAAGAAGTATGGGGCGGTCTTGCGAAGGGTCGTTCGACAATACGGGGACGGGACCTACTGAACTTTCTTCGCGCCACTTTGCTTCTTCCGATTGCGCGGCGGGGGCGGGCGTTCGTCGCGGGGATCGTAGTAGCCGCTCACGTCGTTCCCTTTATGCAGCGGCGCTCATCCCGTCGCGTCGCTTCCGTCACCGATCATCGATGCTCTCGACTAACCCGTGTAGCGCTTCTAGGAGCCGCCGAATCGCGATGATCAGTCCCGCAATCCGCAGGACAAAAAGTTCTGCTCCCCATGTTGAAGCGAGCGCGAGCAGAATGCCAATGGGCATAAGCTCAATAATCCGAAGTTCGAGGCCCGCTGGCCACGTCATCACGTTTTCCATGCGATGAGTTTCGGGCAGGTTTTTTGGGTGCGGGGTTGAGCGGCTAAATCCGTCGCTCAAAGTGCGAGTCAACACTTACATTCAGCAATGAAATCAGTCCGTGATGCCGAGCTTGCCATGCGGGGTTGCGGATTCAATCCGACCGATTCGGAATGCGCCTTTGGGCATCCTTAGAATGCTAGAACTGCCTCTCAAGATCGGTGACCGTGCAGTGGCCTCGTTCCACCGAACGATCAGCAATGTCCGAACGTTCGATTGATCCCTCGTAGTCGCCGTTAATTCGTGAAATCTGAAACCGCGTGCGGTTCTCGTTTTCGGCTGTAGTGCCTGCGATTGACACCTCGCCCACAGAGAGGACGCAATTCACGTCGCAAGCGAAGATGGACATTTGGGTGGGGCTGGAATGATCCAGTATCGCGGTGGCCTGATTGTGTATCCGAAGCACCGTTCGCGTAGGGCCTTGGCGAAGCACTTCGCCATCTGGCGCGATTAATTGCTCGGTGCCCTGACAAAGCAGTGTCGTCACAAGTTCGCCGGGCCACTCCGTCTCTTGCTTCTCCGTATTGGCCGGATTGCACCCCCAAATTCCCGCGACCGCAAGTAGGCAGGCTAGGGAGAATCTTCGTGCGTTGGCCAAGCGGGGTAACGTGCCGATGCTGTTCCTACGAGGTGTCATCCCAAGAACCGCTCTTCGTTGTGCCACGATAGCTTCGATGGATCGGGCCGCCAATCCACTCGCTCCGGCGTGGCGAGTTCCTGACCGTGCAGGGCGTAGTAGTGGCGCCCGTTCTCAAACTCTTCTTTGATGCGTCGGCTCACCTCGAATTTGAGATCGGGCGTTACCGTGACGTAGCCAGCGTCGAAGAGGCTATGGATGTCGCGGCGAAAGAGGATGCCGTTCGATGCGTCGTGTGCGCCGCCTTCGCCGTATGGCAAGATGTGAGCGGCCTCCAACGCAGGGAGCGTCTTCTCGCCCGTGATCGCACAGCGGCGTTTGTAGCTATCGGTGACGACAACGCGAAAGGCACCTTGGCCAAGTCGGGGCGTCACAAGATGCGGTGTGCCGTAGCGTGGCTCTTCTCGCGGCTCTTCGATCTGGCGTGACGCACGGCTTTCGACCCCATCCCAGAGAGCCTTGCCGTCCGCGTTGTCGCTATCGAATGTCTTGAACGAGACGATGTTGGGCGCCCACGTCGTTGGGACCGGTATCCAGTCTTTCTCTTCGAGAAAGAACGGCTGCGTGAGGATGCGGCACCCCACGGAGAAATCGCCCGGAGAACCGTCGCCTTTGCCCCGTCGATACTTCTCGATGCGTTGACGCATCTCAATGAGCGATGCGGCTCCGTTGGCACGGCCAAAGGCTTGCCACGCGAGCGAGACGGGTAGCACGTTGGCGTATGCGAACACACCGCCGCCGACGATGAAGTTGCGAGGGGAGTGGAGTTTGAAGAGAAATAGCTCGCCGGGCTGAAGGGCTTTGAAGTCTGTAGCAGACGGACTCCAGAAGTTCGCTTCCGCGAGATCGGGTATGGCTCGAAGCGTGTCGAACCATTCTCCGTCTGTGACTGCGACTACGAGCTTGACGCCCAATCTATTGCCCCGCGTGTTCGTTGAACACCTTGCCATGCCAAGATTTTCGCGCAACCATTGCGGGAGTGCGGGGCCGGGTATGCGTCATTGGATCGGGCTTGTAGCGGCGGCGATAGTCGCTCATGCGCCTCCATCGAAGAAGATCGGCGACTCTCGCAGATGGTGGAAACCACCGAGATCAATGGCCGTAGATGGGATTTCGCGCGGGACGGCGATCACCTTTATGTGCGCCTCTCCGGCTTGGCTGCACACGTCGATGATTTGCGCTTTCGTCGCGAGTTGGTAGCAGCGGCTGAAGCGCACACAGATTGTCGCTTCGCGGACGCGATTTGGAGCGAAGGATTGGTGCAAACCTGGGCGGTCGTAGGCCGTCTTGACTGCGCGGGTCATCAGTGAGCGTGAGAAACTTGGGCGGATGGCTCCTGATCGCCTTTGTTGTCGGCGCATTCGCTTGGGCGCGAATTGACGATTGGTTGCGTGTAGAGCGCTATTGGATTGTTGAAGTCATGACACCCGATGGCCGTACGCTGCCCGACTCGACAGTCGAACACGAAACTTTAGATTCGTGCGAAGCTGAGCGTGATCGGTGGATCGAAACTGAAGCGCCCGCCGAACCTGTTAGACGCAGCACGTTTCAATGCGTCGAGCGGACACGTTAATAGATTGGGCGTGTGCGCTTTTGGTCCTAAGTGACGAAGATGCCACTGCGATGTCTCAACGGCGACGCCAGCATTCATGCCTTCGACTTGTCGTCGGAAGCATGGAAGATACTGACACAAGAGAATCGCATTCGACAACGCCGCTCCGGTTACGCTGAAGTCACGGTTGGGCACGCAGTTCTTCGCGCACAAGGCCGTGGGCGAATGCACCACAGCACCGGAGAGTGAAGAGCATCTGAAGCTGAATTGGACGAACGAGCCGCAGTTTCCTTTGTTGTCGTTGTGGACGAACGATGGCGCGAAGCGCTCGCTTAACGGTCGTCGGACGCTTGGGGTGTCTATCCCTCAATGGGCAACGAATGATGACGCCGCTGATCTAGCAGCGATAGGCCCAATCGTCTGTCTTCCATTGTCGCGCACGAACAAATTCGATGAAGCCGGGCCGAAATTTCCGAACTTTCTGTCCCGCCACCTCGCTATCTAAAAACCAACCCCGATGAAGGGCGTCTTCAACATCAATCGCCGTTGCCCAGGTCAGCCGAAATTCGCGCTTCGCCTTTGATTCTTCTGTGGCATCCGGGTCATCCAAATCCATGCAGCGATCATGCAGTGTTTCAATGAAGCACCAGACCATGTGGGCGTAGGCGTCGTAAGAAGCGCGGGCCGGGTGATCCGATGGGAATGGTTCGTAGCGGCCCTGTGAGGCATCGTCATCGGACTTGAGCGGCTCCAGTTTGCGGAGATGTGGGCGTTCGATGATGTATGCAAGGAGATCGGTATAAAGGCGATCCAATTCAGAGTAGTGCGCCGATAGGATGGCGGCGCTGCCTTGTCGGAGTGTGCTGCGAAGTTGAAGGATTGAAAGAACGATTGCTGCGGCACCCAGCACAACCGTCGCCATTGTCAACAAGTCGCCGAGCGAGACGCCGGTTTCCGCTTTCATCGCCTTACTCCCTTGGCTTGTGATAGAACGGCGCTCTTTTTACTTTGGAGCGTGCGCGATGAACAGCTTGACTACAGTCATCTACGTATTTCTCGCCGTAGGCGTCGCGAGCTTAGGTAACTATTTGAGCGCCGTCTGGGCTTCGGATGAGAACACATACGGTTGGTCACTCGCCGCCTTGATTTTGGTGTCGCCAGTGGTCTTCATCACGTTTGGCCTTGTGGTTCGTCGAACCGGACTGGCAGTGGCGGCAGGCACAGTAGATACACTCCTGACTGCCACAACAATCGTCATCGGGCTGATCATATTTCGTGAGTGGGCCAAAATCACGCCGCTTCAATATGCGGGCATTGGGCTTGCCGTCAGCGGCATGTGTCTCATGCTCTTCGCCGGGCGACACTCTGCCTAAAGCGTTGGCTGAATATCAGGGCGAACAGTGAACACGCTCCGAAGCCTACTCCACTTTGCGGTTCGGCTTGAGCGCCATGATCTGGCGCACCAACCGGGTGATCTCACTCATTGAGCCGAGCTTCGCCTTTAGCGGTGCGAGTTCAACATGATGGCCCCGGTGTCCGCGAGTCTGGCATCTGTCAAGCGTGCAGAGGGTGCGCTTAGCGACTTCTTCGATAACGCGGAGCCGCCCCCACGCTTCGAGCGCACCGTCGCGTGAGACGGCCCTGTGCCGCCCGCAATGGACGCATGTGAAGATCAGGCCGTGAGAGCTTGGCTCTTGGCCGAAGCGCTTGGGCACGGGTGGGGTCCAGTAGGCCATGGTAGATCGCGGTCATGCACCCAGCGTCGCCACCCCTTCATCGAAGCTGGTAACGAGCTTCGCCTTGCGATCCGAAAGCGTCATCGAACCGCCTGTCTTCCGGTCCGTCCAGTATTTGCCGGTGAGCCTCACAGGCGGGTCGCCGTGAACGTCCAACAGGAACGCACCGAAGTGAATCTCGCTGCGAACTCCCCGCAAGTCGGGACGTGGTTCGTTCTGGTAGGTGCTGGCAACCTGGAAGATGCAGTCCGGCGATTGGAGTATCGCGGCGGTCACTGAAGCCGACGTGGACTCTTCGGTGTAGAAGCGGGCGGTGAGCGAGGTGAATGTCTGCCGGAAGACCATGTATCCGCTGATGCGTCCAACAATCTCATTCTCGATGGTTGCTTTCCAAGTGCCGTGAAGGTTCGGGCGCTGCACCAGCCAGCCTTTGAAGATGCCCCACTGCCAACACGTCGAGTTGAACGCATGAAGCATCAGGGTTAGCGCGGTGACGGCGGTTCCAAACGGGACAAAGTGGTCCCAAGTGATGGCTGTGCCTCTTATTGCGAGCACCGCCGCCCAGACGGCGACGGTGACACCGACGATGAGCGTAACGTGAATGCGCCCGATCATGCCTATGCTGCCTCAACCGCTTTGAAGCCCACATGCTGCCAAGCGGCGATGATGAAGTCGTGCGCTTGCTGCCGGGTCCAGCGCTGATGTGAACCGAACAGATGCTTTCGCTCGCTCACCTCGCGCCACTCGCGGCACGCTTCATCGGTCTTGGTGGCACTGAACAGAAAGACCAAAATGCCGCGAAGGTCTTCGTAATAGTCGGGTGCACCGAAATATGGGTTTGGCACGTTCCAAATCAGGCACTCGATAAGAAAGCCAATGGCTGGCTCTGCCGCCGCCACTCGCTTCCCCCGCATGTCATTTCGCAGACTTTTCAAAACGCGAACCATCGCTTTGTAGCGGCGTCCAGTTGCGTTGTTCTTCGTGACGCCGTTCTCGTAGTGCTGATCAGGCCAGTTGATCACCCGTGGTGGCGTCTTGTTGTCAGGCTGAAGCTCGACGCCTTGTGCGAAGCTCGCATTGCCTGCGTAGTGGCGATGCGTGAAGAACGGTGCGACATCGGCTTCGACGTGATATGATGTTTCCTTTACATCGAACGCCTTATTGCCACGCTTCACAGCTTGCGATCCGAAGTAAGAGGTGAGGGCCTCGCCTACCTCGCTCTTGAAGGTCGAGTATTGGTAGTCGGACGCGATTAGGCCGAACTGTTCCGGCGTCATCTGATCGGGAAGCTGATAGAAGAACGTCGTGTCGCAGACGACGCCGATGTCTACATCGCTTTCACCGCGCACGTTTGTGTTGTTGCGATAGGAACCTTGCAGGATTACCGACACGCCGCGCTGCTTGAGTTTGGTGCTCGCGGCAATCGCGTTCTTGATGGCGTTGACCGCGTTTTCGCAGCGCTGTTCTTCCGTTTTTCCGGGCGGGGCTGCCCAAGACCGCAGACGATCTTCCCACTGACTCTTGGTCACGCTGAACATCCTCAAATCAAAAAAAGCTAACCGCCGTTAACCATCGCCGAGTCGCCGTTAACGAATCGTTACTTCGATAACGAACCGAAATGGCGGAGCGGAGTTGGCGGGGAAATGCCCCGCCGAGTCCGTCTCATTGGGGCTTGCCCTCGCGAGCCATCGTTTTCGCCACCAGTCGATGTCTCACAGAAATGAAGATTGACTTTTGGTGCATAGTGTGTCACAAAGTCTAAGATATGTATGGGAATTTTGGGGGTGAGATCATGATTGGTGCAACAGTCGGATACGCCCGGACTTCAACGGTCGAACAGGATGCGGGCCTGCAAGCGCAGTTGGATGAGCTTCGCGCGGCCGGATGTGATCGCGTTTTTGCTGAACAGGTTTCGAGCGTGGATGTGGAGCGGCCAAAGCTTCAGGAGGCGCTCGCTTTCCTAAGGGATGGCGACACATTTGTTGTCGCGCGGCCTGATCGTCTTGCTCGCAGCACAAGGGATTTGCTGGACATCGTTGATGGTCTGACTGCGCGAGGCGTCGCAGTGAAAATTCTGTCGATGGACTTGAATACGGGGAACGCAACGGGGCGTTTGATACTCACGATCCTGGCGGGAATTGCCGAGTTTGAGCGGAGTCTCATGCTCGAACGGCAAAGGCACGGCATCGCGAAGGCTAAAGCCGAAGGAAAGTATCGTGGTCGCGCTCCGACTGCGCGAGCAAGATCAACCGAAGTATGGACTTTAAAGTTTGAGGGCTACGGCGTTGGCCAGATCGTGCGGCGCACCGGCATCAGCCGCGCCAGCGTCTATCGCATTCTCAGTAAAAATCGCATTCCAGCAAAGGGAGTCGCGTGATGGCGAAGCGGAAGTCGAAGAGCATTCGCGCAGTGAAAGCGACGAAGAAGCCTCGCAACGCCAAGCATCCAAGGCGCTCGGAGAAATTGCGGGCTGCTAAGGCGGCGAATAAACCGAGAGATGCGGGCATGAAGCGTCGCGCTCCGATAAACCGTGCGTCACCGGCGGCTGACCCAAACGATGAGGCTCAGTTTCTCTCACGCATGAGAGGCAGGGTGATGGAGTTCATCGGTGATGTTGCAGCCGGGAGGGCGGTGGACGTGGAATTTCGTGGCAAGCAAGTGATGCGCTTCGTGCCGCTTATAGAGGCCCGCGCCGGTGCGGTGGATCGCGCTGAACATGTCCCTTGCACACACTTCATCACCGGCAAAAGAAGTCTACTCGGTGTCGGCAAGTTCGGACCGTTTGTGGTTCTGAAAGACAAGAAGCCCGTGGCGTTTTTATATGACCCGGAATGCTCGAATCCCGCAACTCGTCATGATGAGCTCCGCTCCGACAAGGAGCTTGTGCTACATGGTCTTGAGAAGGCGATCAAAGATCGCGCCATTGTGCGAGGCAAGGCTGACCGTTTCATTCGTTCGCGCATCGAGCTTCTTCGTGCCCAAAGGTATGTAGACGAAGCCGATAAACTTGAGAATGAACTCGTCGCGCTCGAAAGAAGGGAGATGGAGCCTGTTGAAGCAATCGACGGATAGACATTTCGCATATGGCACTCTGCCAATGTGTTTGACTTGCGGGCAGACGCCTCAAGCGCCGCTGATGATCCCGGACGCCTATGTGCGCCAGTTCGTGCCGATCATTCGTCAACAGTTGGCGCGGGCATCGTTCCGTTCGCCGAATCGATTGAACGCCGCGCGATAGGAAAAAATACAACTGACAGGCGAGTTCCATTAGTGTAAGGTTAATGCGGGTTAACCTTAGATCGGGGCGTCTCACGCATGAGCAACGCGGCATTCATAAGTTGTTCTGTCGATGACGTAGAGCACGCCAAGGGGCTCGAAAATCTCTTGGACAACGCCGGGCTACCGGCATGGCTTTACACTCAGCCTCTCAGCGGCACCGAATTTCCCACCGAGATCGTTGAGGCCATCTCTACATCGTCCTGCGTGGTGCTTCTAATCTCACCGTCATCCGTGAAGTCCAAATGGGTCGAGCGGGAGGTCCACTTCGCCATCGCAAACGGTATCCCGATTGTGCCGGTCGAAATCGCCGCCACGCCTCCCAACAGCGCATTACATTTCCGCATCGGCGCATTAACGCGAGTGAATGCCTTAACGGGGTTCACTCCCGCTGTCCTTGAAGAGCTAAAGCGAACCATCAAGTCTCACTACCGGCGCTTCAATCCAGTTATCGCCGTCATGAACATGAAGGGTGGCGTCGGCAAGACAACCTTGAGTGCGAACATCTTTGGCGGCCTGTTCAAGTGGCGAAAAAAGAATGTTCTGCTTGTCGATCTCGATCCTCAATACAACCTGACCCAGCTTCTTGTTCATCAACAGAGTCACATCGCAGACGTTGATCGCGACCGTAGCGTGATAAGCGCCTTTGAATCCGGTCAACCGCTCGGAAGGCCATCTCCGGCTTTAGAACTCACCAAGATTAGCAGGACGACGCTCCCGCCTGTCGATCCATCACAGATTGCTCATCGCATTGAGTTCGACGGGGATGCGCAGACACGCTTCGACCTTGTGTTGGGTCAATTTGAGATCGCGAAATACACGCTTCCGCAAAATGGTCGAAACGTTGATGCGTCCATGACCCATTTTAAGCGTTTCATCGACATGGCGCGGACCCAATATGATCTCGTTGTTCTGGATGTTAGTCCCGCCAGTTCGCATCTGACGTTGGCGGCGGTTAGCGCGGCAACGCACATCCTGGCTCCGGTGCGACCCGACAAGTATTCGCTTCGCGGCTTGAAGGCGATGCGTCGTCTCATGGATGAGCTATTCGCAATTCAGGAGCAACCGACGTTCCTGGCAATAATGAATGACGTTGCCCCAGATTCCCCAACGGATGTGGAAGGCGATATTCGAGACAATCGCGAGTTTGGTAGCTCTCTGTTGAGCACCGTCATTCCGCACAGCCGTTACTTCTTCGCTCGGAACACGGGCGTAGCGCAAAATCCCGCTGACCGCCTCGCGATCAACGCGAATGGTTGGCATTCGGACAAAATCAAAGGAGTCCTACGCCTTGCGGGGGATGAATTGCTTGAGCGAGTGAATGCCGATGCAGAAGCGATCCGTCGAAATGTTGGAGACGCTGCGGAAATCCACCAAGAAATTTAGCTCGGCGGAATTTATGCAGTTTGTCGAAGACATGAAATCCGCAACAGCGGATGAACTTGGGTCTATACTCAACCCTCCCAAAGTCACCCGCAGCGCCACTAAGGGCAAGGCCCCGGCAGACCCGTTCGTCAAGCGCCTCAATGCGCTCAAGAAGGATAGCGGAATGAAGGCCGCTGATGCCGTGGGTGTTCTCAAAGACTTCTTGAGGGACCATCCGCCGTCAATGAAGGTGCCTGCGAAGACTATGGGGAGCTTTCCTGCGCTCTTGAAGGTGGTTCGAGAGGCGGTGTCTGACGATGAGGTGGAAGCCGCATTCCGAGAGGCAGCTTCAGAGTTCAAGGCGAAATTTTCAGTTCGGTATGACCTAACCTGAACGCCGCCAAGTGTTAGCAAAATAGGGAGGGTGCGATGCCGGTGACGATGGAAACGAAAAAGCTCGAAGTAAGCAACGTTCAGACGGCTCCGATGTTCAACGTGACTGACGCGAAGGGCCAAGTCGTTGGCGACATTATCGTGTCGAGCGGTGGCCTCTATTGGCGTTCAAAGGGTGGCCAACAGCATCACCTCCTAAAGTGGGAAAGCGTTGGAGAGCTTTTCGAGAAGAACGGCGAAAAGATGAAGGTTGATCGATAGGGCCTCGCATTCGCCGGTTTTTCATTGCCCTTACTGCTTGCCCACGGGTTTGATGAATCCAGTCTCTCGAAGAGCGGCCAATATCTGTTGGAGTTTTTCAAGCACACTCGGGGGGACTTCGTTTCGTCCGTTCTTGTAGGACTTGAAGATTTCAAACGCCTGTTTGAGCGGAGCGGCGGAGCCGTCCTTGAGATTTCGAGTCTCCATGGCCTCGATCAACGGTATGTAGTCGAAGCGAGCGATCTTGTCGTAGGTGCGTTTGTAGCGGCCGTCTTCGGCAGCACGGACCTCGATGGCGTCTTTTAACGTGCGTATAATCGAAGCCGCCACTTGGAGGTTCGGCTTATCGGTGGCGGCGATGATGGCAGCATCTTGTGTTTCGTTCTCTTCCCGACTCTTTTGGACCTCGTTTTGCAGATTGATGTTCTCGTTTTGCCGCTGCTTCTGACTCTCTTCTCGAAACACCAACGTGAAAGCGGCACCTACGATGGCGAGCAAGAGGTTTGAGTTAAATAATTCCCAAGCCGTAAAATCGTCGGGCAACGTCGGCGTCGTCCAAACGAAGTCGAAGAACGGTTGAAACTGGTCCACGTTAGCCCCCCGGCAGCATAAGCCCGCTCAACCCTAGCCTGAAGTTTTCTCGCAGCAACACCATATTGGTCGGTGGCAGCGACCGGCCACGCTGATTTGAGGGAGCCTCCAATGACCGCAGAAGAAATCAACGAACTCTCACACGACCAGCTTCTCAAGCTAATGCGTAAGGAGGGGCTACCGGTCGAGCATTCGTTCTTCGCGACGATCCACCACCGCAGCGACGAGCGACCTGACGGCTACACTGAAGGCGACCTCAACGAAATCAGCGACGACCTGGAAGACGGCGACGTGCTTCGGTGGCGGCGCGAGTTGGTGGAGCACTTTGCGAAGAGCGGTTGACCACAGTCACCATACTGCGTTGGGACTCCACTTGTAACGCATTGGAATCCCTTGGAACGATTTTTGGGAATCCATCGCACTAAGTCCTTGAAAAAGCTTAGTAGTGGCATCCCCTCTCTGTCCGCCAGGGTTTGGCCAAATAAGCCAATAAAATCATCAACTAAACTGACCCCCTAGGGCCGACTACTTCGGCTACCCCAAGCGCTACCCATAAAGCGATCGCTCGCGACCGTGCATTTGTCGTGCGATCGCGCTCGATAGCGGGCGTTGGTTGCAGCCTTTCGGCGCGACGGCGAATGCCGCTAGGTTGAGTGGTTGTCGGGGGCGGGAATGTTCGATCAAGCGTTCAGGAATATCGATGACGTGCTGCGCCGAGAGGCCGGCTGCACGACAGAGCTCGACTACACTGAGCAATCGTCGTGGATCCTCTTCCTGAAATATCTCGACGATCTTGAAGACAAGAAGCGGTGGCTGTGACTTGGTCCACTTGCGTGTCGAGGATGTGATGCAAGGCGATCAGGTGCGTACTCGCCCCCCTGGTTTCGCAGCGCAGCGAGTGCGCCTGTGCAATTCGAAATCACCAAGCAAGCGCGCGGGGCGGTCGCGGCTTGGGTTCGCGGTCAAGACGTCAAAGGAAGTGATTGGCTCTTCCAAGCCTTGGGTCGGACAAAGGCAGCGTTGATTTATCGGACAACGGGCAACATCCGCGCAGTCCTATTGCTGCTCGGGCACACCAAGTTGGACAGCACCTTTAGGTATCTCGGCGTGGGGCGTCCCATGGTCAGATCGAGCGGATTCTGGCCAGATCACTTCGACGTCGGTTATTCCCCGCGACACCGATGCACTAGCCAGCGTGCTGGCGCCGTTGCATTCTGGCTCAATGTTGAGGGGGCTGCGGCACGGCCGCACCGGGTTCTCCCAGGTGCTTGCGGCGCTGGCGTTTATCGCCATCGCCGTTCGCGCGCTTGTACCCTCGGGCTACATGGTGGGGCCGTCCGACGACGGACGCATCCTCCCGATCGTGCTTTGCTCGGGCCACGAAGCCTTCCTCGATCTAACGACGGGCCAATTGGTCGAGGGCGGCGCTCCGGCCCAAGATGACGGCCAGTCAAAGCAAACGAGCGCTCCGTGCGTCTTTGCCGTCTCGGCGCACTTTGCGACGCCGGAAGCGACGGCTGATCTCGCTTTAGCGCAAGTTTATGCTGACGAAGCGCCGGTCGTCCGGCTCGTTAGCGCACCGGGCAGCGGGCTTGCCGCGCCGCCGCCTTGGGCGACCGGACCCCCTCTCACAGCCTGACGATGTTTTGAGCAGCAGTCCTTCGGGCTGCGCATTTCGGCGTGCGCGCTTGCGCCGCCGCATCGATCGCTAGTGAGAGTTCTCATGACTTTATCTTCTGTGGGCGCGGAGGCGCCTGAGCACACATATCGGCCAGCCTACGCGGAAACCGTATGGAGGATCGCCAATCCGATTATGACCGCGCTGATCGGGCTGATCTCGGCCGGTTGGAGCGGCGCGCTTTGGGGCCTAAGCGCTGGCGTTGCTTTTGTAGCGACGCCGTTGGTTTGGCCGCACGCTGCAAAACTGGTTCGCCGCGTAAGAGCTTGGGGAGGCGAGCATCTTCCCGAGATCGGCGCGCGATTACTTGCGTATTTGCCGACGCCGTTAGTGCGCCTTCTGGAACGCAGTTTGTGGGGGCGGTCATGAGCGGCCGCACATGGTTCGATGCCTGCATTCGCCCCAACTTAGCGATGAGCAGGCGTGGGTTGGCCCTGGTTGGCGCTGCGCTTCTGGCGCCGGCGCTGATCTTTGGCGTCGTCTTGATCATGTTTGACGCATGGCCGGCGACGCTCTTCCTAGGCGCCGAAGCCTTGCTCGCGGTGATCGCACTATACTGGTGCGCCAAGCGCCTCTCCGAGCAGTGGGAACGAGTGGTGCTGACCGATCACGCACTGGTCGTTGAGTCCTGGGATCAGGGCAAACCGATCGCGACCCAGCGCATAGATCCGACATGGGCTTCGATCGAACGGCGCGAGAGCCGTGATTTCGGCTGCGAGGCCATCTTTGTGCGCGTGCGCCGCCGACGCGTCCGCATCGCTCAAGCACTCAGTCCAAAGGAACGGGTCGCGCTCGCCGACGCGCTCGAACTTGCACTCCATCAACGAAAGACCGGCTTCGCCTTACGGGCAGCCTGAACGGGGACACTTATGAAGACGCAACTTTTCATCACTGCTGCCGCGCTTTGCTTGGCGCCGTCCTTGGCGTCGGCGCAGGCCGCGGATCAGCGCGAATCGTGGGCAGACCAGACCATTGTCGTGACAGGTGAGCGGCCGAGCCTCGCCGCGCCAAATGCATCCACCGCCACCCGCACCGACACGCCCGTCGAAGAGATTCCACAATCGATCCAGACGCTGACGCGCACGCTGATCGAAGAGCAGGATCAGCAAACGCTCACCGGGGCGCTGGTGAACGTTTCGGGCGTGACGCCGACCAGCACGCTGCAAACGGTGCTGATGCCGACGCTCATTCGGGGCTTTGGAGTGAGTTATTATTATGATGGCATGCCGACATACCAATTGCCCGCCGGCATTGGCGATGCTGCGACGCTTATCAATGTCGAGCGTATTGAAGTCGCCAAAGGCCCGACGAGTACGCTTTATGGCGGCGGCTCTGGGGCGCCGCTCTCCGGGCTGATCAATGTGGTCTCGCGCGACCCGGGGTCAGAGTTTGGTGGATCTATTGGCGTTCGCGCCGGCAGCTACAACACGCTTGGCTTTGAGGCTGATTTGAACATTCCGCTGGGCGAGAATGTCGCGTTTCGCATCAATGGCATGGCCGAGCAGGCAGACAGCTTTATCGATTTCATCAACAGCGAGCGCTATGCGATCTTTCCGACGCTCGCCTGGGAGATTTCGCCCGATACGCGCCTCGTCATCCGCGGCCGCTACAATCATCTGGAGCAGCAGGAGTATGCGGGCGTGCCGTACGAAAGCATCGCTTCGTTCGATCGCTACCAATACGCCGGCGCAAGCGACGCTCCGCCTACGGAAATCGAGAATGAGCAGATCAGCGCATTCTTGAGCCACAACTTCTCAGACAATCTGGAGGCAAACTTCGCTGTAAGCCGCTATGTCGGCTCCTACGAAGAGTGGGCTTCATTCCCTTACGGCCAGATCGCCGGAACGCTCTATAATTTCGGCAATGGCTATCTTCCGTCGGAGAGTGAAAAGACCTTCGCAACTGCGAGCTTGCTTGCACGCTTCGGCGCCGGTTCGATCACTCATCAGGTGCTTGTGGGGGTCGATTACGACGACACTGACTATTTCGGTGCAATGTACTTTAATCCGGTTTGGGCGGCGCTTGACTATGCTGACCCAGATCCTACGGCCCCGTTCGGACCTCTGCCGCCGCTGTTCTTCGACCAGAACGATCAGCTCACAACGACTGCTGTGTTCGTGCAGGATCAAATTGGGATCGGCGATCGGCTCGACGTGACAATCGGTTTGCGTTGGACGCAGCTCGACATCAACAGCGTCATTAACGACGGCTTCTTCAATTACGTAACCGATCGCACCGATGACGAAGTCACACCGCGCATCGGTGTAACCTATGAGGTCGTCGACGGCATCTCATTGTTCGCAGGCTATGCTGAGGGCTTTCAAGGCGTGGTTGGTGCTGGCTTCTATGGCCTGACATCACCCGAACCCGAAACATCGCAATCTTATGAGGCTGGCGTAAAGTTCGCGTCCCCGATCGAGGGGCTCTCCGGCACGATCTCGCTTTTCGAGATTGCGCGTCAAAACGTGCTGACACCCGATCCGATCATTCCGTTCGCCTATGTGCAGACGGGCGAGCAACTCGCCCGCGGTGTCGAACTGGACCTTGTTTATGAGCCAAGCGCCGCGCTCTCGATTTTAGTCAATTACACCTACACTGACGCAGAAGTCAGCGAGGACACCGTGCTGCCGGTTGGCGATCGCCTGCGCGCCGTGCCGCAACAATCCGGACGCCTTGCGGCACGCTATCGCTTCGAGGGCGCGCTTGATGATCTCGAGATCGGCGGGGGCATCACTTATGTGTCCGAACGCGAGCTGACCTTGCCTAACACGCTTTCGATCGACGGGATGATCACCGCTGATGCGCAAGCGTCGTACGATTTCGGACCGGCTTCGCTTTCGCTTTCTATCGTCAATCTCTTCGATGAGGATGGGTTCGAACCGTTCCAATACTTCGGCGGCGCCTATGTGATCCCGACCCAGCCACGCTCAGCGTTCGTGACGCTGCGCACGTCGTTCTGAGGGAGGCGCACATGACTGATCTCAGCCGCCGCGCCGCTCTGCTTGCGGCAATGCTGACGCCCATCGCGGCGTCAGCGTGCTCGCGTGGTCAAAGCCAAGCCTCGTCTGGCGTTGATGCGCCAGGAGAGGGGCCGGTTGTTCACGACATGAGCGACATGCCGGCCTCGTGGACCCAAGACAATCAGATCGCCATGCTGTGTTATCCGCGCATGACCATCCTCGATCTCATCGGGCCGCAATACATGTTTGCGAGCCTGATGGGGGCGACAGTTCATCTCGTCGCCAAGACGCGCGATCCGATCACCAGCGACACGGGCGTCACAATCGTCCCGACTGCAACGTTTGACGAGACACCATCGAACCTGACGGTGCTGTTCGCACCGGGCGGCACCGATGGCACGCTCGCGGCCATGCGCGATGACGAGACCCGCAACTGGGTGGCCGATCGCGGATCACGCGCGCAATATGTGACATCGGTCTGCACCGGATCGCTCATCTTGGGGGCCGCTGGCTTGCTGCGCGGCTACAACGCCACCTGTCATTGGGGCGGGCTTTCCGCGTTGAGTGAGTTTGGCGCGACGCCTGTTGACGCGCGCATCGTCAAGGATCGCAATCGCATCACAGGCGCGGGTGTCACGGCCGGCTTGGATTTCGGTTTGCAGATGCTCGCCGAGCTACGCGACCGCACCTACGCCGAGGGCGTCCAGCTCATGTGCGAATACGATCCACACCCGCCTTTCAATGCGGGATCGGTGCATACAGCGCCCATTCATGTGCGGGCGATGATCCAGGCCATGGTTGCTCCGTTTCCAGGGCAAGTGCGCGAAGTAGCGCGTGAAATCGGAGTTTCCGCAGGATGAATTGGAGACGCCTCGTCGCCGACATTCACTTGTGGCTCAGCCTTTTGGTTGGGCTGCAAGTCCTGGCCTGGATGGTGAGCGGGCTTTTCATGGTCAGCCAACCGATCGAACGCGTGCGCAGCGAGCATCGATTGGCCGAACATGCGCATGTCGATTTGGCGTCACACGGAGCTATCGTCGCGCCTGATCAGATCATGGCGGCGATGGGCGGGCCGGTTGCACGGCTCTCGCTTGAGTTGGTCGGCGAGCGTCTGCTCTACGCTGTGGAGACGCCCGATGAAGAGAGGGCGTTGTTCGACGCCCGCACCGGTGTCCGCGTGTCTCCCATCAACGAATCGTTCGCACGCCAGGTCGCTGAGGGTGCGATTGCGGGCGATGAGGTCGCAGCCCGCGTCACATTGATCCAGCGTGACGCGCCGATGGAATATCGCGGCGCTTTGCCTGCGTGGCGGATCGATTTCAATGACGCGGAAAACCTCTCTGTCTATGTCGACGCTAACACCGGACGCGTTGTCGCGAGGCGGTCGGACACGTGGCGTGTCTTCGACATCATGTGGGCGCTCCACATCATGGATTATCGCGAGCGCGAGAATTTCAATCATCCGATTCTCATCGCTGTGACGGCGCTCGCTCTGGTGATGACCATCTTCGGGCTCGTTCTGCTCGTAATCCGCCTTCCACAACGCTTCCGCCGAAAAACAGGGGAGACCTCGTAATGAAGAAACATCTCGCGGCTCTTGCCGCACTCTGTCTGACCAGCGCCTGTGCGAGCGCGGCTTTGCCGCCGGCCGCGCCGATGCAGGGCATTGCGATCCGTTTCGATGCTCGCGCCGGCGATCAAGGCTTGCGTTGCGGGCAATCCTATTCGGGCATCGGCAGTACTGGCGCGTCGGTCACGCTGCAGGATTTCCGCATCTATGTGTCCAACTTTCGTCTCATCGATCGCGATGGCCGGGAGCAAGCACTCGAGCTGACGCCAGACGGCGCCTTTCAGGGCGCTAGCGTTGCACTTCTCGACTTTGAGAACGCTACGGGCAATTGCAATGGCAACAGCGCCACAAATTCGATCGTCCGCGGGCGCGCGCCCGCGGGCGATTATGTTGGCCTGACGTTTGACATTGGCGTGCCTGTCGATCTTAACCATCAGGACACGACTTTGGCTGCGCCGCCGCTCAATTTCTCGGCGCTGACTTGGGCGTGGCGCTATGGCTACAAGTTCACGACTATTGATCTCGAGACAGGCCGGGCGCCGGACGCAGCGCCATCCGAGCATGGGGCCAGCGGCTTTTCGATCCATTTGGGTAGCGTCGATTGCGGCGCCGGCTCGCCGCGCACGCCGCCCGAAAGCCCGTGCACCACGCCGAACCGCCCCAGCTATCGCCTCGATGCGTTCGATCCGGCGCGACAGGTCGTCGTTCTCGATCTGGCGGCGCTGCTCGCAGCGACCGACGTGACCATCAACGATCCGGAGAGTGCTTCAGGATGCATGTCCACCGCCGATGACGACGATTGCGTCGCCATCATGGACCGCTTCGGTTTGCCCTTCCGTGGTCAAGCCTCGCACGGGCAGCGTTTCGTGCGGGCGGCGGACGCCAACTAGCATGAAGTGGGGCGACGTCCTCGCCGCGCTTGCCGCCATCCCTTTCCTGCTGGGATTGGCGGCGGTCGGCGAATTGCGCAATCTCGGCGCGTTCGTGCAGAGTCGATACGATTTTGGTCTGCCGGCTTGGGCGCCCGCGCCGCTCGAGCCGGAAGGCAATCCAACGACCGCAGCGAAGGTCGAGTTGGGCCGTAGGCTCTTTTACGACGCGCGTCTGTCACGGGACGGGACGATGTCGTGCGCAAGTTGCCATATCCAAGAGTTGGCCTTCACCGATGGGCGCGCCACCTCGCCTGGCGTCACGGGTCAGCTCACGGCGCGCAATTCAATGTCGCTGGCGAACGCTGGTTATCAGCCGGTGCTCACCTGGGCCAATCCGTTGATGCATTCCCTTGAACAACAGGCGCTTGTACCGCTGATCGGGCAGGAGCCGGTTGAACTCGGTCTCGCGGGCATGGACGCTGAAGTACGCGAGCGCCTGCAATCAGAGCGCACTTACCGGCGCCTCTTCCGCGAGGCGTTTCCGGACGTGCGCGGAGAAATCTCGCTGGCGACGGTCACGCGCTCGCTCGCCGCTTTTCAGCGCACGATCATCTCGGTGCGGTCACCCTATGATCGCTATCGATATGAGGGGGATGTTGGAGCGGTCTCGGACGCGGTCATTCGCGGCGAGGCACTCTTCTTCAGCGAACGACTGGAATGCCATCACTGCCATAATGGACTGCATTTCTCCGACACGGTTCTGCACGAACGCAATCTTTTGGGTGAGATCGCCTTCCACAATACCGGCCTCTACAATATCGACGGCCGTGGCGCTTACCCTGATAACAATACAGGCATCGCGGAGATCACGGGCAGGCTCGAAGACATGGGCCGCTTTCGCGCGCCGAGCCTGCGCAATGTCGCCGTGACCGCGCCCTACATGCATGACGGGTCGATCGCGACATTGGATGAGGTGCTCGATCACTACGCGGCAGGCGGGCGCACCATTCTTGAGGGATCTTACGCCGGCGTGGGACGGGACAATCCGCTAAAGAGCTCGTTTGTGCCCGGTTTTGATCTCAGTGCGCAGGAGCGCTCGGATCTGATCGCGTTTCTGCAGTCCCTGACCGATGAACAATTCTTGCGTGACCCGCGATTTTCTAATCCCTGGACCGAAGAGGAGAGACGCCAATGAGACACATCATTGCGGCGGTGATTGCGGCTTGTGCCTTGTGGACCGCGCCTGCGATGGCGCACACGACGTTGGAGCGAACCTCGCCAACGAGCGGCGCGGTGCTCAGCCAATCACCGTCGGAGCTGACGTTGACCTTCGGCGAACCGACGCGTCTCACTTCGGTTGCTGTCGCGACAGCATCGGGCGAACGCCGTCTCAACTTTACGCCGTCAGGCAGCGCCACGACCTTTACAGTCCCGGCGCCTCAGCTCGCCGCCGGGCGTAACGAAGTGCGCTGGCGTGCGCTCTCGCGCGACGGGCACCCTGTCGAGGGCTCTATAATCATCGTTGTTCGCCCGCCGAGCCCTTGATGCTGGAAGTTCTCGCCGCTGGCTTGAAGGCAACTCTCTATGCGGCGGCACTCTGCAGCGCGGGCTTAGCGCTTGCCCGCGCGACTCTCTCGGGCGCGTGGAGCGGGGACGAGGGGCCTTTGCAAACGCTCGCGCGCTGGGCGGGTGCGGCGCTGGCTGCGAGCGCGAGCCTGAGCGCGGTTCTTTTTGTGATCCGGCTCGGCAATTATTGGGACGTCGCCACGCTGGGCGCGATTTTCTTGTCGCCGCTTGGGCTAGCGCTGTCGCTCCACTTCGTCGCCGGCGTTTGGTTTGCATCTGGCGCCTCAGGCCTGGCTGGTATTGTCGCGGCGCTGGCAATCATTACCGCGCTCGCCGGGTCCGGACACGCGGCGGCCAAGAGCGCGCCTCTTGCGCTGCTGATGGCGCTTCATGTCGCCGCCGCCGCTTGGTGGGTCGGCGGCCTGTGGCTCTTGCTCCGCGCTAGCCGCACACAAAACGGGGCCGACTTCGCGAAGGTCGTCGTGCGGTTTTCCGCTCAAGCACTCTGGGTCATCGGTGGGCTCGCCGTGACTGGTGCGGCTACGGCGGGTTGGCTTTTGGAATTCTCCTTCGATCCTGGGCGTGACTATGATCGCAGCCTGGCGCTGAAGGTTACTCTTGTCGCTGCTCTGCTGGCGGCGGCGACGTACAACAAATTCGTACTGACGCCGCGGATTGTGAACAAGCTCTCAGCGCAGACGGCATTGCGCCGTTCGATCATCGGCGAAATGTCCGTCATCGCTTGCATCCTGGCGGCGACCGCCTCGCTGACCACCTTTACTTCGCCGCATCATGCGCCTGCCGCAGGAACGGAAGTTATCGCCGTCAGCGGACCGATCGACATCATCGATCCGTGGACCGCGCCAATGCCCGTCGGCGTCACCACGGGAGGAGGGTATCTCTCGATCATCAACAACCAAGAGCAAGCCGATAGCCTGATTGGAGCATCGAGCCCGCGCGCGGCGCGGGTCAGCTTGCATGAGATGCGTATGGACGGCGCTATAATGCGTATGCGCGAGGTGGCCGAACTAGAGATCGCCAGTGGTGAGCGTTTGGACCTATCGACGGCGCACTACCATCTGATGTTCGAGGGTATTGACGCGCCGTTCGTCGAGGGCGAGACGATTGGGGTTACGCTGACATTCCGCGTGCGCGGCGAGGTCGGGGCAGAGTTTCCCGTCCGCCGAGGCGTAGGGCATTCGCACCAATAAGCCGCGCCCATTACAATGTCTGGTTTAGGTGGCGTCGTTCGAATTTACGCTATTGGAAAAACGCCATCCACCGCTGCTCCCGCGTCACCTCAACGCGATCTTGAGTATTCGGTCAGCGACGCACTGTGCGAAGACATCCAAGTCGACTCGGTTTGTGTTAGCGAGCACTCCTATTGCTGACTTCCGCCGTCAACGTGGGGGCCGCCGCGCGCCACTGATCCACCGCCTCTAGCGCCTGAGCCGCGTACATGACGCTCGGGCCTGCGCCCATGTAGATGGCGACACCCATTGCCTCTGCGATCTCTTCGTCGCTGGCGCCAGCGGCGACGGCGGCTTTGGCATGGAAGGTGATGCACGGATCGCAGCGCAGTGCGACCGATACGGCAAGGGCGATGAGCTCCTTGGTCTTGGCGTCGAGGGCGGCGGGCTTGAGCGCCGCCTGGGCTTGCTGACTAAAGGCGCGCATGACATCGCCTTGGCGGGTGCGAAGATTGGCGACAAGCGGGTTGAGCGCGTTCGCCATTTCGGGCCAGTTCTTATGCATAATGATATCCCTCAGCCGACAAATGCTTTTTCGACCACGAATTCGCCAGGGGCTGCGTTTGATCCCTCGGTAAAGCCCGCTCTCATCAAAAGCGCCTGCATGTCGTGGTTGAAGCCAAGCGAGCCGCAGATCATGACCCGGTCGTGTGCTGGACTAAGCGGCGCTATGCCCATGTCGGCGAACGCCTTGCCCGATTGCATGAGGTCGGTAATGCGGCCGCGACGCTGACAGGACCCGCGTGTGCAGGTGGCGTAGCGCATGACATGGAAGGCGGCGGCTTCGCCGACGAGAGGATCGTCCGGCAATGCATTGACGACGTCGGCGCTATAGCGAAGCTCAGCTGCATCGCGACAGGTGTGGGTGACGATGACCTGTTTGAATTTGGCGTAGGTCTCCGGTTCGCGCAGAATGCTGGCGAATGGCGCAAATCCGGTGCCGGTGGAAACCAGGAAGAGGCGTGCGGCCGGCGTCAGCGCGTCAAGCACGAGCGTGCCGGTCGCCTTGCGCGCCATCAGAACTTCATCGCCGGGCTTTATCCGACACAGGCGCGATGTGAGCGGACCGTCTGGGACGATGATCGAGTAAAATTCGAGCGCCTCGGCAGAGGGCGCCGAGGCGATTGAGTAGGCGCGCATCAGCGGACGATCAGCGGTACGCAGGCCGATCATGACGAACTCGCCAGCGCGGAAGCGGAATGAAGCTGGGCGCGCGATCGTGAAACGGAAAAGCCGATCAGTATAATGCTGAACCTCAAGCACGCGCTCAGCGCTAAGGTTCTCCGGCAATTGCGCGAGCGGCGCGGGCGTCTCCATGCGGTTGATGGAGCGCTTCGGTTTTTCCATGGCGCGCAGGAAGGGAAAGCTCATCGGGGTCATGGGCTTTGCCTTGCCTTCGCGCACTGGTGGCTGCGTTGATCGCTATCAACAGGCTTGGAAAAAGATGCGTGGCTGCTAATATGTGTCGCAGGAGCGACGATGGCAGCGGCGACGAAATCCAAAAGAGCGATACGCGACCTTGAAAGCCGGGCGGGTGAGGCTGCGGAGCTCTTGAAACTGCTCGCGAACGATCAGCGGCTCATCATTTTGTGCCGGCTGAGCGAAAGCGAGCTCTCGGTTTCCGAACTCGGTGAGTATGTGAACCTTGCCCAATCGGCATTGTCGCAGCATTTGGCGAAGCTTCGCGCGCAAGGGCTCGTCGCCACCCGGCGCGAAGGGCAAAACATCTATTATCGGTTGGCGAGCCCCACGGCGCAAAAGCTCGTCGGCGCGCTCTGCGAGCTCTACGGCGGCAAGTGATCCTTACTTGAAGAGGATGCCGGGTTTGAAACCGAGCCGTTTGAACACCATCGCGGCCGGGCAGAAGCCTGTAAACGCGGATTGAAACATATTGAGACCGGCGAATGCCGAGAGCAGCACCCAATAGGGGTGGACCCAGGTCGCCAGCGCCAATCCGAGCAGCACTACAAGCCCCGCGAACGCGAAGACCGCGCGGTCAATTGTCATGACAAATCCTCCGAAATTGAAAGCGATGCGAGCTCGCTCCTCAGCCAAGTCGCTAGTTGTGCGCCGTTCATCAGCCCGGCCTGACGGGCGACCTCGCGGCCATTGTGGAAGAGGATGAGCGCTGGGATGCCGCGCACGCCGAGTTCGGCTGGGGCGCGGGTTTCGTCGGCGTTGAGTTTGAGGAAGCGCACGTTTGGTTCAAACTCTGCGGCCGCGGCGGCGAAAGTCGGCGCCATCATGCGGCAGGGTCCGCACCATTGCGCCCAGACATCGACGAGCACCGGGAGCGAGCTAAACTTCAAGTGCGCGGCAAACGCTGCATCGTCGACGTCCATCGGCGCCTTGATGAAAAGCCTTTCACCGCAGCTTCCGCACTTGGCCAAGTTTCGATCGCCGGCGCCAACGCGATTGCCTCGATTGCAGGCGGGGCAAGCAACGCCGATCAATGTTTGGTCTCCTTCAGCTTGGCGATACCCAGCACCTTGAGGGCAAGCGCCTCGTAGAAGGTCTCGCTTTGGCCGCGGCGCAGCTTGCCGATAAAATATTTCTCAAATTGCTCTTTGGCCAAATGAACCCATTTGCCGTGCGCGGACCAATTGACATTGCGCGGCGGGATTTGCGGCTGAGCGATGAACGCAACGCCCTCGTCGCCGAAATCAGCAAGGCAGACAGCATTCCAGGTGGCTTGCTCTTGCGGCGCTTTTCCCTGCAGCAGTACGCCGATATTCTTGGCGGTGGCCGTCACCATCGATTCGATCATGAAGCCGGTCTTCGGCACGCCGACCGGAACCGGTGTTTTGCCGGTGGGAGCAATGGCGACCGCGACGCCGATGCCGAAGACATTCGGATAGGTCGGATTGCGCTGGTATTTGTCGACCAGCACAAAGCCTCGGGCGTTCACCAGGCCTTCAATCCCCATGATCGCAGGCACGCCGCGGAAGGCTGGAAGCAGCATCGAATATTTGAACGGGAGGTCGTGCGTGGCTTTGACCGCGCCATCCTCGCTCAGTTCTTCAACGGTCATCTTGCTCTGTTCGATTTTCGCGATACGGGCGTTGGTGATCCACTTGATGTGGCGCTCGCGCATTTCGCTCTCAAGTAGGCCCTTGGTGTCGCCGACGCCGTCTAGACCAAGATGGCCGACATAAGGTTCAGCGGTGACAAAGGTCATCGGCACTTGGTCACGCAACTTACGGCGCCGGAGCTCTGTATCGAGGATCATCGCGAACTCGTAGGCCGGGCCGTAGCACGACGCCCCTTGGACAGCGCCGACTACGATTGGCCCGGGGGCTTCGCAGAAAGCATCGAATGCAGCCGCTGCGCGTTCGGCATGATCGACGTGGCAGATGGATTGCGTAAAACGCTCTGGCCCCAGGCCTTCGATCTCATCGAAGGCAAGGTCTGGGCCCGTCGCGATGACGAGATAGTCGTAATTGAGCGACGAGCCGTCGTTGAGCTCAACCCTGTTCTCGCTTGGATGCACACGTTTGGCGCCTGCGTTGTTGAAGGCGATGCCTTTGCGCTTCATCACGGGCGGCAGATCGACCTCAATCGCTTCGCGCGCGCGCCAGTTCACCGCCACCCAGGGGTTCGAAGGAACAAAATGGTAAGTGTCCCCCTTGGAGATGAGCACGACCGTATCTGAAGCACGTGCTTCGGCCTTGATTTCATAGGCCGCCAGAACCCCGCCGAGGCCAGCGCCAACAATTGCTATGGTCGCCATCTTCTTCCTCCAGGCGCGCGCGGCGCCATTGCATACATATTAGTATCTGCGTATATATGCAAGTAATTGAATGTGACGCACAGGGAAGATCGCAGCCGCGTGGGGCGGCGCCTTGATCTCACGCAACATCGGCATCGATTTGGCGCCGCAGGGTCGGCGGAGGAGTTCGCACATGAGACGGGTTCACGGTTGGCTGGCGGCGCTGCTACTGCTCGGCGCGTGCGGTCAGCCCGAACAGGCGCCCGAGGCGCCCGCGCAGCAGCACGCTGGCGAACTGACGATCCAGCGCGCCGCGGCGCCAGATTTCAAGACAGTCTCGGCGGTCCTCACGAGCCGGGATGTGGGCGATGCACGTGCACGGATCGGAGGCACCTTGACGCGCCTGATGGTGCGTGAAGGGGAGCAGGTAAGGCGCGGGCAGGTCGTCGCGATTATTAGCGATCAGCGGCTCGCGCTCGAGGCGCAGGCCGGTTCCGCCGGGATCGCAGCGGCTGAGGCGTCTGCTGAGCGCGCCCGCGCCGATCAGGCGCGTTTTCAGATACTTTTTGAACGCGGCTTTCTTTCGCAAGCGCGGATGGATCAGGTCAACGCTGAAACCCGTGCGGCAGAGGCGCAGCTACGGGCCGCCAGATCACAAGGCGGCGCGCTTTCGGAGGCCAACGCGCAAGGGCGCGTGCTCTCGCCAGCGGATGGGCGCGTCACCCGCGCGCCGATCCCACAAGGCGCCGTGGTGATGCCAGGTGAAGTCGTGGTCGCTATCGCGACAGGCGCGCGCGTGCTGCGGCTTGAGTTGCCGGAAGCGCAGGCTGAGTTCCTGAGCGAAGGGCAGGAGATTCGGATACTGGATGCGCAAGGCGACGGCGCTGCGCGCCTCGTGCGCGTGCGCCAGGTGTACCCAGCGATCGAGAACGGTCGGGTGATGGCCGATCTCGACGCCCAAGGCTTTGACGGCGAATTCGTCGGCGCACGTGTGCGCGTGCTCATTCCGGCGGGCGAGCGGCAAGCTATCGTGATCCCAGGGCGCTACATCGAAACCCGCTATGGGGTTGACTATGTGCGGCTGGTTCGCGCCGGCGGCGCTGTCATCGATGCGCCGGTGCAACGGGGCGGCGCGTTGCCGACTGAAGCCTCGCCCGACGGCGTGGAGATATTGTCTGGCCTTGCCCCCGGCGACGTCATCGTGCTGCCGGAGCCGCGCACATGAACCTCGGCATTTCAGGCTTTCTCACCAAGAGCACAATTCGATCGCCGCTGACGCCGCTCTTTCTCCTGACCGCGCTCGCCGTCGGGCTCTTGGCGCTGTTCACTATTCCGCGTGAGGAAGAGCCTCAGATTTCCGTGCCGCTGGTCGATATTAGCGTGCGCGCCGATGGCCTTCGAGCGCCCGACGCGGTTGAGCTCATCACCAAACCACTGGAGACGATCGTCAAAGGCGTAGAGGGCGTCGAGCACGTCTACAGCCAAACCGAGGATGACCGGGTTCTGGTCACCGCGCGCTTTCTCGTCGGCACCGATCCGGACGACGCGATCGTGCGCATCCAGCAGGAAATCCGGGCCAATTACGATCGCATCCCGGTTGGCATACCCGAGCCTCAGATTGTCGCGCGCGGCGTAAATGACGTGCCGATCATGGTGATCACGCTCTCGCCGAGCGCTGAAGCCGCAGATCGTTGGGACGACAGCGCGCTCTATCGGGTCGCCGACGAATTGCAGAGCGAATTGATGAAGGTCGATGATGTCGGCCTCACCTTCATCGTCGGCGGGCGGCCGCAGGAAGTCAGGATCGCGCCCGATCCGGGCCGACTGGCTCTCTATGGCGTGCCGCTCGGCCGCGTCATCGAAGCTGTACAGAACGCTAATCGTGCTTTCCCAGGCGGCGATCTTCGCGGTCCTGACGGCACGACCTCGACCGCGATTGGCCAAACCCTCGACGATCCCACTGAAATTGGCCTGCTGACCGTTCAGGCCGCCGATGGACGATCGGTGTACGTCAGAGACGTCGCTGAAGTGACACTCGGGCCGCGCGAAGACCAAGCTCGCGTCTGGCGCTTTACCCGCGAAGGCGAAAATCAGCGCGTGGCGCCGGCCGTCAGTCTCGCCATCGCCAAACGCGACGGCGCCAATGCGGTGACTGTCTCACAAGCGGTCGAAGCGCGCCTCCACGCACTGGAAGGGCGCCTGATCCCGGACGGCGTCGAGGTCGCCATCACGCGCAATTATGGCGAGACCGCGAACGAGAAAGCCAACGAACTCCTCTTCCATCTTGGCCTTGCGACGCTCTCGATCGTGGCGCTCATCTTCTTCGCCATCGGCCGCCGCGAAGCTATGGTGACGGCAGTCGTCATACCGACGACTATTCTCCTCACTCTCTTTGCCTCGAACTTGATGGGCTACACCATCAATCGCGTCAGCCTCTTTGCGATCATCTTTTCGATCGGCATTCTCGTCGACGACGCGATCGTCATCATTGAGAATATCGCCAGACACTGGGCCATGCGGGATGGTCGTTCACGCATCGATGCGGCGATTGCGGCAGTGGCGGAAGTCGGAAATCCAACCATCGTTGCGACGCTGACCGTCGTCGCCGCGCTGTTGCCGATGATGTTCGTCTCTGGCTTGATGGGCCCTTATATGGCGCCGATCCCAGCGAATGCCTCGGCGGCCATGCTGTTCTCCTTCTTCGTCGCCGTGGTGATCGCGCCTTGGCTGATGATTAAGTTTGCACCGAAGGCCCAGGATCAGTCCGGTGCAACTACCCACGGCCATGACGAAGAGGGGTTCTTTGGCCGCATGTACCGGCGTGTAGCGGCGCCCATCATTCGCTCGCGCAAGGGAGCTCGGAAGTTTCTTGTTATCGTGGGTGTCGCGACCCTGGTGGCCTGCGCGTTGTTTGCGACCCGAACGGTCCGTGTGAAATTGCTGCCGTTTGACAACAAGTCCGAGTTGCAAGTCGTCGTGGACTTGCCCGAAGGCGCGTCGTTGGAAGCGACAGAGCGTGTCCTCATTGAAGCCGCGACAATCTCAGCCGCGGTGCCCGAAGTCGTGTCGGTCGACGCTTACGCCGGTACCGCAGCGCCGTTCAACTTCAATGGCCTTGTGCGCCATTACTACATGCGCCAGCGCCCTGAGCTTGGCGATCTGCAAGTGACGCTTCTGCCAAAGGGAGATCGCAGCCGGACCAGTCATGCCATCGCGCTTGATTTGCGACAGCGGCTGCAAGCGCTCCGCGTGCCGACTGGAGCGGTTGTGCGTGTCGTCGAAGTGCCGCCGGGGCCGCCGGTTATTGCAACCTTGTTGGCGGAAGTTTATGGCCCGGACGCACGGACGCGTCGTGAAGTTGCGCGCCAGCTGCAGGGCATCTTTGCCGAAGTGCCGTATTTGGTCGATATTGACAACGGCTTCGGCGTCGAGCGCCCGCGTCTTCGTCTTACACCCAATCGCGAGCAACTGGAATTCTTCGGTGTTTCCGAACGCGACATGATGGATTCCGTCGCTGTCGCCATGGGTGGACAAGTCATTGGGTATTCGCATCGCGGCGAGGGGCGCAATCCGATCGAGATCGCCGTGCGATTGCCGCAGTCCGCGCGGTCGTGGACTCAGAGTCTTGCATCCATGCCGGTCGCCGCCAGCCAAGATGGCGCGCGGCTGGTTGAACTGGGCGAGTTGGTGACTGCGGAGACCGAAGCCGGATCCTATCCCATCTTCCGTCGCAACGGGCGCTACGCCGAAATGGTGATGGCCGAGCTTGCCGGGGCGTATGAGGCGCCGATCTACGGCATGCTCGATGTCGAGCGGCTCGTGCGCGCGCACGATTGGGGCGATCTACCTCGGCCAAACATCATCATGTACGGGCAGCCCGCTGACGAGAGCGTCCCGTCATTGCTTTGGGACGGCGAGTGGGAGATCACCTACGTCACCTTCCGCGATATGGGCGCGGCCTTCGCCGTGGCGATCCTGGCGATCTACATTCTGGTCGTTGCGCAGTTCAAAAGCTTCAAGCTGCCGCTCGTTATTCTGACGCCGATTCCGCTGACGCTCATCGGCATTGTCATCGGCCACATTCTCTTCAACGCGCCGTTTACAGCGACCTCGATGATTGGCTTCATCGCGCTTGCCGGAATCATCGTCAGAAACTCAATCCTCTTGGTGGATTTCATCCGTCACGCCAAGACGGTGGACCGGCCGCTGCGCGAAGTTCTGCTTGAGGCTGGCGCCATTCGCTTCAAGCCCATCATGCTGACTGCGCTCGCCGCCATGATTGGCGCCGGCGTCATTTTGTTTGACCCGATCTTTCAGGGGCTGGCGATTTCGCTGCTGTTCGGATTGGCGTCGTCGACGCTGCTGACGGTGCTGGTGATCCCCGCCATCTACGTCGTGATGCGCGACGATGAGAAGTCGCCCGATGCGTCATCGCTGGCCGAGGCGAGGTAATCAGCGCGATCAAGAATTTGCTGAGCAAAGGAGAAGAGTAATGCCAGTCAATGAGGGCGCTTTGGATCGAATCATTCGTGTGATCGCTGGCGTTGCGATCATTTCGCTCGTGTTCGTGGGGCCGCAGAGTCCGTGGGGGTGGCTTGGCGTTGTGCCGCTACTCACCGGTTTGGTGGGATTTTGCCCTGCGTACGCCCTGTTGGGTGTCAACACCTGCGGTGTTCGCAAGCCTTAGCAATCGGATTGGAGGCCGGACAGCAATCGAAGCGGACGGTCTAGCCCACTTCGGACCCGACGCCTTGCGCGCCCCAGAGCCGACGTGGGCAGTGAAGGTCATCGGGAAAAAAAGAACGGGGAGTGACCGGACTAACGATTAGCTGGGCGGGGTATCGTGAAGACCGGATAAATGACGGTTCACGGCGAGATCGCGCGTGCTCATTCCATGAAAGCATCGCTTCAGGTTTGCGCTTTCGTTGCCCTCGCGGCCGCACTGACGGCATGCGCAGGTGATCCGCGACTTTATTCAGGGTGCGTGCCACTGTTCGGGGCCGTTGCCTTCGCTGCCAGTTTCGTAGGCGCGAGCCGGTCGCTAATTGTAAATCCTTACTTTTCTCCCCCGAATTCCGCTCGGCTCCAGAAGGCGTCCCGCGTCAGCGATCGCTGTGCGTGGGCCGAGACGCGCCCCTCACTCGAACCACTCGGGCGCCATCTCGACCAATCTTTGTCGAGTGCTTTCGCGCGCCGGCTGGTAGTTGTGGCGTTCCGCCATCTCGTGTGCTGCCTGCAGAAGTCGCACGCCCTGGGCTTGGTAGTTCGGCCGATCGCAGATGAGCGCCCCCAATCGTGCGAGGGCAAAGATCGCCCGCAGCTTCTGTCCGTAAAGCGTGGCGAGACTGAGCGCGCCAACCGCTTCCTCACCAGCGGCGCGTGTTTCGCCCTGCTGGGAAATGACCAATGACCGCACCAGCATGGCTTCAATCTTGAGAGTGTGAATCTCCATGACCTCGGCATAGCGCTGCACCATGTCTAGCCGACGCATGGTGCGACGCATATTCTGCGGGGACGGCGAGGCCCCTTGTGCCACTTCGCAGCGCGCGATCGAGACATTGATCCTGTGCACCTGGTCGTGCTGATGGGCCGTCTCCGCTTCGGCGAGGGCCGTGTTTAGCCGTGACAGCGCGCGCGTAGGGTCGTCCGGTCGTTCAAGATCGGCAAGATGACGTTCGAAGATCGAGATCGCGCGGCCTTCGCCTAACCGGCGCAGCCGAGCGAGGGCTTGTTCATAGCGCTGACGCGCACGGCCCGTCCGGCGCCGCAGATGCGCAATCAGCCCTTGATAGCCCATGGCGATGGCGCTGATGACGGGCTCGCTTTTGGCTAGCGTCTCAAGGCTCTTGAGTGAGGTGCTCGCACGTCCGAGATTACCCCGGTCGATCTCGACAACGGCTTTGTTCAATCGGATCCGGACGCTATTGGGACCGTCTCGTCCCTCTATCATGTCGTTGCAACGAGCGGCTTGATCGAAGAGCGCCAGCGCGTCCGGAACGTTGCCTTGCGCGTAGGAGGCCAGCGCACATTCGTTGTAGAGCCAGGTCACTTCGTCGCGATAAAGCGCGTTAAAGCGGTATCGCAGGTTCAGTGCGGCTTTTGCCCGTTGCTCCGCTTTTTCCTCCGGCAAGTGAGAGAAGGCGTCTAAGGCGCGGGATTTGTCAACTGCGGTTGCGCGCCGCCACAAAGCAAGCTGCGCGCGTCCATCGGCGGAGGTTTTCTGAAGCCCAAGAATGCCGGAGCGAAAGACGATCCAGCGCAGCAAGAGCCGGTACTCTTCCAAGTAGCCAAATGCCCGCCCGCCGGCATTGTCGCTCGTTTCAAACTCTGAGAAGCGCGAAACCACAGCGAGGCTAAATGTTGAGCGGACAAGACTGACGGCAGCGCGCAATGCGCAAATATCGCGCGTCCGTTCTTCCTCAGAGACCTGCTCGACATAGGAGGGCGCCCCGGTTGGGTAGCCGATCAGCGCGCGCACCAGTGCGATCAACAGCCCGTAGGCTTCCTTGGTCGGTGTGGGAACGTCCGCCCGTTGCGAGGCGAAAGTCGACACGGTGAAGAGGCGGCTATCGCCAAGCTCAATATGCGGCGAGCCCATGCGGAAGTAAAAATAGCTCTGCAGGCTCTGGTGCACGACATAGCGCGAAAATTCGTTTGACTTCGACTGCAACTCAAAGCGTCGCTCGATCCTGAACACTAAGGAGTGGTTTTCCAGCCAATCGAGGTGTCGAGCGATTTCGCTCACGCGTTTGCCGTAGTCGAGACCTTTGAGCAGGGCGATGATTTCGGGGCAACGTGCGAGTACGGATACTTCGACCGGTGCAGAGATGATGGCCACATGTTTGAGGATGACGGTGCAAAGGTCTTCTTGAGGCAATCCTTCCGGCGGTGGGTAGAGCTTATGTAGCCGATCGTACTGCGCCAGCACCGCCCCAATCATGACGTCGCGCGGCGGATTGCTCCTGGTAAAAGCCTCGCCCAGCGGGACCAAAAAATCCGCTACCGCGCGGGCGGCGCTGTTTACGCCGATCTCCTCCGTCTCACCTCGCGCCTTGGAGAGCGCGCGCGTCCGGTTGAACGTCTCGGCGGCGCAATCTATCGCGATTGCGGCCGAGAACCGGCCCGCCAGCGCGCGTTGCAAATGGCGGGGCGGATCGCTGATGACTTCTCGCGCCGCCGGGTCGGTTATGCGTTTGCTGAGTTCGCTGAGCGTGGGGATGCCATGGCGGGCGAGTGTCGCTTCCACGCGTTGGCGCAGTTGCGGACGCTCGATGTGAAGAAATTGCGCGTCGAACGATTGCAAATTTGCTTTTGCTTCTGCTTCGGTGAGGGGAATGGCGGCGTCATGAGGCGGGGTCTGCCGCGCGCCAAACAGGACCGGATGCTCGCCGTTTGTCGGCGTCGTCGCCGAGGGCAGAGAAAAAACGCTCGCAGCGGTCGCCGTTCGGCAGCCAAAGACGATGTCGATGGGCATTTCCTCCGTCTCCGGCCCAACTAACTCGGCAAGCGCTTCCACCACTTCTCGATTCTTGGCGCTTCCGTTGGCGTCGAAGAGAATATCGACGGCGCCGAGCAGGATGAGCCCCCGCTTTTCGCGCGAGACGCCGCGGGGATAGAGCGAGCCTAAATGCTGGCGCACAGCGGCGCTCCGCAAGCGCGTGCCCTCCTCGCCGAGGGAGATGGCCAAAGGGTGCTGGCCGCGCTCGAGAAAATTGATGAGGCCGTCGATCACGGAGCTGTATTCGGTCGAGAAGGTGGCGTTGACGAACAAACCCCATTGATAAAGGGGCTGCCCCGCTACGTTGCGCGCGACGTGAAAATGCTCTGCGAGATTGTGGAAGAAGGCGCCGCGGCCGGCGCCGTTGGTGCCGTGGGCGATGAATATCCGGCGCCCTGGATTGGTTGGCGCGACCAAAATGCTGTCGCGCGCCAATTCAGATATCTCGCGCACCGGCTCGTGCTCATTTGATTTGACTAGGTAGCGCACGCAACGAATTGGATCGCGCTGGTTACTCAAATAGGGCGCATGCTCTCGCCGCGCCGGGATCGGCGCCCAAGCTCCCTTGGAAAACGTCTCGACGATGTGGCGGTACTGGCGCACATGCGGCATCTCCAGCCAGTGACGCCACCAGACTTGTCGTTCGGCGGCGACATCATCCAACATCGTACACAGCGCCCGCGTGCGCACGCGTCCATCCAGCGATGAGAGAAACTCAGCAAACGCTTCGCGCCGTTCATCGCTGGACCACATATCGGGATCGCGCAGCACGCTGAGAGCTGCGTCGATTGCGGCTAATGCCAAACTTTGCTGTGTGCTGTGGGGGAGCGCCTCCCGCACTAGGTCGAAGGGATCGTTGCGCAGGCTCCAGGCTTTGCAGCGATCGCGCGTCACCGCGTATTTGCTGAGAAGGTCCTCGCGCAATGCGGCGATGCGAGAAATGCTGCGAAAGAGAGGCGCCTCGTCACTTACTGCATCCGCTCCGGGCTTATCTTTGCGCCATGGTGCGGGAATGAAGGTGGGTGAAGCGGGCTTTGCATCATTTGCTTTGCGATCGGCGAGGCGACTCGCGCCGTCATAAAAGACAACGTGCACGCCGTAGCGGAGATAAAGCTGCAGCGCCGTGCGGACGCGCCGCGCGTGTCGCTCTTCTGTCGGCAAGAGTGCGACAATCGAGCGGTTGAGGTTGGCGCTCGGGCCAGCCACGAAACGGCGCAAAGGGCGCAACAGGTCGGCTTCCAACATGCCCATGCCGACGAAGATGATTGGATTCCGGCCATCGCTGCTGTCAGCGCTTCATCCATAACGTGGGCTTCGGGAGCATTGCGCAGATAAGTCGCTTGATAGTCACGTTCGGTGACGACCAAACCCTCCTTTTCCCCGGGGATTGCCCGACCATGGAGATGAAATATTTCGTAGTCGAAGGGGCGCGCTTTAACGGCGAAGTTCGTGAGCTCTGATGCGCTGGCTCGCGTCAGCACGACGCTGCGCGCGCGCTCGCCGAGGGCGCGCTCAGCTTCTAGCGCCTGCTCGCCGCGTTTAGCCTCGATCCAACGTTCACGTTTGCCGTCTTGAGGAGGCGGACGCAGCATCCCGGTCGGAAAGCCGAGCCGCTCCAAGCCCATCTCCAGTTCAAAATCATAATTTGTCGTTAGAAAGCGCCGTATGTTCAGCTTTTCGAGCAGCAGGCGGACAGGATCGTGATTTCGACTCCGCCGGGCGTCGGCGTTGGCGCGCAAGGCAGGGTCTCGTCGTTGGTCTGCCGCTTCCACGACGCGCGATGCGAGCCGTCGTCGGCTTGCAGTGCCGATTGAAGCCGCCACCAAAGGCACGAGTAGCCGCTCCTCTGCAGAAGCGCGCGGTGTGGCGCCGACACCCGAGAGCGGCTCGCATGCTCTCCTGTGTTGGTGCTCCAGCGCTTCGCGAAGGCGTCTCCACGCGGGATCTGAGGGGGCGGTCTCAACCGCCATCATAATGGAGTCGAGCACATCGATCGCGCGCCAAGACTGCGGGTGGGTTGGCACGACTCGCCCGCCAGCGAAGAGCGCGCGCCAACCTGATTGGGCGGCGTAGTCGTCGCTCCCGGTCATTTCCTTGATTTTGGTGCGGAGCGCGTCTTCGCGCCGATCGTTCTCCACATTCTCTCCCGCTGCGGCCAGCGTCTCGATGTTGCGGTAAAGTTGCGCCCGCAGCGGCAAAAGGTCGGGGTCGGAAATGTCGATGGGGGCGGCGGCGTCAACGGCCTCCGCCGCGCTGTAGAGGTCTCTCATCAGCGCGCCATCAGACGATTCGAGGCGCTCACCTCGCTTTGCGCTCGCTCCTAGTTTAACTTCTTCGATCAGAGCGCCCCAACTCGGGCGCCCGTAAGCGGAGGACACGCCGGAGCCAACGAACGCGATTGCGCGACCGACATTGAGAGCCCGGTAGAGCAGCCGCAATCCCTGCTCTTCGATCCGCGTTGGCGTAAAATCGCGCTCTACAAATTCTCGATCATGGTAGGGTGGAACGCGGTGCGCATCGGCGCTTTTGCTCGGATTTTCAATGTCCATCTAATGGGCCCCCGCCTCACCTGATGCGCTAGCAAAGCACCGATGTGGGCGTGCGACAACTGATAGTCGTGAGGCCTAACGATCGTTGGGTGCACCGCCACTGGGGGGGCGCGAAGGGCGCCGTCGAAAAGGCAGTGAGGAGACGACCTAAACGAGGATCAAGTCATCTGGCCAAATCTGACGTACAAGATTTTACCTTATGTCGGCGAGGGTGCCATTTTACGCCAATGAAATTCGCGTCCCACGCGTGTGAGCGCGCTTCGCGCACCATCCCTTCGGCCAAACGCACCACCGATTTCCGCAATTCTAGGCGGGCTCTCTATCCGCCAGCCTTCCTAGAAAAAGCCGGCGTTTCGTGACCCTTGTGCGCCAATCGAGCAGCGCCGGTGATGGGGGTTGCGGCAGGGCCGCTTGCTTCGTCGACGCGGCCGATTGTGTGCATGAATTCGGCGAGCGGCATGGGCTTGCCGATCAAATAGCCTTGCGCCACGTCGCAGCCCATGCGGGTGAGCAGATCGAGGACGGGGGCCGTTTCGACGCCTTCGGCAGTGATCTTCATGCCCAGACCATGAGCCAGATCGACGGTTGATTTGACGAGCAGGGCTTCGCGGGAATTTTCGCTCAAGGCCTGGATGAAGGACTTATCCAGCTTGAGTTCGTGGGCGCGGATGCGCTTCAGATACGAGAGGGACGAGAAGCCCGCGCCATAATCGTCGATCGCGATCTGAATGCCCGCAGTGGCATAGCGGTCGATGCAGCGAAGCGCGGCTTCGGGTTCGG